>NZ_JBMDJR010000003.1:0-529447 GCF_057809295.1 Pseudomonas sp. FG35 | reverse complement strand
AAGTGCCGTACGCCGGGGCAAAAGCCTTTTGGTTCCTTTTTGGCGTTTGAAAAAGTGACTCGCTGTAAGAGTGAAACCGCCAGCGGCAGCTCCCGAAGCAACGGATATACACCCAAAACTCAAGCACAAGCCCAAAACCCAGACAAACAAAAACGCCCGGCATTAAGCCGGGCGTCTTGTATTGACTTGATTAGCGAGCGCGGTAAGTAATACGCCCTTTGCTCAAGTCATAGGGCGTCAGCTCGACGCGCACTTTGTCACCGGTAAGAATACGAATGTAGTTCTTGCGCATCTTGCCGGAAATATGCGCGGTTACGACGTGCCCATTTTCCAACTCCACACGAAACATGGTGTTGGGCAGGGTGTCGACGACAGTGCCTTCCATTTCGAAGCTGTCTTCTTTCGACATGCAGTAAAGCCCTCGGTATCCAATGAATGGCCCGGTGCAACTGCGCCAGGCAAAAGCGGCGTGCATTGTGCCCGAAAAATGGGGTTTACGCCAAGGGGTTTAGGGTTTGCATTCAGTTCAGGACGACCCAGCGCTGATTGATCAGCAGTTCGATAGGCCGATATTGGGTCTTGTAGTTCATCTTTTTGCAGTTTTTGATCCAGTAACCCAGGTACACCGCCTCAAGCCCCAGCCGCTGGGCTTCGGCGATTTGCCAGAGGATCGCGTAGCGTCCGAGGCTGCGGCGTTCTTCCTGCGGTTCGTAAAAGGTGTAGACCGCCGACAGGCCGTTGGGCAGCAGATCGGTCACGGCAACTGCGAGCAACCGTCCGTCGAGCCGGAACTCGTAAAAGCGTGAGAAGGGCAGGTCGCGTACCAGAAAAGTCGAGAATTGATCGCGGCTCGGCGGGTACATGTCGCCGTCGGCGTGGCGCTGTTCGATGTAGCGCTGATAGAGGTCGAAGTACTCTTCGCTGAACGCCGGCTTGACCGGGCGCACCTGCAAATCGACGTTGCGCTTGAAAATGCGTTTCTGCTGCCGGTTGGGGTTGAACTGCGCAACAGGAATGCGCGCAGGCACGCAGGCATTGCAGTTCTGGCAATGCGGGCGGTACAGGTGATCGCCGCTGCGACGAAAGCCCATTTCTGACAGGTCTGCGTAGACATGCACATCCATGGGCTGGCTCGGATCGAGAAACAGGGTCGTCGCCTGTTCCTCGGGCAGATAACTGCAAGAGTGAGGCTGAGTGGCATAAAACTTCAACCGCGCCAACTCGGTCATGATCAACCCTCAAGGGTAAGCTGGTGAATTAAGTGTAAGCCACGCGCGCAAAAGTCGCTCAGCAAACCCAGGTCGCATGATTGGGTTGATCGAGGTGTCGGGCCAGATAGTCGGCGAATGTCTGCCGTGAAATGGCCCGGGCGCCGAGGCTGTGCAGGTGGTCGGTTGGCATCTGGCAGTCGATCAGGACGAACCCGGCTTCTCTCAGATGTTGCACCAGTGTGGCAAAGCCGTACTTGGAGGCATTGTCCGCGCGGCTGAACATCGACTCGCCGAAGAACAGTTGCCCCATCGCCAGGCCGTACAGGCCGCCGACCAGTTCGCCCTCATCCCAGACTTCCACCGAATGGGCAAAGCCGCGTCGATGCAATTCGATATAGGCGTCCTGCATCGCTTCGGTGATCCAGGTGCCGTCGGCGTATTCCCGGGGAGCGGCGCAAGCGCGGATCACGGCGTCGAAATCCTGATCGAAGGTCACTCGATAGCGTTGTTTACGCATCAGTTTGCCGAGGCTGCGCGAGACGTGCAGTTCGTCGGGAAAAAGCACGGTGCGCGGATCCGGCGACCACCAGAGAATCGGCTGGCCTTCGGAAAACCATGGAAAGCAGCCATGGCGATAGGCCTGGATCAAGCGATCGGCGGACAGGTCGCCTCCGGCCGCCAGCAGTCCGTTGGGATCGCGCATGGCCTTTTCCAGTGGCGGGAAAGTCAGTGAATTGCGTTGTAACCAAGTCAGCATG
Source organism: Pseudomonas sp. FG35 (assembly GCF_057809295.1). Classification (NCBI taxonomy): domain Bacteria; kingdom Pseudomonadati; phylum Pseudomonadota; class Gammaproteobacteria; order Pseudomonadales; family Pseudomonadaceae; genus Pseudomonas; species Pseudomonas sp. FG35. Next base: position 527,478 of record NZ_JBMDJR010000003.1, on the reverse strand, counting down.
GCGTCCAGGCTTGCAGAAGGGGAGGGCGGTGGGCGCTGGGCCCGCGGTAAAGTGTGCCGGGAAATGACGCGAATGTCCTCCATTGCGGTGCTGCGTGTGTGCCGCTGCAACTTGAGCATCCAGATGCGGTCGTAATCCGGCGCAACACCGCTGCGGGCAAGGTCACCGATGCCAATGTGCAGCGCTCAGGGGAGATGAGGCGCGAATGCTTCGCTACGTTCATCAAATACACCTCATAAGCCTTTGTCACAAAAGACAATGCATGCTCAAATTGAACGCCGGGCGTTGTGCATTTGGCTATGCTTGAACCAGCGGCCGTGAAGCATGGCATCGAACGCGCAAACCCGTACAATGCCGGGCTGTTACAGAATATTCGCCGCGTGCCGTGTTTATAAAAGGCGGGGCGCAGTGTTAAAACTAGTCTCCGTTGCGCCCGTCAATTTTTTACCTGCCTGGATTGGGCAGTTTTTTATCGTCATTCAATAGATGGACGCGCCTCTGGCGCAGGAAAAGAAGCGTTTTGAAGAAATCCACGGAAGCACCAAAAACAGTCGTTCCGCTCTGGCGTCAACAGTTGCACTACCGGCTCAAGGAAGGTGCATTGATCGCCATCGGCGCCTTGTGCCTGTTCCTGATGATGGCGTTGCTGACCTACGGCAAGGACGATCCGGGCTGGAGCCACAACAGCAAGATCGACGACGTGCAGAACTTCGGCGGTCCGGCCGGCTCCTACAGCGCCGACATCCTGTTCATGGTGCTGGGTTACTTCGCCTATATCTTCCCGTTGCTGCTGGCGATCAAGGCGTATCAGATCTTCCGTCAGCGTCACGAGCCGTGGCAGTGGAGCGGCTGGCTGTTCTCCTGGCGCCTGATCGGACTGGTGTTCCTGGTGTTGTCCGGCGCCGCGCTGGCGCATATCCATTTCCATGCTGCCACCGGCCTGCCGGCTGGCGCCGGTGGTGCGCTGGGTGAAAGCCTTGGTGACCTGGCCCGCAATGCCCTGAACATTCAGGGCAGCACGTTGCTGTTCATTGCGCTCTTCCTGTTCGGCCTGACGGTGTTCACCGACCTTTCGTGGTTCAAGGTGATGGACATCACCGGCAAGATCACCCTCGACCTGTTCGAACTGTTCCAGGGCGCGGTCAACCGTTGGTGGTCGGCGCGTACCGAGCGCAAGCAACTGGTCGCGCAACTGCGTGAAGTCGACGATCGCGTGCATGACGTGGTTGCACCGACGGTCACCGACAAACGCGAGCAGGCCAAGGTCAAGGAGCGTCTGATCGAGCGCGAACAGGCCCTGAGCAAGCACATGTCCGAGCGCGAGAAACAGGTGCCGCCGGTCATCGCGCCGGCTCCGGTCAAGGCCCCGGAGCCAAGCAAACGCGTGCAGAAAGAGAAGCAGGTGCCGTTGTTCGTCGACAGCGCCGTGGAAGGCACCTTGCCACCGATCTCGATCCTCGATCCCGCGGAAAAGAAACAACTCAATTATTCGCCCGAGTCCCTGGCCGCGGTCGGCCACTTGCTGGAGATCAAGCTCAAGGAATTCGGCGTCGAAGTCACCGTGGATTCGATCCATCCGGGCCCGGTCATTACCCGTTACGAAATCCAGCCTGCTGCGGGCGTGAAGGTCAGTCGTATCGCCAACCTGGCAAAAGACCTTGCGCGTTCGCTGGCCGTGACCAGCGTGCGGGTGGTGGAAGTGATTCCGGGCAAGACCACGGTCGGTATCGAGATCCCTAACGAAGACCGGCAGATCGTGCGCTTCTCCGAAGTGCTGTCGACGCCTGAGTACGACAACTTCAAATCGCCTGTCACCCTGGCTCTGGGCCACGACATCGGCGGCAAGCCGGTCATCACTGACCTGGCGAAGATGCCTCACCTGCTGGTGGCCGGTACCACCGGTTCCGGTAAATCGGTGGGCGTGAACGCGATGATCCTGTCGATCCTGTTCAAGTCCGGCCCGGACGACGCCAAGCTGATCATGATCGACCCGAAAATGCTCGAGCTGTCGATCTACGAAGGCATTCCGCACCTGCTGTGCCCGGTCGTGACCGACATGAAGGACGCCGCCAACGCCCTGCGCTGGAGCGTTGCCGAGATGGAACGTCGCTACAAGCTGATGGCGAAGATGGGCGTGCGAAACCTGTCCGGCTTCAACGCCAAGGTCAAGGAAGCCCAGGACGCCGGCGAGCCGCTGAGCGATCCGCTGTACAAACGCGAAAGCATCCACGATGAAGCGCCGCTGCTCCAGAAGCTGCCGACCATCGTCGTGGTCGTGGACGAATTCGCCGACATGATGATGATCGTCGGCAAGAAGGTAGAAGAACTGATCGCCCGTATCGCCCAGAAGGCGCGTGCGGCCGGTATTCACCTGATTCTTGCGACTCAACGACCATCGGTGGACGTGATCACCGGTCTGATCAAGGCCAACATCCCGACACGGATGGCGTTCCAGGTATCGAGCAAGATCGACTCCCGGACCATCATCGACCAGGGCGGCGCCGAGCAACTGCTTGGCCACGGTGACATGCTCTACATGCCGCCGGGCACCAGCCTGCCGATTCGGGTCCACGGCGCCTTCGTGTCTGACGATGAAGTTCACCGGGTGGTTGAAGCCTGGAAACTGCGCGGCGCGCCGGAATACAACGACGACATCCTCAACGGTGTCGAAGAGGCGGGCAGTGGTTTCGAAGGCAGCAGCGGCGGCGGTGACGGCGATGATCCGGAAGCCGACGCGCTGTACGACGAAGCTGTGCAGTTCGTACTGGAAAGCCGTCGTGCCTCCATCTCCGCTGTTCAGCGCAAGCTGAAGATCGGTTACAACCGTGCCGCGCGCATGATCGAAGCCATGGAAATGGCCGGGGTCGTGACGTCGATGAACACCAACGGTTCCCGCGAAGTCCTGGCCCCTGGCCCGGTACGCGACTGATTCGATACCCTGATCCAAATGCAATGGACGGTGCATGAAGCGCCGTCCACTTTCCCACGAGTATTCAAGAGGACTCCCATGCGTCTTATCCGCATGTTGCTGCCGGTACTGGCTTTGACCACCCTCACGGCTCACGCCGATGACAAGGATGTGGCTCGCCTGACCCAATTGCTCGAAACATCCAAGACTCTGACTGCCAATTTTTCCCAACTGACCCTCGACGGCAGCGGCACCCAGTTGCAGGAAACCACCGGCGACATGACCCTGCAGCGTCCGGGCCTGTTCTACTGGCACACCAATGCGCCGGCTGAGCAGACCATGGTCTCCGACGGCAAGAAAGTCACCCTGTGGGACCCGGACCTGGAACAGGCCACTATCAAGAAGCTCGATGAGCGTCTGACCCAGACCCCGGCTCTGTTGCTGTCCGGCGACGTATCGAAAATCAGCCAGAGCTTCGATATCAGTGCCAAAGAAGCCGGTGGTGTGATCGACTTCACCCTGAAGCCGAAAACCAAGGACACCCTGTTCGACAGCCTGCGTCTGTCGTTCCGCAACGGTCTGGTCAATGACATGCAACTGATCGACAGCGTCGGCCAGCGCACCAACATCCTGTTTACCGGTGTCAAGGCCAACGAAGCGGTCCCGGCATCGAAGTTCAAGTTCGACATCCCGAAGGGTGCCGATGTGATCCAGGAATAAACACAGAGGTTTCAACGGTACGTGATGGATCTGTTTCGCAGTGCACCGATTGCCCAGCCACTGGCCGCCCGTTTGCGGGCGACCAATCTGGATGAGTACGTCGGTCAGGAACACGTGCTCGCTCGCGGCAAGCCTCTGCGCGAGGCGCTGGAGCAGGGTGCCCTGCATTCGATGATCTTCTGGGGGCCGCCGGGCGTGGGCAAGACCACGCTGGCGCGGTTGCTGGCGGAAGTCTCGGATGCGCACTTCGAAACGGTCTCTGCCGTATTGGCCGGGGTCAAGGAGATCCGTCAGGCGGTGGAAATCGCCAAGCAGCAGGCCGGCCAATACGGCAAGCGCACGATTCTGTTTGTCGATGAAGTACACCGCTTCAACAAGTCTCAACAGGACGCCTTCCTGCCGTACGTTGAAGACGGCACGCTGATCTTCATTGGCGCCACCACCGAAAACCCTTCGTTCGAACTGAACAACGCATTGCTGTCGCGGGCGCGGGTCTACGTGCTCAAGAGCCTCGACGAAGCGGCGTTGCGCAAACTGGTGCACCGCGCGCTCACCGAAGAACGTGGTCTGGGCAAGCGTCATCTGACCCTCAGCGATGAAGGCTTCCAAATGCTGCTGACCGCCGCCGATGGCGATGGCCGGCGCCTGCTGAATTTGCTGGAAAACGCCTCGGACCTGGCCGAAGACCACAGTGAGATGGGCACCGAGCTGCTGCAAAGCCTGCTCGGCGACACTCGCCGGCGTTTCGACAAGGGCGGCGAAGCGTTCTACGACCAGATTTCCGCACTGCACAAATCGGTGCGCGGCTCCAATCCGGACGGCGCGCTGTACTGGTTTGCGCGAATGATCGACGGCGGCTGCGATCCGCTGTATCTGGCCCGGCGCGTGGTGCGCATGGCCAGCGAAGACATCGGCAACGCCGACCCTCGTGCCTTGAGCCTGTGCCTGGCCGCGTGGGAAGTGCAGGAACGTCTCGGCAGCCCGGAAGGTGAGTTGGCAGTGGCTCAGGCCATCACTTATCTGGCCTGTGCGCCGAAAAGCAACGCGGTGTACATGGGCTTCAAGACCGCGCTGCGCGCCGCCGCCGAACATGGCTCGCTGGAAGTGCCGCTGCACCTGCGCAATGCGCCGACCAAATTGATGAAGCAATTGGGCTACGGCGACGAATACCGTTACGCCCACGACGAACCGGACGCCTACGCGGCCGGCGAAGACTATTTCCCGGAAGAACTCGACCCGATTCCGTTCTACCAGCCGGTGCCCCGTGGCCTGGAGTTGAAGATCGGCGAAAAGCTCAACCACCTCGCCCAACTTGATCGTTTAAGCCCCCGGCAGCGGAGAAAATAGTGGTTCCACTGATCGTTGCAGTCTCCGTCGGCGGGATTGCCGGCACCTTGTTGCGCTTCGCCACTGGCAATTGGGTCAACGCCAATTGGCCGCGGCACTTCTATACCGCGACGCTGGCCGTTAATATCGTGGGCTGTCTGCTGATTGGCGTGTTGTACGGCCTGTTTTTGATACGCCCGGAAGTACCGATCGAGGTGCGTGCCGGGTTGATGGTCGGCTTCCTAGGGGGGCTGACGACATTTTCATCCTTTTCACTGGATACGGTGCGCCTGCTGGAAAGCGGGCAAGTGCCGCTGGCCCTGGGCTATGCGGCCATCAGCGTATTCGGCGGGCTGCTCGCGACGTGGGCCGGCCTGTCCCTGACCAAACTTTGATAACGAGAAACCGACATGCTCGATTCCAAACTGTTACGTAGCAACCTTCAGGACGTAGCGGACCGCCTGGCTTCCCGTGGCTTTGCCCTGGATGTCGCGCGCATCGAAGCGCTGGAAGAACAGCGCAAGACCGTCCAGACCCGCACCGAAGCACTGCAGGCTGAGCGTAACGCGCGTTCCAAATCCATCGGTCAGGCCAAGCAGCGCGGCGAAGACATCGCGCCGCTGATGGCGGACGTCGAGCGCATGGCGGGCGAACTGAGCGCCGGTAAAGTCGAGCTGGACGCGATCCAGACCGAACTGGATTCGATTCTGCTGGGCATCCCGAACCTGCCGCACGAATCGGTACCGGTCGGCGAAGACGAAGACGGTAACGTCGAAGTCCGTCGCTGGGGCACCCCGACAGCCTTCGATTTCCCGGTTCAGGACCACGTGGCCCTGGGCGAGAAGTTCGGCTGGCTCGATTTCGAAACCGCCGCCAAGCTGTCCGGCGCACGCTTTGCGCTGCTGCGCGGCCCGATTGCTCGTCTGCATCGAGCACTGGCGCAGTTCATGATCAACCTGCACGTCACCGAGCATGGCTACGAAGAGGCTTACACGCCTTATCTGGTTCAGGCCCCGGCGCTGCAAGGCACCGGTCAACTGCCGAAGTTCGAAGAAGACCTGTTCAAGATCGCTCGCGAAGGCGAAGCCGATCTGTACCTGATCCCGACCGCCGAAGTGTCGCTGACCAACATCGTGGCCGGTGAAATCGTCGATTCGAAACAGCTGCCGATCAAGTTTGTTGCCCACACTCCGTGCTTCCGCAGCGAAGCCGGCGCGTCGGGTCGTGACACTCGCGGCATGATCCGTCAGCACCAGTTCGACAAGGTCGAGATGGTCCAGATCGTCGAGCCGTCGAAATCGATGGAAGCGCTCGAGAGCCTGACCGCCAATGCCGAGAAAGTCCTGCAACTGCTGGAGCTGCCTTACCGCACCCTGGCGCTGTGCACTGGCGACATGGGCTTCAGCGCAGTCAAGACTTACGATCTGGAAGTGTGGATTCCGAGCCAGGACAAATACCGCGAAATCTCGTCGTGCTCCAACTGCGGCGATTTCCAGGCCCGCCGCATGCAGGCGCGTTTCCGCAACCCGGAAACCGGCAAGCCTGAGCTGGTGCACACCCTGAACGGTTCCGGTCTGGCAGTCGGTCGTACCCTGGTGGCCGTGCTGGAAAACTACCAGCAGGCCGACGGTTCGATCCGTGTGCCGGACGTGCTGAAGCCGTACATGGGTGGCCTTGAGGTCATCGGCTAAATGAAATATCTGCCGCTGTTTCACAACCTGCGCGGCAGTCGTGTGTTGGTCGTCGGTGGGGGGGAGATTGCCTTGCGCAAATCCCGCCTGCTGGCCGATGCCGGTGCGCTGCTGCGGGTGGTCGCACCTGAAATCGAAGCGCAACTGCGCGAACTGGTTGCCGCCAGCGGTGGCGAATGCCTGCTGCGTGGCTACGCCGAAACGGATCTGGACGGCTGCGGGCTGATCATTGCCGCCACCGATGACGAAGCGTTGAACGCGCAGGTCTCCGCCGATGCCCACCGGCGCTGCGTGCCGGTCAATGTGGTCGATGCGCCGGCGCTGTGCAGCGTGATCTTCCCGGCGATTGTCGATCGTTCACCGCTGATCATTGCGGTTTCCAGCGGCGGCGATGCGCCGGTGCTGGCCCGGCTGATCCGCGCCAAGATCGAAACCTGGATTCCTTCGACCTACGGCCACCTGGCCGGTCTGGCTGCGCGGTTTCGTGAGCAGGTCAAAGGCCTGTTTCCGGATGTTCAGCAGCGTCGCGGTTTTTGGGAAGACGTGTTCCAGGGGCCGATTGCTGATCGGCAACTGGCAGGACAGGGCGCCGAAGCCGAACGTTTGCTGCAAGCCAAGATTGACGGCGAAGCCATGGTCACGACCGGCGAGGTGTATCTTGTTGGGGCAGGACCGGGCGATCCGGATCTGCTGACCTTCCGCGCCTTGCGCCTGATGCAGCAAGCCGATGTGGTGCTGTACGACCGCTTGGTCGCTCCGGCGATTCTTGAGCTGTGCCGCCGCGATGCCGAGCGGGTCTACGTCGGCAAGCGTCGCGCCGATCACGCCGTGCCGCAGGATCAGATCAACCAGCAACTGGTGGATCTGGCCAAGGCCGGCAAGCGTGTGGTGCGGTTGAAGGGCGGGGATCCGTTCATTTTCGGCCGTGGCGGCGAAGAGATCGAGGAACTGGCGGCCCATGGCATCCCGTTCCAGGTGGTGCCGGGCATCACGGCGGCCAGCGGTTGCGCGGCGTATGCCGGGATTCCGCTGACCCATCGCGATTATGCGCAGTCGGTGCGTTTCGTCACCGGGCACTTGAAAGACGGTTCCACCGATCTGCCGTGGTCGGACCTCGTCGCGCCGGCTCAGACGCTGGTGTTCTACATGGGGTTGGTGGGGTTGCCGATCATCTGCGAGCAGTTGATCAAACATGGTCGTGCGGCCGAAACGCCGGCCGCGCTGATCCAGCAGGGCACCACGGTCAATCAACGGGTCTTCACCGGCACGCTGGCTGACCTGCCACGTCTGGTGGCGGAGCATGAAGTGCATGCGCCGACGCTGGTGATCGTCGGCGAAGTGGTGCAACTGCGCGAGAAACTTGCGTGGTTCGAGGGCGCTCAGGGTCAAATCTGACGACTCTGAAGGGATTGTTCCCACGCTGTGGGAACAATCCTGCTTTCAACCTCTGCGCCAGACTCCTTTCCCGCCCAACCGGTCCCGGTCATGGGCAACAGTGAAATCCTGCTTCGGCCCCTTCGGCACCACCCCGGTCGGGTTGATGGTCTTGTGGCTACCGTAGTAGTGATTTTTGATGTGCTGGAAATCCACGGTCTCGGCAACGCCCGGCCACTGGTACATCTCCCGCAGCCAGTTCGACAGGTTCGGATAATCGCTGATCCGCCGCAGATTGCATTTGAAGTGCCCGTGATACACCGCGTCGAAACGAATCAGCGTGGTGAACAACCGCACGTCCGCCTCGGTCAGGTATTCGCCCGTCAGATAACGGTTGGCGCCCAGCACCTGCTCCAGATGATCCAGTTCGGCAAATACGTCATCGAATGCTTCTTCATAGGCGTTCTGCGAGGTGGCAAACCCGGCGCGGTACACGCCGTTGTTCACGGCGGGGTAGATTCGCTCGTTCAGCGCATCGATTTCGCCGCGCAATGGCGCCGGATAGAAGTCCAGGTCGTTGCCGGTCAAGTCATCAAAGGCGCTGTTGAACATGCGGATGATCTCCGCCGATTCGTTGCTGACGATGCGCTTGAGTTTCTTGTCCCACAGCACCGGCACGGTGACGCGGCCGGTGTAGTCGGCAGTGTCAGCGGTGTAGCGCTGGTGCATGAAATCGAAGTGGTCGAGTTTGTCGCCGGTCGAACCGAGTTTTTGGTCGAAGGTCCAGCCGTTTTCCAGCATCAGCCAGCTGACGACGGAAACATCGATCAGGCTTTCCAGGCCTTTGAGCTTGCGCAGAATCAGCGTGCGATGAGCCCATGGACAGGCGAGAGAGACATAAAGGTGATAACGCCCGGCTTCGGCGGCAAAACCGCCTTCACCGCTCGGGCCCGGCTCGCCGTTGCGAGTGACCCAGTTGCGGCGCTGCGCCTGTTCGCGCTGGAACGCGCCGTCCTTGCTGCTTTCGTACCACTTGTCCTGCCAGCGGCCGTCGACGAGTAAACCCATGATCAAGACTCCAGAAACCAGTAATCGTTGGAGCCGAGTCTATTCCGATGAGTTCGAACAAAAAGCGCAAAGATCCGGCGTTTATGATCGGTTAAATCGATTTATCCCGCGCGGCCCAGTATTGCTCGGCAGTTTCGAAAGCCTGCTCACGGCTCTGACCGAGGCCACGCAGTGCCAACGCCATGGTCGAAATCAGCGCCATTTGCGGGTAACTGTCGATCACATCCCCACGCCAGACGGCCTTCAAATGCTCGATATCCAGCGAAGAAGGTTTGACGTGACGCTGCGCCGATAGCTGCGGCCATTCCTCGTCCCAGCTCTCGCCGCCGGTGGTGCCGTACAAGTGGCTGTCGGCATCCGGATTGATCTCGATTTCGCCGCCGTCGCCCTTGATCACGATCGCCGTGTCGCCGAGCAGGCCGCTGGCATCGCGGTGCACCGCTTGATAGCCGGGGTGGAAAATGCTCTGCAAGCCGCAACGCGCGCCCAATGGATTGAGAATCCGCGCCAGCGAGTGGATCGGTGAGCGCAGACCCAGGGTGTTGCGCAGGTCGATCATCCGTTGCAACTGCGGCGCCCAGTCCACTAGCGGCATGAACGCCAGGCCACCGTCATCCAGCGCCACGCCGACCTGCTGCCAGTTGCGGCACAGCGGAATGTTCAGCTCACCGAGCAATTGTTCGGAGTACAAACGCCCGGCGGTGTGGGCGCCGCCGCCGTGCATGAAGATACGCACGCCGTTCTGTGCCAGGCACTTGGCGGCCAGCAGATACCAAGGCAGGTGACGCTTCTTGCCGGCATAGGTCGGCCAGTCCAGATCGACGTTCAGTGCTGGCGCCTGCAAGCGCTCGCGCAGGGCCTCGGTGAAACCGGCCATTTCTTCGGCGCTTTCTTCCTTGTGCCGCAGCAGCATCAGGAAGGCGCCGAGCTGGGTTTCTTCGACCGCTTCGTCGAGCACCATGCCCATGGCTTCCCGCGCTTCCTCGCGGGTCAGGTCGCGGGCGCCGCGCTTGCCCTTGCCGAGGATGCGCACGAACTGGGCGAACGGATGCTCGGCGGGCGTTTCGAGGGTCAGCGCTGGATAGTCGGTCATAGGCAATTCGTCGGTTTGGGCAGGCCCGCCAGTTTCGCGGCGAGTTTGGCAGGGGTGCCTTTGAACAGTCGGTTCAGGTGCAGGCTGTTGCCTTTCTCCGCGCCGAGTTTGAGCGCGGTGTACTTGATCAGCGGCCGGGTGGCCGGAGACAACTGGAATTCGGCATAGAAGCTGCGCAGCAGTTCGAGGACTTCCCAGTGTTCAGGGCTTAGTTCGATGTCCTCGGCAGCGGCGAGGGCGCTGGCGACCTCGACCGACCAGTCGTTGAGGTCGACCAGAAAGCCGTCCTTGTCCAGTTCGATGGCGCGGGTGCCGACGGTCAGCGCATTCATAGCCAGGAGTTGACCTTGTCGTGGTGGATCGACAACTCGACGAAGGCCGGGTAATCGATGGCTTCGGCCCAGTCCGGAACCTGCACGGCACGGGCTTGCGCGTCTTCGGCCAGCACGAACAATTTCACCTTGCGGGATTCCAGCGCACTGAACGGTGCAGTGCCGGGTTGCAGCGCATAAACGGCATCGCCAGACAGCAACAATGCATCGGCAGAACCGAGCAAGCGCAGGCAACTGGTCAGACGTTCGTCGCCGAACGGGGAATGGGACAACACATGCAAAGTCGACATCAGAGGGTGATCACCTGGTCGTAACGGTCAATGAGGGCGGTGATTTGCTCAGCGGCCAAGGGCTGCGCCTCGTCCAGCGAACGATCGCCGAGGCCGCGAACATTGGCGCTGTCGGCGCAATAGAACAGCTCTTCGACGCCGAACATCGGCAACGCTTGCAGGTTGGCGCTCAGGTCTTTCTGTTGCAGGGCCTTGGCGTTTTGCCCGGCCGCCAGTTGCAACACGCCGTCGTCGAGAAACAGCAGACCGATCGGCAGATCGAAGGCGCCGCCGGCGAGCACGATGTCCAGCGCTTCGCGGGCGCCGGGGCCGGACCACGGCGATTGGCGGCTGATGATCAAAAGGGATTTGGCCATGTCACGCGCCTCCGAAACAGATCAGGCGGTCGGCATCCTGCACCGCGTCATGCAACTGGCCGAGGCCGGACAATTCCCACGGTGCGCTGACGGCCACGGCATCACGCTGATAACGCCCGGCTTCCTCGGCATTCAACACGCCACGGCGCAGGGCGGCGGCGATGCACACCACGCCGTCGAGGTTTTGTTCGGTGATGAAATTGCGCCATTGCTTGGGCAGGTCCAGCTCGTCCTGCGGCGTGACCACGGCGTCGGACGCGTTGTGGACCCCGTCCTGATAGAAAAACAGCCGGACAATTTCATGCCCGCCGGCCAGCGCAGCCTGGGCGAACAGCAGGGCGCGGCGCGAGGAGGGCGCATGGGCGGCGGAAAACAGCGCAATGGCGAACTTCATGACGGACTCGATCAGCAAAACTGCGGCCATGATAAAGCTTTCTCGGCGGTGCGGCGAAGTCGATGTTTCCCGTGTCCGTCCTGATGCGATCAGGTGTCTGTCAGCGCGGCATGTAGCCCAACTGCCAGCGCCGCGGAATTTTCAGGGTCAGCAGCCCCAGAACGCCAGCGAACAGACCGCTGACCAGCATCGCCCGAAGTCCCAGATGATGCTCCAGCACCGCCCCCAGAATGGCGCCGACCAGCATCCCGCTCCACGGCACCAGTTGCACCCGCCAGCCGCTTCGCCGTTCGCCGAGCACCCAGCGGCCCAACCCTCGACCGAATCGGGACAAGGCGCCGGTGACGTACGTCAGCCCGACCGGCAGACCGTTTACTTCTTCCACCGCCGCGTTGAGCATGCCCATCGCAATGATCGCCGCCAACAGGGCCGGCAGTTGCGTGTCAAAGGGCCAGGCTGCCAAACAGAGCAGAGCGGCGATGGACAACAACAGGGGCAGCGCCCGCCGTCCACCCAGTCGGCTGACTACAACCCCGAGGGCATTACCGACAATGAACGTCGCGACGAGCAGGATCAGCCTTATTGTCAGGCCGCTGTCGCCATCGCTGATTGCCACGGCCAGCCGCGTGGTGTTGCCGCTCATGAAGGAAACGAAATCGCCGCTGGCCATGAAGCCGATGGCGTCGGTCATGCCGGCCAATACCGACAGGCTGGCAACCAGCGCCAGGCCCACACGGCCGCGCCATTTCTGTATGTGAAGATGTCCGGGGCTGGCGCGGTGGGTCGAAGTCGAAGGCAGCATCGATAAAGCGTCCTTGAGCAGGGTTTACGGTTCTATGCCATACAGATCGCAATATTCCAGCCAGTCCATCCCGGCCATTTCCGCCACTTCGCGATGCACTTCCAGGCGTTGCGCCTGATACTCCTCGGGCGTCGCGGCAGTCAGTTGCAACGTCAGTTCCCAGGCAAACAGCCCCTGGCTTTCGGCCTCAGCTTCGAAGGCTTCGTGCAGGCGTTCTTCGCGGTACTGCGCCTGGGTTTCGCCCTTGGCCTGGGCCAAGAGCGGGTTGAGGTGATCGAGGGCTTCGCGCAGTTCGGGGCGTGCATCGAGAAACAGTTTCAGGGCCTGTTCGTGTCGCTGGTCAGTAGGCGCCATGGGCTTTCCTTGTAAGGCTGATGACCGTTAATGTGCCGCAGCGGCCGGCATGTGTCGCGTTTTAAATGCAGTAAAGCAGAACGATTTTTGCCGTTGCGGTGATACAGTCCGCTTTTTTCCGAATGAGCGAATGCAATGCGAATGCTGATGGTGGCGCTGGCGACAACCCTGCTGGCCGGTTGCGCGGGTTCGGCGATGGAAGACGCCCGCACGCAAACCCCTTACAAGACTCTGAGCTCGGAGAAGCCCGAAAAAGACGTGGCCCGATGCGTTCAGTTCGCCTGGCAGGACGAAGCGGTGTTCGGCGTGGACGCGGCGGCGTATCTGCAACCGGGCAAGAAGGGCGGTTCGACGGTCTACACGCGCTCGGCGGAGTCGTTTGTCGACTTGAGCACGGATGCGTCCGGCACCGTGCTGAATTACTACGCGCAGAAGGATGATTTTGTGGCCAAGCGCCGCTTGGCGGCGCTGGCGACCTGTCTGTAACGGGCAGCTGAATGCGTTGACGCTACGCGACCCTCGCCAGCCTGCGGGCGGGGGTCGCTGAATTCAATCAATCAAACGCTTCTGGAAGAAATGCCGCTTGTGCCCCAGCGGATAATCCACAATCTCGCCACACTCGGTATACCCCAGTTTTTTGTAGAACCCGGGCGCCTGAAAATCAAAGGTATCGAGCCAGATCCCCACGCAGTCTTTTTCTCGGGCGAACTCCTCGACCATGTTCATCAGCTTCGAGCCGATGCCCTGTCCCCGGCCTTGTTCCGGCACCGCCAGCAACTCGATAAACAGCCACCGATAGAAGGTGTGCCCATAGAGGCCACCGAGGATCGCGTCGTTGTCGTCGCGCACCAGTAGCGCGACCGGTTCGTACAGCGACGGCCCGGCCTTGGCAATGTTGTAGGCACGCAGGGGCGCCAGGATGGCCGCGCGCTGTTCTTCGGTGGGGTCCTGTGACAGCTCGATCCGCAACGTCATGTCGTCTTCCTTGTAGTAATGAATCGGCAGCCTATCGCGCCACAGCCGATTGAAGCAATCGCTTGGAACCGTCGCTCCTGCGCCGCGGTCTAGCCCTTCAGGGCGTCCATCCGGTACGCGTTTGCCTGGGAGATTCCATGAACATTTTCGAAGCCCTGCGTGAAAGCCACGATCGTCAGCGGACCTACGCGAAATCGTTGATCAAGACCAGCGGTGACACCCCGGAAAGGGTCGAGGCCTACAAGCAGCTGAAGGCTGAGCTTCAGGCCCACGAAACCGCCGAAGAGCGTCACTTCTATATCCCGTTGATGGAGATCGACAAGGGTGTCGACCTCAGTCGCCATGCCATTGCCGAACACCATGAAATGGACGAGATGATGGAAGAGCTCGACGAGACCGACATGTCCAGCCCGGCCTGGCTGGCGATGGCAAAAAAGCTCTCGGATAAGGTCCATCACCACTTGCAGGAGGAAGAACAGAAATTCTTCCAGATGGCCGGCAAGCTGCTCGACGACAAGCAAAAGGAACAGCTCGCTGGGCAGTATCAAAAGGAGTTCAGAGCGCAGCTTCCCTGAACCGATGAACGCAGGTGTTTGTAATGACGCGGTGTAGTCTTTTCGCCATGCGTTGAGTGAGCGTCGTCGCAATGCACTGTGTTTATATACAGTGTTTTCGGCGTTTTTCGGGTTCTGCCAAGGCAGACTGCGACAAAACCGCCGATGGACAAAAAATCCCCCTCCGTTAGCTTGAAGGCCTCTCCTCGGACTGGAGAGTTCTTAAATCAACGGAGTGAAAAACATGAACCAACCACAAGCTCAAAACCAACTGCGACACGGTCGCGTCATTTCCCCTGCAAGCCGCGGCGCGGTGGCCATCGAGCAAGGATTGCTCGGCGGCTGGCAGGTCAATGAAATGGAAGGTGGCAAGAACTTCCCGGCACTCGCGGCCGGTCCGTTCCCGGCGCCGTTCGAAAGCGACAACCCGAGCGTCGTACCGCCTGCTGACGGCTATATTCTCAGTGGCGGCAAGAACGATGCACGTGACTGCGTGAACTTCACTGCAGAAGAAATGAGCAAGAAACTCGGGCGTCCGTTCTCCTGGCCGCTGCTCAATGTCACTCCCGGCCAGACCCTTGAGGTCAAATGGGAGTACACCGCACCGCACACCACCCGCGGTTACCGCTGGCTGATCACCAAGGATGGCTGGGACCCGAAACAACGCATCACCCGAGCGCAACTGGAGGCGCAACCGTTCGCCGAGGATTTCTATCCGCAAGTCCCGTACTACAGTCATGCGGCGGAATTGAAAGCCAAGGTCAATCACGCTGTGAAACTTCCAGGCAACAAGCAAGGGCATCACGTCATCGTCCTGATGTGGATCGTCGCCAACACCGGCAACGCCTTCTATCAGGCCTTCGATGTGGACTTCAAATAAGCCCGCAACGCCAAACCCACAGGTTCTGAAGGATTAGAACATGTCAAACATCGACTTCACCCTATTGAAAAACCAGGCCAGCGACGCGGTGTCGCTGATGCCGAGCCTTGCCGGCAAGAAGATCCTCATGGGCTTCTGGCACAACTGGCCGGCCGGCCCGAGCGATGGTTACCAGCGCGGCCAGTTCGCCAACATCGCCCTGGAAAACGTGCCGAAGGAATACAACGTGGTCGCGGTAGCCTTCATGAAGGGCAGCGGGATTCCGACCTTCAAGCCGTTCAACGTCTCCGATGCCGAGTTCCGCCGTCAGGTCGGCGTGCTCAACAGTCAGGGGCGGGCCGTGCTGATTTCCCTGGGCGGTGCCGATGCGCACATCGAGTTGCGCGCCGGCCAGGAGCAACCACTGGCCAATGAAATCATCCGTCTGGTGGAAACCTACGGTTTTGATGGCCTGGACATCGAACTTGAACAGAGCGCGATTGATTTCGCCGCCAACAAGACCGTCCTGCCAGCCGCGCTGAAACTGGTCAAGGATCACTACGCCGGCCAAGGCAAGCATTTCATCATCAGCATGGCGCCGGAGTTCCCGTACCTGACCACCTCCGGCAAATACGTCGGTTATCTGCAGGCGCTGGAAGGCTATTACGACTTCATCGCTCCGCAGTTCTACAACCAGGGCGGCGACGGGGTCTGGGTGCCGGAGGCCAATAACGGCAACGGGGCGTGGATCGCCCAGAACAACGACACGATGAAAGAAGACTTCCTCTATTACCTGACCGAGAGCCTGGTCACCGGCACTCGCGGTTTTACGAAGATCCCGGCGGACAAGTTCGTCATCGGCCTGCCGGCCAACGTCGATGCCGCCGCCACCGGTTACGTGATCGACAAAACCGTGGTCGGCAACGCGATGAAACGCCTGGCGGTCAAAGGGCATCCGATCAAGGGCCTGATGACCTGGTCGGTGAACTGGGACAACGGCACCAGCAAGGATCGCGTGCCGTACGACTGGGAATTCAGTCGGCGTTACGGACCGCTGATTCACGGGGCGCCGTCTGCGGCGCAGGGCGCTGATGCAGCAACGGTGAACGTGGCACATCAGTAGTCAATGAAGGAAAAGCCCGGTAGCGCTGCCGGGCTTTTTTTCGTCGGCGGTTCGCAGCATTTCACCTACCATGGCCATCTTCCAATGACAAAAAAGGATCAGGCGTCATGTCCAACACTGCCGAGCGGGTCAACATCGTCGATACCCAGGTGTTGTCCCACGACTGGTATCTGCTGAAGAAAATCACCTTCGACTACCACCGCAACAACGGTGACTGGCAGCGTCAGACGCGCGAGGTTTACGACCGTGGCAATGGCGCGGCGATTCTGCTGTTCAACCGCGAGCAACGCACCGTGGTGCTGACCCGGCAGTTCCGCCTGCCGGTGTTCGTCAACGGTCACGACGGCTTGCTGATTGAAGTGGCGGCCGGACTGCTTGAAGGCGCGGCGCCGGAGCAGCGCATTCGCGACGAGGTCGAGGAAGAAACCGGCTACCGCGTGCATGACGTGAAGAAGGTGTTCGAGGCCTACATGAGTCCCGGCTCGGTGACCGAGAAGCTGCACTTTTTCATCGCCGAGTACGATGCTTCGTCAAAGGTCAGTGAAGGGGGCGGTCTGGAAGAAGAGACCGAGGAACTTGAAGTGCTGGAGTGGCGTTTCGAGGACGCGCTGGCGGCGTTCCAGCGGGGTGAAATCTGCGATGCCAAGACCATCATGCTGCTGCAGTATGCGGCGATGAATAACCTGTTTGGCGGTTAAAACAGATCGCCGGTTTTACCGATGTCCGACCACTGGCCACCCTCCAGAGTCAGCAAGCGCTCCTTCGCTTCCAGGCCTCCGGCAAACCCGGTCAGTTTTCCTGAGGCGCCGATGACTCGATGGCACGGCGCGATGATCGAAATCGGATTGCGCCCGTTCGCCGCGCCAACGGCACGCACCGCGCTCGGGTGGCCGATCTGTTCGGCGATCTGGCTGTAGGTCCGGGTTTCGCCAAACGGAATGGTCAGTAGCGCGGCCCAGACTTTTTTCTGGAACTCGGTGCCGGCAAAGTCCAGCTCCAGATCGAACGCGTTTCGCGTTCCTGCAAAATATTCTTCCAGCTGTCGCGCGGTTTTCATCAATACCGGGTTGTCCGGTGCCTCGCTCATTGGCCCGAGGCGCACTCGGTTCGGTTTGTCGTTTTCCCAGAGGATGGCGGCCAGACGTGAGCCGTTCGCGACCAGCTTCAACTCGCCGACGGGCGAGGGCAGGGTGATGAACGTGTAGGCCATGGGAAAAACTCCGGGAGGGGCGCGAAAACTGCGCCCAGCATACTGCCGGATCGGGGAGGCGCAAACCGCAATCACGACCATACTGGCTGATGCTCTAAGCGCTTTCCTACCTTATAAAAAGAAGAGACCGACTCATGAAGTACGAACCTTTTGCCAAATCGCTGATTGCGACCTCGTTGGCGCTCAGCTGCCTCATGGCGCACGCCGCCTCGGTTGCCCCGGTTGCTGCCGAAAACGGCATGGTGGTCACCGCCCAGCACCTGGCCACCCACGTGGGTGTCGACGTGTTGAAAAGTGGCGGCAACGCGGTGGATGCGGCGGTCGCCGTGGGTTATGCACTGGCGGTGGTTTACCCGGCGGCGGGCAACCTCGGTGGCGGTGGTTTCATGACCATTCAACTGGCGGACGGACGCAAGACCTTCCTCGATTTCCGCGAAAAAGCCCCGCTGGCCGCGACGGCCAACATGTATCTCGACAAGGACGGCAACGTCATTCCGGATCTGAGTACCCGTGGTCACCTCGCGGTCGGCGTTCCTGGCACCGTGTCCGGCATGGAGCTGGCGCTGAGCAAGTACGGCACCAAGCCGCGCAAGGACATGATCGCCCCAGCGATCAAACTGGCGGAAGAAGGTTTCGAGCTGGAACAGGGCGACGTCGAGCTTCTGGAGTACGCGACCGACGTATTCAAGAAGGACATCAAGGATTCCGGCGCGATCTTTTTGAGCAACGGCGAGCCGATGCAGGTCGGGCAGAAACTGGTGCAGAAGGATCTGGGCAAAACCCTGCGCACCATTTCCGAAAAAGGCGCCGACGGCTTCTACAAAGGCTGGGTGGCCGACGCCATCGTCACCTCCAGTCAGGCCAACAAGGGCATCATCACCCAGGCCGACCTCGACAAGTACAAGACCCGCGAACTGGCCCCGGTGGAGTGCGACTATCGCGGTTATCACGTGGTATCGGCACCGCCGCCAAGCTCCGGCGGCGTCGTGATCTGCCAGATCATGAACATTCTCGAAGGCTATCCGATGAAGGATCTGGGCTTCCATTCTGCCCAGGGCATGCACTACCAGATCGAGGCGATGCGTCACGCATACGTGGATCGCAACAATTATCTGGGCGATCCGGATTTCGTGAAAAACCCGATCGAACACCTGCTGGACAAGAACTACGCGACCAAGCTGCGTGACGCGATCCAGCCGCAGAAGGCCGGCGTTTCGGCGGAACTCAAGCCCGGCGTCGCGCCTCATGAAGGCAGCAACACCACGCACTACTCGATCGTCGACAAATGGGGCAACGCGGTCTCGGTCACCTACACCCTCAACGACTGGTTCGGCGCCGGTGTGATGGCGAGCAAGACCGGGGTGATCCTCAACGATGAAATGGACGACTTCACCTCCAAGGTCGGCGTGCCGAACATGTACGGTCTGGTGCAGGGCGAAGCCAATGCCATTGCTCCGGGCAAGGCACCATTGTCATCGATGAGCCCGACCATCGTGACCAAGGACGGCAAGGTGGTGATGGTGGTCGGTACGCCGGGCGGCAGTCGCATCATTACCGCGACGTTGCTGACCATGCTCAACGTCATCGACTACGGCATGGGCCTGCAGGAAGCGGTCGACGCTCCACGTTTCCACCAGCAGTGGATGCCGGAGGAAACCAACCTCGAAGACTTCGCCGCCAGCCCCGACACCAAGAAGATTCTCGAGAGCTGGGGCCACAAGTTCGCGGGTCCGCAGGACGCCAACCACATCGCCGCGATTCTGGTTGGTGCACCGTCGCTGGGTGGCAAACCGGTCGGCAAGAACCGCTTCTACGGCGCCAACGATCCACGGCGCAACACCGGGTTGTCATTGGGTTACTGAGCGGAGTAAAAAGGGGGCGGGCACAGGTCCGCCCCTGTCCAAGGACCGATCAAGGAAGGCTCACCATGACCACCGCATTGCTGATCATCGATGTCCAGCGCGCCTTGTGCACAGGCGAATACGAGTGCCACGACATCAAACGGGTGATCGATACCATCAACGGCCTCAGCGCCCGCGCGCGCCAATCGGGTGTGCCGGTGGTGCTGATCCAGCACAACGAAAAGGACAGTCCGTTCGCCCACGGTGCCGAGGGCTGGCAACTGGCTGACGGCCTGGCCACCGCGCCCGGCGATCTGCGCGTCGACAAGACCGCCAACGACTCGTTCTACCAGACCAACCTGCAGAAACTGATTCCCCGGGAAGACTTCGACCGCCTGGTGATCTGCGGCCTGCAAACCGATTACTGCGTCAACGCCACCGTGCGTCAGGCCCACCAACTGGGCTACGACGTGGAACTGGCGGCCGATGCGCATTCCACCGTCGACAACGGCAACATGAGCGCCGAAGACATCATCGCCGAACACAACAAGGACTGGGCGCACCTGACCGGTTCCGTGGCGCGGATCGATGTGAAGCCGGCGGCCGGGATCACATTCTGATGCTTGCTTGCACAAGAGCCCGGTTGCTCGCGAGCAACCAGTGAAAAAACCAGAGCATCGATAGCCCGGGCCCGGCATACTGCCGCCGCCTCAGGAAAGGAATCTGTCGATGCTCGCTTTCAATCTCCGTCACGCCTTGCAGCTGACGTGTCTCGTATTTGCTACCGCCTCCCACGCTGCCAGTTTTGACTGTGCTGGCGCTTCCAGCCCCGTTGAAAAAGCCGTTTGTGCGGATCCGTATACCTCGAGTCTCGATGAGAAACTCGGGGCGCTCTGGCAGACAACGTTGGCGCAGGTGGCTGACCCGCAAGCGCTCAAGGCTGATCAGCGTTCATGGTTGAAACAACGCAATCAATGCGCTGCCAATAGCTCCTGCCTGCGCCGTGAGTATTTGATGCGTCTGAAAGCGCTTGAATACGTGGCCAAGCCTTTCAGCTGGGATGCCACCTGGCAGATGATTCCGTGGGGCGTTTCATCGGTGGCAGAAGTCACAACCAAGCGTTTGGACGCCACGCATATTGCCTTTGATGTTTCTGCGTCAAATGGTGGCAACTCTGGTGACATGGACGGTGTGGCCACAATTGACGGTGCCGTAGCGCATTTCGCTGAAGGCAACTGCACCCTGAAATTCAGCGCGCTCAACGGTTTGCTGGATGTTGATTCCGATGGCGGTGAGGGGGCTTGTGGTGGCGGGATGGGCGTTTACTACGATGGAAGGTATGTGGCATCTGACCAACCGATCGCGATTGAATACGACTTGCTGAGCCTTGGCGTCGTGCGTACGCAGCAAGAAGATCAGGCATTACGCACGTTGCTCAAAAGTGACTATCAGACGCTGCTGCAAAATAGCGGCTCAATGGCAACCGGCGAGACCTCTCGTGATGTGCCGGGGAGTGAGGTCAATGAGTTCTGGCTGCGAGGTCTGGCTTCCAGCAACGCGGCGATTCTGATGAGCGCGCCGGGAGGCCGAGTTTGGCTGGTGCTATTGGTTTTCGATGAGCAACGCAAAGTCAGGGCGCGGTATTACACCAACGTTCCCAAATGGAAAAAGCGGGTGCCTGATGTGCTGTTGGCGTGGCGTGAACGCTTGGCGGGAGAGGCGACACTGCCTCTGGACCTGATGCCCTGACTCTCACGTTCAGGTCGCAAACATCAACCTGCGAACATCACTCACCGGCTCGGACACCGCACCGCTCAGCACCAGCCGCGTAATCGTCTCCGCTGCCACCGCATAATCCTCATCCTGCGGCACCTCCCGCCCGGTGATGCGCCCCATCTGCCAGCCAATGTTGGTGTAGGTGCGCGTCGCCGACCAGATAAACAGCATCAAATGCTCTGGATCGACCGGCGCCAGCAGCCCGCGGTCGATCCAGCTGCGCAGACACTCGACATTGCGCCGGGCCTCACCGTGCAGCAGGTCGCGGCATTCGTCGGGCAACTGACGGCCGCCGAGCAGCAACTCACCACTGAAAACCTTGGCGATCGCCGGATGCTCGCGGGCGATGCGGATGCGGGCGGCGACGTAGGCGCGCAGGCCAATCAGCGGATCGTCGCTTTCGCGCAGCACCGCCGAAGCTTCCAGCAACGGTTCGACGAAGCCGAGCAGCACTTTGCCGTAGAGGTTTTCCTTGCTCTGGAAGTAGTAATACAGGTTGGCCTTGGGCACACCGGCGCGGGCGGCGATGTCGCGGGTCTGGGTCGCGTCGAAGCCGTTGGCGGCGAATTCTTCACTGGCGGCGGCCAGGATCAGTTGCTGGTTGCGTTCGCGGATGCTGCTCATGGACGGCATGGAGGTCTGGCCATTTCGGCTTCGCAATATACAAAACTATATAGCGATTAGGCCAGCAAACTCGTTTGTCAGCGCTATGCTGGTTTCAATTTCAATAACGTCAGGAAAAGGCCAATGACTCTCCGGGCCCTGCGCGCCACGACGATTCACCTCGACGCAGTGGCGAAGCTGTTCGACGCCTATCGCGGTTTTTACGGCCAGTCTTCGAATCTCGAGCAATCCCGGGCCTTTATCGCCGAACGCATGGCCGGCAATGAATCGGCGATTTTTCTGGTTGAGGATGAAAGCGGTGAAGCGCTCGGATTCGTCCAGCTGTATCCGACGTTTTCCTCGATTGATGCCCACCGCACCTGGCTGCTCAGCGATCTGTTCACCACGCCGGCCGCCCGAGGTCGTGGAGTCGGACGATTGCTGATGAATACCGCCCGCGACTTCGCCGTCGAAACCGGCGCCAAGGGCCTGGTGCTGGAAACCGCCACCGACAATTTCACCGCTCAGGGATTGTACGAATCACTCGGCTGGGTGCGCGATACGGGCTATTACACGTACACCCTCGATTTGCGCCAAAGCTGAATCGGCGCGAACTTTTTCACGGTTTTCCCGAATCAGGTCTTTTCCCGAACGTAGACGATCACTAGAATCCGCCCCGGCGCTCCGCAATGGAGGCTCTTTGATATCACTTTAGGGACGACATAATGCAATTCGGGAAAATCCTTGCGCTGGGTCTGGTGCTCACGCTGGGCGGCTGTGCCAGTTTCACCAAGGACGAAGTGGCCCCGGTCACGCTGCCATCGATGGCCAGCTATGCCAACAAGCCAAACGTCTATGTCGATTTCGATTTCTATCAGGGCGAGCCGAAAAGCGCTTCCGCCGTGGAAATGCCACAAGCTCGGGACATGCTAAAACCGCAACTGCAAACCGTCCTCAACGATTCCGGTTTGTTCGGTCGTGTCACCTTCGACAAATTCGAGAAGCAGCCAGGTGACTACAGCCTGCGCCTGAAAATGTACAACCATCCACCGAATGGCGGTCAGCTGGTGCTGGCCTTCATCAGTGGTCTGAGCATGACGATCATTCCGGCCTATGCCACCGACCAGTACACCATGAGCCTGGAAACCCTCGATCAGCAAGATCAGCCGCTGTCCACTGCGAGCAACCATGACGCGGTCGGCACCTGGATGGGCATCTGGTTCCTCCCGCTGGCGTTCAATACGCCGAAAGCAGCGGTGACCGATACATTCACTCGGCAGGTCAATGCGTTGCTCAAGGAATGGGCCGACAACAACCGTCCGAAATATTCGGGCATTTGACGCACTCCAGCCGCAAAAAAAAGAGCCGCAATCGCGGCTCTTTTTTTTGGCCCTTACTTCAGGGCCTGAATGAACTGTGGATCGCTGTACAGATTTTTCAGCAAGTCCTGCAGCATCGGGTTGTAGGCGTTGGTCGCGTTGGGGATCGCGATAAAGCCGAAAAAGCTGCTGTTCCACTGATGGCTGACATCTTTGGTAGCGTCGTACACCACATCGCTGCCATTGCGCAGGGTGAAACGCGCAGCGATGGTGCCATCACCGGTGCCCATGCCAGCGTTCAACTGGTTTTTCACGACCAGCACCTGCAGATGACGCGTCGCCTGCGGATCGAGCAGACCGGCCTTGCGCAGTTCTTCGGTGATCGCGTCCTGGATGTGCGCCGGGATGCTGCCTGTCGGTGACTTGATCGGGTTGGCGCGGACCATCAACGAGCCTTCGCCCGATTCAGCGGTGACCTGTGGATTGCTGATCGCGTGCAGCGGCGGGGTTTGCTTGAGCTTCTGAACATTGTCGAAGCTTGGCTCGTAACGGGCCATGGTCATGCCACAGCCTTGCAGGAGCAGAGCAAACAGCGGGATCAACAACAGCGATTTTTTCACGGCAGTTCCTTGCGCGTAGAAGAGGGGGGCGAATTATGGGCAGAGTGCCATCATTGGGCAACTCTGTTTGCCGTCCCTCATTCACGTTGCTGCAACAAGCCCTCGATCTGCGCCAGCTCCCAGGTACTCAACAGACTAGTCGGGTCGGTGCCGAAGCGCTGCCGGGTGTCGAGCGTCCACTCGCGACCGTCCGGGCAAAGACAATCAGCGCAGTGATGCAGGCGCTGGCCGTCGAAGTCCAGTTGCAAGCGCCAGCCTTCGATGTCGACCGCAACCCCATCCGTTTGCACGTCCATCACCCGCAAGGCACACACGCCCAGCGCGGCATCGCGCAATCGCTGGCACACTTCGCGGCTGGTCAATTCGGTCGGCATTCGGGGCTCCACTGGCTTAAACAGCGCGCCAGCATAGAGTGCGCGCTGGAGGTTGTCAGCGATGACTGGCCCGCTGCGGGGCATTTGCGTAACATCCGCAACCCTCCTTTTTCCGTGAAAATCAGTGGCCGCGACCGTCGGCCGCTCTGTCAGGTAAGCCATGAAACCGATTCGTCTGCGCGCCGATGTCCTGGCCGGACTCACCACCTCGTTTGCCCTATTGCCCGAATGCATTGCGTTTGCGCTGGTGGCCCACCTCAATCCGCTGATGGGCCTGTACGGCGCTTTCATTATTTGCACGTTGACTGCGCTGTTCGGTGGCCGGCCGGGCATGGTCTCCGGGGCGGCCGGATCGATGGCGGTGGTAATCGTCGCGCTGGTGGTGCAGCACGGCGTGCAGTACCTGTTGGCGACGGTGTTGCTCGGCGGCTTGATCATGATGGCGTTCGGGCTGTTGCGGCTGGGCAAACTGGTGCGCATGGTGCCGCACCCGGTGATGCTCGGGTTCGTCAACGGCCTGGCGATCATCATTGCGCTGGCGCAACTGGAGCATTTCAAGAGCGGTGAACAATGGCTCAGCGGCACACCGTTGTATCTGATGACCGGGCTGGTGCTGCTGACCATGGCCATCGTCTACATCCTGCCGCGCCTGACCCGTTCGGTGCCGCCGGCTTTGGTGGCGATCCTCGGCGTAGGCTTGCTGGTTTACCTGCTCGGCCTGCCAACCCGCACCCTCGGCGACATGGCACACATCGCCGGCGGTCTGCCGAAGTTTGCGCTACCGGACATCCCGTGGACGCTGGACACCCTGCGCATCATCGCGCCTTACGCGATTCTGATGGCGCTGGTCGGCTTGCTGGAAACCCTGCTGACCCTCAACCTTACCGACGAAATCACCGAAACCCGTGGCTACCCGGACCGTGAATGCGTGGCGCTGGGCGCGGCAAACGTGGTCTCCGGTGCATTCGGCGGCATGGGCGGTTGCGCGATGATCGGCCAGACCGTGATCAACCTGAGTTCCGGCGGGCGCGGGCGCTTGTCCGGCGTCGTGGCGGGTGTGTTGATTCTGCTGTTCATTCTATTTCTGTCGCCGTTGATCGAGCGGATTCCGCTGGCGGCGCTGGTGGGGGTGATGTTCGTGGTGTCGCAGCAGACGTTCGCCTGGGCTTCACTGCGGGTGCTGAACAAAGTGCCGCTCAACGATGTGCTGGTGATCATCGCGGTAACGACCATCACGGTGTTTACCGACCTGGCCACGGCAGTGTTGTGCGGGATTATTATCGCGGCGCTGAATTTTGCCTGGCAGCAAGCGCGCGAGCTGTACGCTGATGAGCATTTGGAAGCGGACGGCAGCAAACTGTATCGCCTGCACGGCACGTTGTTCTTTGCCTCGACCACGCCGTTTCTCAATCAGTTCGACCCGGCCAGCGATCCGCAGCGGGTGACGCTGGATTGCCGGCACCTGAGCTTTGTCGATTACTCGGCCATCGCCGCGCTGAAAACCCTGCGCGAACGCTACGCCAAGGCGGGCAAGCAGTTGCAGGTGTTTCACCTGTCCGAGCGCTGCAAGAAGTTGTTGAAACGCGCCGGGGTCGACCACGACTGAGGTCGACCCTGGTGACTGATCAGGCATCGATGGCAGGGAAATCGATGTCGGTCAGTGCCGCGTTGTTCAGGTAGTTGGTGAGGGTTTGCGCGGCGACGATGGCGATCACTTCGATGATTTTCTTGTCGTCGATGCCGGCAGCGCGGGCGGCGGCGATCTGTTCATCGCTCAGATGACCACGGGTTTCGGTCAATTGATGAGCGAGGGTGGCGAAGGCATTGAGCCGGCCATGACGCGCTTCGATGATGTCTTCTGCTGCCAGCCCGGCCTTGCTGGCGAACAGGGTGTGCGCCGCCAGGCAATAGTCGCAACCGTTGACTTGCGAGGTGGCCAGGTACACCGCCTCTTTTTCCTTGGCGCTCAAGGACGTCTTGCCCAGCGTGGCGGAGATTTGCACGTAGGCATCCAGCGCGACAGGCGCAGTGGCCAGGGTCTTGAACAGGTTCGGCAGGAAGCCGATTTTTTTCTGCACACCTTCAAGCACAGGGCGAGTGGCGTCGGTGGCGGTTTCGAGGCTGAGAGGGGCGATGCGGCTCATGGTGATTCTCCGAAAGTCCGGTGCGAAGTGCGCCGGGGATGGAGTGAATGCTACGGAGCGCGGCTGGTGCTTTGGGTGCAAATCGTCGAGGATATGCGACAGATCGTCCAAATCTGCCGCCGGAGGAGTCCTTCAATGGATCGCCTGTCCACCTTGCTCAGCCATTTCGGTGTCAATGCCGGCACCTTTCACAGCGGCACGTTCTGCGGGGTGAGCGCCTACGGCGGCGATCAGGTGTGCGGGCATGTGCACCTGTTGCAGGCGGGGGAATTGTTGCTCAAGCCGGGCAATGATCCTGAACTCTCGCTCAATGAACCGACCCTGATCTTTTTCCCGCGCCCCATGGCCCATCGCCTGTTCGCCAACGAAGCCATGGGCACGCAACTTGTTTGCGCTTCACTGACCTTCGACGGCGGCTCGGGCAATGCCCTGGCGGCGGCACTGCCGGATTACCTGGTGCTGAAACTCGCCGATCTGCCGGAAATGGCCAACACTCTGGAGTGGCTGTTCAAGGAAGCTTTCGACGGCCACTGCGGGCGAGAAGCGGTGATGGACCGGTTGTTCGAATTGCTGGTGATTCTGCTGCTGCGCCACCTCATCAGCAGTCGAAAGCAGCAGCCGGGCATGATGGCGGGGCTGGCCGATCCGAAGATTTCCCGAGCCTTGAACCTGATGCACGAGCAGCCGGCCAAGGCCTGGAGCGTCGCCGAACTGGCAAGCGCGGCCAATCTATCCCGCGCCGGTTTTGCCGAACATTTCCGGCGGGTGGTGGGGCAGACGCCGGTGGATTATCTGGTGAACTGGCGGATCAGCCTCGCGCAGAAACGCCTGCGCGAGGGACGGCCGATCGCCCTGATCGCCGAAGAGGTCGGCTATGAAAGTCCCTCGGCGCTGGCCCGGGCGTTTCGGCGCAAGACCGGGCTCAGCCCGCGTGAATGGAAGGCCGGTGCGAGCTGACGACTATCTGGCGAATTTCTTTGCCCCGGCCACGCACAGGATCACCCCCAGCGTGACCGCCAGCATGCCCATGCTGACATGCTCGTGCAGCAACGTCGCGGCCAGTGCCAGACCGAAGAATGGCTGCAACAACTGCAACTGTCCGACCGCCGCAATCCCGCCCTGAGCCAGCCCGCGATACCAGAACACGAAACCGATCAGCATGCTGAACAGCGAAACGTAAGCCAGACACACCCACGCCGACACGCTGATACCGCTGAACGAGGCGGGCGCCAGCCAGACACTCAGCACGGCCATCACCGGCAACGACAGCACCAGCGCCCAGCAAATCACCTGCCAGCCGCCGAGAGTGCGCGACAGTTTGGCGCCTTCGGCGTAACCGAGGCCGCAGGCGAGAATTGCCGCCAGCATCAGCAAATCGCCGGTGGGCGAGGCAGTCAGGCCTTGCGAGATCGCGAAGCCGACCACCAGCGAACTGCCCAGCACCGAAAAAATCCAGAACACCGGACGCGGCCGCTCACCGCCGCGCAGCACGCCGAAAATCGCCGTCGCCAGTGGCAGCAATCCTACGAACACAATCGAATGCGCCGACGTCACGTATTGCAGCGCCAGGGCCGTCAACAACGGGAAACCCACGACCACGCCCAGCGCCACGATCAACAACGAGAACCACTGATCCCGCGCCGGCCGTCGTTCGCGAAACAGCCACAACAGGCTCAACGCCAGGGCGCCGGCGATGGTCGCACGGATGACGGTGAGGAACACCGGATCGAACTCCAGCACCGCCAGCCGCGTGGCGGGGAGCGAGCCGCTGAAGATCACGACGCCGATGAAGCCATTGATCCAGCCGCTGGTTTTTTCCAGGGCCGGTGTGCCGAGATGGGAGGTTCGTTCCATGGATGTGGCGCTCGGAGGTGGGTTGCGTCGAATCGATCCTAGGGCTGAGAATCAAGACAATCAAAAAATTGTCATGGATACAGCCCGATATGCCGCGCTCTCGCTACAAGACTCTTGTCGACACCTTTGCGGCTGACATCCGCGCCGGCCGCCTGTTGCCCGGCACGCGTTTGCCGACTCACCGGCAATTGGCAGCCAGCGAAGGGCTGGCGCTGGTCACGGCCTCGCGCGTATACGCCGAGCTCGAGGCCATGGGCCTGGTCAGCGGCGAAGCCGGGCGCGGCACGTTCGTGCGGGAAACGTCGTTGTTGCCGGGGCAAGGCATCGACCAGAAAGACGTCGCGGTGGGCATGATCGATCTGAACTTCAACTACCCGTCATTGCCGGGGCAGGCCGAGCTGCTGCGCACCGCGTTGCGGCAGCTGGCGTTGTCCGGCGACCTTGAAGCGCTGCTGCGCTATCAGCCCCACGCCGGTCGCCAGCATGAACGGGCCTCGGTGGCGCGGCACCTGCAAACACGCGGTTTGAGTGTCGAGGCCGAGCAGGTGCTGATCGTCAACGGCGCGCAGCAAGGGCTGGCAGTCACGTTGATGGCGCTACTCAAACCCGGCGATGTGATTGCCGCCGACGCCTTGACCTATTCGGGATTCAAAGTGTTGGCCGAAGCGCTGCACCTGGAAGTAGTGGCGATCCCCGTCAATGAGCAGGGCCCCGATCTGGCGGCCCTCGACAAACTCTGCCGCCAACGACCGGTGCGTGCGGTTTACAGCATGCCGACCCTGCACAATCCGCTGGGCTGGGTGATGGCTTCGGAGCAACGTGAGGATTTGATCGCGATTGCCCACCGGCATGATCTGACAATCATCGAGGACGCGGCCTACGCCTTTCTGGTCGATAACCCGCCACCCCCGTTGGCGGTTCTGGCACCGGAGCGCACGGTCTACGTGTCGGGCCTGTCGAAAAACATCGCCACCGGCCTGCGTGTCGGTTTCATCGCCGCGCCGGTCGAGCGGGTGGCGGCGCTGGAGCGGATCATCCGCGCCACTACCTGGAACACCCCCGGCGTGATGACCGCCATCGCCTGCGGCTGGCTCGACGACGGCACCGTCACCTTGCTCGAAGCGCAAAAGCGCAGCGACGCCCAGGCCCGGCAAGTTCTGGCCGCGCAGGTTCTCGAAGGCCTGCCGACTGTGGGCCATCCTTCTTCGTATTTCCTTTGGTTGCCACTGCCCGAAGACGTTCGGGCCGACCATATCGTGGTCGAGTTGATGCACGAACAGGTTTCCGTCACCACCGCCGAACCTTTCACCGTGTCTACTCATGTGCCCCACGCGATTCGCCTGGCGCTGGGCTCGGTGGACATGCTTGTCCTGCGTCAAGCCTTGCTCAAAGTCCGTCAGGTCGTGGGCGCCTACCTGTAGCGCAAGTGACCGCGCGGGATTACCCTTGGCGCCGCCGAAGACCTGGAAATCCCTGATGAAAAACGCTGCACTGACTTTCGCCCTGATCCTCAACGCTGGCCTGCTCAGCACACCCGCTCTGGCTGCAGGCGACGCCGAGGCCGGCGCAAAAATCTTCCCGCGCCTGTGCGGCGGTTGTCATCAAGTCGGTGAATCTGCCCGCCCGGGATTCGGTCCGGAACTCAACGGCATCATCGGTCGCCCGGCGGGTACGTCGGCGAATTACGTGTACTCCGATGCGATGAAAAACTCCGGCCTGACCTGGGATCGTGAAACGCTGACGAAGTATCTGAAAGATCCGAAGGGCGTGGTGCCGGGGACGCGGATGATTTTCTGGGGACTGAGTGACGAGGAGAAGATTGATAATTTGTTGGCGTATCTGCAGACCTTTTCTCAGCAATGAAGCGCCTGTGCGGGAGCTGCGCATTTGAGGGGGCGGGGCGTTAGTCTGGCACGCGCCCCAATTTTTCCGTGGCAGTGAGTCATGCCATGTTCAAGGATTGGCGAGTGCGGGCGATAAGTCTGACATCCATTCCCTCGAACTTTCCCCGCCATGAAAAAATTGCTCATTGTTGTTGGCTCACTCTTGCTGCTCTGCGGATGCGTCACCAAAAATTTCAGTGTCGAAGATCGTCAGCAAATCAAGACCCTGAAAGTGCTCCCCGTGTATGTCGCCGTCGAAAACTTCAAATACACCAGCATGACCCAAGCCTGGAGCGCGGGACTCGGTGCCGGTGCCGGCGCAGCCACCGGGATGGCGGCCGGTGCATCGACGACACAAGTCAATGCATTGGCAGGCGCGGGGTCTGTGGAGGGGACAAAAAATGGTGATGTGCTGACGGGGGATATCTCCCGGGCAATCCTCAACAACATGAAGGCCAATGATATCGACCTGGCCAAACTGGTCCGCCAGAGTTTCGTTGACCGGGTTCAGCAGGAGCGGCTGTTCACAATAGTCGGAGAAGGCGAGCAGGCTGATGCCGAGATCGAGATCATCGTCTCGCAATGGGGGTTGAGCCTGAAAAACTTCAGCACCGAGTTGTATCCGGTTATTGGCGCAACCGCTCAGATCAAGCGCAAGGGCTCGGCGGTGTGGCGCAACTTTGAAACGATCTCCGTATTCAATGACGCCAACAACCTTGCTTACCTGCCGGAGCAATATGCAAGAGATCCCGAAGTTCTGCGCAAGGCGTTTACCCACGTGTCTGATCTGTTGATGGCCGATCTGATCAAAGACATGCAGCAATAAAGCGGTTTACTTCAGCGCCAGTCTCAATCGTGCAGTCACATCTTTGATCGACGCCCCCTGAGTCGCAGAGGGGGTCGGGCTTTCGCCAAAATGAATCATGGCGGCGTCGAGTTTGCATCAGCCATTTTCGCTCACCTCGACGAGAGAAGCCTGACAGGCCACTTGATTGCGGCCTGCCGCTTTCGCCTTATACAACTGCTGGTCGGCACGTTTGACCAGTGCTGTGGGGGTGTTGTCGGCCGGGTCGGCGAGGCTGACACCAATGCTGACCGTCACCGGGCCGACTGCTGGAAAATCCGCCTCGGCAATCGCTGATCGAATCTTTTCGGCGACGATATCGGGCGTATCGGGTTTGGCGATTTCCGGCAGCAGCACCGCAAATTCTTCGCCTCCGTAACGGGCGACGAAATCCGTGCTCCGGATGCTGATCTGGATCAGCTGCGCCAATTGCTGCAGTACGTCGTCGCCGGCCGCATGGCCGTGAGTGTCGTTGATGCGTTTGAAGTGATCGGCATCAATCAGAAGCAATGCAAACGGCCGCCCGGTACGACGGAACAGCAGGCTGTATTCGGTGAGTTTTTCGTCGAAACGGCGGCGGTTGTAGACACCGGTCAAGCCATCGTGGGTGGCCAGGTTCAGCAGCTCGGCGTTGGCCAGGGTCAGGGCCGCCGTGCGTTGGGCGACGGTGGCTTCGAGCGATGCGTTGGTCTCCTGCAGCTCACGCTCCTTGGCGAGCAGCGATTGGGTCATGGCATCGATGGACTGGCCGAGCTGGGCAATTTCCCGCACGGGATGCCGGAGCGGAAAGTACGCACCAGGCTGGTTGTTCTGCACTTTTTGGGCTGAACGCGCGAGGTGCTCGATGGGTCGGCTCAGGTACAGCGCCAGGTAATACGCTACGAGTCCGAATGTCACGGCGGCGAAAACCCCCAGCAACAGCAGTTTATAAAGCAGCAGTCGCGCCGGTTGCAGCGCAGTGTCCAGTGGTTGACGCACGGCAATCGACCACGACAGCGCGGTGCCCGTAGGCGTCGGCACCGTCACCTCACTGGTCAGGTACCCGTTGCCGACGACCCAGCCCGGGGACTTCGGATCCTTGGCCGGCATTTGTTGACCAACCAGCGCTTCCGGGTACAGCACCTTGCCGTCGTGATCGATGATCAGCGCTTCGATATCCGGCTCCGCCCCCTTGTGCGACATCGCTGCCGATTCGACGATGTGCGTGACCCAGCTCCAGTGCGCATGGGCGCCGAGCACACCGATCACCTGGCCATCGGCGTTGCGGATGGGCGCGGCGAAGTCGATGAAGCGCAGTGGCTCGCCGTTGGGCAGACCCGGCAACAGTTTCGCCAACAAAACGGCTTCGTGCGGATCGCCGGTGTATTCCCCGCGCAGACCGGCCTGAAACCATGGGCGCTGTTGCACGACCTGACCGACCAGCAAACCGTTGACTGCCTGATGCACACGCCCCTGAGCGTCGGTCACCCCCATCCACGCATACTCGGAGCGGGCTTCGGTGCGCAGCTGCATCGATTTGAGAATTGCCGGATTGTCCAGATCGCCGCGTTCCAGATGCGGCGCCCGGCTGAGCAGATAGACCTCCAGTTGCCGCTCGCGCAACTGCTCGCCCAGCAGCGTCGCCGCCGACCGCGCGGTACTCAGCAGCGCATTGCCGCTGGCGCGTTTCATTTGTTCAGTGGCGATATCACCGACGTAAAAGCCCACGCTCAATAGCGTCAGCAGAGACAAACCGGCAAACCAGAGAGTCAGGTGGCTACGCAGGCTGGCTTTAAGCATGAGCGAGGTCTGTTTTTATTGAAGTGGCGCCATGGTATGCGACATCGCGGACGGGCTGCCAGCAAGGCGTTTAATGAAAACCTGCCGAGACCGATATCAATGAGCCATTGCGTTCGGTAAAGTGTGCGCCGCCCGAGAGACGGATCCCGGGCGTTTACCCATGGAGTCTCGCAGTGAAATACCTCAGCAAAGTAGTCGCCGCCGCACTGTTCGGTGTGGTTCTGGCAGGTTGCACCGGCACCCCGATGAACACCAGACATTACGACAGCAGCCAATACACCGTGATTGGCCACAGCGAAGCCAGCGCCACCGGCCTGATGCTGTTCGGCGTGATCCCGATCCGGCAGAACAGCCGTTTCGTCCGTGCACAGGATGCCGCGATCAAGGCCAAGGGCGGCGACGCCATGATCAATACTCAGATTCAGGAAAACTGGTTCTGGGCATGGGTCCTGAGCGGCTATACCACCAAGGTCTCCGGTGATGTGGTCAAACTGAAAACCGTGCAATAAGCACCGGTTGGACGTGAAAAAGCCCGGCTGATCAGGCCGGGCTTTTTGTTTGTACAGCGGTAGAGCGTTTTATTCAGGCGACGCGGCGTTCTTGCAGGCGATCAGCGCCACCTTCGGCAACGCGACGTTCTTGCAGGCGATCAGCGCCACCTTCAG
Organism: Pseudomonas sp. FG35; assembly: GCF_057809295.1. NCBI lineage: Bacteria > Pseudomonadati > Pseudomonadota > Gammaproteobacteria > Pseudomonadales > Pseudomonadaceae > Pseudomonas > Pseudomonas sp. FG35. The sequence goes on along the minus strand of NZ_JBMDJR010000003.1, from coordinate 494,347 downwards.
CAACGCGGCGTTCGATCAGGCGATCAGCGCCACCTTCAGCAACGCGACGTTCGATCAAACGATCCGAACCACCCTCAGCTAAACGACTTTCAATCAACCGATCCGGACCGCCTTCGGCGATCATGGTGTGGGCGGGTTTGGCTGCAAAAGCGTTGACTGCAAGAACCGAGAAAGCGATGCCGAGAAGGATTTGGCGTTTCATGATCGTGTGCTCCAGGGGTGTTGTTTGTTGGGTATGGAGCCGATGTTACGCCGCGATTTTTTTATGAGAACTTCATTGAGCTGATGGTGACTATCGACGCCAGCAATGAATGCCGTTATCGCTGCATGTGCCTGATTTCATTGGCCAGCTCGTAGGCTTGCTCACGGAGTTCGGAAAATTTTGCATTCAGTTCGCCATAGCCGCGCTTCCAGGCAAATGCACCGTTGATGCTGGTTTGTCCGAGCACGACATCATTGAAGGACCCCATCCCGCCATAGGCCGAGAGCAGCCACGTGATTCCGGAATAATCGGAGTCCAGCAATCGTGCGCGAGCTTTTCGCATCCACGCGCTCCAGTGCGCTTCTCCGTCGCTTTCCAGAACACTGATTAGCTCATTCAGTACCTTGATCAGCGTTTCGGTTTTCGGGCCCATGTTCAATCAGTGCTCCTTTTGATGAGGCGTAGATACTCAACCAGTGACGACTTCAAGACGCCGAAGAGTGAGCGTTGCGCAAAGAGCGATCAAACAAGCTGACGCTTCACGTCCAGCGCGATCGAGGCAAAGCCTTTACCTGTGCCCGGATTAGATGTCGAAGTATTTTGCATCGACGAGACGTCCTCCCAGCGATCCACGGATTCAATGTGATCATGGGAGGCGTCCGTATCGATTTCAAATGCGATGAAACATTCGTTTTGATCCAGCAAAAGTCCGAACAGGCGAGGCATGCCGGGAAAGTCGATTTCCAGTTCCAGCACGATGGACGACGACCAGTCGATGCCTTGGTACTCTGCGTATCGGGCCAGGGCGACAGGTACACCCTGTTTGCGCCATTCACTGGCGCAAAGCATCAAACGATGCGCAACGACTGCGTTTTGCTCCTGCACGTTGAGCTGTTTTTTCTTCAGTAGTCGTTCAATGTCCATGGGAAACCTGAAATTCGCAGCGTCGGGCTAAGAGCTTACCCAGCAAACGCAAAAAGCGCGCGCAAAGAAAAGCCCGGCTGATCAGGCCGGGCTTATCTTTATGCGCTGCTTACTTATGCAACGCGACGTTCGATCAGGCGATCAGCGCCACCTTCAGCAACGCGGCGTTCGATCAGACGATCAGCACCACCTTCAGCAACGCGGCGTTCGATCAGACGATCAGCACCACCTTCAGCAACGCGGCGTTCGATCAGACGATCAGCGCCACCTTCAGCAACACGACGTTCGATCAGACGATCCGAACCACCTTCAGCAACGCGGCGTTCGATCAAACGATCCGAACCACCCTCAGCCAAGCGACTTTCAATCAACCGATCCGAACCGCCTTCGGCGATCATGGTGTGGGCGGGTTTGGCTGCAAAAGCGTTGACTGCAAGAACCGAGAAAGCGATGCCGAGAAGGATTTGGCGTTTCATGATCGTGTGCTCCAGGGGTGTTGTTTGTTGGGTATGGAGCCGATGTTACGCCGCGGATTTTTTATGAGAACTTCATTGAGCTGATGGTGACTATCGACGCCAGCAATGAATGCCAGAACCCTTGTCCTAGGGCGTCAGCGGCCGAATGCACAGCTCTCCGGTGGCGCGCGTCAGGGCCAGATCATGCAGCGCATCGCGGGTCTGGCCGCTGCGCGCCTTGGCCAGCCAGGCCGGGCAGTTCGGGTCGTGACGATAGGGCGTGAAGTCGGCGTATTGCTGCAGCAGACGGGTTTGCAACTCGTCCAGACGCGGGCGAATCTGCTTGCCCAAGTCCGGGCGCGGCGTGTCTGGCGCGGCACCGGCTGCCTGCCACTGTGCGAGCAAACCGTACTGCACCAGTTTGTTGGCCTCCATCTGTGCGGCGATCAACTGCGCGACGTCTTCCGGATCGAGCTTGCGTTCGGCGGCCAGCTTGCGGGCGTTGTCGATCACCTGTGCCTCACGGGGGCTGTCCTGGATCGGTTTGCCGCTGTCCCATTTGGTCAGGGCGACGAGGTCGCCGATGTTCAGGCGTTCGTTCAATGTGTTCACCAATCCTTGCACCACCTCGGGCGAGGGGGCGGGAGCGGCGTGGGCAGTCGTCGCCAGAACAGTCAATAAGGTGCAGCTCAGAAGAAACGAGGAATGGCGCATGGGAGGGGTTCACTTCCTGTCGTGATGGGGAGGCTATGCACATTGGTCGAGGTGCAGATTACGAAGTTTTAATGCAAACCGGTACGACCTGAACGGCATCGCATACCTTAGACTCTGTCATCAGCTCCCACCCGAGACGGATCCTCAATGCAAACCCCCGCTCAATCCCCCCTCTGGAAAACCTACCTGCTGTTCCTCGCCCCGATGGTGCTGTCGAACTTCCTGCAATCGATGTCGGGCACAATCAACAGCATCTACATCGGGCAGATGCTCGGCACGCAGGCGCTGGCGGCGGTGTCGGGGATGTTTCCGATCATCTTTTTCTTTATCGCGCTGGTCATCGGCCTGGGCGCCGGGGCAGGGGTGTTGATCGGTCAGGCGTGGGGCGCGCGTGAGTCGCACATGGTCAAGGCGATTGCCGGGGCGACTTTGTTGCTGGGGGTATTGATCGGGCTGGTGGCGGCGGTGCTGGGCAGTGTGTTTGCGCGTCAGGCCTTGCAGGGTTTGGGCACGCCGGCGGATGTGCTGGATGATGCGGTGGCCTATGCGCGGGTGATGATGTGGACCTTGCCGGTTGTGTTGGTGTACGTGCTGTTCACCCAGTTGTTGCGTGGGGTGAGCGATACGCTGTCGCCGATGCTGGCGCTGCTGCTGTCGACCGTTGTCGGGCTGGCGCTGACACCGGCGTTCATTCGCGGCTGGATCGGCTTGCCGCAACTGGGCATTCAGAGCGCGGCAATTGCGGGTCTGGTCGGTACGCTGACGTCGTTGGCGTGGCTGTCATGGCGCCTGATTCGCAAGGGCCATCCGCTGGCGCCGGATCGCGAGTTCTTTGCGGCGTTGCGTCTGGACGGGGTGATTCTCGGCAAGGTGTTGCGCATAGGTCTGCCGACCGGGGTGCAGATGATCGTGCTGTCGCTGTCGGAGCTGGTGATCCTGGCGCTGGTCAACCAGCATGGCTCGCAGGCGACGGCGGCCTATGGCGCGGTGACGCAGATCGTCAACTACGTGCAGTTTCCGGCGCTGTCGATTGCGATCACCGCGTCGATCCTCGGCGCCCAGGCGATCGGTGCCGGGCGGTTGGAGCGAATGGGCCCGATCCTGCGCACCGGGCTGTGGATCAACGTGTGCCTGACCGGTGGTTTGATCCTGGCGGGCTACCTGTTGTCGCATTGGCTGCTGGGGCTGTTCCTGACCGAAGACTCGACCCGGGCAATGGCCGAACACCTGTTGCACATCATGTTGTGGAGCCTGTTGATCTTCGGTTTCCAGGCGATCATCGGCGGCATCATGCGCGCCAGCGGCACGGTGCTGGTGCCGGTGGGTGTGGCGATCATTTGCGTGCTCGGTGTGCAGTTGCCGGCGGCCTACTGGCTGGACGGGAAGTTCGGTCTGCAGGGTGTGTGGATGGCGTTTCCGATCGCGTATCTGGGGATGCTGGTGTTGCAGACGCTGTATTACACACGGGTCTGGAAGCATCAGAAGATTGAGCGGTTGGTGTGATGAAGCGATCCGGGTAGACATTGGTGAGGCTGGCACAAGTGCCGGATGTTTGCTTAAGTCATTCGAGACCCATCGGGCGCCGGAGCATTGCATGTCGATTCGATTGTTGTTGGCGGCCGCGTCTTGCCTGACCTTCATCCCTGCTGCGAGTGCGGTGGAGTACACCCGGGTCAACACCACCGCCAGCCAGATCAGTTTCACTTACAGCCAGATGGGCTCGCGGATGTACGGCACGTTCGGCAAGTTCGACGCGACGCTGGATTTCGACAGCGATAACCTCGCCAACGCCCGCACCACGCTGCACATCGACCTGACCAGCATCGACGCCGGCAGTGAAGATGCCAATACCGAGCTGGTGAAACCGGCGTGGTTCGACACCGATAAATTCCCGGTGGCGGTGTTCGAATCGACCCGCTTCAGCCCGGTCGGCGCCGACCGTTATCTGGTCGACGGCCACCTGACCCTCAAAGGCATCACCCGTGAGGTGCAGGTGCCGGTGCAACTCAAACCCGATAGCAGCATTGGCATCTTCGACGGCGAACTGGTGCTCAAGCGCGACCAGTTCGGCCTCGGCGCGGGGGAGTGGGCGGACACCGTGGTGTCGAAGGATATCGACATCAAGTTCAAGGTCGTTGCCCCTGCGCAGTGACCGGCCTCAATACGTCCGCCAATGTCCCGGCATCCAGCGCCATTGGTTGCCGGCCCAGCGGTAATGCCCGGCAACCCAGTGATAACCCGGCGCAGGCATGACCGGAACCACTTCGACGATCGGTGGTGGCCGATGCGGGCGAACCGGTTCGACGACACAGCCCGACAGGGTGATCGCCACCAGCGCGGCAGCGAGCAAGCATTTCATGGTTTTCGCGCAACGCAGAACGTTCATGGCAACTCCTCAAGGCCTGCGTCGGAAAATGAACGCAGCTGAAAAATTGGACGCCAAATCGGCGAAAGATCCGTTCTCGGGCAGATGAAATTTTTGTCAGGCTTGCACAGGGTATGATGTCGCGGTTCGCCGGTCACTCAACCCGCCCGGCAACTTGTGTTTTACCGTTGGAGTCCGCCCGCCATGCCCCGCATCACCCATTACAAGTCCCCTTGTCCCGAAGGCGTCAACAGTCAGATCCTGCAAATGGTGGTCGACTATCTCACCGACATCAGTGCCGTCGGGCTGGGTCCGAGCAATCTGCTGTACAACGTCTATCAGTACGCGGTGGGCTACGAGGTGCATCTGTATCTGGAGGCGTTGAACGGCGAGAAGGGCACCGAGGTGGAACTGCTGGTCGCCACCGACGACGATGATCCGGAGCAGGTGGTCGGCTTCCTGTTGTACCTGCCGGTGCAGGGCGATTGGGAGGCGTGCAACGTGGCCTACCTGGCGGTGCGCGAGGGGCATCGGCGTAAGGGCGTGGCCCGTTCGTTGATCGCGGACATGGTGGCGCGTTACCCCCATGCCGAGCTGACCTGCAGCGTCGGCAAGGTGCCGTATTTCGAGGCGCTGGGTTTCGAGGTGCTGGGCCAGCTCGAAACGCAGGTGCTGATGAGCACCCGGCCTTACCGCAGCAACGGGCTGCGCGGTTTCATCGACACCACACCGATCTACCGTTCGCTGGAAGTGCAGCAGATCCACACCTACCTGCTGCAAAAACACGGCAAGCGCGCCATGCTCGATGCCGAAAAACAGCGCGACCGGCATCTGGATCAGGTCACCCGCCGCACTGAAGAATTTGTCCGCCAGCGCCTGACCGTTCACTGATTCTTTCTCTTTGAAACGACAAAAGCCCTTGTTGCGATCTGCGCAGCAAGGGCTTTTTTGTGCCGGTGATTTCAGGACAGTTTCACGTTCATGGTGATGCGCGCCGTGAACACTTTCTTGCCTTCGGCGTCGTGGACATCCACTGGCACGATCTTGTCGCCTTCGGTCTGCCAGTCCAGCCCTTCACCATTGGCCACGGCGGTCACGTCGGTCTTGGCCTTGGCCAGGTATTCGACGGTCATGCCCTTGGGAATCCAGCGTGCGCCGGCGGGAATCGACACGTCGGTCATCATCCCGGCTGCCAGTTCGGCGGCATTGCACAGGGCGATGGCATGCACGGTGCCGAGGTGGTTGGTGATCTCGCGGCGAAACGGCACCTGCACCTGCGCCGAACCTGCCCGCAACTCGGTCACCAGCGGGTTGATGGTGCTGAAGTACGGCGCGACCTGGCAGGCCATCTGGCTGAACGCCTGGGAACCGACACTGTTGAACATGCTGAGAAACTGACTCATGGGTGAAGCCTCGCGGTTAGGGTATTTACAGAATCATATTCCGTTACAGAATATTGTTCTGTAACGGAACGGTATTCTGTTCGAGGGAAATCTGTCAACCTGTGCGTGTTTCGATCACCGGCACGGACGTGCCCTTTACTTGGATTTTCAAGGCCCATGGACACCGCAGATCTCCTCGAACGCAGCTACCCCGGCCGCCGCGCCGAACTCAAGCGCGACATCTTTCGCAAAGCCCTGCGCCTGTTCAACGAACAGGGCATCGAGGCCACCACCATCGAAATGATCCGTGCCGAGTGCGACACCAGTGTCGGGGCGATCTACCACCATTTCGGCAACAAGGAAGGGCTGGTGGCCGCGTTGTTCTTCACCGCGCTGGAGGATCAGGCGCGCCTGCGCGACGCCTATCTGGCCGACGCGACGACCACCGAAGAGGGCGTTCAGGCGCTGGTCTACAGCTACGTGGATTGGGTCGAGAACCAGCCGGAGTGGGCGCGGTTCCAGTATCACGCGCGCTTTGCCGTGACCTGGGGCCCGCACAAGGAAGAACTGGCCGAGCGCAATAAGACCCGCAATCTGAGTCTGCGCACTTGGCTGGCCGAGTCTGGGCGCGCGGCTGAACTCAACGAGTACCCGGCGGAGCTGCTGCCGTCGCTGATCGTCGGTCAGGCCGACAGCTATTGCCGCGCGTGGCTGTCCGGGCGAGTGCAAGGCAGTCCGAAGGCGTATCGCGAATTGCTGGCCCAGGCCACTTGGCGCTCAATCCGTCGCGAACCCGAACGCTGATTTTCAGAGACAAAAAAAGAGCCTCAAGACTCTTTGATGGGGATGAAGTAGAGCCCGCGAGGCTCAAGATGCGCATGAAGCCAGGTGCGGGCTTGATTGGGGTTCAGAGCACCCGCACCTACGCAACGTCTTGGCGGACCAAGCGACTGCGTAGCTCCATCGTAGGAAGCTGAGGTGGTGCGCTCAAGTACCGTCAGTCACCTGCTTTGAGGGTGCGGGCAGCGGCTCTTTCGACCATCGCAATGATGGTGGCGAACAGCTCGTCACGGGCCTGTACGGCGCTGATTTCATCGGTGGCGGCTGCTTGCGACAGGGCTTCGGCGGCGCCGAGCATGGCACGTAATCCTGCCTGACCGATCTCTGCGCCGTCAGCGAAAGGCGAGAGCACGCGGCGGCACTTCTCCAGGAAAATCGCCTCGTATTCGCGCTTGATCTTCTCCAGTTCCGGCGTGCTCGCCAGAGCCGCAATTACCCCCGGAATCTCGTTGCCCTGAGTCAGCACGCAATCGACATACGCCGTGGCAATCACCGTCGCAGTGCCGGTCAAAGTCGCTTCGGCATTGGCCAGCGCCGCGTCCATCAGGGCCGTCTGGCGCCGGTCGAAATCCTGGTACAGCGCCGCGAGCAGACCGGCGCGGGTGGTGAAGTGGTCATAGACCACCGGTTTGGTCACGCCGGCCTTTTCCGCCAGATAGCCGAGGGTCAGGGCATCGGTGCCTTCCTCGCGAATCAGCTGCCAGGCCATGTCGAGCAACTGGCGCTGTCGGTCTTCCCGGGAGAGGCGTCGACGGGGTTGTGCGGGTTCGGGGATTTCAGTGGTTGACATTGCTTATATACCAAACGTAACTTACTGAAGGTAACTTACTAAGTGTAGCTTATCGAGAGGATAAGCCCTTGGCCAGCAATCACCAACCGGAGATTTCCCCATGCACGCATTGATTGTTGTCGATCACGATGATCCACGTTCGCTGACCCACGGGTTGGCGCAACAGATTGCCAAAGGCCTGTCGGAAAGCGATCCCTCCAACACCTTCGAAATCGCCGACCTGCACGCCGAAGAATTCGACCCACGCTTTGGTGTGGCCGACTGGGCGGTGCATCACCGCGAATCCGCGCCACCGGCGGACGTGCTGGCCGAGCAGGCACGCATCGACCGCGCCGATGCGCTGGTGCTGGTCTATCCGGTGTTCTGGTGGTCGATGCCGGCGCTGCTCAAAGGCTGGATCGACCGGGTGTTCAGCAATGGCTGGGCGTACGATTTCGACGGCGATAAGACCCTGAAGAAGCTCGGACGACTGCGCGTGCACCTGGTTGCACTCGGCGGAGCGGATGCGCGCACTTACGAACGCCACGGCTACGGCGCGGCGATGAAGACGCAGATTGATCACGGGATTTTCGATTACTGCGGGGCGACGGTGTCGGGCTCGGCGTTGTTGCTGGAGTCCGAGTCGAGCGATCCGGCAATGCAGTTGCAGGCGGCGCGCGAACTCGGACTTGGGTTGTTCCGCTGAGTGTCAGCGAGCACCCGGCCACCCGGCTTTATCCAGGGCCGCGAGCAGGGTGGCGGCATCCAGCCCCGGCACCGAATGCCCGTTGCCTTCGGTGCTCTCGCTGGCCAGCAAGGCGTTGATGATCGCTTCTTCCACCGCCTCGGTCGCCGCCAGGAACAACTCGCTGATGTGATCGTTGTTGACCATCCGCAAGCCGTCGCAGGTCGACGCACCTTTGCCTTCATAGGCGGCGGGGGGGATATGGCCGTTGCCGGTGGCGAAGGCGATGAAGATGTCGCCGCTGTGATCCTCATTGCCGCCACCGGTGCGCGCCAGACCGAGGCTCGCCCGTTGCGCCAGTCGCGTGCATTGATGCGGCAACAGCGGTGCATTGGTGGCGAGGGCCACTACGATCGAGCCCATGCCCGGATGCGGCAACGAAGCGCGCAGGAACGGCGAATCCACCTGTTCCATATATCGCCCGACCGGGTAGCCGTCGACCCGCAGTTCGCTGCGAATCCCGTGGTTGGCCTGGACGATGGCGCCCACTGTCCAGCCACCCTGAGCCTTGCTCAAGCGACGTGATGCGGTGCCGATCCCACCTTTGAATTCATGGCAGATCATGCCGCTGCCACCACCCACCGCGCCTTCCTGCACCGGGCCGTCAACGGCATTGCTCATCGCTTCGGCCACATGTTTGGGCTTCACATGAAAGCCGTTGATGTCGTTGAGCAAGCCATCGAAGGTTTCCAGCACCACCGGCATGTTCCAGTAGAGACGGCCGTCATCCGGTTGCTGCGCGCGATCCAGCTCGATCAAGGCATCACGCACCACGCCGAGGCTGTGAGTGTTGGTGAAGGCGATCGGGCTGGTCAGCAGGCCGGCTTCGCGAATCCACTCCAGTCCTGTGGCGTCACCGTTGCCGTTGAGTACGTGGACGCCGGCGAAACACGGTTGTGCGTTGGTCGAACCGGCGCGTGGTTCGATCAGGGTGACGCCGCTGCAGATGTCACGACCGCTGGCGCTGCGGCCGCGCACGTTGCTGTGGCCGACCCGTACGCCGGGTACGTCGGTGATGGCGTTGAGCGGGCCAGGCTGCAATTGACCGATGCGGATATGGAGATCGCGGGCACGTGGTTTCATTGATGTTCTCTCTGTTGAAGGCAGTGATTCGAAGGGTTGTTACTGGCCGTTCTTGACCTTGCTCCACACCCGCGTGCGCACCCGTTCGGTGGCTTTGGGCAGGGGCTCGAGGGTGTACAGCGTCGCCATCGCCATGGCTGACGGGTACACCGCCGGGTTGTCGCGGGTGGTCTGGGCAACCAGCGCCGTCGCGGCGCGATTGCCGTTGGGGTAGGACAAGTGATCGCTGACCGGCGCAATCACATCGGGCCGCAGCAGGTAGTCGATGAACGCCAGGCCTTGGGCCGGATGCGGTGCGTCCTTGAGCAAGACCAGCGTGTCGAACCATACCGGCGCGCCTTCCTTCGGCAGGCTGTACTGAATCTTCACGCCGTTGCCGGCCTGCTCGGCGGTGGTCTTGGCTTCGAGCATCGCGCCGGACCAACCGACCGCCACGCAGATGTTGCCGTTGGACAGATCGCTGATGAATTTCGAGGAGTTGAAGTAGGCAATGTGCGGGCGCAGTTTCAGCAGCAGCGCTTCGGCTTTCTGGTAGTCCTCGGCCTTGGTGCTGTTCGGCGGCAGCCCGAGATAGTGCAGCGCGACCGGGAGCATTTCCGACGGCGAATCGAGCATCGCCACGCCGCACTCGCCGAGCTTGGCCAGGTTCTCTTCCTTGAACACCAGATCCCAGGAATCCACCGGGGCCTTTTCGCCCAGCACGGCGCGCACCTTGTCGACGTTGTAGCCGATGCCGTTGGTGCCCCACAGGTAAGGCACGGCGTACTGATTGCCGGGGTCGTTGTTGGCCAGTTTGCTCAGCAGGTCGTTGTCGAGGTTCTTCCAGCCCGGCAGTTGGTCGCGGGGCAGCGGGGCGAGGGCGCCGGCCTTGATCAGGGTCGGCAGGCTGAAGTTGCTCGCCACCACCACGTCGTAGCCGCTGCGGCTGGTCATCAGTTTGCCTTCCAGCACTTCGGCGCTGTCGAAGGTGTCGTAGACCGGTTCGATACCGCTGTCACGCTTGAAGTCATGCAGGGTGTTAAGGCCGATGTAGTCGTACCAGTTATAGACATGCACGCTCGGCGCATCGGCCGCCTGCGCACTCAGCGCAGCGGACAAAACGCCCATCAGACCCAGGTTGATATACCCACGATGACCACGCATGATGCGGCACTCCTGGCCTGTTGGCAGGCCGGTGATGAACAGGAGTGGTCAGCCTATCGGGCGGGCCGCGCCGCACCCATTCCCATCATGGGTTACTCGAAAGGGGTAGTGCGTGGACGCGTTGCTGCAGGAATTGCCGGTGCATCAGAGCCTGTCGCGGGTGTTCGCCACGGTGGGGCAGGACGGTTTCTGGCGGGCGCTGGTCGATACGCTGCGATTGCTGGTGCCGCTGGACAATGCGCTGGTGGCGGTGATGCAGACGGGGCGGCCGCCGCAATTGCTGATCGACTTCGACAGCCAGGGCCGCGCCGACGAGCAGGAAGAGCTGGCCGGTTACTGTGCCGGCATGTACCTGCTTGATCCGTTCTACCAGGCCGCCGTCGCCGGGGTCGCCGACGGTTTGTACAGCCTCGCGTCCGTGGCTCCGGACCAGTTTCTGCACAGCGAGTACTACCAGAGTTACTTCCGTTCGGTGGTCGGCGCGGATGAGCTGCAATTTCTGGTCAACACCGATGGCGGCGTGCTGGGCTTGTCGATGGGCCGCTCGACGGCGTTCAGTTTGCAGGAGCAGGGGCGCCTGCTCTGTGTGCGGGACTGGGTGCTGTCAGCGATGCGTCGGCATGTGCAGTTGATGCCGCCGCAAGGCGCGGTGGTCGAGGCGCCGGTCGGCGATATTGCGGCGCTGCTCGACCGCTTCGACGCCCGTCTGACCGCGCGCGAGATCGATACGGCGCGTCTGATTCTTCAGGGCTTTTCCAGCAAGGCCATCGCCCAGCACATGAACATTTCGCCGGAGACCGTGAAGGTGCACCGGCGCAATCTCTACCACAAGCTCAACGTTACGGGGCATGGTGAGCTGTTTGCGTTGGTGCTGCGCCCGCGCTGACCGGAATCAGCCGATCTGCTTGAACAGTAGCGCCTTCAGACCGCTTTCCGGTTCGATATCCGGAAACTCCGGCGGATTTTCCAGCCGCTGCTCGAAGCGCAGGCTCGGCGCTTCCTGGGTCACGCCATCGATCAGGAAGTCCGAGCCGAACGAAGGGTCGTTCATGCAGGCCAGCACCGTGCCCTGCGCCGTCAGCAATTCCGGCAGACGACGCAGCACCCGCTGATAATCCTTGGTCAGCAGAAAACTGCCTTTCTGGAACGACGGCGGGTCGATGATCACCAGATCGTACGGGCCGCTGTTGATCACCTTGCCCCAGGACTTGAACAGGTCGTGGCCAAGGAAACTCACCTTGCTCAGGTCATGCCCGTTCAACCGGTGATTGTCGCGGCCCCGGCTCAGTGCGGCGCGGGACATGTCGAGGTTGACCACATGGCTGGCGCCGCCCTCGATGGCCGCCACCGAAAAGCCGCAGGTGTAGGCGAACAGGTTCAGCACCCGTTTGCCCGCAGCCTGTTCGCGCACCCAGTTGCGGCCGTAGCGCATGTCGAGGAACAGCCCGGTGTTCTGCTTGCGGCCCAGATCCACCCGATATTTCAGCCCGCCCTCGACGATGGTCATTTCGTCGATCTCTTCACCCAATAGCCATTCGGCGGTGCTTTGCGGCAGGTAACGGTGCTGGATCAACAAAGTGTGGGCGCCGGACTGCTGCCATGGCGCTGAACCGGTGATTTCCAGCAGCAGGCGCTTGAGGTCGTCCAGCTGCGAAGCCTCGGGCTCCTTGAACAATGACACCAGCACCACGCCTTGCAGCCAGTCCACGGTGACCTGCTCCAGACCCGGCCAGCAACGCCCGCGCCCATGGAACAGGCGCCGGGTTTCGGCCGGTGCCGACGTCAGCGCGTTGAGCAGGTGGGTATGGAGAACGGCGAGGGCTTGAGGGTTCATCAATCAGGATCGGCCAGCAAAAGGGCGCGCATTTTAACCGCAATTACCCGCCGGCGAGTGCCCGTTGACCCAGTGTTATCGAAAAGACCTGTATCAAAAATGAATTTCTGTAGAAGGCGCTGCTCATACCAGATAAGCAGCGGGATCAAGCCGCTAAATCGTTCATGCAATTCAGGGAGTGCCAGTTCATGTGTCCAATTTCGACGTCGAGCGCGCACCTTCCTGGCGGATTGATTCTGGTAGTCGAGGACGATCCGTTGATTCTGGAGTTTCTGTGCGAAATTCTTCAGGAGGAAGGTTTCAAGGTCGAGCCGCAGACCAGCGCCGATGCGGCTTCGGTCTATCTGGAGGAGCATGCGCCGGAAGTGGCGCTGCTGCTCACCGACATCACCATGCCCGGCACGCTTAACGGCGCAGACCTGGCCAATCTGGTCGGCGAGCGCTGGCCGGACAAACCGGTGATGGTCATGTCCGGTTATGAAACACCGGAGACCTCAGGCGTGAAGCATCCGGTGGCGTTCATCAAGAAGCCGTGGGCCATCGGCCAGTTGCTCGACTGTGTTGACGGTGCGTTCAAATCCAAGGCGCCGCGTCTGCACTGAAGCGTCCCGCAGGTGCTACATTGCCGGGCATCGTTGCCCGGCCCCTTGCGAGGAAGTGATCTTTTGTCTGCTCACGATGCTGTTTTCAACCGCGCGTTCGGCGCGTTCCTGTTCGACATGGACGGCACCGTCCTCAACTCCATCGCCGCCGCCGAGCGGATCTGGTCCGCCTGGGCCGTGCGCCACGGGGTGAACGTCGAAACGTTCCTGCCGACCATCCATGGCGTGCGCGCCATCGACACCATCACGCGTTTGAACCTGCCGGGCGTGGACGCCGAGGCGCAAGCGGCGTTCATCACCGAGGCGGAAATCGAAGACGTCGAAGGCATCGTCGAGATCCCCGGCGCGGCAGCGTTTCTCAAATCGTTGCCGGCGGATCGCTGGGCCATGGTGACCTCGGCGCCACGGGATCTGGCGTTGCGGCGGATGGGCGCGGCGGGGATTCCTGAACCGGCGGTAATGATCACCGCTGAAGATGTGACCGCTGGCAAACCGGATCCGGCCGGTTATCGTCTGGCGGCCAGACGCCTGGGGCTGGAGCCGGCGGATTGCCTGATTTTCGAAGACGCCACTGTCGGTATTCAGGCCGCTGAAGCCGCGGGTGCGCCGTTGATGATCATCACCACGACTCACCAGCATCCGCTTGAAACCGCCCACGCGACCATCGCCAGCTACCGCGACATTGCGCTGAGCATCGACAGCGACGGCCAGTTGCGTCTGCAACCTCAATAAACCCCGGGCAGCAATCGCCAGCTGCGGGCGCAATAAGCGTCGTATTCGGCGCCGAACTGCGTGCGCAGCAAGGCCTCTTCGGAGTGGATGCGGGCGATTAGCGGGATCAGTGTCAGCGCCGCCAGCAACAGGCCGACCACCGAACGAAACGCCAAGGCCCAGCCGATCGCATTGATCACCAGCCCCAGGTAACTGGGGTTGCGCAGATGCCGGTAGATGCCGTCGGTGACCAACCGGTGCCCCGGTTGAATCGCCACCAGCCCGCTGAACCGATGACCCAGCACAAACACCGGCCACAAGCGCAACCCACCACCCACGATAAACAGCAACGCTCCCAGCCAACGGGTGCCTTCGCGGCCGACGGTCCAGAAACCGATGCGGTCGCAGTAAGCCGGCAGAAAGGCACTGACCAGTCCGATCACGGCAAACGCCGGAATCACCCAGCGATTGGCCCGGTCCTCGCGTTCGCCGGTGCTCAGGTTCACTTCCGTGAACAACGACGCCACCACCATGGCCAGCGTGGCCAGGGCCATCACGACCAACGCCCCGTGAGAAAAGAACACCGCCACGCCACCGATGCCCCACATCGCCAGGCCCAGATAGGCGAGGGTGGCGAGCACGGCGACCACGGTCATTTGCGCAGACATTTTCATAGGCACCTCACAGCTATTCCGTTCAGTGTAGATCCCTGCACGATCCCCGGCGTTTAACCGCTGGCAGGGGCGTGGACTAAACTTCAGGCAGAGACGTTCCGATCATCCGATCCGCCGCTTCGGGAGTCCGCCATGTTGCACATCCGCACGCCGCTGATCCTCCATCCGACCCTGTCGACTGCGTCCCGGCGCATGTGGCTGAAGCTGGAAAACCTGCAACCCTGTGGCTCGTTCAAGCTGCGCGGGATGGGCTTGTTGTGCAGTCAGGCAGCGGCGCAGGGCAAGCGCAAGGTCGTATGCCCGTCCGGCGGCAATGCCGGGCTGGCCACGGCGGTGGCAGCGGTCAGCCTGGGTTTGCAAGCCTGCATCGTGGTGCCGCACACCACGCCTGAAGCGACCCGCGCGCGTATTCGCCGCACCGGCGCGGACGTCATCGTCCACGGCAAAGTCTGGGACGAGGCCAATCAGCGAGCGCGAGAACTGGCCAGCGCGGCGGACACCGAATACGTGCCGGCCTTCGATCACCCGGTGTTGTGGGAAGGGCACAGCTCGATGGTCGACGAAATCCTCGACGACTGCCCGCAGGTCGATACCGTGGTCACGTCGGTCGGCGGCGGTGGTTTGCTGGCGGGCATCCTCACCGGGCTGCTGCGCCATGACCGCCGAGACTGCCGCATCATCACCTGCGAAACCACAGGCGCCGCCTCGTTCGCTGCGGCCGTCCAGGCTGGCCATCCGGTGCGCCTGAGTCGGATCGACAGTGTCGCCACCTCCCTCGGCGCCGCCCAGGTGGCGGCTTGGCCGGTAGAGCATATCGGCGAGTTCGATCATGAGTGTCTGGTGCTGTCAGATGACGACGCGATCATGGGCGTGGTGCGTTATGCCAGTGATCTGCGGCAATTGGTGGAGCCTGCGTGCGGGGTTTCGCTGGCGGTGGCGTACCTCGATCATCCGGCGTTGGCGGGGGCGAATGATGTGGTGGTCATTGTTTGCGGCGGGGTGAGTATCAGTGCGCAACTGGTGGCGAGGTGGGCGCGGTTGGGATCTTGAATGCTCAGGAGTTCCGCGTAGACCGCTTGCCCTCACCCCAGCCCTCTCCCGGAGGGAGAGGGAGCCGACCGAGGTGTCTTGAGAGGTACATCGACCTGATGCACCGAGTCGATTATGGATTCCAAGCGTCGACCTGATGCACCGAGTCGATTATGGATTTCAAGCATCGATCTGAAACACAAGGTCGATTACGGATTCACCGCAGATTTTTCAGGTCGATGTATTCCGACAATATCCCCCAATCGGCTCCCTCTCCCTCCGGGAGAGGGCTGGGGTGAGGGCGCTTTTCGGATCAGGATTGCGCTCTCAAAACCTCCGCAACCCGCACAATCTGCTCCAGCACGTCACTCATCTGCTGAATCACCTCCAGATTGCTAAACCGCACCACCTCAATCCCCAGTCGCTGAAGATAAGCCGTACGCCGCCGGTCATGAATTTCTCCCGCCTCCTCAAAGTGCTGCCCCCCATCCAGCTCTACCGCCAGCTTCAATTCCACACAGTAGAAATCCAGCACGAATGGCGGAACCGGCACCTGCCGCCGAAATTTCAGCCCTGCCACCTGCCGCGCCCGCAGCTTCTGCCAGAGCAGTTGCTCACAATCGGTCTGGCTGGCGCGTAAGTGGCGGGCGAATCGGCGTTGGTCGAGGGTAGGGCGATTTTGCATGCTTCACGTCCTTGTGAAGTGGAATGGAAAATTCACTGTAGACCAGACCAACTCTCAGTGCCGGATCAACCTGGTTATGGATTCACACCAGATTTTTCAGGTCGATTTATCACGTCAATATCCCTCGATAGGTTCCCTCTCCCTACGGGCGGTCCGACGTTTCGAGAGGGCTGGGGTGAGGACCTGCGGATTTTCAGGCGGCGGAGATATCGGACCCGGTCAACACTTTACGAAACGTCTCCACCAACGGCCGTAAATTGACTCGGTGCCAAGCCGCCCACAACGGCGTGGTAAACGCCAGCCACGGCACTTCCCGCAGCACCACGCCCGGCGGTGCGTTATGGCTCAGGCCTTTCTGGATCATCGCGATCCCCAGCCCCGAGGCCACCAGCCCCAACGCGGTAAACGGTTCCGTGGCCTGCATCCGCAAATCCGGGGTGAAACCTGCGCGGATGCAGGCGCTGACGAACTCATCGTCGGCCCCTTGGCGCGGTTGCACGCCAATCCATTCCTGATCGGCCAGATCCGCCGGGGTCAGCAATGGCAATTGATTCAGCGGGTGATGTTCGGGCAGCGCCAGCAGCATCGGGTCGTCCAGCACCTGAAAGCCCAGCAGGTCAGGGTCGTCGATCGTCGGCGGTTCACTGACCAGCGCGATATCGAGGCTACGCTGACGCAGGCCTTCCAGCTGTTCGGCGGAACTCAGGTTGTACAGCGCGACATGCACGTTCGGTCGATCCACCCGCAGCACGCGCAAGGCATTGGGCAAGACCCCGGCGTGCATCGCGTTCTCGATGTAGCCGATGCACAGGCCACCTTCTTCGCCACGGCCCAGGCGTTTGCCGAGGGATTCCAAGCGGTTGGCGTGGGTCAGCAGGGCGCGGGTTTCGGCGAGAAAGGTCTGGCCGTCGCGGGTCAGGCGGATGCGTTGCTGGCTGCGTTCGAACAGAGTCAGGCCCAGGCGCTCTTCGAGCTGGGCGATCTGCCGGCTCAGGGGCGACTGGGAAATGTGCAGGCGCTCGGCGGCGCGGCCGACGTGTTCTTCCTCGGCGACGGCGACGAA
This sequence comes from Pseudomonas sp. FG35, assembly GCF_057809295.1. Taxonomy (NCBI): domain Bacteria; kingdom Pseudomonadati; phylum Pseudomonadota; class Gammaproteobacteria; order Pseudomonadales; family Pseudomonadaceae; genus Pseudomonas; species Pseudomonas sp. FG35. The sequence continues at coordinate 477,127 of NZ_JBMDJR010000003.1, read as the reverse complement.
GTAGCGCAATTGGCGGATGTCGATCATGTCAGACCTTCAGGGACTCAAGTGCTGCGGATTATGTCTTGGACGGTCTGAGTGGCGCAATCTAGGATCTGCTCAACGGTCAACACCGACCACGAATTACGAGGACAGCATCATGAGCTTGAAAGACAAACTCCCCGGCCAACTCGGCTTCGGCACCGCGCCGCTGGGCAACATGTTCCGCGCCATTCCTGAAGAAGAAGCCCAAGCTACCGTGCACGCGGCGTGGGAGGCCGGTGTGCGTTACTTCGACACCGCACCGTTCTACGGTTCGGGCCTCTCGGAAATCCGCCTCGGCGAAGCACTGTCCCGCTACAAGCGCGACGACTATGTGCTCAGCACCAAAGTCGGCCGGGTGATTCTCGATGAAGTCGAAGACGCCGCCGCCCGGGATCTGGGCGAGAAAAGCGGGGTGTTCGAACACGGCCGCCCGAACAAGATCGTCAACGACTACAGCGCTGACGCTACGCTGCGTTCGATCGAAGACAGCCTCAAGCGCCTGAAAACCGATCGCCTCGACATCGTCTGGGTCCACGACATCGCTCAGGATTTCTACGGCGATCAATGGCTCGAGTACTTCAATCAGGCCCGTACCGGCGCCTTCAAAGTCCTGACCCGTCTGCGTGAAGAAGGCGTGATCAAGGGCTGGGGCCTGGGCGTGAACAAGGTCGAGCCGTGCGAGTTGACGCTGGACCTGACCGGGGCGCAGCCTGACGGCTTCCTGTTGGCCGGCCGCTACACCTTGCTCGATCACGACCGCGCTCTGCAGCGCTTGATGGATTCGGCCCGGGCGCAGAACGTTGAAATCGTTGTCGGCGGTCCATACAGCTCTGGGATCCTGGCCGGCGGCGCGCACTTCGAATACCAGAAAGCCAGCCCTGAGATCGTGGCGAAGGTCGAGCAGATCAAACGCATCGCCGCGGCTTACGGCGTCGATGTCAAAGCGGCTGCACTACAATTCTCGCTGGCCAATCCGGCCGTGGCAGCCGTGATTCCCGGCGCGAGCAAACCGGGGCGTATCGCTGAAGATGTGGCGGCGCTGTCGGCGGTCATTCCGGCCGGTTTCTGGCAGGCCATGCGTGAAGCGAAACTGGTGTCCGAACGTGCACCATTACCCATCGACGAGGTGAAAGCATGAAGATCGATCTGAGCGGAAAACTGGCGATTGTCAGCGGCAGCACGGCGGGCATCGGTTTGGGTATCAGCCAGTCGCTGGCCGAAGCGGGCGCCACGGTGGTGGTGATCGGTCGCGACGCGGCCAAGGTCGAACAGGCGCTTACAAGCATTCGAGACAAGGTGCCGGGCGCGCAACTGCGCGGTCTGACGGCGGATCTGGGCACGGCCGAAGGCGCGCAGAAACTGTTCGCCGCCGAACCGAAAGCCGACATCCTGGTGAACAACCTCGGCATCTACAACGCCGTGGATTTCTTCGACGCGCCGGACGATGAGTGGACGCGCTTCTATGAGATCAACGTGATCTCCGGCGTGCGCTTGTCGCGGCATTACGTGCCGGCGATGGTCGAGCAGGGCTGGGGCCGGGTGATCTTCCTGTCTTCGGAATCCGGCGTAGCCACCCCGGCCGACATGATCAACTACGGCGTGACCAAAAGCGCCAACCTCGCGGTGTCCCATGGCCTGGCCAAACGCCTGGCGGGCACCGGGGTTACGGTCAACGCGATCCTGCCGGGGCCGACCTTCACCGACGGTGTCGAGGAAATGCTCAAGGATGCCGCCGCCGAGTCTGGCCGCAGCCTGCGGGACGAGGCTGACGCGTTTGTCCGCCGGGCCCGCCCGAGCTCGATCATCCAGCGCGTGGCGGATGTCGAAGAGGTCGCGCACCTGGTCACCTACATCGCTTCACCGCTGTCTTCAGCTACCACTGGCGCCGCGTTGCGGGTCGACGGTGGCGTGGTCGACAGCCTGACTATCTGAATTCATCGAGAGAGACTTTTTATTTATGGCAACTGCATCAGCAACCATCGACATTCCGGCTTCGGCCGAACAGGTCTGGCAATTGATTGGCGGCTTCAACAGCCTGCCGGACTGGCTCCCGTTCATTCCCAATAGCGAACTGAGTGAAGGCGGGCGTGTGCGCACCCTGCAAACCGCTGACGGCGGGGTGGTGGTCGAGCGTCTGGAGACGTTCGATAACGCGGGCAAGACTTACAGCTATTCGATTCTGCAGGCACCGTTTCCGGCTACCGATTATCTGGCGACGATTCGTGTTGAAGCCCAGGGGCAGGGCGCGAAGGTGACGTGGTCGGGACGGTTTACGGCCAAGGGCGTGAGCGAGGAGGAAGTGGTGGCGCTGTTCAGCGGGATCTATCAGGGTGGGCTCGAGGCACTGCGCGCCAACTACCCCGCTTAAGTTGATCGCTGATCGTTCCCACGCGGCGTGGGAACGATCTCTTCAAGACTGTGAAATCAGACTCTGCCGACAATCCAGCACCAGCTTCGCCCCGCCCAGATCGCTGCGTCCCACCTCAAGACTGAAACCGTGCAGATTGACGATCGCCGCGACGATCGACAGTCCCAGGCCAAAACCATTCTGCGGTTGCCCGCCCTCGGCGCGATAGAAGCGCTGGAACACCGCCTCCCGTTCGGATTCTGGAATGCCGGGCCCGGAGTCGTGCACCTCGATCCGCGTATGCCCCGCATCATTGACCCCGCGCAACACCACCGTGCCACCGGCCGGGGTGAACTTGATCGAGTTACTCAACAGGTTCGCCAGCGCTTCAAACAGCAACGCTCGATCACCGTTCAGCATGGGCAGGGTTTCCGGCATGTTCAGTTCGAAGCGCAACTCGTCGTCTTCGGCCAGCGGCAGATAGAACTCGTGCAATTCCTGCAGCAGCAACACCGGATCGAGCTCGACAAACCCCGAGCGGCGCTGACGATCCTCCAGTTCGGAAATCCTCAATAAACCCCGAAACCGCGCCATCAACGTATCGGCCTCGGCCAGCACCAGATCCAGTTGCGCCGCTTCCGGCGAACCTTCGCCAGCCTGCTGCTGCATGCGATACAACTGCGCGCGCAATCGGGTCAGCGGGGTGCGCAGGTCATGGGCAATGTTGTCGCACACGCCTTTGACTTCATTCATCAAGCGCTCGATGCGATCGAGCATGGCGTTGACGATGGCGGCGAGCATGTCCAGCTCATCGCGGCGATTGGACAGCGGCAAACGGTGGGTCAGGTCCCCGGCGACAATCGACTGGGCGCTGGCCTGGATCGCCCGGATCCGCCGCAACGGCCGGCGACGCAGCAAATGCCAGCCGATGATGCCCGGCACAATCGTCAGCGATACGCCCCAGAGCAACGCATGCAGAATGATCCTGGTCACCGCGAACAGCGAACCGTTGTCACGCAACAACACCAGCCAGCGGCCGTCTCGGGTCGGGGTGGCGACAGCGTCGCAGCTGTCGGCGGGCAGGGTCGGGTCGTCGGAGTCGGCGCATTCGCTGAGCATGTGGATCTTGCCGTCCAGCGGCAGGCCCTCGGGGATCTTCTGCAACGCGCCGCCGAGGTAGCGATGCTGGGCGTCAAACAGGCCGTAGGCGTCGATGCCGCGAATGTCGAAGGTCATGCTGGCGGCGAGGGCCTCTTCCAGTTGATCGCCGCGAAAATGCTTGAACAGGTGCTGACGTTGCATCAGCGAATGCTTGGCCAGGTTGTCGAGATAACCGGAAACCTCGAAGTACATGACCCCCATGAGGATCGCGCTCCAGGCCACGAACAACGAACTGTACAGCGCCAGCAAGCGGCTGCTGGAAGAGCGCCAACCGTCAGACGGGTTCGGCAATGACATAACCCGAGCCTCGCACCGTACGGATCAGCGGGACATTGCCCGGCGGGTCGATCTTCTTGCGCAGACGGCCGATGTGCACGTCGATCAGGTTGGTGCCGGGGTCGAAGTGGTAGCCCCAGACTTCCTCGAAAATCATCATCCGCGACAGGATCTGACCGCTGTTGCGCATCAGGAATTCCAGCAACTTGTACTCGGTCGGCAGCAGCGTCAGCACTTGCTCGGCGCGACGGGCTTCGTGGCTGATCAGGTCGAGTTGCAGATCCGCCACCTGCAACGTGGTCGGCTGGGCGCCGTTGCTGTTCTGCCGACGCAGCAACACTTCGACCCGGGCGGCCATTTCATCGGTGGCGAACGGTTTGGTCAGGTAATCATCGCCGCCGGCGCGCAAGCCGCGCACGCGCTCGTCGACATCGGAGAGGGCGCTGATCATCAGGATCGGCGTGGCCACGCCCATGGTGCGCAGGGTGGTGACGATGGCCAGGCCATCGAGTTCCGGCAGCATGCGGTCGAGGGTGATCAGGTCGTAGTTGCCGCTGACGGCGCGGTCCAGGCCTTCACGGCCGTTGTCGACCCAGTCCACGTCGAGGCCGTGGCTGCTCAGTTCGGCGACAATTTCCCGGGCGGTCACGGCGTCGTCTTCGATGGTGAGGATGCGAGTCATGGTGGGCCTGCTGGTCTGTTCAAACGCAATGGCAGCATTTTGCCAAGATTTTGCGCGGGCGCTTTAAATTAACTTTCATGTTTTAGCCGTCATTAGTCGCAGTTGCCGAATTATTCTGTGAAACGTTGATATCATATGGCCATATTTTTCAAGGGGTGATGCCGTGAGCCGGTTGATTCGTGGTGGCTGGATGCCGATGGCCGGGATGTTGCTGGCGCTGCTGAGCGCTTCGGCACTGGCCGCCAACACCCCGTGTTCCGGGAAAAAGGGCGGCATCGATCGCTGCGACGGCGATCTGTTCCTGTGCAATGACGGCTCCATCAGCGGCTCGAAGAAGAGCTGCGCCGCCATGTTCGGCATCCGCGAACAGGCGCGACCGCAACAACTTCTGCAAAGCAACGATGGCTGTGATTGCGGCACCGGCTCATTCTGCACCGGGCCGCGCGGCGGCGTGTATTGCCTGACTCCGAGTGGCAAGAAAAGCTACAAACGCAAATGACCGGGGCTTTTGTGCCAATGCATAAAACCCGCTGTTATTGAGCCGTTGTTGCAAATTGCATGGTCCTGGGAAGTTCAGACTTTTTAACTGATTGAATCCAAACGATTTATTTAGTGTCGGCGACTGGCACGGTCACTGCAATTCCTCTGATGACGAGTTGTAACACCATTTTTCATGCCTGGAGCACTACAACAATGAATAGATCCTCTGATGGGTTTTATCCTGCCTACGAAGGAGAGTCGAGCAACGTCTCGGGGGTGTCCTGGGGCGCGATCTTCGCAGGGGCTGCCGCTGCGGCGGCACTGTCGCTGATTCTCGTGCTGCTGGGCTTCGGTCTGGGCTTCTCCGCCGTATCACCGTGGGCCGGGGAGGGTATCAGCGCCAAGGGGCTGGGCATTTCCACCATCATCTGGCTGGCGGCCACGCAAATCATCGCTTCGGGGCTCGGTGGCTACATCGCTGGTCGCTTGCGAGTGAAGTGGGCCAACATGCACGGTGACGAGGTTTATTTCCGCGACACCGCCCATGGCTTCCTGTCCTGGTGTGTAGCGACTCTGGTCACCGCAACGCTGGTGGTCGGCTCGGTCAGCAGCATCGTCAGCGGTGGCGTGCAGGCCGGTGCAAGTGTCGCCGGTGGCGCAGCCAGTGCGATGACTCAGGCGGCGGGTACTGCCGCGGCCAACACCGACAGTGATCAGTACGGCTACTTCGTCGACAGCCTGTTTCGCGACGATCGTCCCGCCGCCGTCAGCGATGACGCCGCCCGTGGCACCGTGACCCGGATCTTCGCCCAGAGCCTGGCCAACGGTCAGCTCAGCGCCGAAGACCGTACCTATCTCGCACAACTGGTCGCTCAGCGTACCAACCTGACCCAGGCCGACGCCGAACGTCGGGTCGATGAAATCTACGCCCGCACCCAGAAGGCAATCGCCGACGCCAAAGTGAAAGCGCAACAAGCCGCCGACACCGCCGCCAAAGTCGCTGCCTGGACCACGCTGTGGATGTTCATCGCACTGTTGGCCGGTGCGTTCTTCGCCAGCCTCTCGGCCACCTTCGGCGGTCGCCGCCGGGATGCGGTCGAGTACGTCGAAGTCGAAACCTACACCACGACCACGCTGCCGCCAGTCCGTTAATCAAGGAGAATCACCATGCGCTCACTACTGCTGTTTTTCCTCGGCGTTCCAATCCCGATCATCATCCTGATCGCCCTGTTCGTGCACTGATTCCTTGAGGCATATGCCTTGGCCGCTTCCATCTTCGGGTTGAAGCGGCTTTTTGCTTTCTGCGCAGTGTCGAGGTCGCAGAACCCTACAGTCATTTCCATGGCCTGGATCAATATCCGTTAATGCAATATCCCCTAACGTGAAATTTCCAGGCCCTTGCCGCTGGATCGACTACATTGCTTGCGCGCACTCTGCTGCGCGAGCAAAACCCGCCTGCCGGCCCGATAGAGAGCGATAACCCCCCACGAGCCGGCGAGGTGTAGTGCAGCAAGGAGCTGTTTCAACCTCACCTGAACTTTTCACGGATGATCATCGCAATGCACTGCCTAGAAAGAACCTTCGATATCCAGCCCTTGGCGCAGGCGGATATGACTGTCCATATCAACGGCCAGCCGGTCACCGCCGCCATCGGCGAAACCGTGCTCAGCGTCATTCAGTCCCTTGGCGTGCGCCAGGTGGCGCGCAACGATCACAACCAGATCAGCGGTGCCTATTGCGGCATGGGCGTGTGCCAGTGCTGCCTGGTGAAAATCAACGGCCGGCACAAGCGTCGAGCCTGCCAGACCGTGGTGCGCGAGGGCATGCTGATCGAAACCCAGGCCAACCGTATTCACGGGCAGGAGGTGCTATGAGCCTGCATCCGGTGATCGTCGGCGGTGGCCCGGCGGGAATGGCCGCGGCCATCGAATTGGCCCTGCATGGGGTGCGCTGCACTTTGCTCGAAGAAGCTTCGCGCCTTGGCGGCGTGGTCTATCGCGGGCCGCTGCGTGACGGCGTGCAGCTGGATTATCTGGGGCCGCGTTACTCCGAGGCGTTGGGCAAATTGCACGGTGATTTCCAGGAGCAGTCCGGGCTGATCGACGTGCGCCTCAACCACCGCGTAGTCGGCGCAGAAGGCACGCGTTCGCTGGTGGTACTGGACGGCGACGAGCGGCTGCATGAAATCGAATACCCGCAGTTGCTGCTGGCCGCCGGTTGTCACGAGCGCAGCGTGCCGTTTCCAGGCTGGACGCTGCCCGGCGTGATCCTGCTGGGCGGTCTGCAATTGCAGATCAAAAGCGGGGTGGTCAAACCGCAGGGGCCGGTGGTGATCGCCGGTACCGGGCCGCTGTTGCCGCTGGTGGCGACCCAGTTGCATGCGTCGGGCGTGAGTGTGGCGGGGGTCTACGAGGCCTGCGCATTCGGCAAGATTGCCAAGGAAAGCCTGGCACTGCTGAACAAGCCGCAGCTGTTCCTCGATGGCTTGAGCATGCTCGCCTACCTGAAACTGCACAGCATCCCGATGCACTACGGCTGGGGCGTGGTCGAAGCGCACGGCGAAGGCGAACTGAAAAGCGTCAGCGTGGCACCGTACTCGGCAACGTGGGAGCCGGACCTGAGCCGGGTTGAACGCTTCGAAGCGAAGACCCTAGCCGTCGGCTACGGCTTCATCCCGCGCACGCAACTGAGTCAGCAAATGGGTCTGGATCACGGCTTCAGCGACGACGGTTACCTGCGCGCCAACGCCAATATCTGGCAGCAAAGCAGCGAGCCCCACGTGCATCTGGCCGGTGACATGGGCGGGATTCGTGGCGGCGAAGCGGCGATGCTCGCCGGCAAGATCGCCGCCACTTCGATCCTGCTGCAACGCGGCGTGCTGGAAGAAGAGCTGGCGCGGGTCCGTCGCGACCGTTACCTGAGCAAACTCAAAGCCATCGTACGTTTCCGCGCCGCAGTGGATCGCTACACCGAACGCGGCGTCGGGCAGACCGCATTGCCGGCCGCCGACACGGTGATCTGCCGCTGCGAACACGCGACCCGCGCCGACATCGACCGGGCGCTGGAGCAGGGCGTGCAAGACATCGCCAGCCTGAAAATGCGCACCCGCATAAGCATGGGCGACTGCCAGGGGCGGATGTGCGTCGGCTATTGCAGCGACCGCTTGCGTCAGGCCTCCGGGCGCAAGGATGTCGGCTGGCTGCGCCCGCGTTTCCCGATCGATCCGATCCCTTTTTCCGCGTTCCAGTCCCTCGGCACGGAGGCCGTTTCCCATGAGTAAGTTCTATGACGTGGTCATCGCCGGCGGCGGTGTGATCGGCGCCTCCATCGCCTATCAGTTGTCCAAACGCAAAGGCCTCAAGGTTGCGCTGATCGACGCCAAGCGTCCGGGCAACGCGACCCGCGCTTCGGCCGGCGGTTTGTGGGCGATTGGCGAGTCAGTGGGGCTGGGCTGCGGGGTGATTTTCTTCCGCATGATGTCGGCCAGCCGCAAGCGCGAAACCCAGGGCGCGGCGGTGGCGGTGGACGCCAGCACGCCGCACATTCTGCCGCCGTCGTTTTTCGATTTCGCCTTGCAGTCCAACGCGCTGTACCCGGCGCTGCACCGCGAACTGCGCGACAACCACGGGATGGATTTCAAGTTCGAAAAGACCGGGCTCAAGTTCGTGATCTATGACGATGAAGACCGGTTGTACGCCGAGCACATCGTCAGTTGCATTCCGCACTTGGCCGATCAGGTGCGCTGGCTGGATCAGGCGGCGTTGCGCGAGTCCGAGCCGAGCGTCAGCCATGAGGCACGCGGGGCGCTGGAGTTTCTCTGCGACCACCAGGTCAGCCCGTTCCGCCTGGCCGACGCCTACACCGAAGGCGCCCGGCAGAATGGCGTGGACATGTACGTCAACACCAACATCACCGGCGTGTTGCATCACGGCACCCGGGTGACTGGCGTACAGACGGCCGAAGCCGGGGTGTTCCACTGCAAAACCCTGATCAACGCCGCCGGCGCCTGGGCAGCGGACTTGAGCGAGTGGGCCACGGGCATCCGCATTCCGGTGAAACCGGTTAAAGGCCAGATCCTGCTCACCGAACGTCTGCCGAAAATCCTCAACGGTTGCCTGACCACCAGCGATTGCTACATGGCACAGAAGGACAACGGCGAAATCCTGATCGGCAGCACCACCGAGGATAAGGGCTTCGACGTCACCACCACCTGGCCGGAAATCGCCGGGCTGGTGCAGGGCGCGGTGCGTTGTTTGCCGGAACTGGCGGACATCAACCTCAAACGCACCTGGGCCGGGTTGCGGCCGGGCTCGCCGGACGAATTGCCGATTCTCGGGCCGATGGCCGGGGTCGAGGGTTACCTCAACGCCTGTGGGCATTTCCGCACCGGGGTGCTGACGTCGGCGATCACCGGGGTGTTGCTGGACAAAATGGTCAACGATGAACCGCTGCCGCTGGACATCACGCCGTTTCTGGCGGACCGGTTTGCAGAGGCGCCCCTGAAGGAGGAGCGGGCGCTGGAGATGGCCTGATCAGAACCTTCCCGCGCATTGCGCGGGAAGGATTGATGGCGGGGCTCAGGACTTGCCCGATTGTTCTTCCAGTTGATCCGACTCGAACAACCGGGCCAGTTCCGCCCGCGCTTCCTGGGCGGTCTGCAGCACTTTGGCCGCGTCGTCGTACACCGCGTGTTGAGCTTCCAGCACCTGTTCGTCATGGTGCTTGAAGCGCTTGATCCGCGCATCGGCCTGGGCCTGGGTCAAGCCAAGGCCAACCAGGGTGCGGCGGCTCATTTCCAGGCTTGAGTAATAGGTCTCCCGGATCGGATCGGCCCCCACATCCACCAGCCGATGCACATGCTGCCGGTTACGCGCCCGGGCGATGATCTTCATGTCTGGATAGAGCTTGCGCACGATCTCAGCGGTCTTGATGTTGGTTTCCGGATCATCCGTGGCAATCACGAAGTACTCCGCTTCACCGACCTTGGCCGCACTGAGGATTTCCGGACGCATCGGGTCACCGTAGAACACCGGTACGCCACCAAAACTGCGCGACAGTTCGATGGTTTCCACCGAGGTGTCCAGCGCCACGAACTTGATGTTCTGCGCCCGCAGGATCCGCGCCACGATCTGCCCCATACGGCCCATGCCGGCGATCACTACCCGTGGGGATTCGGTCTCGATCTGGCGGAATTTCTCCGGCACTTCCACCGGCTGCACCTTCGGGCTGACCAGCCGTGCGCAGACCAGCAGCAACAGCGGCGTGACGGCCATCGACAGGGTGATGGTCAGCACCAGCAGGTCGTACAGACGTGGTTCAAACAGGCCTTGATCGCGGCCAATCTTGAACACTACGAAAGCAAACTCACCGCCCGCTGCCAGCACGATGCCGAGGCGAATCGCGCTGACCTTGTTCAATCCACCGGCCAGACGCCCGACTACAAACAACAACGGCAACTTCAGGGCGATCAGCAACAGCGTCAGCCCCAGCACCGTGATTGGCGCGCTGAGCAGCAGACTGAGGTTGGCGCCCATGCCGACGCTGATGAAAAACAGCCCGAGAAGCAGACCCTTGAACGGTTCGATCTGCGCTTCCAGCTCATGGCGGTATTCCGAATCCGCCAACAGCAACCCGGCGAGAAACGCGCCCAGCGCCATCGACACACCGACCATGTCCATCAGCCACGCTGTACCGATCACCACCAGCAACGCGGTGGCGGTGGAGACTTCCGGCAGACCGGTTTTCGCCACCACGCGAAACACCGGACGCAACAGATATCGCCCGCCGATCACCACCACGGCGATACTGCCGAGCACCTGCAAACTGTGACGAATATCGTCGGCGGTGCTGGTGTGGTGATCGACCCCCGCGAGCATCGGCACCAGGGCGATCAACGGGATCGCGGCGATGTCCTGGAACAGCAGAATCGCAAACGCCAACCGCCCGTGGGGGCTGGTCAGTTCCTTGCGCTCGGCGAGGCTTTGCAGGCCGAATGCGGTGGACGACAGCGCCAGGCCCAGGCCCAGAACAATCGCGCTGTTCAGCGGCTGGCCGAACACCGACAACGCCAGCACACCGATCACCGAACCGGTCAGCAGCACCTGCGCCAGACCCACGCCGAACACCGATTTGCGCATCACCCACAAACGTCGCGGCGACAGCTCAAGACCGATGATGAACAACAGCAGCACCACGCCCAGTTCCGAGATATGGCTGACACTTTGCGGATTGCCGATCAGACCCAGTACCGACGGGCCGATGATCACCCCGGCAAACAGATAACCGAGCACCGCGCCCAGTTGCAGACGCTTGGCCAGGGGAACGGTGAGCACGGCGGCCAGGAGAAAGACGACGGCGGCTTGCAACAGATTGCCTTCATGGGGCATGAGCGGAACTCCAGTAACGCGGTACGGCGGGGGGCGACAAGGATAAAGGCTGAAATCATTGCAGATCTACCGCACAGCCTGCTTGAGCAGATGTGCTTCTGTAATAATTTGCATCAATTGGTTACATTTATAACCTCAACGAATCAATTCCTTCGAGTCTTTCATGGCCATCAACTTCGACCTCAACGACCTGCAAGCCTTTCGCGCCGTGGTCGAGCAGGGCAGTTTCCGCAAGGCCGCCGACACCGTGCGCCTGTCGCAACCGGCCCTGAGCCGGCGCATCGAAAAGCTCGAAGACGCTCTCGGCGTGAAGCTGTTCGAGCGCACCACGCGTAAGGTCAGCCTGACCCAGGCCGGACGCGGTTTCATGCCCAGCGTCGAACGCTTGCTCGACGATCTGGACGTCGCGTTGCTCGGCATCAGTGAAGTCGCCTCGAATCGGCAGGGCCACGTGACTGTTGCCTGCGTGCCGTCGGCGGCGTACTACTTCATGCCGAGCGTGGTCGCCCGTTATCACCAGCAGTTTCCGCGCATCAAAGTCAAAGTCCTCGATTCCAGCGCCCACGACGTGCTGAGCGCGGTGGTCAATGGCGAGGCGGATTTCGGTCTGAGTTTCATGGGCACCCAAGAGGCGGGCGTGGATTTCGAGCCGCTGGTGCAGGAGAGCTACGTGGTTGCCTGTCGCCGCGATCATCCGCTGGCCGGGCGCAGCAGCGTCACCTGGGACGAGTTCTACCGGCAGGATTACATCTCGCTGGACAAGACTTCCGGCAATCGTTTTTTGCTCGATCAGGCCCTGGCCAAAGTGGTGCCGCAGCGCCCTAGCATCTGCGAGACGCGGCATGTGACGACCATGATCGGTCTGGTGGAAGCGGGGTTGGGGGTGGCAGCGGTGCCATTGATGGCGATGCCGGCGGCGGATCATCCGATCCTGACGCGGGTGCCGCTGACCGATCCGCAAGTGATGCGCAGTGTCGGCATCATCAAACGCCGGGGTCGTACGCTGACCCCGGCGGCACTGGAGCTGGAGCGGCTGGTGGTGGAAATGAAGGTCCAGCCGCCGACGGTCAGCGCTTGACCGAATCCAGCCCGGTGGCCTGTACGTCAGGCTGGGCTGCAGGTGCGGCCAGATAAGCGAGCAACGCTTTGGCTTCCTGCGGATGCTGCGCACCCACCGGAATCCCCGCTGCAAACCGCGTTACCGACTGCACCGATTCCGGAATCTTCGCCACAAAACTCACCCCCGGCACCGGCAGCAATTCGCTGACCTGCTGGAAGCCCAGTTGATAGTCGCCGTTTGCGACCACTGAACCCACCGGGATTTTCGGGATCATCTTCGCCTTCGGTTTCAGCTGATCTTCGATCCCCAGTTTCTTGAACAATTGCTGCTCGATGTACACGCCGCTGGCGCTGTCGGAGTAGGCCACCGATTTTGCATCGAGCAGGGTTTTCTTCAGAGCGTCGACGTTGCTGATGTCCGGTTTCGGCGCGCCTTCGCGCACCACCAGGCCGATTCGCGAATCCGCCAGTTCCACCCGCGAAGCCGGATCAACCTTGCCTTGCTTGATCAGATCATCGAGGGCGTAGCCGACCATGATCACCACGTCGGCCTTTTCACCACGGGCGAGGCGATTGGGGATTGCCTCCGGCGCCTTGCCCATCGACGGGCCGAGTTGGGTGTCCAGCGTGTTGCCGGTGGCGGCGGCGAATTTCGGCCCGAGGATCTTGTAGGCGGCGGTGAAACCGCCGGAAGTCATGACCCGCAGTTCTTCGGCCTGGGCCGCAACGTTGAATGCGAGGCCGGCGAGCAGGGCGGTAACGGTAAACAGTTTTTTCATGGTGATGTTCTCAGGCAGTAACAGGTTGCAGACGACCGCCGGCCCGGCGATACAGATAAAGCGTCGCGCCCAATGCGCAGAGCGCGCCGATGCTCATCCAGTAACCTGGTGCGGCTTTGTCGCCGGTGTACTGGATCAGGAAGGTCGACATCGCTGGAGTGAATCCGCCGAACACGGCAGTGGCGAGGCTATAGGCCAGGGAGAAACCGGCCACCCGCACTTCCACCGGCATGATCTCGGTCAGCGCGGGAATCATCGCGCCGTTGTACAGGCCGTAGATAAACGACAGCCACAACAGCGACAGCAGCATGTGACTGAAGCTCGGCGCCTGCACCAGGTACGACAGCGCTGGATAAGTGGTGGCCAGCGCCAGCAGCGCCATGGCGATCAGCACCGGACGGCGGCCGACGCGATCGGACAATGCACCGCCAATCGGCAGCCAGAAGAAGTTGGAAACGCCCACCAGCAATGTCACCAGCAACGCATCGGATGTGCTCAGGTGCAGCACGGTTTTGCCGAAGGTCGGTGCGTACACGGTGATCAGGTAGAACGCAGTGGTAGTCAGGGCAACCATCAGCATCCCGCCCAGCACCACGCCCCAGTTCTGACCGAGGGTGCGGAACACTTCCTTCATGCTTGGACGATGTTTGCGAGCGGCGAACTCTTCGGTTTCCGCCAGATTGCGCCGCAGAAAGAAGATGAACGGAACGATCATGCAGCCGACGAAAAACGGAATCCGCCAGCCCCAATCGGCGACAGCTTCCGGCGCCATCCATTGGTTCAAACCGTAACCGAGCGCGGCGGCGACGACGATGGCCACCTGCTGACTGGCCGACTGCCAGGCGGTGAAAAAGCCTTTGCGACCGGGCGTGGCGATCTCCGAGAGATACACCGAAACCCCGCCCAGTTCGGCACCGGCGGAGAAGCCTTGCAACAGGCGCCCGATCAACACCAACGCCGGGGCGAACAGGCCAATGGTTTCGTATCCGGGCACCAGCACAATCAAGATCGTGCCGCTGGCCATGATCGACAGGGTGACAATCAACCCTTTGCGCCGACCGACGTCATCAATGTACGCGCCGAGCACGATAGCCCCCAGCGGACGCATCAAAAAGCCTGCGCCGAACACTGCGAAAGTCATCATCAGGGACGCGAACTCACTGCTCGCCGGAAAGAACACCGCCGCGATTTGCGTGGCGTAGAAGCCGAACAGAAAGAAGTCGAACTGTTCGAGGAAGTTACCCGAGGTCACCCGGAAAATGGCGCCGGCCCGCGAGCCGCCGTGTGGGATTGAGGCTGTCATAGAAAAGTACTCCACCGCTTTTATGACGTGCGCGACGGGGAGGCGGCGCACGGTTCTTATTGGGGCGGATAGTGGCGCGCAGGGATCGATTTGTTAATTGCATTGTTGGCATGGATTGATGTTCCAGGCGGATCAATCCTTTGCATGTCTTGTTCAGAAAACGGCATCCGCCTATGCCGCTACCGTTGTTTGCGTTTGCTCATCGTGCACTGGTCCCGTAGCCAGCAACGGCGGCAATGGACAATCAAGCAAATCTGCCAGAGCGCGGAAAAGTTCTGCTTCAGCCACCGTGATGACACCGTCGTGCAATACGCAGCGAGTCATGGCATCGAGCAGGGCGGGACGCTCTTCCGGCATGAGATGACGCAGGCGTTTGATTGCGCTTTCCAGTCCGGCCAAATCTTCCAACTCAGGGCGCACCTCTTGCGGCTGCTCGAACGGCAAACCGTTCCAGGCATGTTCAAGTGCCTGTGCTGCCGCTTGAGGGTTTTCCTGTCCGGCCCGGGTCAATGCATGCAATAGCACCCTCAGTTCTTCGGCGCACTGGAACAGGCCGAACTTGAATTGCACAGGCGTTGGCCCCTCGACATTGCGTTCGATGATGCGCAGTAGCGTCCACTCCAGCAATTCAGTTTCGTTGTCCGCCTCGACCAGCAGATTCAGATTGCGCTTCATCGCTGCAACCGGTTTTTTACCCAGCTCTTTCAGGCAGGGAATCGCCAGATCGATCAGCGGCAATCGCAGTCCAGGATTAAGTGTCGAGAGCGGTTCACGCAGCCGACTCAGGGTGTTGAATACGTTGTCGTCGATTTCCGACTGGAGTAAATCCAGTTGCACGGCCTGCAGGGAGGGCAGACGTGACAGCAGCAAGCCATACACGATGGCTTGAGCCCCCTCCGGGCTGTGGGCCTCGGTTTTGAGCGGCTGCGCAATGTCTTGCAGCATCTTGCGAGCTTGAGCAAGGTGTGCGGATTGCGGCGTGCCAATGGTTTCGATTGAACCCTGGAGGGCGTTTACATCGTAGAGAACAGCCATTGCATCAGTCGGAACACCGCTGAACGCATCGGTGACCGGGGTTGCCGACACAGGTTCTGTGTGGGGCTGCAAGGGCGCCGCGATTTTTGTGAAAGTGCCATCCCACTCTGCATCGACCCGGCGAATTCGCTCGCTAAGATCCGGATGGCTCGCCATCAAATCGTCGCCCATCGACGAAGTGCCCGAGCCGAAATACAGGTGGCTGAATTCGGCGGCGTGTGCGGAATTGATCGACGCTCCCAATGGATAACCACCTATTTTTTTCAGCGCACCGGCAATGCTTTGTGGGTTGCGGGTGTATTGCACGGCAGTGGCGTCGGCCAGAAACTCCCGTTGTCGACCGATCGCAGCCTTGATCAGATTGCCGAAGAAAGTGCCGGCCAATCCCACGACACACAACACGAAACCGAACAGCATCGGCAAGGCGACAAACCGGCTGCGCTCGGCCGGTGTTTTGCGAACGTTATCCATGCCCCGCAGGATGTAGCTGCCAGTCAGGCCAAGAACCAGAATGCCGTGGACGATGGCCACCAATCGCGTATTCAGGCGCATGTCGCCGTTGTAAATGTGGCTGAACTCATGGGCGATCACACCTTGCAGCTCTTCACGGGTCAGCAGGTTGATCGCGCCTTGCGTCACCCCGATCACGGCGTCCTGCGGTGTGAGTCCGGCGGCAAACGCATTGATGCCCAGATCCGGAAGCAAGTACACCGAGGGGACTACGGTGCCGGAGGCGAGAGACATTTCCTCGACGACATTGAGTAAACGACGCTCTTCAAGAGTCTGCGCACTGTGGTTGATCAGACGGCCGCCCAGGCGCCGCGCAATCACCTTGCCGCCAGCGGACAACTCTGAATGTTTGGATAGGCTGCCCAGCAGCACGATGCTGATCACGACAGCTGAAACTACCGAGAACAGCCGCCAGTCCAGTTCCAGATCCAGCAGGACCTTGCCGTTACCATCCTCGACCGGAATGGTCATCAGCACGCAAGAAACGAGGATCAGGCTCAGTACTGCAAAAAACATCAAAATCACGAGCAGCACTGTACGGCGTTTTGCCTGGCGCTGTTGTTCAAAAAAATTCATTGGGCCATCCGTTGGCTGGGGTTGGAATAAACTGCTCAGGTGGTCTTCAGGTGGAGGCGACAACGGCTTTCACCGTCTGATCAGGAGTGCTCGGTGCAGCCACTGTCGTAAAGCTCCCATCCCACTGCGGATCGATTCGACGAATCCGCACGCTCAGATCAGGGTGGGTCGCAAACATCCGGCTCAGCAAACCTGAGCCGCCGGTGCTGAAAAATAAATGACTGAACTCGGCGGCACGGGGCGAGCTGATCACCGAGCCTTGTGCATGGGCTCCGATTTTTTTCAAGGCGCCGACAATGCTATGCGGATTGCGCGTGTACTGCACCGCGCTGGCATCAGCGAGGAACTCACGCTGACGACTGACTGCGGCCTTGATCAGATTGCCGTACAGATTCCCGATAAACCCGGCCACGCACAGTGCGGCACCGAGCGCAAAAACCACCAACATCAATCGCACGTCGCGTTTGTCGCGCTTGAGCAGGCTGGCCAGTATGTAAGTGCCAGCCAGCCCCAGCACCAACAGGCCGTGCACCACCGCCACCAGTTGCGTGTTGAGGCGCATGTCCCCGTTGAAAATGTGGCTGAATTCGTGGGCGATCACCCCTTGCAGTTCTTCTCGAGTCAGTAGTTTCACTGCGCCACGGGTCACACCAATGGCCGCGTCCTCCGGTTTAAATCCGGCCGCGAAGGCGTTGATGCTTTCGTCGGGTAATAGATACACCGCTGGCAGGCAGGTGCCGGAGGCAATCGCCATTTCTTCGACGACGTTCATCAACCGCTGCTCGTCCAGGGTACGCACATTGCCATTGAGCAGGCGGCCACCCAGTTTCTCCGCGACGACCTTGCCGCCCGCCCGCAGCTGTCGATATTTCAGCAGACCGCCAATCACCACGATGCTGCTGATGAACGATGCGATAACGGCCATTGCCAGTAGCGCATCCGCCAGCGTGTCGGTCCCGCTCAGGTAACCCTCAAAACCATTGAAGACGAAGGGCAGGCTGGTCATCCCGATCAGCATGACAATCGCCAGAATCATCAGGTAAACCAGCCGTGACGTTTGGTTTCGGGCCTGGGTTTGTCGTTCAAAAAAATTCATCGGGCCATCCATGGAGAGCAGCAATCAGAAAGAAACGTTGGGCGCGGTCTTGATGGCCAGCGTATCGGCAAACTTCAACGGAACCGCATCCTCGCGATGGCCAAAACTGGCCGCCAGCAGCACTGCCGGAAAGCTCTGCTTGAGCGTGTTGTAGGCCATCACCGCATCGTTGAACGCCTGCCGCGCGAAACTCACTTTGTTTTCGGTGCTGCTCAGCTCTTCGCTCAGCTGTTGCATGTTCTGCGAGGCCTTGAGTTCCGGATAAGCCTCCAGCGTCAGGTTCAATCGACCCATCGCGCTGTTGAGTGCGCTGTCCGCCAGCCCCAGTTGCGCGATGTTCTGGGCGTTGCCCGGTTTCGCCTGGGCAGCCTCAAGTCCAGCCAGGGCGGCATTGCGTGCGGCGATCACGGCTTCAAGGGTTTCGCGCTCATGGGCCAGATAACCCTTGGCGATGCTGACCAGATTGGGGATCAGGTCATAGCGGCGTTTGAGCTGCACTTCGACCTGGGCAAATGCGTTCTTGATCTCGTTGCGCCGGGCAACGAGCTTATTGAAAAGACTGACAGCGTAGAGCCCCAGAAGCGCAAGCAATACCAGATTGACGATGAGGTAGATCTTCACGGTGATGTCCTTATTCACTCGGCGGGGGCGCGCGATCTTATCGCAAATGGATGCCGTTGACTGTATTGGCCCGATGGCGGTTTAGCCCGGATTACGTTCCGGAGCGTGGCTACAATCTCAACGCCCATCAATAAACAAGGAATGATTCCCGAACCCCGCAGTCGGAGTTCAGGTATCACACATCTGAAGGAGGTTCACCGATGAACAACAAGACCCTAATCGCCAGCCTGGCCCTCGTCGCCGGCATCGCCGGGATCAGCCCACTCGTTCAAGCGGCGCAAACCTCGAACGACACTGTCGAACAATCACCGACCGGCAACCGCGAACTGAACGTCAACGACCGCGCCCCGGACATTTACCAGCGCAGCGAAAAAGCCATCAAAAACTGGAAACAGAAAGGCCTCAAGCAGCCGGAACCGCAGGCGCAGTGGGTGCAGATCAATGACAAATACGTGATGGTGATGATTACCAACGGGACGATTGTGGCGATTCAGCCGGTGGAGCGCTGACCTAAAGCAACAATTGGCCATGGACGGTTGATTGCATTCGAGCGCCGTTCCGGTAAAACGCGAGGGGCGTTTCGAGTGACCGGATGTCAGGAGCAATAGGTTGGAGAAGAAACCTCTTTACCGCAAAGAAAACACCACCGCCCACAACGTCTGGCGCAACAACCCGGGCGGGCATTACCGGCATCAGCGAAACACCAAGGCTGAAATCCACAGCGAGGCTATACGCGGGTCGATGCATGGCATTAAGCACCATGGCTACGATTACACGCCGTTGTTTCGCTTTCTGTTGTCGCGAGTCGGCGGTGATTGGGACGAGATTTTCAGTGAAGCGGTGTCGCGGCTGGATCGGCAAGAGCCGGTGTTCTGGATGGTCGCTCTGCATGAACATGAGAGAAGGGATGTCGTGGGGATGGGCGAGTCCAGCATCTACAGCGGGTTATACGTCGATGAGAACAAGCGCCTGCAAATCGTCAATCCCGCCCTGAAAGCCGAAGACATGACGCCCAGCTGCCGGTGCTGCACGCATACCTTCAATGGCGTTGTATTCGGTACGCCCGAGCGCTGAAATTCAATCAGCCCGGCCATGACTCAGCGTCTGCCCGCCGCCCAACCGATACTGATTGTTCCCACTGCGCTTGGCCTCATACATCGCCAGATCCGCAATGTGCAGCAAGCGATCCATGGTCGGTGCGTGGTCGGGGAAGACGGCGACGCCGAGGCTGGTGCCGATGTGGCGTTGTTCGTTGCCGATGGGGATCGGCGGGGACAGTTCGATGAAGATTTTCTGACAGATGCTGCGGGCTTCGTCCTGCAGATTCAGGCCGGGTGCGAGGCCTTGCAGGATGACCACGAATTCGTCGCCGCCGATCCGGGCGACCGTGTCGCTGACCCGCAGGATGCGTTTCAGGCGCGTGGCGGTGGTGATCAGAACGCGGTCGCCGGCGGCGTGACCGT
The DNA here is from genome assembly GCF_057809295.1 of Pseudomonas sp. FG35. NCBI lineage: Bacteria > Pseudomonadati > Pseudomonadota > Gammaproteobacteria > Pseudomonadales > Pseudomonadaceae > Pseudomonas > Pseudomonas sp. FG35. The sequence continues at coordinate 457,329 of NZ_JBMDJR010000003.1, read as the reverse complement.
AGCGGTCGTTGATCGCTTTGAAGCCGTTGAGATCGATAAACACCAACGCCACCCGCGTCTCGGTCATGCGCGCATGTTCCAGTGCTTCCGATAGCCGTTCTTCCAGCACCAGCCGATTGGGCAGGCCGGTCAACGGGTCGAAATGAGCGAGGTGCTGGAGGTAGCTGGCCGAGGCCTTTTCTTCGGTGATGTCGCGTACCACACCCATCATCTTGATCACCGCGTCGTGATCGTTGCGCACCACATTGCCGGTTTCCCGCAACCAGCGGATTGTGCCGTCGGGCCAGACCACGCGGTATTCCTCATCATGGTTTTCACCAGTCTCCAGGCATCGCAATTCCCCCGCGCGCACCCTGGCGCGGTCATCGGGGTGTACGCAGGAACAGAACAGCGCATAGGAGGGCGTCACTTCGCCGATCTTGAAGCCGAACATGCCGAATATTGCGTCGGACCAATAGAGTCGATCCGTGTCGACTTCCCAATCCCAAGTGCCGATCCGCGCAAAATACTGGCTGCGCTTGAAGCGGTCGGCGTCGCCATCCTGACGGATGTTCTGGCCCTCGGCGGCGCGGGTGAGCAGTTCGCGATACTCGGCGAGTTGCTGACGAAGCGCGCGCACTCGGCGGATCAGAACGGCGATCACGACCAACAGCACAACGACAATGGCGAAGCTGATCCAGAGTTGAGTCATTCAAGCGTCGCTGTCATGGCGTATCGATCAGGATTGGTAGCGGGTGGCCATCATCCATCACGGCCGACGTAGGGTCAAACGGTTGCCAATGGCCGGTATTTCTGGGAAAACGGCGGCCAGCGGAACAATAGAGTGAATGTTATGAATGATGAACTGCAGATAATCGATCTTCAGACCGGAGACGGAAAAGCCGCCGTCAAAGGCGCGTTGATCACCACCCAATACACCGGTTGGCTGGAAGACGGCACCGAATTCGATTCGTCCTGGAGCCGGGGCAAACCGTTTCAGTGCGTGATCGGCACCGGTCGGGTGATCAAGGGTTGGGATCAGGGGATCATGGGGATGCAAGTTGGCGGCAAGCGCAAACTGCTGGTGCCGGCGCATCTGGGTTACGGCGAACGGACGATGGGCAAGATTCCGCCGAATTCGAATCTGGTGTTCGAGATTGAGTTGCTGGAGGTTTTGACGCGGGAGGATTGAAGCTCGCGGGACGAGTGCGTTGTGATGAGGGGCGTTCCTGATCACAACGTCCGGCATGCAAGGACTCGATGAGTCAGGTGAATGCCTCAATATCGTCAAGCGTGTCTGCGATCACGCCTTCCAGGGAGGGGAATCTTGTCTTTACTTCTTCCAGGGCCGCGAAGGCAATGTCTTTGTCCAGTTTGCCGTGCCTTCGAGCAATGTGGCCCAAAGCGGTAATGGCAGATGCGACAACCGACTCATTGCTGCTGGCGAAATACTTCAGGCAGGTTTGCTGAGCCCAGATTCTGTCTGATTCGTTCAAGCCAATAGAAATCAATCCAGCGACAACATTCCTTTCCACGCCGCTTTCAAGAATCCTCACTGCTTCATCGTGGTTCACTGTTGGTTCTTGATAGGAAAGACTCAACTATTCCCGAACCCCGATAAAAAGATCTAGTTCAGTTGGTAGGTGTTCATTAAGGACTGACGCAATTTTCCGGACCTGACCTTCATTCAATAACCATTCTCCGGCCTCGCTTTCTTCCAGGCTTTCCCAACCCAGCAACGCTAAAACCGCAGCTTCTGCCTCAGGCTTCACCGTCAGTTCAAACTTCAAAGAGTCGTCCTCTTCATCACCTTTCAAAAAGCCACTTATCCATAAAAACATTAAAAGCCTCCTGTATTTACTTGGGGGTTAACCTGTTATTGGAGAGCTCGGAAAACACTGAACCCGCTGCCTCCCTCCACTGAGACAGCGGGTTTTTCTTGCCTTGTACCCCAGGTGTTACGCAGCCATTGCCATCTCATCCAGCGTCGCGGCAACCGTACCGGTCAGGCTTGGAAATCTGCGTTTTACGCTGGCGAGTGCCGGCAGCAGGCGGTTGCGGTCCAGTTCGCCATGGTCGCGGGCAATCTGGGCGAGGGCGGTGAGGGCGGCGCTGACGATGGATTTCCGTTCGCTCTCGAGCAGTAGCAGACAGGCTTTCTGGGCCCATTGGCTGTCTTTCTCGTTGAGGCCGATGGAGATCAGTGCGGCGACGACGTGTGCATCGGATTTGCTTTCCATGGAGTGTTCCTCAGGTCGTGGCATCGAGAGTGTCCAGTGCCCGGTTCACGGCGAGTTCGCCACACATCACCACTTGGGCGATGCCCAGCACGGTGCTGCGGTAGGGCGGGTCCAGCAGCGCGGCGAAGTCGCTGAGCATCACGCCGGCCGAAGCCATCGATTCGCAGGCGTGGGCTAGCAAGGCATGTTGATCGATGTGGGGTGCGATGAGGAACATGCGGCCGGGGCAGTGCTGTTTCGGGGCGGTGGGTTTCAGGTAATGGTCGAGGGCGCGCTCGGCGGCTTCGTGGAGTTTTTTTGAGTCGGTTGTGGAGTAGGGAGAGGTTGGGTCGGATTCGGACTGGATGTCTGTTTCCGGAGGATTGGGTGTTGGCTTGATCATTTGCTTAGAACCTTTCAATTGAGGCTTACACCGTCATTTGCGACTAAACAAATTGGGTGGCAGCTATGCGCAGGTTAGTCGACCGGTGGTTCTAAGCTTTCCCGGCGCACCCGAAGGTGCCCTGCGCACAGCTACCATTAAGTACAGGCGTAGAAATGCCTGACAGAAATGACTCTATGCAGCTTAAAACCCACCGAGCGACTAAACCCGTTCACTGACCATTCAGTGATGCGAATCAAGTTACGGGCAGGCTCCAAACCGCACAAGCCGGCGGATTCTGGCGTAGTTGTAGGCAAAGGCGCAAGGCAATGTAGCCTCCCGGATGGGGGCAAAATGATGCGTCATTTTTCAGTCCGCCATCGCGAGCAAGCTCGCTCCCACAGGGGCTCTGTGTCGGCTTATCAAGTGTGCCGACTCGCGAATTTCTGCTTTGTGCTACCAAATGTCAGATAAGCCAATTCAAACTTGATTTATATCGATTTCGATATAGTCTGCTGGTATGTGATCGCTGCCATTCCTTGCAACACACCGCCGCGACACGATTCCGTCCGGGCTATTACGCTTTTCCTTCCAACACAGGAGAAGCCAATGCCAAGACACAAGGACGTGGTATTTGTCGGGAGTGCGCTCAAGGATCTGAGAGCTTTTCCCCTCGATGCTCGCAGAGCTGCCGGATTCCAATTGGATCTGTTGCAGCAGGGTGACGAACCCTTTGACTGGCGCCCCATGAAGACCGTCGGGCGGGGCGTCAATGAAATCAGAATCACCGAGGATTCAGGAGCGTTTCGAGTGTTTTATGTGGTCAACCGGCCTGACGCGATTTATGTGCTGCACGCCCTGCAAAAGACCACGCGCAAAACCGAGACGCGAGACATAGAACTGGCACGGGCCAGATACCAGGAAATAGGTTGAACCATGACGGATCATCAAAACTCTTCCCAGCGTTTCGCAAGCGTCTGGGATGCACTGGAAGACACGCCGCAGGAAGCGGCCAACATGCGCCTGCGGGCCAAGCTGATGCGCACGTTGTGCGAAACGATTCGTGCCTGGGAGCTTCCGCAGAAGGAGGCGGCCAAGCGTCTAGGCATCACCCAGCCGCGCCTTAACGACGTACTCAACGGCAAAATCGACAAGTTCTCTCTGGATGCGCTGGTCAACCTGTCGGCTGCAGCGCAACTGGACGTAGACCTCTGCTTCTCGTCGTCCTCGCCACTGCAATGGGCCTGACAGACGAGGGTTCCCAACGATCCTGCCTCTGAAACACCTTCCAGAGTCGGTTGCCGACTGACGCTCCGCCTCAATCCTTTCACGTCAAAAATTCAAGCTGCGACGGATGGTCGAAAACAGGCCTTGCCCCTCTCGATCGGAACAGCGACTATGCTCGCCATATAGGGGTAGGGGGTATAGGTATGTCGCACACGCACGAACACAAAGGCGAGTTGCTCAACCGGGTCCGGCGCATTGCCGGGCAGGTTCAGGCTGTTGAAAAAGCGCTGGAATCCGAGGCCGATTGTGCCAAGACGTTGCACCTGATGGCGGCGATTCGCGGCGCGGTCAATGGCTTGATGGAGCAGTTCATCGAGGCCCACGCCCGCGAGCATGTCGCCCGTCCCGACCTCAGCGATGAAGCCCGCGCCCAGGGCGTGGAAGAGTTGCTGCTGGCCATCCGCCGATATTCCAAGTGAGCGCCGACATCATGACCCTCAAGGTTGATGACTTTTCCCACAACCACCAGTTTCTCGGTGCTTCGCACGATGAAAACGCCCGCCGCACCCTGTGGGTGGTGGTGCTGACTTTCGTGATGATGATCGGCGAAATTGCCGCCGGTTATCTCACCGGTTCCATGGCATTGCTGGCCGACGGTTTCCATATGGCGACCCACGCCGGCGCCTTGGGCATCGCGGCGGCAGCCTATGGTTTTGCCCGGCGTAACGCCAACAACCGACGCTACAGTTTCGGCACCGGCAAGGTCGGTGATCTGGCGGGTTTTGCCTCGGCGATGGTGTTGGGGCTGGTGTCGCTGGGGATTGCCGGGGAATCGGTTTTCCGTCTGTTCCAGCCAACCAGTGTGGCGTTCGGCGAAGCAACCTTGATTGCCGTGGTCGGCCTGGGCGTCAACCTGCTCAGCGCTTTTCTGCTGGCCGGTCACCACAGCCATCACGACCACGGCCATAGTCACGACCACAGCCACGATCATGGCCATCACCACCATCACGACAACAACCTGCGTTCAGCTTACGTGCACGTATTGGCGGACGCGTTGACATCGGTACTGGCGATTGCCGCGCTGCTGGCCGGGCGCTATCTGGGCTGGGTGTGGATGGACCCGGTGATGGGCATCGTCGGTTCCATCGTCATCGCCAAATGGGCCTGGAACCTGATGCGCGACAGCGCCGCCGTGTTGCTCGACACCACCGACGAACCCGTGGCCGAGGAGATCCGCGAACTGCTGGAAACCTCCGATGATGTGCGCATCAGCGATTTGCACGTCTGGCAGGTCGGCCCGCAGGCGCGGGCGGCGATTGTCAGTGTGGTCGCGGTGGCGGGCGTGACTGCCGACGCGATCCGTGAGCGCCTGGCGCCGGTGCATGAACTTTCGCACCTGACCATCGAATTGCGCAACGCTTAAGGCTGCACCTCGCTGAACATCGGAACTCGTCCATTCAGCGAAGGCCGGTAGTGCCACGTGAATCTTCCCGGATCAATGTTGCGGGCGAGAATTTCAGTGAGCGTGGCGCTGGCGATCGTCATTGCCAGCGTCTGTCCGGGACATTGATGCCGACCGCTGCCGAACGTGAAGCTGCGTCGGTTCGGGCGATCCACCCTAAAGCGATCCGGGTTTTCATTCAGTGCCGGGTCACGATTGGCCGAGGCCAGCAGCACCAGAATCACGTCGCCGGCTTCCAGCCGCACGCCGTCGATTTCGCAGCTGTTCGCCATAAAACGGCGAGTGTTCTGTACCGAGGGATCGAAGCGCTGGACTTCAGCCAGCAACGAATCCACTGACGCCACGCGTAATTCAGGCTGACGCTGCAACGCCACCAGCGCATTACCGATAAGCCCGGCGGTGGCCTCGAACGTCTGCGAACAGAGGCCGATCAGGTTGGCGAGCAGCACATCCTCCTCGCCGACAAAACGCTGTTGGATGTCGGCGAGAAACGGATTCGGATCCGCCAGCAATTCAATAAAGTAACCGCGCAATTGCTCCGCCGCCCGATGGGCTGCCGCCAGTTGCAAGTCATTGTTCAACGGCGACAGGCACGCCGCGAAATCCGCCGTCAGTTCACTGATGACCCGCGCCTGCGCCGGGGTGAATCCGAACAACGATGCAACCACGCACACCGGGCCGCGAAACATGGCTTTATAGAGCCCGTCGGAATCATTGGTGATCAACCGCGCGGACACCAGTGCGCCGACTTCTTCCCGATCAATCAACCCCAGCGGAGGCTCGATGGCCGAACGCGGGCAGCGCTGAGCTTCGCCGTCATTCATGCGCATCAAAAGGCCAAACACCTTGCCCGCCATGCCATCGACGATGGCTTTGGGCACCGGTTCCTGCACCGGACGTACCCGGCAATCCGGATGCGCCAGCACCGCGCATACCGCGCGGGCGCTGCTGGCAACCCACAGTTTCAGTCCGTGATGAAAGGTCAGCCCGCCCGCCGCGCGCAGTTCGGCGTAGTAGGGGTAGGGATCGGCGTGAGTCGCCGCGATGATCGGGTCCATGGATCGCAACCTTGTCGGTGGGGAAAGTGTTGCTACTATCTCCAGTCCTTGAGGGCGATGATTCGTCCGGGAGCGAAATATGCACGCAGAACATCAAGACATCGGCGTCTCGCAAGTGGCCGCCGCCATCGCGGAACCGGCGCGGACCAAAATGCTGTGCTCGCTGATGGACGGCCACGCCCGCACCGCCACCGAGCTGGCAACCCTTGCCGAAGTCAGCGCCTCGACCGCCAGCGCACACCTGGCCAAGCTCAAGGATCTGGCCTTGGTGCGCCTGCATGTGCAGGGCCGCCACCGTTATTACAGCCTCGCCGACAAGCGCGTGGCCCAGGCGCTGGAAGCGCTGATGGTGATCGGACAGAACTCCGCACCGACCTTCAAGCCGCATACACCGGATCGCCTGCAATTCGCCCGCACCTGCTACGACCACATGGCCGGGACGCTGGCGGTGTTGTTGCATGACCGCTTGCTGGAGACGGGATGGCTGGTGGAAACCGATGAACAGGTTTATCGCCTCAGTGAAAGTGGCGAGGCGTTTTTTGAAGGGCTGGGTATTGAGGTCAAGGATCTGTCGACGTTGCGCCGACGGTTCGCCTGCCCGTGTCTGGACTGGAGCATGCGCCGGCCGCATCTGGGCGGTTCGCTCGGTGCGGCGTTGTTGCAGGCGGCGCTGAAGCGCAAATGGGTGACGCAGGATCTGGACAGTCGGGCGCTGACGTTGACGGTGCAGGGGCGCCGAGAATTGTCATCGCGCTGGGGGCTGGTTTTGCCCGAAGCCGGGCGGGATTCGTCAGGTCGCCAGTTGGCTGATTCCACGCCCGGATCGGTGCATGCGCGTTAGCTCAAGGTGTATCCGCTGTCGACTACCCAGTCCTGACCGATGACGCCGCGTGCGCCATTGCCCAGCTGGAACAGAATGACGTCGGCCACTGCCGCAGGTTCTAGGAATTGTCCGCCCAGCAGTCGTTTGTTGACGCCTTGGGCCACGTCGCCGAGCGCTTCGTCACTCAGGCCCAATGTCGACCAGATCGGCGTTGCGGTCGGGCCGGGGGAAACGCAATTGATGCGCACACCGTGGGGTGCCAGCTCGACTGCAAGGGTTCGGGCATGGGCGATCAACGCCGCTTTTGACGCGATGTAGGCGGCCAATCCCGCGAAACTGATTCGGGCCAGAAAAGTACCGATGAACACCACTGACGCCTTGTCTGCAAGGTGCGGGCGCAGGGCGGCCAAGGTGTTCAGGGCGCCGGCGCCGTTTACTGCCCATTGGCGACCGAATGCCGAGCTGTCGAGCCCGTCGGCCAGTTCTGCGATACCGGCGTTGGGCACCACGAAACTTACCGGACCGATGCGTGCAGCTTGCTCGGCCAAAGCGGCAAGGTCAGCGGCTTGAGCGACATCGCCGGAGTGCCACACCAGTTGCTGCGGATACCGCTCAAGCAGTTCGGCCAGTGCGCCGAGCTTTCGCGACATGGCCAACACGCGTGTGCCTTGATCGAGCAGGCGCTCGGTGGCGGCCAGGCCTATGCCCGAACTGGCACCGGTGATGACGGCAAGCTTGCCCTGAAAAATATGATCCATGTTCGACTCCCGTTTTTGGTCTTCAGCCAAATGGCTACGGGAGACCAGTCAATTTTCGGGCCATGCCGGACAGCCTTTAATATCAAGGGCTGCGCAGGGTTGATAGTCATTATGACGCTTGTGGAATCGAGTCAATCTGACTGCTGCTGAGTCAAATTGACCTGACTCCTGCGGTGCGACATTCCGACGAAGAGCGGCATTGCACCTTGTGTGAGCCAATCGCTGTCTATACTGTATATGCGAACAGTATCGAGTCAGTGCCATGCAAATCATCGACAAGCTCAGCATCCTCGCCGACGCCGCCAAGTACGACGCCTCCTGCGCCAGCAGTGGCGCGCCCAAGCGCAGTTCCGAAGGCAAGGACGGGCTGGGTTCGACTGATGGCATGGGCATTTGCCACAGCTACACGCCGGACGGGCGTTGTGTGTCGCTGCTCAAGATTCTGCTGACCAATTTCTGTCTCTACGACTGCCAATACTGCGTCAACCGCCGTTCCAGCGACGTGCCCCGTGCGCGTTTCACGCCCGAGGAAGTGGTGACGCTGACCCTGGATTTCTACCGGCGCAATTGCGTCAGCGGGTTGTTTCTCAGCTCGGGGATCATTCGTTCGGCGGACTACACCATGGAGCAACTGGTGCGTGTCGCGAAGTTGCTGCGCGAAGAGCATGAGTTCCGTGGCTACATTCATCTCAAAACCATTCCCGATGCGGATCCCGCGTTGATCGAAGAGGCCGGGCGTTACGCCGATCGCCTGAGCGTCAACATCGAATTGCCCACGGATGCCAGCCTGCAAACCCTGGCGCCGGAGAAGCACATCGGTTCGATCAAGCAGGCGATGAACACCATCTACACCGGTGTGCAGACCGTGCTCAACGAACCCCGCGCACCAAAGTTCGCCCCGGCCGGGCAGAGTACGCAGATGATTGTGGGTGCCGATGACACCGACGACAGCACCATCCTGCACAGCGCGCAGGCGCTTTACGGCAACTTCCGTCTGCGCCGGGTCTATTACTCGGCCTTCAGCCCGATTCCCGACAGCCCGAAAAGCGTGCCTTTGGCCGCACCGCCGCTGATGCGCGAGCACCGCTTGTATCAGGCGGATTTTCTGTTGCGCGGTTATGGCTATACCGCCGGTGAGTTGCTTCAGGGGCCGGGCAATCTGGCGTTGGACATCGACCCGAAACTGGCCTGGGCGCTGCAGAACCGCGAGGTGTTCCCGCTGGACCTCAATCGCGCCGAACCGGCGTTGATTTCACGCATCCCCGGCATCGGCTTGCGCACCACCGAACGTCTGGTGGAACTGCGTCGGCAGCGGCGCATTCGCTACGAAGACGTGGCGCGCATGCGCTGTGTGCTGGCCAAAGCCAAGCCGTTCATCATCACCAGCGATTACCACCCTCAGCAGGCGGAAGTCACCAGCCAGATGCTTTATCAGCAATTGCGCGACCGACCAATGCCGCAACAGATGGGGCTGTGGGGATGATCAATCTCGACTGCGACGACCTGTTCGACACCTGGCGCCAGCAGGCGCGCTGGCTGCTCAGCCATGAAATTGATCCGAGTCTGGTGAGCTGGGCGTCGGAAGGGGTAAGTGATCTGTTTGCCAGTGACGTGGCGGTGCCCGAAGGGCAGGGGCCGTTTCAGGCGCGAATTCCGCGTGCGTTGCTCGACACCCTGGAACAAGCGTCGCGATACCGTGGCGATCAGCGCTGGAGTTTGCTGTATGAAGTGCTGTGGCGAGTCAGCCACGGCGATCGCACGGCAATGATGGCCGGCGACAAGCTGGGCAGCGAGTTGCAGCGGCGGATCAAGCAGGTGCAGCGCGAAGCCCATCATCTGCATGCGTTCGTGCGCTTCATCGAGCGCCCGCCAGAGCTGCCGGGCCCGCAATACGTGGCGTGGCACGAACCGGCCCACGATATTCTGCACAGCGCCAGCGAACACTTCGTCGGGCGCATGGGCCGGCATCGCTGGCTGATCGCCACGCCCCGCGACGGGGTTTATTACGATGGTGAACAACTGATCCATGAACGTCAGTGTCCGCTGGAGTGGCAGCAATTGGCGCAGAACGTCGACGATCCCCACGGTGATTTATGGCTGACGTACTACAGCCACATCTTCAACCCGGCGCGTTTGAACGAGAAAGTCATGCAGGGGCATTTGCCGACGCGGTTCTGGAAGAACCTGCCGGAAGGAGAGCTGATTCCCGGATTGATTACCCAGGCGCGAATGGGCAAGCAGCAGAACGGACAGGCGAGCGGGATTGCCGGTCGCGCGGGCAAGCGGATTGCCATGAAGGCCACCGAGCCAAACGAATAAAAAAGCCCCCATCGATCACTCGATGGGGGCTTTTGTGCATCTGGCCGTCAGATCAAACCTTGACGATCCAGCCGGCTGGCGCTTCGACGTCGCCGGTCTGCACGCCGGTCAGCTCTTTGTAGAGCTTCTGGGTCACAGGGCCGACTTCTGTTTCGCTGTGGAATACGTGCAGGTGGTCGTTGTAGCTGATGCCACCGATCGGGGTGATCACCGCCGCAGTACCGCAGGCGCCGGCCTCTTTGAAGTCCGACAGCTTGTCGATGAATACGTCGCCTTCGACCACTTCCAGGCCCAGACGGGACTTGGCCAGTTCGATCAGCGACAGACGGGTGATACCCGGCAGTACCGATGGCGAGTTCGGGGTCACGAACTTGTTGTCGTGGGTGATCCCGAAGAAGTTGGCCGAACCGACTTCTTCGATCTTCTTGTGGGTCAGCGGATCCAGGTAGATGGCGTCAGCGAAGTGCGCTTTCTTGGCCTGGGAGCCAGGCATCAGGCTGGCCGCGTAGTTGCCACCGACCTTGGCGGCACCGGTGCCTTGTGGCGCGGCGCGGTCGAAGGTGGAAATCTGGAAGTTGTGCGGGGTCAGGCCGCCCTTGAAGTAGGCACCGACCGGGATCGCGAACACCGAGAAGATGAACTCAGGTGCGGTACGCACGCCGATGTTGTCACCCACGCCGATCACGAACGGACGCAGGTACAGCGCGCCACCGGTGCCGTAAGGCGGGATGAAGCGCTCGTTGGCGCGAACCACTTCCTTGCACGCTTCGATGAACTGCTCGGTGGATACATGCGGCATCAGCAGGCGGGCGCAGCTGCGTTGCATGCGCGCGGCGTTCTGGTCCGGACGGAACAGGTTGATCGAGCCGTCCTTGCAACGATAGGCCTTCAGGCCTTCGAAGCATTGCTGGCCATAGTGAAGGGCAGTGGAGCCTTCGCTGATGTGCAGCACGTTGTCTTCGGTCAGGGTGCCTTTGTCCCACTCGCCATTGCGAAAGTACGACAGATAGCGTTTGTCGGTCTTGATGTAGTCAAAACCCAGCTTGTCCCAGTTGATGCTTTCGTTACCCATGACACCCTCTATCACTGAACAACCGCCGAAGCGGTTCAAGGCTTCTGACGTTTTTTTGGATGGGCACAACAATACTTCATTCTTGAGCGGTTTCGCAGCCCGGGCGATGGGGGGAGCAGCAGATTTATTAGCCTGCTTATGAAAAAACTCCCCCGTGTCGGGTTTTTACAGGTGCAACGCGTGCCCAAGCGCACGCAACGCCGCTTCCTGCACCGCTTCACCCAGAGTCGGGTGTGCATGGATGGTGTCGCCGATGTCTTCCAGTCGCGCGCCCATTTCCAGGCTTTGCGCGAACGCAGTCGACAGCTCCGAGACCCCGACACCGACCGCCTGCCAGCCGACAATCACATGATTGTCTCGACGGGCGACCACCCGCACGAAGCCGGTTTTCGATTCCAGCGTCATCGCCCGGCCATTGGCCGCGAACGGGAAGTTCGACACGATGCAGTCAAGTCCCGCCGCCTTGGCCTCGTCCGGCGTCTTGCCGACGACCACCAGTTCCGGGTCGGTAAAGCACACGGCAGCGATGGCGGTCGGGTTGAATTCGCGGGTCTTGCCGCTGATCAGCTCGGCGACCATTTCGCCCTGGGCCATGGCGCGGTGGGCCAGCATCGGCTCGCCGCTCAGGTCGCCGATGGCGTAGACATTACGCATGCTGGTCTGGCAGCGGCTGTCAATCTTGATCGCCGAGCCGTTCATGTCCAGGTTCAGCGCTTCAAGGTTCCAGCCCTGGGTATTGGGTTTGCGACCGACGGCCACCAGCACCTGATCGGTTTCCAGATTCAGCGTGTCACCGTTCGGATCGCGCACCTGCAACGTACCGTCGAAACCCAGCACGCTGTGCTTGAGGTAGAGCTTCACGCCCAGTTGCTTCAGCGCGTCGTGCACCGGTTGAGTCAGTTCGGCGTCGTAGGCCGGCAGGATCCGATCCTGCGCCTCGACCACACTGACCTCGGCGCCGAGCTTGCGATAGGCAATGCCCAATTCCAGACCGATGTAACCACCGCCGACCACGATCAGGCGTTTCGGCACCGACTTCGGCGCCAACGCCTCGGTGGACGATATGATCGGCCCGCCAATCGGCAGGATCGGCAGATTGACGCTTTTCGAGCCGGTGGCCAGCACCAGATGTTCACACTGGATGCGGGTGTCGCCGACTTCCACGGTCTTGCCGTCGATGACCTTGGCCCAGCCGTTGATGACCTGAACCTTGTTCTTCTTCAGCAGCGCGGCGACGCCGGTGGTCAGGCGATCAACGATGCCGTCCTTCCACTCGACGCTTTTAGTGATGTCGAGGGTAGGCGCCGAAACGCTGATGCCCAGTGCCGAATGCTGGTTGTGATGTTGCGTCTGGTGAAACTGCTCGGCCACGTGGATCAGCGCTTTCGACGGAATGCAGCCGATGTTCAGGCAGGTGCCGCCCAGCGATTCACCCTCGACCAGAATGGTCGAAATGCCCAGTTGCCCGGCACGAATGGCCGTCACGTAACCGCCAGGACCGCCGCCGATGATCAGCAGCGTGGTGTTCAGAGATTGCATGCCATCACTCCACAAACAGGGTCGCGGGTTGTTCGAGCAGACCACGAATGGCCTGGATGAAGAGCGCCGCGTCCATCCCGTCGACCACGCGGTGATCGAAGGAGCTGGAGAGGTTCATCATCTTGCGGATCACCACCTGGCCTTTGACGACCATTGGCCGTTCGACGATTTTGTTCACGCCGACGATGGCCACTTCCGGCAGGTTCAGCACCGGGGTACTGACGATGCCGCCAAGGGCGCCGAGGCTGGTCAGGGTGATGGTCGAGCCGGACAGTTCATCGCGGCTGGCCTTGCCATTGCGGGCGGCGTTGGCCAGGCGGGAGATTTCCGCCGCGCTGTCCCACAGGCTGCGCGCTTCGGCGTGACGCACCACCGGCACCATCAGGCCGACGTCGCTTTGGGTGGCGACGCCGACGTGCACCGCGCCGAGGCGGGTGATGACCTGGGCTTCGTCGTCGTAACGGGCGTTCATCTGCGGGAAATCGCGCAGGGCGACGACCAGTGCGCGCACCAGGAACGGCAGTAAGGTCAGCTTGCCACGGCTCGCGCCGTGTTTTTCGTTCAAATGGGCGCGCAGTTCTTCAATCGCGGTGACGTCAATTTCTTCGACATAACTGAAGTGTGCCGCACGCTGGGTGGCGTCCTGCATGCGCTGGGCAATCTTGCGGCGCATGCCGATCACTTGAATCTGTTCTTCATCATTACGCTGGGCGTACGCAGCGGCGACCGGCGCCGAAGCATTCGACTGACCCTGCGCCAGATAGGCGTCGAGGTCTTCGTGCAGCACGCGGCCGGCCGGGCCGGAGCCGCGCACCAGACGCAATTGAATGCCCAGATCCAGCGCATGTTTGCGCACGGCCGGCGAGGCCAGTGGGCGCTCATCGGCTTGGCGAGCAACCATCGGGCCCTGGCAAACCGGAGCCGTACGTGGTGCGGCGGGTTTGCTTTCAACGACAGCTTCAACTTTTGGCGCGACGGGTGTTTCTTTCGCCGCAACAGGCGCCGGTTTGTCGGACTCCTTCAGATTGCCGGCGCCTTCAACCTCGATGCTGATCAGAATACTGCCGACCGCCATCACTTCGCCCGGCTGACCGCCGAGTGCAATCACCTTGCCGTGGACCGGCGACGGAATGTCGACCATCGCCTTGTCGGTCATCACGTCCGCCAGCACCTGATCTTCAACGACCAGGTCGCCAACCTTGACGTGCCACTGCGACAGTTCTACTTCTGCGATGCCTTCGCCAATGTCCGGCATCTTGATAACGTGCGTGCCCATTCAGACCTCCATGACCCGTTTCAGCGCCGCGCCCACTCGGGACGGCCCAGGGAAATACGCCCACTCCTGCGCGTGCGGGTAGGGGGTGTCCCAACCGGTCACGCGTTCGATCGGCGCTTCCAGGTGATGGAAGCAATGCTCTTGCACCAGCGACACCAGTTCGGCGCCGAATCCGCAGGTGCGGGTGGCTTCGTGAACCACGACGCAACGGCCGGTTTTCTTCACGGATTTGACGATGGTTTCCAGGTCCAGCGGCCACAAGCTGCGCAGGTCGATGACTTCAGCGTCAACGCCGCTTTCTTCAGCAGCGACTTGCGACACGTACACAGTAGTGCCGTAGGTCAGCACGGTTACGTCCTTGCCCGGACGGGTAATCGCGGCAACGTCCAGCGGCACGGTGTAGTAACCGTCCGGCACCTGGGCTTGCGGGTGTTTCGACCACGGGGTCACCGGGCGGTCGTGGTGGCCGTCGAACGGGCCGTTGTACAGGCGTTTTGGCTCGAGGAAGATCACCGGGTCATCGTTTTCGATGGAGGCGATCAGCAGGCCTTTGGCGTCATACGGGTTGGACGGCATGACGGTGCGCAGACCGCAGACCTGAGTGAACATCGCTTCGATGCTCTGGCTGTGGGTCTGGCCGCCGTAGATGCCACCGCCGCAAGGCATGCGCAGGGTCATCGGGGCGGTGAACTCGCCGGCCGAGCGATAACGCAGACGGGCGGCTTCGGAAATGATCTGGTCGGACGCCGGGTACACGTAGTCGGCGAACTGAATCTCGGCCACCGGACGCAAGCCATAAGCGCCCATGCCTACCGCGACGCCGACGATACCGCTCTCGGAAATCGGCGCATCGAACACCCGCGAGGTGCCGTACTTGGTCTGCAAGCCTTCGGTGCAACGGAACACGCCGCCGAAGTAGCCGACGTCCTGTCCGAACACCACCACGTTGTCGTCACGCTCAAGCATCACATCCATGGCCGAGCGCAGGGCCTGGATCATGGTCATGGTGGTCGTGGTCATGGCGGTTTCCAACTGAATATTGTTGTTGTGATCGTTCATGTCAGATCCCCAACTGCTGACGCTGGCGCTTCAAGTGCTCCGGCATCTCTTTGTAGACGTCTTCGAACATGGTGGCGGCGCTCGGAATCTGGCCGCCGGCGAGGGTGCCGTACTGTTCGGCCTGTTTCTGTGCGGCGATCACTTCGGCTTCGAGCTCGGCGCTGACGGCGGCGTGCTCTTCTTCCGACCAGTGGCCGACTTTGATCAGGTGCTGTTTCAGGCGGGCAATCGGGTCGCCCAGCGGGAAGTGGCTCCAGTCGTCGGCAGGACGGTATTTGGACGGATCGTCGGAGGTCGAGTGCGGGCCGGCGCGGTAGGTGACCCATTCGATCATGGTCGGGCCGAGGTTGCGGCGGGCGCGTTCGGCAGCCCAGGCGGAGGCGGCGTAGACCGCGTAAAAATCGTTGCCATCCACCCGCAGCGAGGCGATGCCGCAACCGACACCGCGTCCGGCGAAGGTGGTGGCTTCACCACCGGCGATGGCCTGGAAGGTCGAGATCGCCCACTGGTTGTTGACCACGTTGAGGATCACCGGCGCACGATAGACGTGAGCGAAGGTGAGGGCGGTGTGGAAGTCCGATTCGGCGGTGGCGCCGTCGCCGATCCAGGCCGAGGCGATTTTGGTGTCGCCTTTGATCGCCGAGGCCATGCCCCAGCCCACGCCCTGAATGAACTGGGTGGCGAGGTTACCGGAAATGGTGAAGAAACCGGCGTCCTTGACCGAGTACATGATCGGCAGCTGACGTCCCTTGAGTGGATCGCGCTCGTTGGACAGCAACTGGCAGATCAGGTCGACTAGCGGTACGTCGCGGGCCATCAGAATGCTTTGCTGGCGGTAGGTGGGGAAGCACATGTCGTCGATGTTCAAGGCCAGGGCCTGGGCACTGCCAATGGCTTCTTCGCCAAGGCTCTGCATGTAGAACGACATTTTTTTCTGACGCTGGGCAACCACCATGCGGTTGTCGTAGATCCGGGTCTTGAGCATGGCGCGCATGCCTTTGCGCAGGATCTCGACCGGAACGTTTTCAGCCCATGGGCCGAGGGCGTTGCCCTGGTCGTCGAGCACGCGGATCAGGCCACGGGCCAGGTCGGCGGTGTCGGCTGGTTCTACGTCGATGGAAGGTTTGCGCACCGTGCCGGCATCGGTCAGATGCAGGTAGGAGAAATCGGTTTTGCAGCCTGGGCGGCCCGAGGGTTCAGGGACGTGCAGACGCAGCGGTTCATACGCTTGGGTCATGGCTTCTACGCTCGATCTTGTGAATTTCTTGTAGTGAGCTGGCAGTCATTCTTCGATAAAAGAAATCTTGTCCTACAACAATCATAGGCCCGGGCAAGAAGAATATTTCTCTCTGTTTCGTTGCGCTGGAGATCATTTGCAGATAGAAATTCTGCATAAACATAAAAAACAGGTGGTTTTGTCTCATGCGCAAACTGGACCGTACCGACATCGGCATTCTCAACAGCCTTCAGGAGAACGCGCGCATCACCAACGCCGACCTTGCCCGTTCGGTCAATCTGTCGCCGACGCCGTGCTTCAACCGGGTCAAGGCGATGGAAGAGCTGGGGCTGATCCGCGAGCAGGTGACGCTGCTGGATGCAGACCTGCTGGGCCTGCACGTCAACGTGTTCATCCACGTCAGTCTCGAGAAGCAGGTAGAGGAAGCGCTGCAGCATTTCGAAGAAGCCATTTCCGATCGTCCCGAAGTCATGGAGTGCTACCTGATGGCCGGCGACCCTGACTACTTGATCCGGGTGCTGGTGCCGACCATTCAGTCGCTCGAACGCTTCATGATGGACTTTCTGACCAAGGTGCCGGGCGTGGCCAACATTCGGTCAAGTTTTGCGCTCAAGCAGGTGCGCTATAAGACGGCATTGCCGCTGCCGGCGAACGGTTTGACGCTGGGCAACTGAATCCGGTGCCGTTCACAGGTATTCATATCGATAACCCAGTTCTTCGGTAAAAAGAGTCTGCTCAATGGTGAAGCTTTGAGGCCACGGAGCGAGTTCGTTTTCGGGGTGAAAGACCAGTGTCGAGTTGCTCAGTTCCTCCTGCGGGAAAGAGGGAACGTTCGGATGCTGGTGTTTCCAGCGCTCCCAGAGCAGATCCAGATAACAATGATGCAGGAAGAATATCGGGTCATTGGGAGAGGATGCCTCCATCATGTTGCCTCCGATCCAGGCATGCACGGGATTGTGCAGTTCACGCTCGGAAAAGTTTTCCCAACCGCCCGGCTCCATCCAATAGGACGTTCTGTTCAGGGCCGAGATGACGGTTTCTGGTGACGGCAAGGCGCCGGCAGCCCCTAGATTGCGACGCAAGCCCGCATCACCGACACCCTCGTCCCATACCGAGACAATGAATGGCGACTGGTTATTGGAAAAGGGTCCGCTGGTTACCAGCTGATTCTGGGTATTGTCACCGTTGCCGCCCATGAAGTCCGAGGTGAATGGATTCTCGGCGCCGCCGATTTGCCAGTTCCAGTAGGGCAGTGTGATGCGAGGGTCATCGGCGGCGGCCTGCAGCGCCAGTTCGAACTGGCGGATCAGGACCCGGTGCCACGGATAAAACAAGGGGCTTTGATGCGGGTTGGGAACGAGCGGATTGCCACGTCCCATTGAGTTTTTGTGGATCTGAACGAAGTCATCGTAACGGCTTTGCTGACCGGGACGCAGTACGCTGTTGACGTTGTTTTTCAGCGTCAGGACCGCGTTGATGAAGGCGGCTTTTTCCTCCCGGGATAGATCCCGGTGGTTGCGGCGAATATCCATATTGCCAAATCTCCATGGGTTGATTACCCCATGAAGTCTGCCTGTCGGCCGAGATTACGCCCAGTTCATGGGATCCGACGTGACAGGTACGAATCCCCTTGATTCGAATTGCTTCACTGATCTTTTCTTACACGGAGTTGATCGGAATCTTCAGGTAAACAACGCCATTGCCTTCCGCCGGTGGCAGATTTCCCGCCCGCACATTCACCTGAATCGCCGGCAACAACAGTGTCGGCATTCCAAGTCCGGCATCCCGTTTAGTACGCATCTCGACAAACGCGGCCTCATCGACGCCGTCATGCACATGGATATTGCTTTTGCGCTGTTCACCCACGGTGGTCTGGCACTGCGAGTCGCGGCCTTGCGGCGGATAGTCGTGGCAGACATAGAGCTTCACGCTGGCAGGGAAGGCCAGCAGCTTGTGAATCGAATTGAACAACTGATGGGCGTTGCCACCTGGGAAGTCGCAACGGGCGGTGCCGACGTCGGGCATGAACAGCGTGTCGCCGACCAGGATTTGTTCGCCATCGATCAGGTAGGCCATGTCCGCCGGGGTGTGGCCGGGGACATGCAGGGCGGTGGCCTTGAGATTGCCGATCCGGAACGACTCGTTCGGCGCGAACAGATGATCGAACTGCGAGCCGTCGACGCGAAATTCCGGTTCCAGGTTGAACAGCGCCTTGAACACGTTCTGCACTTTACTGATCGATTCGCCAATCGCGATTTTCCCACCCAGTTCCCGGCGCAGGTACGGCGCGGCGGACAGGTGATCGGCGTGGGCGTGGGTTTCCAGCAGCCACTGCACTTGCAGGTTATGGGCGCGAACGAAGGCGATGATCCTGTCCGCCTGAGCCGTGCAGGTGCGGCCGGCGGCCCCGTCGTAATCGAGCACCGGATCGACGATTGCGCATTGCCCGCCATCGGCCTCGTAGACCACATAGCTGTAGGTCGAAGAGGCGGGGTCGAGGAAAGCTTCAATCAGCGCGGGCATGGACACGGTCCTGTGCAGAAGGTGGAAAGTCAGAGTTGCAACACTTTATGTAAACACATAATGTCCGCAGCTTAAGTGACGTTGAAGGCATCCTGCAAATGCAATCCAGTCTGACCGAATGTGAAGTGGCGCAACTGCGCGCCTCGGCCTCCAAGGCCTGTTCGCTGCTCAAGGCCTTGGCCAACGAGGATCGGCTGTTGATCCTGTGCCAGTTGACCCAGGGCGAGCGCAACGTCGGCGAACTGGAGAAAATGACCGGCGTGCGTCAGCCGACCCTGTCCCAGCAACTGGGCATCCTGCGTGATGAAGGGCTGGTCGCGACCCGTCGTGAAGGCAAGTACATTTTTTACGGTCTCGCCAGTCACGAAGTGATCCAGGTGATGAAAACCCTCTCCGGACTCTACTGCGGAGCCGTGCTCAAAAGCTGGGCGCAATAGACCCGGCTATCCTTGCGTGCAGCCATAAGGAACAAACAATGAACGATCAACACTGGGGCCCATCCATCAGTGCGGACATCGTGGTCATCGGCGGCGGCACTGCCGGCATCGGTTTTGTCGCGAGCCTGCTCAAGCGCGATCCCGGCCTGAAAATCACGGTGATCGAGCCGAGCACCCTGCATTACTACCAACCGGCGTGGACGCTGGTCGGCGGTGGCGCCTATGACGCCAAAGACACCGCCCGACCGATGAACAAGGTGCTGCCGCGCCAGGCCACCTGGATTCAGGCCGCCGTGACCGGCATCGACCCCGACCAGCGCCGTCTCACCCTCAACGATCAACGCACCATCACCTATCAGAACCTGATCGTCTGCCCCGGCCTGCGCCTGGCGTGGGAGAAGATCGAAGGCCTGCAGGACAGTCTCGGCCAGCACGGCGTCACCTCCAACTACAGCTATCAGCACGCGCAATACACTTGGGATCAGGTGCAGAAACTGGGCGGCGGCAAAGCGCTGTTCACCCAGCCGCCGATCCCGATCAAGTGTGCCGGCGCGCCGCAAAAGGCGCTGTACCTGTCCTGCGATCACTGGCTCAAGCGCAACGTGCTGAGTAAGGTCGATGTCGAGTTCAATCTGGCCGGTGCCGCGCTGTTCGGCGTGCCGACCTTCGTACCGCCGCTGATGAAGTACATCGAGAAATACAACGCGCGGCTGGCATTCAATTCCAATCTGGTGAAGGTCGACGGCCCGGCGAAAACTGCCTGGTTCGACGTCAAGGATGCGGACGGCAACGTTACCCGTCAGGCCAAGACTTTCGATTTGTTGCACGTCGTCCCGCCGCAGGTCTCACCGGATTTCATCGCACAAAGTCCGCTGGCCGACGCCGCCGGCTGGTGCGAGGTCAACCCGCACACCCTGCAACACCCGCGCTATCCCGAAGTGTTTGCCCTGGGCGATATCTGCGGCACCACCAATGCGAAAACCGCCGCGGCAGTGCGCAAGCAGGTTGTGGTGGTGGCGGAAAACCTGCTGGCCCTGCGCAAGGAACTGGCGTTGCCGCTGAAGTACGACGGCTACGGCTCCTGCCCGCTGACGGTGGAGAAGGGCAAGGTGATCCTCGCCGAGTTCGGCTACGGCGGAAAAATGTTGCCGACCTTTCCCCTCGACCCGACCGTGCCGCGCCGCTCCGCGTGGTGGCTGAAGGCGACGCTGCTGCCGTGGTTCTACTGGAACGGCATGCTCAAGGGCCGCGAATGGCTGACGCGTCTGTCCAGGGTCGACTGAGAACACTCTATGTTGCTGGCAAGTCTGTTTGGCGTGGTGATGGGGTTGATCCTTGGACTGACCGGGGCCGGCGGCGGGATTCTCGCCGTACCGGCGCTGGTGCTCGGGCTGGGCTGGACGATGACGCAGGCGGCGCCGGTGGCGTTGTTTGCCGTTGGCAGCGCAGCGGCGGTCGGCGCGATCGATGGCTTGCGCCATGGTCTGGTGCGTTATCGCGCGGCGCTGCTGATCGCGGCGCTCGGCGCGGTGTTTTCGCCGGTGGGCATCTACTTCGCCCATCAGTTGCCGGAAAAGGTCCTGATGATCCTGTTCAGCCTGCTGATGGTGATGGTGGCGTGGCGCATGCTGCGCCGCGAACGCCAGCAGCAGGGACCCAGCGATCATGGCCACGCCAGTTGGGGCCAGAAAAACTGCATGCTCAATGAGCAGACCGGCCGTTTCGACTGGACCGCCAAATGCACCGCGACCCTCGCGGCACTGGGCGCGGTCACCGGCGTGGTGTCCGGGTTGCTGGGGGTCGGCGGCGGGTTTCTGATCGTGCCGGCGTTCAAGCAACTGACCGATGTGCAGATGCGCGGGATCGTCGCCACGTCCTTGATGGTCATCAGCCTGATTTCCGCGATCGGCGTGATCGGCGCGTTCCATGCCGGGGTGCGGATCGATCATCTTGGCGCGTCGTTCATCGTGGCCAGCATCGTCGGCATGATCATCGGCCGCAAACTCTGCGCGCGGGTGCGGGCGAGGACGTTGCAGGTGGGGTTTGCCAGTGTGTGCCTGGTGGTTGCGGCTTACATGTTGCTGCGGGCGTGAGACAACACCTGTGGCGAGGGAGCAAGCGCCCTCGCCACAGTGATCGCGTTACAACACCAGATGCGGCAACCACAGCGACAGTGCCGGAACGTAGGTCACCAGCATCAGCACCAGGAACAGCACGGCGTAGAACGGCAGCAGCGCCTTCACCGTGCTTTCGATACTGACTTTGCCCACCGCCGAACCCACGAACAGCACGGCTCCCACGGGCGGCGTTATCAGGCCGATACCGAGGTTGACCAGCATGATCATGCCGAACTGCACCGGGTCGACGCCGATACCGAGAATCACCGGCATCAGGATCGGTGTGAGGATCAGGATCAGCGGTGCCATGTCCATCACGGTGCCGAGCAACAGCAGCATGACGTTGATGCACATCAGGATCACGTAGCGGTTGTCGGACAGGGTCAGGAACAGCGTGGTGATCTTCGCCGGGATCTGCATCAGGGTCATGATGTAGCCGAAACTGGCGGCGAAGCCGATCAGAATCATCACGATGGAAATGGTGCGCACTGTGCGGTGCATGAGTTTCGGCAGTTCACTCCATTTGTAGTCGCGGTAGATGAACATGGTGACGAAAAACGACCACAGCACGGCAATGGCCGCCGACTCGGTGGCCGTGAAGATCCCCGACAGAATCCCGCCGAGAATGATCACCATCGCCATCAGGCCCCACAAGGCTTCGCCGCAGATCTTCAGGGCTTCGCGCAGCGGGATCACCTCGCCTTTGGGATAGTCGCGTTTGCGCGCGAAAATCAGGCACAGCACCATCAGGCACGCGCTCATCAGCAGGCCCGGCACCACGCCGGCCATGAACAGCGACGCAATGGAAACGGTGCCGCCGGCCGCCAGCGAGTAGAGCACCGAGTTGTGACTCGGCGGGGTCAGCAGGGCTTGTACCGAACCGCTGACGGTGACCGCTGTGGAGAATTCCCGTGGGTAGCCCTTGCGCTCCATTTCCGGGATCAGCACCGAACCCACCGACGCGGTGTCGGCCACCGACGAGCCGGAAATCGCGCCGAAAAAGGTCGAGGCCATGATGTTGACCAGCGACAGCCCGCCACGCACGAAGCCCACCAGGACCCCGGCGAACGCCACTAGCCGCCGAGACATGCCGCCCTCGGCCATGATCGCGCCGGCCAGCACAAAAAACGGAATCGCCAGCAGCGAGAATTTGTTCACCCCGCCCGCCACCTGAATCATCAAGGCCTGGAACGGGATGTCGATCCACCACGCGCCGATCAGCGCCGACAGCCCGAGGGCATAGGCAACCGGCATGCCGATCAGGATCAGTGCGATAAAACTGCCCAGCAGAATCAATGCGTCCATCAGGCAGCCCCTTCGTTTTCTTCAACCAGGTCGAACCGCACCACGCGGCGATTGCTTTGATCGCCGAGCAAGAGTTTTTCCAGTACGAAAACCAGCGTCAGCGCACCGCCAATCGGGATCGGCATGTAAGTGATGCCGACCCGCAATGTCGGCAGGGCGCTCATGAACTGGTTCCACGTCGACAGGCACAGCTTGGTGCCCCAGATGGTCATGAACAGGCAGATGGTGCCCATGAGCACTTGCGAAACGATGCTCATGGTTCGGCGCATATTTGGTTGCAGGCGATCGGTGACCATCGCCACCGCCATGTGCGCGCCGGCGCGATAGCTGGCGGCGGCGCCGATGAAGGTGAAGACCATCATCAGCAGGATGGCGGTGGGCTCCGGCCAGCTCGAGCCGGTGCCGAGGACGTAACGGGCGAACACGCCCCAGGGGATGATCAGGGAAATGGTCAGCACCGACAGACCGGCGACCCAGATGCAGGCCATGTAGATCCGGTCATTGATGCGCAGCAGCAAATTCTTCATCGGGTTCCACCGTAACCGGGCACGCGCGGACATCAAGCGACGTCAGCGCTGCCGGGCCTTTTGCAGAGGGCTGGGAGGTTTACTGAACGGCTTCGATGCGCTTGATCAGGTCGGCGTAGGGCGCGCCGTATTTTTCACGGATCGAGGCGGTGGCCTCGTAGAAGGGTTTCTTGTCGACGGTGATGAACTCGACGCCGGCCGCCTTGAGTTTTTCCTCGCTGCTGACGGACTTGGCGTCCCACAGCGTGCGCTCCTGAGCCTGTGCAGCCTTGGCGGCTTTTTTCACCAGCGTCTGCTGATCGGGCGTGAGTTTTTCCCAGGTGATTTTCGACATCACGATCGGTTCGGGCAGGATCAGGTGCCCGGTCAGGCTGTAGAACTTGGCGTTCTGGTAGTGGTTGTGTTCAAGCAGGGTCGGTGGGTTGTTTTCCGCGCCGTCGATGACGCCGGTCTGCAGCGCACTGAAGATTTCGCCGGTGTCCATGGCGATCCCGTTGCCGCCCATGGCGTTGATGGTTTCGATGAACATCGGGTTGCCCTGCACGCGGATTTTCATCCCCTTGAGGTCTTCAAGGCTGCGCACCGGTTTCTTGGTGTAGATGTTGCGCGTGCCGCCGTCCATCCACGCCAGGGCGACGAGGTTGAATTCGGATTGAGTGATCTTGTCGAGGATCTCGTCGCCGATTTCACCGTCGATGATCTTGCGCATGTGCGCCTGGTCACGGAACACGAACGGCATGTTGAACACGTTCACGTCCGGCACCACCGGGCCGACGATGCCGAGGCTGACGCGGGCCATTTGAATGGCGCCGACCTGAGCCTGCTCGACCACTTCCTTTTCCGAGCCGAGCACGCCGCCGGGAAACATTTTAAAGGTCAGCTTGCCGTCACTTTCGGCAACCAGGGTCTTGCCCAACTGTTCTTCGGCGACCACGGTCGGATAACCGGCGGGGTGGATGTCGGCGAATTTGATTTCCAGCGCCTGGGCGGCGCTGCCGAAGGTGAGCGCGAGGGGGAGAGCGGCGGCGAGCAACGTGCGTTTGAAGTCCATGAGGGGTTCTCCAGTCTTGTTATTTTTGTGTTCAAGGCACAGCGATGCAGCAGGGGGGTTACAGCAGGTCGTCGAACAATGGCTCCGGCAGGCCTTTGACGCCGGGGTTGAGGGCGAACACGCCGCCGGCCAGCGAATGCGGGTCCTGGTCGTCGGCGGGGCGGATCGAGGTCACGAACAAGGTGTCCATCCGGCTGCCACCGAAGGCGCACATGGTGGGTTTTTTCACCGGTACCGGCAGCGAGCGGTCAAGGCGGCCTTCCGGAGTGAACCGGTGGATCAGGCCGACATCGTTGGCGCAGATCCAGTAGCAGCCATCGGCATCCACGGCAGCGCCGTCGGGACGGCCGTAAAAATGGTTCATGTCCACGAACACCCGTCGGTTGGAGGGGGTGCCGCTGGCAATGTCGTAATCGAAGGCCCAGATCAGTTGCACGTTCGGGTGCGAGTCCGACAGGTACATGGTTTTGCCGTCCGGACTGAAGCCCAGACCGTTGGGCACGATGAAGCCATCAAGCTGTGCCTCGATCGCGCCTGTTTGCCCGGCGGCGTAGCGATAGAGCCGGCCTTCGGGCAGATTCAGGCCCATGTTCAGCACCATGCTGCCGGCCCAGAACCGGCCCTGACGGTCGCAGCGGCCGTCGTTCAGGCGCATGTCCTGGCGGCTGTGTTCCACGGTCGCGAGCAGGTCGCTGTCAAGGCTGCCATCGCTGTGGGGGCGCAGTTGAAAGAACCCGCTCTCCATACCGGCCACCCAGCCGCCCCGGCTGTGTCGGGCGAGGCAGGCGAGCATCTCGGGAGCCTTCCAGGCGTGAACATGGCCAGTGTCGGCATCCCAGCGTTGCAGGCCACCGTTGGGGATATCGACCCAGTAGAGCGCATTTTCCTGCGGCACCCACACCGGGCTTTCACCCACCGCGTTGCGGGCGTCGACGATCAATTCGGCTTGCATACTCATTCCCTTGGTTTTATTGGAGACGTGAATCGCGCCGGTCAATCGCCGAACGGGCCGGCCGCAACGAAGGCCCCGCCCTGATAGATCCGCGCCGGGTCATCGCTGGCGGGCACCGGCTGCGCTTCGACCTTGTCTCGAAACACTTCGGAGGTGTCTTTGGCCTCGAAGCCGAGGTGGCTGGCGAAGCGGTTGTCCCACCACACGTCCTTGTTGGCGGACATGCCATAAACCACGGTGTGGCCGACGTTGGGGGTGTACAGCGAACGTTCGAGCAATTGGGTGAGGTCGTCGAAGCTCAGCCAGGTGTGCATCATTCGGCGGTTCTGTGGTTCGGGAAACGACGAGCCGATGCGGATGCTGACAGTTTCGATGCCATAGCGATCGAAGTAGAAACTGGCCATGTCTTCGCCGTAGGACTTGGACAGACCGTAGTAGCCGTCGGGGCGGCGAGCGGAGCTGGCGTCGAGGTGTTCGTCCTGTTTGTAGAAGCCGATGACATGGTTGGAGCTGGCGAAGATCACCCGTTTGACGCCGTGGCGGCGTGCCGCTTCATAGATATGGAATACGCCGCAGATGTTGGCGCCGAGGATTTCTTCGAAGGGGCGCTCCACCGAGACGCCACCGAAGTGCAGGATCGCATCCACGCCTTCGACCAGCTGATGCACGGCAGCTTTGTCGGCGAGGTCGCAGAGCACGACTTCTTCCCGGTCATCGATGGCCGGGGCGAGGGCGGCGATGTCCGACAAGCGCAACACATTGGCGTAGGGGCGCAGACGTTCGCGCAAGACTTTGCCCAGGCCACCGGCGGCGCCGGTCAGCAGCAGGCGATTGAACGGAGTTGGGGCGGTGGAGGTGGACGTCATGGCAATCCCTTACACGTTGTTATTAGGTTTGTTGTAGGTTGTCGTATGACTGCGCTGAAGTATCGGTAGGGTTTCCGGAACTTGTCAACGCGACTTTCGGTGTAAATGACGGAAGGCTGATTCACCTTCCGCTCATGCCATGTTCGGGTCTACAGCAAGGAAATCGGGTAACTGATGAAGATCCGGTTCTCGTCGAATTCATTGGTGCTGAAGTCCCGGCGAATCGTCGCGTTGCGCCATTTGACGTTGAGGTTCTTCAGCGGGCCGCTCTGCACGGTGTAGGCCAGTTCCGATTCGCGACCCCATTCCTTGCCATCGGTGATGGTGCCGGTGTGCACGTTGTCGCCGCTGATGTAGCGGTTCATCAACGTCAAGCCGGGGACGCCGAGGACGACGAAGTTGTAGTCGTGGCGAATCTGCCAGGAGCGCTCCTTCGCGTTGTCGTAACTGGCGTTGTAGCTGTCGTTGGCCAGGGTGCCGCCGCTGGTGCCGTTGACGCGCATCCAGGCATCGTCGCCGCTGAGCTTTTGCAAGCCGATGTAGAACGTGTTGCCGCCGTATCTGGCCGAAAGCATGGCGAACGCGGTTTTGTTGTCGAGGTCGCCGGCCTGGGCGCTGCCGTCCTCCTTGCCGGTGAAGAAACCGAGGTTGGCGCCGAGTGTCCAGTCGCCCAGTGGCTGGCTGTGGTTGAGGTTGAAATACTGCTGCTGGTAGATGCCGCTGAGTTCGGCGTACCACACACCGACGAGCGTGCGCTTATCGTTGAAGGTGTATTCGCCGCCGCCGAAGTTGAAGCGGTCGGAGGTGAAGGCGCCGCGGCCGTTCATCGACATGTCCTCCATGCTGGCATCGTTGCGTGGGCTGTTGCCGCGGAACTGGCCACCGTAAAGGGTCAGGCCATTGATTTCGGTAGACGTGATCTGGCCGCCGCGAAAGGTCTGGGGCAGTGATCGACCATCATCCGAGCGCAGGATGGGCAGCACCGGCATCCATTCACCCACCTTCAATTCGGTCTTCGACACCTTGGCCTTGAGCGCTACACCCAGGCGCCCGAAATTGTCCGCCGGGCGCCCGTCATCGTGGATCGGTAGCAGTTGCGTACCGCCGGTGCCTTTGCCGCCATCGAGCTTCTGCGAATACATGCCCAGCACGTCCAGGCCAAAGCCGACCGTGCCCTGAGTGAAACCGGATTTGGCGTCGAGGATGAAGTTCTGTGTCCACTCTTCAGCCTTGCCCTGTGGGTAGTTGGGGTTGACGAAGTTGCGATTGAAGTAGGCGTTGCGCAGGTTCAGCGTGGCTTTACTGTCTTCGATGAAGCCCTCGGCATCGGCGCTCATCGGCAAGAAGAGGGCCAGACTGCTGCAACCGATCAGGCTTAGGGTGGAACGCGGGCGGGGGATAGAAAAACGGGACGTGCGGACGGAATTGCAGACGAGTGTGCTCACTGTGACGCTCCCTGTTTCATTTGTTGTTTTTATTATTTGTTATACGTCGTCGTACAACATGGTTGCGGATATTTGCGAGGTTTTCCGGAAATGTCAACAGGGCGTCGTACGATGACTTTGGGTGAGCGGGCAGCCCTCAAAGCGCTGTGAAGAGGGCTGCTTTCGGCACGTTTACTGGTTGTAGAGCGCTTCAGTGTTATCGATCAGGGGATTTTTTTCGGTCAGCACGATCTGGGCGATCTGATCCTTGCGCATGAAACTCACCTTCGAATGCGACTGGGCGTACCGGATGAAGCGCTCCATGGCTTCGACCATCGCCGGAGTACCGCCGATGCGATCGTGCAGACTCACCGACATCATCCGCCGCTTGCTCGCGCCTTCGGCGTAGAGGCGATCGAATTCCAGCACCAGTTGCTGATAGAACTGCTCGGCGGAGAAGTGCCGACCCTCAACCAGCACGATGTCGTTGTTGCGCAGGGTGTATGGCACCACGGCAAATTTACGCCCGCGAACCATGGTCACAAACGGCTCGTCACGGCTGACGTCGTCAATGTGGTAGGTGAAATTCAGATCCTGCAGCACCTTCAGCGTATTGGGGCTGCGGCGCAGCCAGTTGGCGTTGTAGCCGACCGAGCGCTGGCCGGTGATTTTCTCCACCGCTGCGACACCGTCGCCGATGAACTGTTTTTCCTGGGCGTAGTTCATGTTGTACGAATCGGCCCAGCGCATGCCGTGGGCCGCCAGTTCATGACCGCGCTCGGCGATTGCCTTGGCCAGTTCCGGGTGCTTGAGCGCCGCCTCGCCGACCACATGGGAGGTGACTTTGATGCCGGTGCGATCCCACAGATCGAGCATGCGCCACAGGCCTTCCTTGTAGCCGTAATCGAACCAGGTCTGCGCCGGCAGGTCCGGATAGCCTTTTGGCAGCGGTGTGCCGGAGAACGGACTTTCGGCGCCCTCGGGCTGGCCGCCGGTTTCGAACTGCATCGACACCGAAATCACCAGTTGCGAGCCATCCGGCCACGGGCGTTCCTGAGCGAAGGCGAGGGCGGGCAGCATCAGCGCGGCGGCCAGCAGGTTTTTCAGCAGACGCGGGGAGCGTTGCCAGCGGGGAGTGGTCATATCGGGCACCTTGCAGGTTGAGAAGTGCTGCAAGGTTGGCATCCGCTACGCTTGGGAAAAATCCGCTGCGGGCGAGATGTCTTTTAAACAGAATTTACGAATCCACCCAAAATTCCTTTGTGGAAGCGAGCAAGCTCGCTCCCACACTGGATAGGTGTTTGGCCAGGATTTGCGGCACACTTGAGCGACTAACAGACAAGGCCTTTCAATGGATCAATACGCCCCGCGCAACTGGCAGCCGCACGAGAAGCCCAGTCTGCCCGGTTCCCCCTCGACGCCGCTGCATTCCAACCCCAAGCGCCTGGCTTATGCGCTGGTGGGCGTGCTTGTCGCGGTGACCGGTGGTCTGGGCAATGCGCTGGTGGTCGCCAACCTGCCTTACCTGCAAGGCGCGCTCGGGGCGACCACGGCGGAGATGGCCTGGCTGCCGGCGGCGTACGTGATGACCAACGTGTCGATGAACCTGCTGCTGGTGAAGTTTCGTCAGCAGTTCGGCCTGCGGGCGTTCACCGAGGTGTTTCTGGTGCTGTATGCGCTGGTGACCTTCGGCCATCTGTTTGTCAATGACCTGAATTCGGCGATCGCGGTGCGTGCAGCCCACGGCATGGTCGGCGCGGCGCTCAGTTCGCTGGGCCTGTATTACATGGTGCAGGCGTTCCCGGCCAAATGGCGGATGAAGGCGCTGGTGTTGGGCCTCGGCACCTCACAGCTGGCCTTGCCACTGGCGCGATTGTTTTCCGAAGACCTGCTGCAGATCGCCGAATGGCGCGGCCTGTACCTGTTTGAATTGGGCATGGCGTTGCTGTCGCTGGGCTGCGTCTTGTTGCTCAAACTGCCGCCGGGTGACCGCTTCAAGACCTTCGAACCCCTCGACTTCCTGACCTTTGCGATCCTTGCCAGTGGCGTGGCCCTGTTGTGCGCCGTGTTGTCCCTGGGCCGGATCGACTGGTGGCTGGAGGCCGACTGGATCGGCATCGCCTTGGCCGCATCGATTGTCCTGATTCTCGCGGGGCTGGCCATCGAACATAACCGCAGCAATCCGATGCTGATGACCCGCTGGCTCGGCAGCGGGGTAATGATCCGCCTGGCGCTGGCGGTGATCCTGATTCGCATGGTGACCTCGGAGCAATCCACCGGCGCCGTGGGCTTCATGCAGAACCTGAACATGAGCAGCCAGCAGCTTCATAGCCTGTATGTGGTGATGCTGATCGGCAGCGTCGCCGGGCTGCTGACCAGTGCGCTGACCATCGACCCGAAACACCTGCTGATGCCGCTGATCGTTTCGCTGGCGTTGATGGCCACCGGCTCGATCATGGACAGCTCATCGAGCAATCTGACCCGCCCCGGCAACCTGTATTTCAGCCAGTTCCTGCTGGCGTTCGGCAGTACCTTCTTCCTCGGCCCGACCATGGTGCTGGGCACGCGCAACGTGCTGACCAATCCGCGCAACCTCGTGAGTTTTTCGGTGTTGTTCGGGATCTGCAACAACCTCGGCGGCCTGATCGGCGCGGCGTTGCTGGGGACGTTCCAGATCGTGCGCGAGAAGTTTCATTCCAGCCACATCGTCGAGCAACTGGTGATGTCCGACCCGCGTGTCGCCGCCCGGGTGCAGAGCGGCGGGTCGGCGGTTGGCTCGCTGATTGCCGACCCGAGCCTGCGCAATCTGCAAGGCATTCGCAGCCTGGCCAACGCCGCCACCCGCGAAGCCAACGTGCTGGCCTATAACGATGTGTTCATGCTGATCGCGGTGATCGCGATCCTGACCATGATCTGGATTTCCATCCGTGCGCTGTGGCTGATCAGCACCACCCGAGCCGTCGCCCCGACATCTTCCGTACCTTCCAGCGGTGCCACCTCTTCATGACCGAACCGACCACCACAACCACCAATGCCATCGCCGCCACCCCTGAAGGCGTGGCGCCGCCGTCATCACCGAATACCGAGCCGCGGTCGTTGCGGGTGCGGATCATCTCGTCGCTGGGCTTTGCCGGGGTCGCCATCGTCGGTGTGCTGATCGTGCTCTATGCCTGGCAGTTGCCGCCGTTCAGCAGCGCGGTGGAGACCACTGAAAACGCCCTGGTGCGCGGGCAGGTGACGATCATCGGCCCGCAGCTCAGTGGCTATGTGTTTGAGGTGCCGGTACAGGACTTTCAGTTTGTGAAGGAGGGCGATTTGCTGGTACGTCTCGATGACCGCATCTATCAGCAACGCCTCGACCAGTCGCTGGCACAACTGGCGGTGCAGAAGGCTTCGCTGGCCAACGTGGTGCAGCAGCGCAACAGCGCCGAAGCCACGATAAAACTGCGGCAGGCGGTGGTGGCCGACAGCGAAGCGCAGTTGCGCAAAAGCGAGGCTGACTTGCGACGCAACAAAGCGCTGGTCAATGACGGCTCCGTGTCCAAACGCGAGATGGACGTAGCGCTGGCCGCCAACGCGCAAAGCATTGCAGCGGTGGCGCAGGCCAAGGCCAATCTGGAAATCGCCCGGCAGGATCTGCAAACGGTGATCGTCAATCGCGGTTCGCTGGAGGCGGCGGTGGCCAGTGCCGAGGCGGCGGTGCAGTTGGCGCGGATCGACTTGTCCAACACCCGGATCATCGCCCCGCGTGACGGACAGCTCGGGCAG
Source organism: Pseudomonas sp. FG35 (assembly GCF_057809295.1). Taxonomy (NCBI): domain Bacteria; kingdom Pseudomonadati; phylum Pseudomonadota; class Gammaproteobacteria; order Pseudomonadales; family Pseudomonadaceae; genus Pseudomonas; species Pseudomonas sp. FG35. Next base: position 425,949 of record NZ_JBMDJR010000003.1, on the reverse strand, counting down.
ATCGGCGTGCGCCTCGGCGCCTACGTCAACTCTGGGGCGCAGTTGATGGCGCTGGTGCCGAACCAGAAATGGGTAATCGCCAACCTCAAGGAGACCCAGATGGACAACGTGCGCGTGGGGCAGCCGGCGAGCTTCACCGTCGATGCCTTGAACCACCGTAAATTCACCGGCCACGTTCAGCACATCTCTCCGGGCACCGGTTCCGAGTTCGCGTTGTTGCAGGCCGACAACGCCACCGGCAACTTCGTGAAGATCGCCCAGCGTGTGCCGGTGCGCATTACCATCGATCCGGATCAGCAGGAGAGCGAGCGTTTGCGGCCGGGGATGTCGGTGGTGGTCAGCATTGATACGGCGGCGGGCGACACCCAGAAACACTGACCTCAGGCAGCGATCATTGGCGGCAGGGTGCCGAGCACGGACACCGCCGCCACGGCGCCGATCCCCAGCAGCCATTCGAGCATGACGCTGCGCTTGAGGGTGTCGATCCGCTGTTCGCAATCGTTGATCCGCAGGCGATTGAACAGTGCCAGTGCAAGCATGCCGAACACCAGCAGCGCCTTGATCAGCAGGATCAGGGCGAATCCCGAGAACAGCGGTGTCGGCCACCACTGGCCGGTGAGCACGCGCACGTTGATCAACCCGGTGATCAGCAGGCCGGCGACCAGCCCGTAACCGAGCCCACTGAATCGCCGCAGGATTTCGCGAATGTTTTTGTCAGGTTGGCGCAGGATCATCACCAGCATCGGCAGACCGCCGAGCCAGGCGCCGACGCACGTCAGGTGAATGACCTGATTGAGGATCAGCATCTGCCCGCTGAAGCCGTCGAGCATCGCGCCGTGTCCGACCGGTGCCAGCGTCATCAGCAACAGCGCGCTCAGGCCCAGTCGCAATGGCCGGTTTGAATGCCAAGGCGTAAACAGCAAGGCCAGCAACAAGGCGTTGATCAACAGATGCCAGCGCCAGACCTGACCGAAAAACGTGTGCCCCAGCACTAGCTCGACGGTGGCCGGATCAAACGCGGCCGCCGCCGAACCGGCCATGCTGGCGGTAATCAACAACGCCCAACAGACGCCGCTGGCCAGGGCAATTGCCACCAGCCAGCGGGACAGTTGCGCCAGCCGCCGATCCAGCGCCGGCGCTTCACCCTTGAGCAGCAGCGGCCGGAACAGCCAGGCCCCGAACAGCATCAATACCACGATGAAATGCAGGAACCGGCACAGCACCAGCGCTTCGCTCATGAATTACTGGCCAACCTTGAACTGATAGGCGCCTTCGCTCTTGTGCGTGTCGACCGACACCGCGTGCCATTCGACCTTGTACTCGCCAGCGGTCAGCGGTGCTTCGGGGGTGATGATCAGGGTTTTTTTGTCGCCTTCAGTGGTCAGCGGTTTGACCGCCACCGGCTTGCCGTCGTGGGTCACGGTGACTTTGGTGAAGCTGGCTTCGACGCCTTCGGAAAACACCAGGCGCAGATCCGCCGGTGCGGCGACGGTGCTGTCGGCGGCCGGGGTCTGGCTTTTCAGATGGGCGTGGGCGAAGGCCTGGGAAGTGACGATCAGCGAGGCTAGCAGCGCGCCAGCGGTGAACAGTTTTTTCATCGACATGGAACGATTCCTTTCAGTGAAATGGCGGGCTGAGTATAGGACGTGGATCACAGGGCTTTCAGGCGCATGTGAATGACCGGAAACGGCCGGCCTTCGCCGTCGAGTGCCGAGCGGCCGATGTCTTCGAAGCCGTAGTGCCGGTAGAAACCGTGGGCCTGCGGGTTCTGTTCATTGACGTCGACCTTCAGCAGCGGGCGGCGGACATGGTCGAGCAAGCGGCGGCCGATCCCCTGGCCACGCTGAGCCGGGTCGATGAACAGCATCTGCACGGTGTCGTCATCGGTGGCGATGAAGCCTGCCGGGGAGTGGTCGGGGTTCTCGAAGACCCAGACATCCAGTGCAGGCAGGTAGGCGTCACGGACCAGCGGGAACAGCCGGTGAATGTCGTCTTCCGGGAGGAAATCGTGGGTGGCGCGGACCGAGCGCTCCCACAGTGCGGCGAGCTGCGGATCATCCGCAGCGACGCGCTTTCGAATGGCCATGGACAGATCCTTCAGTGTCTGACGGGGAGAAGGAGGGCGATCCTAAACCAGAAAAAAGCCCAAGTGTGTGAAGAATCGTTCTCGGCTGTCGCCCCGTGCCCAGAGCGGATGCTAGTCTTCAACAACGTTGTCTTCAGGGAGCCCTCATGGGCAATCACAAGATCGAAATCCGCCGCACCAACGTCGACAAAATCCTGCTGGCGGCGGAAAAAGTCTTCGCCGAAAAAGGTTTCGGCGGCACCGCCATGGCGGACATCGCCGCTGAAGTGCAGCTGCCGCGTTCCAACCTGCATTACTACTTCTCGACCAAGAGCGAGCTGTACAGCGCGGTGCTGTTCGACCTGCTGGAAGTGTGGAAGCAGGACGCGCTGTGCTTCGAGATGTTCGACGATCCGCGCGTGGTGCTCAGCAGCTACATCCGCGCCAAGATGAACCACTCGCGCAGCCGGCCTTACGGGTCGAAAGTCTGGGCCAACGAAATCATCCACGGCGCCCCGACCCTCGGCGAGGCGCTGGATGTGAGCCTGTATGACTGGGCGAAGATGAAAGAGGCGAAGATCCGCCAGTGGGTCGAGGACAAGCGGATTCTGCCGGTGGAGCCGTCGAGCCTGCTGTACATGATCTGGGCCTCGACGCAGCACTATGCGGACTTTGATCATCAGGTGAATATTCTGAATGAGCACCAGCCGTTGTCGGACATGCAGTTCGAGCGGGCGGTGCAGACGGTGACGAGTGTGATTTTGCGAGGGATCGGATTAGAACCGTAACTGATCGTTCCCACGCTCTGCGTGGGAATGCCTCAAGGGACGCTCCGCGTTCCAGTGGGACGCAGAGCGTCCCGGGCTGCATTCCCACGCGGACGGTTCGACGCCTCGACGTGGGAACGATCATTCAAGGGCTGACGTGATAGGGATTGCGCGGATCATGATTCCAGTCCAGAAACGGCTTGCCCGTTTCCATCGGCACCATCTCGATGCAGTCCGCCACCGGACAGGTGATCTGGCACAGATTGCACCCCACACACTCATCATCGATCACTTCATATTTATGCGTGCCATCGGCCTGTTTCAGACTGCTGATCGCCTGGTGTGAAGTGTCTTCGCAGGCAATGTGGCAACGCCCGCATCCGATACACGCTTCCTGATCGATCTTCGCGATGACCTGATAGTTGATGTCCAAATACTTCCAGTCCGTGGTGTTGCCCACCGCGCGCCCGGAAAACTCGGCAATGCTGGCGTAACCCTGACTGTCCATCCACCGCGACAGGCCATCCTTCATCTCATCGACAATCCGGAAGCCGTGCAGCATCGCCGCCGTGCACACTTGCACCGCGCCGCTGCCCAGTGCGATGAACTCCGCCGCGTCACGCCAGCTGCCAATGCCGCCAATGCCGCAGATCGGCAGGCCCTGGGTCTGCGGGTCACGGGCGATTTCCGCGACCATGTTCAGCGCGATCGGCTTGACCGCCGAGCCGCAATAACCGCCGTGGGTGCTTTTGCTGCCGACGGTGGGCAGGGCGACCATGTGTTCGAGGTCGACGCTGGTGATCGAGTTGATGGTGTTGATCAGCGACACCGCATCGGCGCCGCCCCGGTGTGCGGCGCGGGCGGCGACGCGGATGTCGGTGATGTTCGGTGTGAGTTTGACGATCACCGGCAGCGAGCAATAGGTCTTGCACCAGCGCGTAACCTGCTCGACGTACTCCGGCACCTGACCGACCGCCGCGCCCATGCCGCGCTCGGGCATGCCGTGGGGGCAGCCGAAATTCAGTTCGATGCCATCGGCGCCGGTGGCTTCCACCAGTGGCAGGATGTGTTTCCACGACTCTTCGACGCACGGCACCATCAGCGACACGATCAGCGCGCGATCCGGCCAGTCCTTTTTCACCTGGGTGATTTCCCGCAGGTTGATTTCCAGCGAGCGGTCGGTGATCAGTTCGATGTTGTTGATGCCCATCACTTCGCGGTTGGCGCCGTAATGCGCCGAATAACGCGACGACACGTTGACCGCCGCCGGGTCTTCACCCAGGGTTTTCCAGACCACGCCGCCCCAGCCGGCCTCGAAGGCGCGCACCACGTTGTAGGCCTTGTCGGTCGGCGGCGCGGAGGCCAGCCAGAACGGGTTGGGGGCTTTGATACCGGCGAAGACTATCGAGAGATCGGCCATTTACGCAGCCTCCACGTTGAGCATCAGTTGAGCGTTGATCGCCTCGGCGGCGCGCTTGCCGTGTTGCACCGCTTGCACGGTCAGGTCCTGATCGAGGCTGGTGCAGTCGCCGCCTGCGTACACGCCGGGGATGCTGGTGCGCAGGTTTTCATCGACCTGGATGCGTTCGCCCTGACGCTTGAGTTCGCGGGCCAGCGGGTCGGCGAGGGCGCTGCCGTCGAAGGCCTGGCCGATGGCTTTGAAGATCGCATCGGCGGCCAGCTCGAAAGTCTCGCCCGTGGTTTGCAGGCGACCGTCCACCAGATGCGTACGGGCGAAACGCATGCCACGAACCTTGCCTTGCGCGTCGAGCAGCACTTCGTCCGGTTGCGCCCATGTCAGCAACCGCACCTGATTGGCCTTGGCGATGTCCTGCTCATGGCCGGTGGCGCCCATGTCTGCCGCGCCACGGCGATAGACCAGATTGACGTCGCGGGCGCCGAGGCGGGCCATTTGCACGGCCATGTCGATGGCGGTATTGCCGGCACCGAGGACGATGCAACGTTCGGCCAGCGGCAGTTGCGACAGGTCATCGGCCTGGCGCAGTTCGCGGATGTAGTCGGTGGCGGCGAGCAGGCCGGGGGCGTCTTCGTGGGGCAGGCCGAGTTGCTTGCTCGCGTTCAGGCCGAGGCCGAGGAACACCGCGTCGAACTGTTGATGCAGTTCGCTGAGGGTCAGATTCTCACCGAGTTTCTGGCCGTGACGGATTTCGATGCCGCCGATCTGCAGGAGGAAATCCAGCTCCTTCTGCGCGTAGTCATCCACCAGTTTGTATTTGGCGATCCCGTATTCGTTGAGCCCGCCAGCCTTCTCCCGTGCTTCGAAAATCACCACCTCGTGACCGTGCATGGCGCTGCGATGCGCGCAGGACAAACCCGCCGGGCCGGCACCGACCACCGCGATGCGTTTGCCGGTTGCGGCGGCGCGCTGGAACGGATGCTCGGTAAAGTTCGCGTTGTCCACGGCGTAGCGCTGCAGCAGGCCGATCAGTACCGGTGCGCATTCGTGGGCGTTGTTGCGCACGCAGGCTTGCTGGCAGAGGATTTCGGTCGGACAGACCCGCGCGCAACTGCCGCCGAGGATGTTCGCCGAGAGGATTTTCTGCGCCGCGCCGGGCACGTTGTCCTGATGGATATTGCGGATGAACGACGGAATGTCGATCTCGCTCGGGCATGCATTCACGCACGGCGCGTCGTAGCAATACAGGCAGCGCGAGGCTTCCAGATGCGCCTGACGGTCGTTGAGCGGTGGCGCCAGATCGGTGAAATGGCCGGCGAGGGCGGCCGCACTTTCTTGCGGGTGCGGGAGATGGTTCAGGGTCTCGATCACGGTTTTTGCCTCACGGTTAATTGAGGTTTTCTGCCTCTGTCGGGCAGTGGTTTTTTGTGGTGTCTGAACTGGCCTCATCGCTGGCAAGCCAGCTCCCACAGGGATCTACGGCGCGCATAAAACCTGTGGGAGCGGGCTTGCCCGCGATGAGGCCGAAGGCCGCTTTCAGCGTTTCACAGCAGTAGGCTTATGTTGCTCAGCCCGCTTGCTCAGCAAATCAAACACCGCCGGATACGCCGGCCGTTCGATATACCGGCCCGCCCCACGCTCGGCGCGCAGGTCACCGTCGGCCCAGACCACCCGGCCCTGGCTGACGGTATGGCTCGGCACACCGGTCACGGTCTTGCCTTCGAAGATGTTGAAGTCCACCTGCTGATGGTGGGTCTTGGCGGAGATGGTGCGGGTGCCTTGCGGGTCCCACAGCACCAGGTCGGCATCGGCGCCGACGCGGATCGCGCCCTTGCGCGGGTAGAGGTTGAAGATCTTTGCAGTGTTGGTGGAGGTGAGGGCGACGAAGTCCTGCATCGACAATCGCCCCGAATTCACCCCTTCATCCCACAACACCGCCATGCGGTCTTCGATGCCGGCAGTGCCGTTGGGGATCTTGCTGAAGTCGTCGCGGCCGGCGGCTTTCTGCTCGGCGCAGAAGCAGCAATGGTCGGTGGCGGTGGTGTGCAGATTGCCGCTCTGCAAACCATGCCACAGCGCATCCTGATGCCCGCGCGGACGGAACGGCGGGCTCATCACATAACCGGCGGCGGTCTGCCAGTCCGGATGCTGATAGACACTGTCGTCCAGCAGCAGATGCCCGGCCAGCACTTCGCCGTAAACCGGTTGGCCCTTGCTGCGGGCATAGGTGATTTCGTCGAGGGCTTCCTTGGTCGAGACGTGCACCAGGTACAGCGGCGTGCCGATGGTTTCAGCGATCCGGATTGCCCGGCTCGCGGCTTCGCCTTCGACCTGCGAGGGCCGCGACAGCGGATGCGCTTCCGGCCCGGTGATGCCCTGGGCCATCAACTTGCGTTGCAGGTGATAGACCAGCTCGCCGTTTTCTGCGTGCACGGTCGGCACCGCGCCGAGTTCCAGGCAGCGCTCGAAGCTCGCCACCAGCGTGTCGTCGGCGGCCATGATCGCGTTCTTGTAAGCCATGAAATGCTTGAAGCTGTTGATCCCGTGATGGCTGACCAGCTCGGCCATTTCCTCACGCACCTGCTCACTCCACCAGGTAATCGCGACGTGGAAGCCGTAGTCGGACGCGGATTTTTCCGCCCAGCCACGCCACTGGTGAAACGCTTCGAGCAGTGACTGCTGCGGATTGGGAATCACGAAATCGATGATCGAAGTGGTGCCTCCGGCCAGGCCTGCGGCGGTGCCGCTGTAGAAGTCTTCGCTGGCCACGGTGCCCATGAACGGGAGTTGCATGTGGGTGTGCGGATCGATGCCGCCGGGCATCAGGTATTGTCCGCTGCCGTCGAGCACTTCGGCGCCGGCGGGAATATCCAGGTTTTCACCAATGGCTTTGATCACGCCGTCAGCGCAATAGACATCGGCGCGGTAACTTTCATCATGGGTAACAATGGTGGCGCCACGGATCAACAGAGACATTCCGAGTTCCTCGCAGGCATGACCGACTTGTGTCGGTTCTAGTGTTTTATTGTCTGCAGCGCCAAATGCGTAATCTTGTCAGCGCTGTCAGGAATAGACGCTAGTCGCAGTTAAGCAATTGATCAAGATTATTTTTTATAAGCTTATGACTGTTTTAAGTCGTTGAAAAATAACGATAAAAATACAAAATCACCAAAATGGTGAGGCGCTTCACCATTTTGACGCACTTGACAGGATGGAAATATGAGCAAGATTTCCTATGTGAAATCAGCCGCTTGAAGTTGAGCGGAGAGTGAGGCGTCCTGAAGAAAAATAATGCAGTGCACCAGATTGAGTCCTGACAGTTCGGACAACTTGCCTGGCATTTGGCCTGAGTGTTCAGTCAAGTTTTCGCGGCCTGAACAGGTGAATAATTAAAACTGATAAACATCAGTCAGTTACAACAAGATCAAAGCACGGCCCTGGCGCCAGGCGGTTCCCCCGGCACGTTTATTGATGCCGCCGCTGACACCATGGCCGGTGCATGAAAGTTGTCAGTTCCTCCGGCCATCGTCCGGCTCGCACCTGCGTGTGCAGCCGCCTGATGAGCAAAAAAATAATCAGAAGAACAGTGGAGCGGCCATGCAACAGAACAGATCGCAAGTGACCGAGCGCGACGGCTTGTTCGAACTCGAAGCCGGCAGCGACGTCCTCGACAGTCCCCGTTACAACCACGACATGGCACCGACCAAGGTGCGCGAACGAACCTGGAATAAGTGGCACATCACCGCGCTGTGGGTCGGCATGTCGATCTGCGTGCCGACCTACACCCTCGGCGGCGTGCTCACCGCGTATTTCGGCCTGAGCGTCGGCGAAGCCTTGCTGGCGATTCTGTTTGCCAACGTCATCGTCCTGATTCCTCTCACGCTCAATGCGTTTCCCGGCACCAAGTACGGGATTCCGTTTCCGGTGCTGCTGCGATCGTCGTTCGGGATTCTCGGCTCCAACGTGCCGTGCCTGATCCGGGCGCTGGTGGCGTGCGGCTGGTTCGGCATTCAGACCATGTTCGGCGGGCTGGCGATTCACCTGTTTCTCGGGTCGGTGTTCGACGGCTGGAAATCCCTCGGCGGGACGGGGGAGGTGATCGGTTTCATGGTCTTCTGGGCGCTCAACCTGTGGGTGGTGATCCGCGGCGCCGAGTCGATCAAATGGCTGGAAACCCTGTCGGCACCGCTGCTGGTGGCGGTCGGCATCGGGCTGTTGGTGTGGGCCATGCCGAATGTGTCGATGACTGAATTGCTGGCGATTCCGCCGAAGCGTCCCGAAGGTGCGAGCGTGGTCAGTTACTTCGCCGCCGGGCTGACGGCGATGGTCGGTTTCTGGGCCACCCTGTCGCTGAACATTCCCGACTTCAGCCGCTATGCCCGCAGCCAGAAGGATCAGATCCTCGGGCAGATTTTCGGTCTGCCGCTGACCATGTTCCTGTTTGCCGCACTGGGCGTGGTGATGACCGCCGCTTCGGTGAAACTGGTGGGCGTCAGCGTCTCCGATCCGGTGACGTTGATCGGCCATATCCAGAGCCCGGTGTGGGTCGCGGTGGCCATGGCGCTGATCATCATCGCCACGCTGTCGACCAACACCGCCGCCAACATTGTTTCGCCAACCAACGACTTCCAGAACATCGCGCCCAAGGTGATCAACCGTACCAAAGCGGTAATCCTCACCGGGTTCGTCGGGCTGGCACTGATGGGCCATGAGCTGCTGAAGAAGCTCGGCCTGATCGTCTCCGATGTCAGTCTGGAAACCGTGTATTCGAACTGGCTGCTGGGCTATTCCAGCCTGCTCGGGCCGATTGCCGGGATCATGGTGGTGGACTATTTCCTGATCAAGAAACAGCAACTGGACCTGGCCGGCCTGTACCGCGACGACGTGTACCCGGCGTGGAACTGGTCCGGGTTCATCGCCTTCGGCGTGCCGGTGGTGCTGACCCTGCTGTCGCTGGGCAGCAGCGCATTCAGCTGGTTCTACAGCTACGGCTGGTTCACCGGCTCGGCGCTGGGCGGGTTGATCTATTACGGGTTGTGCGCGATGCGTGCGCAGCCGGTGGCCGTCAAATCGCCGTTGTAATTCCCATAAGAACTGCCTGAGGAGATCCCCATGAACGCAGCCGTAGACGTTCTGCAATCGACCCATCAGCACATCAACCGCGACCGTTTGTGGGCGTCGCTCATGGAACTGGCCAAACTCGGCGCGACGGTCAAGGGCGGAGTCTGTCGCCTGGCCCTGACCGACCTCGACCGCCAGGCCCGTGACCTGTTCGTGCAGTGGTGCAAGGACGCCGGTTGCAGCGTCACGGTCGATGAAGTCGGCAACATCTTCGCCCGTCGCCCCGGGCGTAACCCGAACCTGCCACCGGTGATGACCGGCAGCCACATCGACACCCAGCCCACCGGTGGCAAGTTCGACGGTTGCTTCGGCGTGCTGGCCGGGGTCGAAGTGCTGCGCACTCTCAACGACCTCGGCGTGGAAACCGAGGCACCGCTGGAAGTGGTGGTCTGGACCAACGAAGAAGGCTCGCGCTTCGCCCCATGCATGATGGGCTCCGGCGTGTTCGCCGAAAAATTCACCCTCGAAGAAACCCTGGCCAAGGTCGATGCCGACGGCGTGACGGTCGGCGAAGCGCTGAACGCCATCGGCTACGCCGGGCCGCGCAAGGTCAGCGGGCACAAGGTCGGCGCCTATTTCGAAGCGCACATCGAACAAGGACCGATCCTTGAGGACGAACAGAAAACCATCGGCGTAGTGCTCGGCGCTCTGGGGCAGAAGTGGTTCGACCTGAAACTGCGCGGTGTCGAAGCCCACGCCGGCCCGACCCCGATGCACCTGCGCAAGGACGCACTGGTCGGCGCTGCGGTGATCGTCGGCGCGGTCAATCGCGCGGCGCTCGGCCATCAACCCCACGCTTGCGGCACGGTCGGTTGCCTGCAAGCCTATCCGGGTTCGCGCAACGTCATCCCCGGCGAAGTGCGCATGACTCTCGACTTCCGGCATCTGGAGCCGGCGCGTCTCGACTCGATGATCGCCGAGGTCAGGCAAGTTATCGAAGCCACCTGCGAGGAGCACGGCTTGACCTATGAACTGACCCCGACTGCCGACTTCCCGCCGCTGTACTTTGAAAAAGGCTGTGTCGAAGCCGTGCGCGGCGCCGCCAAAGGTCTGGGCCTGTCGCATATGGATATCGTCAGCGGCGCTGGCCATGACGCAATCTTCCTCGCCGAACTGGGCCCGGCCGGGATGATCTTCGTGCCGTGCGAAGGCGGCATCAGCCATAACGAAATCGAAAACGCCGCGCCGGACGATCTGGCGGCCGGGTGTGCGGTGTTGCTGCGGGCGATGCTGGCAGCTTCTGCGGCGGTGGCCGGGGGACAACGCGCTGCCTGACGTTCATTAATCGTTCATGAAAATGTGCGACGTTGCCGCCCCTGAAAAGGAAGTCAGGGACGCGTAATGTCGCCCATCAAAGTCATCACCTCAGGCTCGGCGTATCTGGACATCGACGCCTACGCCTGCTGCATCGCCTACGCCGAACTGCTCAACCTGCAGGGCATTTCGGCCCGCGCCGTCAGCAGCGCAAAACCCAATGCCAGCGTTTCGACAACCGTGCTCGGCTGGGGCGCTGTTTTGCACGACTACCGCCCGACATCCAGCGATGAGTTTGTGCTGGTCGACGTATCCGATTACCACTATTTCGACCCAATGGTCGCGCTCGATCGGGTGGTGGAAGTCATCGACCATCATCCGGGCTTCGAACAGCATTGGGCACAGACACTCGGATCTGCCGCCGACATCCGCCCGATCGGCGCGGCGGCGACGCAGGTTTTCCAGCGCTGGAAAGCCGCAGGATGGCTGTCGAGGATCAGCGAACAAAGCGCCGCGCTGCTGGCCACGGCGATTCTGGACAACACGCTGAATTTCACCGGGCAGATGACCACGACAGCGGACATCGACGCCTATGCCGAGCTCGCACCCCACGGGAAACTCACAGCGGACTGGCCCGGGCAATACTTCCTCGAATGTCAGACCGCTATCGAATCTGACATCTGCGCAGCACTGGCAGCAGACTTGAAAAGGATGAAACCCGACAGCCTCCTGCCGCAGGTCTTCGCTCAAATGACGGTCTGGGACGCCGATGCCTTGCTCGAAAGGCATCGCTCGACGATCAACGACTGGATGGCCGGGCAGGGCGATGACTGGCTGCTGAACCTCATCAGCATCCGCGACCAAAAAAGCTGTCTGCTGGCCAAACCCTTGGTCTCCCAGCAGAAGCTGAGCCATTTGTTATCACTTGAATGGCACGCTGGAATGGCCGTTATAGAGCCATCAATGCTGCGCAAGGAACTGCTGAAGCTTTCTTTACAGACCCCACGTCACAAACCCGAAAGCTGAATCGTCATCCCGTTGAATCCCTCAAACACGGAGCAACGCGATGTCGTCCAATACCCAAGCCGTCAACCTGCAACAGGCCATGCCGCAAGTGTTCGAAAGCCTGACCCAGGTGCATGTCAGCCTCAACGACCACGACTTGCCGCCGTCGCTGCGGCACCTGATTCACCTGCGTGCCTCGCAGATCAACCAGTGCGGTTTCTGCGTAAAAATGCACACCCGCGAGGCGCGCGAAGCCGATGAAAGCAACGAGCGTCTGGATCGCTTGATCGTCTGGCGCCACGTCAACGATTTCACTGCCGCCGAACAAGCGGCGCTGGCCTGGACCGAAGCCCTGACGGTGCTCGATCCGCACGCCGACTACGCACCGTTGCGCGGCGCCCTGCGCGAACATTTCAACGACGCGCAGATCGCTGCCTTGACGGCGGAAATCGGCATGATCAACCTGTGGAACCGTTTGCAGGTGTCGAGGCACTGATCGATGAACTTCGCTGAAAAAACCGTCGCTGTGTTCGAACAGCGACGACCCTTTCTGCTGGGGCTGGCGTATCGCATTCTCGGTTCCCGCGCGGAAGCCGAGGATGCGGTGCAAGAGCTGTTCATCAAATGGCTGGAGGCCGATCAGGCCTCCATCACCACACCGGCCGCGTGGCTGACCACCGCTTGCACCCGCCACTGCATCGACCTGTTGCGCTCGGCGCACAAGTCCCGTGTCGATTACATGGGCACTTGGTTGCCGGAGCCGATTCACACCACCCACCACGAATCGCCTGAACACATGCATGAACTCGCCGCGTCGCTGTCCACCGCGTTCCTGCTGATGCTCGAACGGCTGACGCCCAAGGAGCGGGCGGCGTACCTGCTGCATGAAATTTTCGATTTCGATTACTCGCAGGTCGCTGAAACCCTCGGCATTCAGGAAGCCGCGTGCCGCAAACTGGTGTCCCGGGCCAAGGCAAGCATCGGTGGCGAGCAGATCCGTTTTCAGCCGGAGCCGGCGCGCCAGTCGCAGTTGCTGGATGCCTTTCATTCGGCCATCGCCAGCGGCTCGACCAACGCCCTCAGTGCGCTGCTGAGCGAAGACGTCGAACTCTGCGCCGACAGCGGCGGCAAGGCGTCGGCGATCCGCGAAACCTTGTTCGGCCAGAAGCATGTGCTGGACTTCATTGGCCAATCGCTGCACGCCTACTGGCAGGCGCAGGAGTGGCTGCCGGTCGAGATCAATGGCGCGCAGGGCGTAGTGATCAAGGCCGACGGCCTCATCACTGCTTCGATGACGTTCGGGTTCAATCAGGCGGGGCAGGTGAACCGGATTTTCATCATGCGTAACCCGCAGAAACTGGCCGGGTTGCCGACTACCTTGAACCTGCAATGAAACGCCGAGACGTGCCGGGTGCGTTCGCCCCGGCACGCGTCCGGTCCTAGAACTTGAAGACGCCGGGGTAGTCTTCCTGCGGCTCGCCCTTGCGGTCATAGATGCGTGCCTGGCCGATCTTGCCTTTCCTGCTCGCGTCTACCGAAACGGTGACAAAGCTCTCTTCACCGATAAAGCCTTCGCCTTCGTAGCGATACTCTATGCGGTCGCGCATGCGGCGGGTGCCATCGCTCCACTGCATGAACTCGAGTGTCCGGCCGCCGTAGAAGTTGCTGCGATTTTCATGGGGATAGGGCCAGTAGAAGGGCGAGGCGACCAGTGAGGTCAGCCCGAACGTCGGGTCCTGGTAGCAACGCATGCCGGCGAAGCAGCTGTTGTGCACGTCGCCGGACAACACGACGACATTGCTGATCTTCTCGACCCGGATGAACTCCAGAATGATGCTGCGCTCCTCCGGAAAGCCCACCCACTTGTCGTCTCCGGATTTCGGATCGGGGAAGAACGGCACGCTCGAGACCACAAAGATCATCGGCGCCCCCCGATGCTCACTCAGCCACGTCAGGAACGCATTGAGCTGTTCGCGCCCCAGCACCGAGCGCGGTTCGATCGACGACGGCTCACGGATACGCTGGGTTCGGGTGTCCATCACGAAAAACGGAAAGGCACCTTTCTGGAAGGTGTACCAGTACTGGCCCTTGGGCGTCGCCGGGTTGTGCAAATGCTGGTAGGACTCATAACCACGCATCGCACTGACGTAAAAGCCTTTGCCGACATCGTCGAGTTTCTCTCGCGACCAGTCGTCGCGGATCTCGTGATCGTCAAGGATCATGTAGGTCGGGATCCGGTTCATCATCTGCCGGATCCAGGGCAGGCCGAAGGCCTGACGATAGATGTCGAACATTTCTTCAAGCGTGCTGTACTGGCGCAGCGCATTCAGCGGATCGAGATACACCTGGTCGCCGATCATCAGCGTCAGGTCGAAAGGTTTCTGCGAATGTTTTTCGACAATCGAGCGGAATGTCTTGTCGCCTTTTTCCGCATCACTCTGAAAGACGTTGTCCCAGTACAGATAACGGCACGAGCCGAATACAAAGTTCAGCGTGCCGTCAGCGGGTGCCCGGTCGGTGGTGAACGTCCCTTCGACGGATTCTTCCGCACGGTTGAGCGGGCGGACGGGTTTGTCGTCCCTGACCAGTCGGGTGACCTCCAGTTCATCGCTGACGTAGGTCGTGTTGCAGACCACGCGATAGGCCGTGGCGGGTTTCAGTTCACTGAGTTCTACCGCACCGGTGAAGTCATAGTAGTCACGCAGGAAACAGCGGCACGACGTGACCCAGGTCTTGCCCTTGAATACATCGATCAGGCCGACACAAAACCGCTTCGCCTCCTTGTCATCATTAGCTTCCCCGCGTATCCAGATTTTTGCCGACGTGTCCGTGGTGTGCCCGATGATCGGGCCCAATGTGATCGTCATGTCCCTGCTCCAGTGAGTGATGGGCTATCCGATTTCTCCATAGGTTCAGGAAAACCCGCGAGGTTTTCCTGAAACGACCCAATGGCTGGAGTGGCAGACCTGATCATTCAGAGGAGTAAGTCCGGACTCCATGGCTGGCAGTGTAGACAAGGTGTGGCGGCCGGATGGCGGCCTTAACGGGAAGTCTTGTCCTGGCGTCGATCCGGTCCGTCAGGGTTGCCAACATCCAGCAACCGTCGTTCCGCCATGACTTTCTCAAGCGCCTGGCGTTCGGCCGGCGCCATCTGGTGCTCGCGCTTTTTCAGCTCCAGCAGGATGGGGCTGGACCAGGTGCGATAGGTCTGTTCGATGAGGCGGCTGGATGTCATCAGTCTCTCCTTGATCAAGAGCCCGGTGTAACTGGCAGGGGCTCAATCCGATGAGGTACTAACGTTAGTCGACAAAACCGCGGGGCGCTAATGCCGTCGGTGGGAGCTGGCGAGGCGAATCGTCGCACCGCCGCTCCCACCGGTCATCCATCAATCGTCGACCTTCATCATCGCCTGCACACCCTCCCAGGCCTCGGCCCGCATCCGCTCGATATCCAGCCCCGGAATCACGCCGTTGTCGACGACGATCCGCCCACCCACCAGGCTGTATTTCACGGCAATCGGTTCACCCGCGACAACCGGTGCGACGGCGCTGTCGTGGAAGCCGTAGAACCGTGGATGGTCGAGGCTGTAGATCACCAGATCAGCCGCTTGACCAACCTCCAACGTGCCGACCGCGCCGAGCCCGAGCACTTGTGCGCCGCCGGCCGTGCCCCAGTGAATGACGTCTTCGGCGGTGGTGGCCGAGGCGCCTTGTTCGGCGCGGTGGATCAGCCAGGCGGTGTTGGCTTCGCCGACCATGCTTCCGGATTCGTTGGAGGCCACGCCGTCGACGCCGAGGGAGATCGGCACGCCGGCTTCATACATCTGCGGGATCGGCGCGACGCCGCTGCCCAGTCGTGCGTTGCTCACCGGGCAATGGGAGACGCCGGTGCCGGTCTGGGCGAGCATGCGGATTTCCTCCGGTTGCAGGTGCACGGCGTGGGCGAACCAGACGTCCGGGCCGAGCCATTCGTGTTCGGCGACGAATTCCACCGGCAGGCAGTTGTACTTGTCGCGGCAGAAATTTACGTAGTTCTGGGTTTCAGACAGGTGCGTGTGCAAGCGTAGCCCCATGCCTCGTGCGGTGTGTGCCAGTTCGCGCAGCAGCGTTGGCGGCAGCGAGAAGGTCGGTGTGGTCGGCGCCACCACCACCCGACGCAGTGCATCCGGGGTGTCCTGGTGGTAGCGCGATTTCAGCCGTTCTATGTCGCCGACCATTTGCTCCAGGGATTCCGGTTGCAGCGCGGTTTTCGAGAAGCCTGGATGCGCGCTGGCCGACTCCAGTGCCCCGCCACGGCAGAGCACGAAACGCAGGCCGAATTCCTCGGCGAGGTCGAACAGCAAGTCGCCGGTCTCGGTGCTGCCGTGGGCGTGATAGAGGTAGTGGTGATCGGCACAGGTGGTGACGCCGGACAGCAGCAGCTCGACCATCCCCAGCCGTGCGGCGATCCGCGCCAGTTGCGGGGTGAAGCGGTTCAGGCGCGGATAAGGCACGCTCCCCAGCCAGCCTTGCAGGTCCTGATTCAAGCCTTCGGGCACGGCTTTGAGCAGGTTCTGGAACAGGTGATGGTGGGTGTTGATCCAGCCCGGGTAGACCACCGAATTTCGCGCGTCGATCACTCGTTCACCGGGTTGCGGCTCAAGGTTGGCGGCCATTTCCGCGATCCGGCCGTTGACCACGCGGATGTCCACGGCAACGGCCCGGGCACGGGGGCCGCGCAGGCCGGTCATCACCGCGACCGGGTGCTTGATCAGGATGTTTTGAAGTTGAGTCATGGGCAGCTCCCGTCAGAGGATGTGCGAGGCGGATTTGCCGGCTGTGGTTTCTGGCACGCTGACGCCATTGAGCGCCGCGTTGAGCAGCACCGACACCAGGCAGGCGATGACCACGCTGCTGTGCAGGAACGGCTGTGACCACTCGGGCAGTTGTTTGAACAGGGGCGGGGCGAGCACCGGCACCAGGGCGGCGGCGATGGTGAAACCGACGATCAGCACGTTGTAGCGATTGCGCTCGTAATCGACCTTGGCCAGGGTCTGGATGCCCGCTGCCGCGACCACGCCGAACATCGCGATACCGGCACCGCCCAGCGCAGCAGTTGGCATCGAAGCGATGATCGCCCCGGCCTTCGGCACCAGCGCAATCGAGCACATCAACAGTCCGCTGATCGCCACCACCCAACGGCTGCGCACGCCGGTCAGGATCACCAGCCCGACGTTCTCCATGAAGGCAATGAACGGAAACGCGGCGAACATCCCGGCGATGGTGCTGGCCAGGCCGTTGGCGCGCAGGCCATTGATGACCTGTTTGTCTTCCACCGGTTTGTCGACAATGTCTCCAATGGCCACAAACAGCCCCATGGACTCGACCATCTGCACGATCATCACCACGACCATGGTGGCGATGGGGATCAGGCTGAAAGTCGGCAGGCCGAAGTAGAACGGGTAGGGCACGGTCAGCCACGGCGCGTCCTCGACGCTGTGAAAGTTGCCCATGCCCAGACCGTAAGCCAGACCGGCGCCCACCAGCATCCCCACCAGCACCGCCATGTTGCGCAGCAACGGGCTGCCATAACGGTTGACCAGCAGGATGGTCAGCAACACCACCACGGCCACGGCGAGAAACGCCGGCGCGCCGAAATTGCTCGCGTTGCGCCCGCCGCCGACCCACTCATAGGCAATCGGGAACAGCTGCAGACCGATCACCGTGACGATGCAGCCAGTTACCACCGGCGGGAAAAACCGTCGCAAGCGGCCCACGAACGGCGCGATCAGCATGGTGAAAATCCCCGCGCCGATCACCGCCCCGCAGACCCCGGCGAATCCCACCTCCGGGTTGCTGCCGATGGCGATCACCGGCCCGACGCTGCTGAACGCCACGCCTTGCAGAATCGGCAGGCGTACGCCGAACTTCCAGAAACCGACGGTCTGCAACAGGGTGGCGATGCCGGAGCAGAACAGCGTGGTGCTGATCAGCACCACCGTGTCGGCGTGGGACATCTTCAAGGCACTGGCTACAATCAACGGCACGGCGATGGCACCGATGTACGAGACGGCCATGTGCTGCAGGCCGAGGGTGAGCATCTGTCGCACCGGCAAGACGCGGTCGACAGGGTGGACGGTGGAGGAGGAACTGGCTGACGACATGTGGAATCACCTCTAGCTGTTGTTATTCGGTACAGAGGGGTATTCGTTCTGTGTGCCCGGAACCGCCATCCACCGGCTCCGATGCCGGGTTTCAGCCGGCCAGGCAGGCGGCGAAGCCCTGGTTCAGCGCCGCCCGATCCAGGTCGCGGCCGATGAACACGATCTTGCTCGAGCGCGGCTCGCTGCCCCACGCGGTCGAGGCGCGGAACTCCACCAGGCTGTGTACGCCTTGCAACACATAGCGCTGGTCTTCGTTGGCCACCGCCAGCACGCCTTTCATGCGGTACAGGTTGTCGGCCTGAGCACTGCGCAACTCGCTGATCCAGCGGTGGAACGCCATCAGGTTGACGGCGCCGTCCACAGCGATGCCCACGGACGAAACGCTCGGATCGTGCTCGTGATCCGGCTCGTCGTGGTCATGGTGCTCGTGATGGTCGGGGTGATCAGGTTCAGCGCCGATTTCCATCAGCTTCTGCGTGCATTCGAAGGCGCCGATGCCGAGGATTTTCGACAGGTCGATTTGTGCGTGGGTCGAGGTCACCAGATCCGCCGTGGCGTTCAATCCACGGATTTTGCCGCGCAGGGTTTCCACCTCTTCAGCGCTGACCAGATCGACCTTGTTGATGACGATGCGGTCGGCGCAGACGATCTGATCCACCGCCTGATTGTCGACGCCGTCCAGTTGCAGGTCTTCCAGGTGCTGGGCGATGTGCTTGGCATCGACCATGGTCACAATCGCGTCGAGTTCGACTTCCTCGGCGATCGGGTCGTTGATGAAAAAGCTCTGGGCCACCGGGTACGGGTCGGCGAGGCCGCTGGTTTCGATCAGGATGTGGTCGAGCCGTACCGGACGCGCCACCAGTTCGCGGACGATGCGCACCAGATCTTCGCGGACTTCGGCGGTGCAGCAGACGCAGCCGTTGACCATTTCGTAGATCTCTTCGGTCTCGGAGCTGAGCACCAGATCGCCGTCGATGCCGACTTCACCGAACTCGTTTTCGATTACCGCGATCTTGCGGCCGTGGTTCTCCTTGAGGATGTAATTGAGCAGGGTGGTTTTGCCGGCACCGAGGAACCCGGTGAGGATGGTGACCGGGATTTTGGTGTTCGGGGTCGGGGCGTTGAAGGGGGTGTTCATGTGAGGCTCCTTGGTATTGATAGACCGGTGCACGATGAAGGGGAGTGAGGCTGGATTTGGCTCGGGGCCGGGGTTTCACCCCAGCGCAGCGCGACGCCGGCATCGAGGCCGAACAGGTCGAGGACGCGGCCGAGGCTGTGGTCGATCATTTGCGCCAGGCTGTCGGGGCGGGCGTAGAAGGCCGGCGCCGGCGGGGCGATGATCCCGCCCATCTCGGTGACGGCAGTCATGTTGCGCAGGTGGGCGAGGGTCAGCGGCGTTTCGCGGGCCATCAGCACCAGGGTGCGGCGCTCCTTGAGGGTGACGTCGGCGGCGCGGCCGATCAGCCCCGATGACGTGCCGGTGGCGATCTCCGCCAGCGTCCTCATTGAACACGGCGCAACCACCATGCCCAGGCAACGGAACGAACCGCTGGCGATCCCGGCGGCCACGTCATCGGCGCGGTGATAGTGGCTGGCGAGAGCGGTGACGTCCGCCAGTTTGTAGTCGGTTTCGTGGGCCATGGTCAGCAGCGCGGCGCGGCTGATGATCAGGTGGCTTTCGATGTTCAGCTCCGCCAGCAACTCCAGCAGGCGCACGCCGTAGATGAAGCCGGACGCGCCGCTGATGCCGACCACCATCTGCTGACGGTTCACGATGGCAGACCTTCAAGCAGTTGCCTGGCGCGTTCGAGTACGTCCTGATCGAGCTGCGCCTTGATCCCGTCGAACGCCGAGCCGCGCGTGGCATCCAGACCCATGCGCGAGGTGGTGCCATTGACCGAGGACGACGGATCCAGGGGGCTGCCGGGCAAACCGTCGATGGTGAAAATGTCGAGGTGCGGCTGGAAATGCGTGGCCAGCGCCCACAACACCTGGCTGTCGTCGGTGAGGTCGATGTCGCTGTCCACCGCGATCACGGTTTTCAGGTACGGATCCCAGCCGAGCAGGGCCAGCATGATCTGCCGCGCCTCGCCGTCGCGGCTTTGATCCAGCGCCACGTAGCAATGAAAATGCGTGCCGGAGTTCGGGTAATGCACGGCGGTGACGGCGGGGAAGCGTGCCTTGAGCTTCTCGCTCATCTCCGCTTCGCGTGGCAGCCGCGCCAGGGTCAGGTGCTCGGCGTAACGCCCGCCCATTACGTCCACCAGCCACGCGTCCTTGCGCCGCAACAAGGTGTCGACGCGCAACACGTTGTTGGTAGAGCGATCCGAGGAATAACCGCTGAACTCGCCGAACGGGCCTTCTTCGGCATAGGCCGTCGGGTCTATCGCGCCCTCCAGCACGAATTCGGCGTAAGCCGGGACGCCGATGCCGTAGCGCGGGGTCTTGACCAGTTCCAGCGGCGCACCGAACAGCCCGCCGGCCACTGCGCGTTCATCGCTGCCGTAGGGCAAACGTGCAGCGGCGGCGAGCATGAAAAGCGGATGCGCGCCGACCACCATGGCCACGCGCAATTCTTCACCGCGTTCGCGGGCGGTCTGCAACATCCGCCACAGGTGCCCGCGCGAGTGCAGGCTGGTGGCCAGGGCCTGACGCGCATGACGCATCGAGCGGTGGTAGCTCATGTTGGCGATGCCGGTCTGCGGGTCCTCGGCGATGATGATCGCGTTGGTGATGTAGGGACCGCGATCACTGTCGAAATGCTTGAGCATCGGCAGCAGCGCCAGGTCCAGGGTTTCGCCTTCGAAGACTTCGTCGAGCACCGGGCCGGTTTCGACGTAGCGTGGCGCGATCGGCTGGTTGGCGCGGATCTGAAAGGTTTCGTGCAGCTGCGCGGCGCTGACGCCGAACAGCCGGGCGATACGCCGGCGGGAGGCGAACAGATTGGTCGCCACCGGCACGCCGAGGTTGCCGACGTTTTCGCAGATCAGCAGCGGATCGCGGCCCTGGGCGGCGAGGGCATCGACCAGAGCGGTGACGTCCTGATCGGCAGAAAGGGGTTGGGTGACGGTCAGCACATCGTCCGGGTACTGGCGGCGATAGGCGTCGATGAATACGTGAAAATCCTGAGAGTCGCCGAGCGTCGAACGGGTCATGGTTTCACCTCGTAAAAAGCAGGCGCGCAGGGGTGAGGCTGGCGTTCGATCGACAAGCCGTTGGCCTGCCGGTCGAGCGAACGCCGGATCATCTTCGCGCCTGTAAAGTCGCTGTGTGGCTGGGTTGAAGCCGGGTCAGACCCTGTTTAGAGATAGGTCGTGGTCAGACGAATGTCCGCTTCGGCCAGATCCTTGGGCGGCGGGGTCGGTTCGATCCCGCACAACCGGGCGATGTTGTTGCCCAGGTAATCCTCAAGGTGATCCTCGTCGATCCCCAGGCCCTGCGGCGCCGGCGAGCACAACACCTCCAGCTCGCGCAGCCACATGCCCGGTTCGTTCGGCGGCGAGTCGGTGCCGAACACGATCTTGTTGCGCGGCAGCTCCTTGGCGAACTCGACGATTCGCGACTGGAAGCACCAGCCGGATTCGCAGTACACGTTCGGCGTGTCCATCGCCATCCAGAACGCCTCGAACGAGTAGTTGCCGCCGGTCTGGATGCCGAAGTGACCGATGATGAAATTGACCATCGGGAACTCGCGGATGATCGGGTAGAACATCGTCGGAATGGTGTACGGGCCGTCGCCGGTGTGGATCAGCACCACGATGTTGTACTTGGCGCAGACTTTCATCGCCGGACGCAGCCAGTCCAGCGCCCGGTCCGGGCGATAGCCGTGCATGTTGGCGTGCAGCTTGAGCATCTTGAAGCCGTATTCCTTGATGTGGAATTCCAGCTCCGCCGCACCGTTTTCCGGTCCCCAGCGCGGGTTGAAGTTGAAGTTGCCGATGAAGCGGTCCGGGTACTTCACACACAGTTCGGCGACATACGACATGTAGTCGCGCACGCCCTCGCGGCCACGGCGGTTGCCGTCGCGATAACCGGTGTTGCCCGGTGGCGGCTGGATGAAGCCCATGTCGATCCGGCGCGGCTTGCCGTTGATCATGTACGGGCCGTCCATCAGCTTGAGCATGCGCTCGCCGGTGAACGGTTCGCCGGTGTGGCGCCAGGCCTCGTCGACCAGATTGGTGGGGTGCAGATGGGTGTCGATGATCATCGGTTCAGCTCCTGGCCAGTTGGGTGGTGACGGGGCGCTTGAGTTGCGCCTCTGCTTCGGAAACGGAACGCGGCGGCGGGGACGGCTCGAGGCCGATCATCCGTGCGGTGTTGTTGCCCAGGTAGTCCTCGAGGGTGTCCTCGTCGAGGTTAAGGCCCTGCGGCGGCTCGTGGCAGAGCACTTCGAGCAGGCGCAGCCACATGCCCGGTTCGTTCGGCGGGGTGTCGGTGCCGAACAGGATCTTGTGGGTCGGCAGGACTTTGGCGAACTCGACGATCCGCGATTGCAGGCACCAGCCGGACTCGCAATAGACGTTGGGCAGCTCCATCGCCCACTGCATCGGTTCGAACACGTAGACGCCGCCGGTCTGCACGCCGAAGTGGGCCATGATGAAATCGACGTTGGGGAATTCCTTGATCATCGGCACCCATTCCGACGGGATGCTGTAAGGCCCGTCGCCGGTGTGCAACTTGACCGGAATGCCCAGCTCGGCGCATTTCTCGAAGGCCGGACGGACCCAGTCCAGCGCACGGTCAGGCCGGTAGGCGTGCATGTTGGCCTGCATCTGCACCATCTTGAAACCGTGTTCTTTCACGTAACGCTCGATTGCCTCGACGCCGTTTTCCACGCCGCAGCGCGGGTTGTAGACGAAGCAACCGATGAAACGGTCCGGATAGGTCTGGACCATTTTCAGGGTGTAGGCCATGTAGGCGTCGATGGATTCACGGCCCGACAGTTCGCCGTCGGTCCAGGTGTAAATGGTGTTGCCCTGCGGTGGCTGGATGAAGGCTTTGTCGATGCGGCGAGGCTTGCCGTTGACCATGTACGGGCCATCCATCATCTCCAGCAGACGCTCGCCGGTGAACGGGTCACCGTCATGCCTCCAGGCGAGGTCCACGAGATCCGTGGGATAGCAGCTGATATCGATGATCATTGAAGTCGATCTCCTGATAGCGGGGAAGGGAGCCTTGCGGCTCACAGCATCCACGTCCCGGGCAATCGGCCGTTTCTATGCGCAGCACTCGCGCATTCCCTCGCCTGTTCGCATCCGGCCCGGGTGGGTGGTTGCTTGAGGCGAGTATTGGAAGGCGGGGGAGGGTTCGTACAATATTAATTGGGTGGGGTGGTGATACTTGTTCGATATGGGCTTGCCAGCGATGGTGTCAGTGAAATGTTTGCATGGCCAACTGCTGGATCACTTCAACAACAGGTGCCACCCGCTCAGCCTGCCCATGCGGCCACACCGCATACAGGTTGTAATGCGCCGCAATCTGCGCCTCGTTCAACGCCACCAGCCGCCCGCTGCGCAACGCATCGGCAGCCAGTAATCCACGCACCAGCCCCGCACCAACACCCGCTTCAGCTGCCGCAATCAGATTCGCCGCATTATCAAAAATCACCCGCGCCGGCGGTTCGGTCGGCGTCATCCCCGCCGCATCCAGCCACGGAATCCACGACCTGCGCGTATACCCCAACAGTGGCAGTTCAAGAATCTGCGCCGGGCTCAGTGGCACCTGCAAACCCTGCCGCTCAAGCAACGCCGGAGACGCCACCGCCAACACCCGATCCCCGCAAATCTGGGTCATCTCGCAATCATCCCAATCGCCATAGCCATAGCGCAGCGACAGGTCCACCCGTTCGAACGTGCTGCGATCACTGCGCGGCATCGACAGGATTGTCACTTCGTAATCCGGCAATCCGTCGAGCAATTGCGGCAGGCGCGGATTGAGCCAGCTCTGCGCCAGTTCGCTGTCCACATCCAGGGTCAGCCGCTGAGCTACGCTGCGGTTTTTCACCGAGGACAGTGCCCGGTCAATCTGCGCCAGGCCATCCGACAGCACGCTGGCAAACAGCTGCCCGGCGTCGGTCAGGTTGCTGCCGCCGCCTTCGCGCACGAACAGCGGCTGGCCGATGAAGTCTTCCAGGGCGCGGATCTGCTGGCTGATCGCGCTGTGGGTCAGGTCGAGCTTGCGTGCGGCGCTGGAAAAACTGCCGCTGCGCGCCGCGTGGATGAACGCGCTCATGGACTGCACCGACGGGTATCGCTTGTACATGTTGTTAGTCCTGCTTACACCGGTTGGCAGAAATCGTCGCTGGCCGCGCGTTGCCGGGGGTTCCAATAATCGGTCACCAGGCCCGCACAAAGACGGGCCGCTCTTTTGGAGCCTGACAATGATTGCATTCACGGTAAACGGCGAACGACGCGAGCTGGATGAGGCGTCCCCTTCCATGCCCTTGTTATGGGTGTTGCGTGATCAGTTGAAACTCACCGGCACCAAGTTCGGTTGCGGCATGGGCCTGTGCGGTGCCTGCACCGTGCACCTGAACGGCGTCGCGGTACGTTCCTGCCAGTTGCCGCTGGCCGCCGTCGCGGGCCACAGCATCACCACCATCGAGGGGCTGTCGCCCAACGAAAACCATCCGCTGCAACTGGCCTGGGTCGCCGAAGATGTGCCGCAATGCGGCTACTGTCAATCCGGGCAGATCATGTCGGCAGCCGCGCTGCTCAACACCGGCGCACCGGTCAACGACGACTCGATCCGCAACGCGATGTCCGGGAATATCTGCCGCTGCGGCACCTACGGGCGCATCAACAAAGCGATCAAACGGGCGGCGAATGCGCCGAAGGAGGCGTGATGAGCCTCATCGACGGCACCCTTCAAGAACCCTCGCGCCGGGTGTTTCTCAAACAGGCGGTGACAGTGGCGTCCGGTCTGGCGATTGCGCTGTACCTGCCTTCCGGTGCGGCTGCGACTGAAGCGAAAACCACCGCCACGGAATTCGAACCCAACGCCTGGGTGCGTGTGCTGCCCGACGGCACGGTGAAACTGGTGGTGCACAAGCACGATTCCGGCACCGGCACCCAGACCGCGCTGGCCGCATGTGTGGCCGAGGAACTGGACGTCAACCCGATGACCGTGCAGGTCATCACCCCGGACGATCCGTTCTTCGAAACCTACATTCATCCGGTCTGGAAAGTTTTCTCCACCGGCGGCAGCACCAGTGTGTCGCTGGAATACGATCGTCTGCGCATGGCCGGCGCCACGGCTCGGGCGCTGCTCATCAGCGCGGCGGCGCAGCAGTGGAAAGTCAGCCCCGACAGTTGCTCCACCGAAGAAGGCCGGGTCGTGCATGCGTCGAGCAAGCGCAGCCTCGGCTACGGCGAAGTGGCCGGCGCGGCGGCGCATCTGTCGGCACCGGCCAACGTCACGCTGAAGGATCCGGCGCAGTTCAAATACATCGGCAAGTTGCGCCACAAACGCGATGCGGCGGCCAAGGTCTGTGGGCGCTTCAAGTACAGCATCGACGTGCAGTTGCCGGGGATGCTTGTGGCAGTGATTCAGCGCGCACCGGTGGTGGGCGCGAAGGTTGTCGCCGTGGATTCGGCGGCCGCATTGCAGGTGCCGGGCGTGCGCAAGGTGATCGCGGTTCCGGGCCGGCCGGACGTGCTCGGTGGCAACCTCGAAGGCGTCGCGGTGCTGGCCGAAACGTTCTGGGCTGCGCAGCAGGGACGTCAGTTGCTGGAGATCAAATGGAGCGACTCGCCGCTGGCCGGTTTCGACAGCGTCGAGCTGAGCAAAGCGCAGATCGCAGCGATCAGCGACCCGGCAACGCAAACCGTCAAAGCCATGGCCCAGGGCGATGTCGCCGGACAATGGCCGGGTGCGGCGAAGCTGCTCGAAGCCGATTACACGATGCCCTACAAGGTGCAGAACCCGCTGGAGCCGATCTGCATCACCGCGCAGGTCAAGGACAAGGCGATCACCTACTGGGGCGGCGTGCAGGTGCCGTCGTCGGCGCTGGAAGCGGCGCAGACCGTGTGCGGCATCGCCAAGGACAAGGTCACCATCCATGAGCTGGTGTCCGGCGGCAGCTTCGGTGCGCGGGAAGCCAAGTACTGGCTGTTCGAAGTGGCGTATCTGGCGCAGAAAACCGGCGTGCCGGTGAAACTGCTCAACAGCCGCGAAGACGAAATGCACGCGCTGTTCAATCACCCGGCCACGCTGCATCGGGTGAAAGGTGCACTGGATGCCCAGGGCAAACTCACGGCGTTGCAACTGCATGCAGTGTCACCGGCCTCGCCGGAACAGTGGGAGCCGGGCTATTTCGAGCGTCCGGATCACATGGATTACAGCACCACCGAAGCAATCACCGCGTGGGACTTCGCCTACCGTCCGCCGCACCTGGAGCTGAACTGGGTCAAGCACGAAAGCAACGTGCCCAGCGGTTGGTATCGCTCGGTCAGTTTCATTCCCAACGTTTTCGCTGTGGAGAGCTTTATGGATGAACTGGCCCATGCGGCCGGCAAAGATCCGCTGGCGTTCAGACTGGCCAGCATGCAGGAGCGGCCACGGCATGTCGCTGTGTTGAAGCAGGCCGCCGAACGCGCCGGTTGGGGGCAGAAGCTGCCGCCGGACACGGCGCTGGGGATTGCGACCAATCAGGGTTACACCAGTTTCATCGCCGTGGTGGCGCGGGTCGCGAAGGTGGATGGCAAGGCGCGGGTCGAGAAGCTGACCTGCGTGGTCGATTGCGGTCTGGCGGTGTCGCCGGGCGGTGTCGAAGAGCAGATTTACGGCGGACTGATGTGGGGCCTCGGGCATGCGCTGTTCGACCGTCTCGACATCCAGCAGGGCCGGGTGGTGCAGAGCAATTTTCACGACTATCGCGTCACGCGCATGTCGGACATGCCGCCCGTGGACATCCTCGTGCTCAATGGCCAGCCGGATAAACCGGGCGGTGTGGGAGAACTGGGCAGTCCTTCGGTGGTCCCGGCGATTGCCAATGCGCTATTCAGCCTGACCGGGGTGCGTCAGCGTTCCACGCCACTGAACCTGGGGTAAGCCGCCATGGACCTGCGTTTGCTGCGGTACTTCATGGCCCTGGCCGATGAGCTGCACTTTGGCCGCGCCGCCGAACGGCTGCACATCTGCCAGCCGCCGCTGAGCCAGCAGATCCGTTTGCTGGAGGAAGAACTCGGCACGCCGCTGTTCGAGCGCAGCCATCACCGGGTCGAGCTGACAGCGGCGGGGCAGATGCTCAAAGAGCAGGCGCCGCTGGTGTTCGAGCAACTCGAGCGGGCGCTGGACCTGACCCGCCAGACCGGGCGCGGGCAACTCGGCGAGCTGGAAATCGGCATGATCAGTTCGGTGATGGTCGGCGTGCTGCCCAAGGCGCTGCACCTGTTTCGCGAGCGCTATCCACAGGTGACCTGGCGTCTGCATGAGATGACCCCGGCGGCGCAGGTCAAGGCGTTGAAGGAAAAACGCATCGACGCCTGCGTATTCCGCGTCGGCTATGACGACCCGCAGTTGCGCAATGAATTGCTGATCCATGAGCCGATCCATGTGGTGATGCCGCAGGATCATCCGCTGGCCCGGCGCGAGGTGCTGGCGCCCGCAGACCTCGCGCAGGAACCGTTCGTGGCGCTGGAATTGAAGCAGTCGCGATTTGCCAACTTTCTCTATCAGTGCTGCATTCAGGCCGGGTTCACCCCGCAGATCCGTCAGCAGGTGATCGAGGTGCAGACCTTGCTCAGTCTGGTTCGCGCCGGGTTCGGCGTGGCGCTGTTACCCGCATCGATCGAGCAGTTGGCTCCCGCCGGGCTGGTGTTCCGGCGCCTGACCCCGGCGCTGCCGCAAGTGCCGCTGTACGCAACGTATCGGGCGGACGATGCCTCGCCGGTGCTCAAGCTGTTTCTCGATACGCTGCGCGAGCTGGTCGATCACTCATTGCGGTAATCAGGGACAAAGTTGCCCGGCACGATCACAACCGCCTGCGGTCGTAAACTTCACATGCGCGAACTTGTGGAGAACCAATGAGCCGGGACGTCCTGACCACCGAAACCAATCGCCGTCAGTTGCAGCAGATCATTGCCGGGCTTTCCGACGGGGTGATTCTGCTGGAGCTCGACCAGACGATTCTCTGGGCCAACGAAGCCGCGCTGGCGATGCATGGCGTCAGCCGGATCGGCGAGCTGGGCAACAACGCCGGGGAATACGTCGAGCGCTTCAACCTGCGGTATCGCAACAACCACACGCTGACGCCGGAGCAATACCCGATCAGCCGTGTGGCGACCGGTGAAACGTTCAGTGATGTGCTGGTGGAGGTTTCCCCGCGCAGCGATGAAGAACGCACCTGGGTGCACAGCGTGCGCAGCATGGTGCTGACCGATCGCGACGGCGACATCGAGTCGCTGGTGCTGATCATGAGCGACGTCACCGACTGGGCCAATGCCGAACAGCGCTTCGAAAAAACCTTCAACGCCAACCCCGCGCCGGCGGTGATCTGCCGCCTCAGCGATCTGCGTTACATCAAGGTCAATCCGGGTTTTCTGGAAATGACCGGTTACACCCGCGATCAGGTGATCGGCGCTTCCACTTATGAGCTGGACATTCTCGAACAGGCCGAGCGCAAGGACCTGGCGATCCAGCGCCTGCGCGATGTCGCGACGATCCCGCAGATGCAGGCCGAGCTGCGATTGCCGGACGGTGGCAGTAAACAGGTGATCGTCGCGGGGCAGCCGCTGGTGCTCAATGACGAGGATTGCATGCTGTTTTCGTTCGTCGACATGGAGCTCAGGCATAAGGCCGAAGTCGCCCTGCGCCAGAGTGAAGAGCGGTTCGCCAAGGCCTTTCGCCTGACGCCGGTACCGATCCTGATTTGCAGCGCCGATGAGCAGCGGCTGATCGACGTCAATCAGGCCTTTCTCGATACCCTGGCTTACGAGAGCGACGACGTGCTCGGCAAGACCGTCGCGCAACTGGACTTCATCGATGAACCGGCGGAACGCGCCCGGTTATTGGCGGCACTGGAAAAAAACGGCCGCGTTGACCGCGTCGATATGCGGATCCGCAGGAAAGACGCCGAGCTGCTGGAGTGCGCGATGTCCGCCGACACTGTCAACATCCAGGACGCGGTGTGCTATCTGCTGGTGCTGATGGACATCACCGAGCGCAAGCGCACCGAGCTTGAGCTGGTGGCGGCGATTGAAGAAGTAATGAAGGATGCATCCTGGTTCAGTCGGACGTTGATCGAAAAGCTGGCCAATGTGAAGAAGGTCAACTCGCCGCAGCTGCCGAGCGTGTCGTTCACCGATCTGACGGCCCGGGAGCGTGATGTGCTGGCGCTGATCTGTGAGGGGCTGGCGGACAAGGAGATTGCTGCGCGGCTGAAGCTGGCGCCGAACACGGTGCGCAATCATGTGGCGACGGTGTATTCGAAGCTGGATGTGCACAGTCGAAGCGAGGCGATTGTCTGGGCTCGCGAGCGCGGGTTGTTTTCGGGGGGAGGTCGGGGGCAGCGGTAAGGTGCAAATGCACTAGTTCATGGGGTGCAAATTCGGGTGTCTGGCGGGGCGGGCTGTTCTTAGTCTGGTGAGGTGCGATGCGGGTTTTGTTCGTGATCGTGTCCCCTCCGTCGTTGTTAATGGATTTGACCATGAATGTGTTGTTTGTCATTGAACCTGGCGTGTTGCGTCGATTGTCGGAGCTGGCGCTATGATTTATCTGGCGCAGTTGCGGGCTCGGCTTGAGCGTAGTTTTTCGCCGTTGGCTTGTGAGTGTGTGGTGGATGGGGATCATTCGCTTACTGTGAAGCTTTATGAGCCGGTTTCGGGGCGGGTGGATCTGGTGATTAGTGGGTTGAGTCTTGGTGCCTTGCGTACTCCGGAAGCGGTGGATGCTTTGATCGATGAATTGCAGTATGAGCTTGAGAGTAATTCTCTGCGATCGCCCAGTTGAACTTGGCGG
The DNA here is from genome assembly GCF_057809295.1 of Pseudomonas sp. FG35. Classification (NCBI taxonomy): domain Bacteria; kingdom Pseudomonadati; phylum Pseudomonadota; class Gammaproteobacteria; order Pseudomonadales; family Pseudomonadaceae; genus Pseudomonas; species Pseudomonas sp. FG35. The sequence goes on along the minus strand of NZ_JBMDJR010000003.1, from coordinate 396,220 downwards.
CCTTTGGGCCGACCAGGTTCAGGTTTTTTTTGGGTGAATATCCGTTTCTTCGGGTGTTGCGGCTGGCGGTTCCGCTCTTACAGCGGGTCACTTTTGACAAACGCCTCAAAAGTAACCAAAAAGTCTTTACCCTGACGTTCGGCCCTCGCTGTGGCTCGGGTTCCTTCGCTCCGGGATTGATCCGGGGGCATCGCCTACGGTTTGCTTCGCTGCACCTCCTCTCGATGTGTTTGGCTTCGCCAAACGGTCGCTGCGCTCCCACCCCCGGATCAATCCCTCCACTCAGCCTGCCGACGGGCCTTGCGATCAAAAGCTTTACTCGAGCTAACGCTCATCGTGGTGAGGGGTGAGGTGCGCGACGGCGACTTCTGTGCTCTTCAAAACCTGAGTTCAACTCGGTATTTCACGTCGGCGTAATTCTCTTAAACAACGCCGTCGGCCCCCTCTCCCTCCGGGAGAGGGCTGGGGTGAGGGCTGGCTCTTGAGGTTGTCCTCGATTTTTTCGAAACCCACGATCCAATCAACAACTGCGCCCAAAATCGACAGCCAATTCCCCCCAATCCCACCATTTCACTGGCACTCACCCCCCACTGGTCTATAAGGAATGAGTGGTTCGGTTTCCATAACCGGGCGTTGTCCTGCTCGGCGACGGGAGTTTTCTTCCATTCATCGCGGGTCATCCTATGAACAATCCTGGGAAACGCGTGTGTTTTTCGTTGTTGTCGGCTGTCGGTCTGGTGCTGCTCAGTGGGTGCGCCAGTCCTCCACCGCCTCCGCCAGCTGCGCCGCCTCCGCCACCTGAGCGGACTTGTCAGGTCATGGAAAATACCGAGGTCGCCGGTGATGCGTATGCCGACGGGCAAGTGACTCGACACATCACCAAGACCCGTTGCGTCACTCAATAAGCCGGGCGCCTGCGAAGGCGCGGGTCGAGGGGATTGTGCTGGTGGCCGATCTGGTCGGTACGGCGGTGTTTGCGGTTGAAGGCGCGATTGCGGCGATGCGCAGTCAGCTCGATCTGCTCGGGGTGATGGTGATTGCCTTCATCGTTGCGCTCGGTGGCGGGGTGACCCGTGATCTGTTGATCGGTGCGGCGCCGCCCAAGGCTGTGGCGGACTGGCGCTATCCGGCGCTGACGTTTTCCATGGGCGGGGTGGCGTTTGTTTTTCATGAGCTGGTGCTGGGTTGGTCCGGTTCGACGCTGATCGTGCTGGATGCGGCGGGGTTGGCGTTGTTTGCCGTGGCAGGGGCGCAGAAGGCCTTGAATTTCGGCATCTCGCCGTTTGTGGCCATGCTGATGGGCACGATTACCGGGGTCGGTGGCGGGGTGCTGCGTGACATTGTGCTGGCGCGGGTGCCAGTGGTGTTGCAGGCGGACTTGTATGCCAGTTCGGCGTTTGTCGGGGCGGCGGTGTTGATTGTCGGGCGCAGGCTGGGTGTTCCGCCGGTGGCAGCTGCGTTGCTGGCCGGGGCGGCGTGTTTGTTGTTGCGGTTGTTGTCGGTGCATTTCGGCTGGCAGTTGCCGAAGGTTCTGGAGGCATGAAAAAGGCAGCCCCTGCGCTGCCTTTTCGTTTGCGTCAGAAGCGGATCAGGACAGGAAACCGCCGTCCACGTTCAGCGATACGCCGGTGGTGTAGCTCGAGGCATCGCTCGCCAGGTACAGCACGGCGCCGGCCATTTCGCTCGGGTCGGCTACGCGCTTGAGCGGGATCTGCGTCAGGGCCTGTTTCAGGATGGCGTCGTTCTTCACCAGGGCCGAGGCGAATTTGGTGTCGGTGAGGCCCGGCAGCAGGGCGTTGCAGCGGATGCCGAACTGCGCGCATTCCTTGGCGAAGACTTTGGTCATGTTGATCACGGCGGCTTTGGTCACCGAGTAGATGCCCTGGAAGATTCCCGGCGAGATGCCGTTGATCGACGCCACGTTGATGATGCTGCCACCGCCGTTTTCGCGCATCAGCTTGCCGGCTTCCACCGACATGAAGAAGTAGCCACGGATGTTCACGTCGACGGTTTTCTGAAAGGCACCGAGGTCGGTGTCCAGCACGTTGCAGAACTGTGGGTTGGTCGCGGCGTTGTTGACCAGGATGTCCAGGCGCCCGAACTGTTCCTTGATGCCGGCGAAGACCTGGCTGATCTGTTCCATTTCGCCAATGTGGCAGGCGATGGCGGTGGCCTTGCCGCCGGCGGCGATGATGGCGTCGGCCACATGTTGGCAGCCTTCGAGTTTGCGGCTCGAAACGATGACGTGGGCACCTTGCTGGGCCAGCAGTTTGGCGATGGCTTCACCGATGCCACGGCTGGCGCCGGAGACGAAAGCGATCTTGCCGTCGAGGTCGAACAACTGAGTCTTGGACATGGGATTCCCTTGTAGTAAGCCTTGTTATAACGCCGTCATCAGAGGCTGGATTTGGCAATGACCTGCAGGCTCATCTGCTCCAGCAGTTTGTTCATGTGAATGAACTGCGCGAAGCGTTTGTCCTGGGTCTGGCCATGGAAGAAGCGGTAGTAAATCTGCTGCACGATGCCGGCCAGGCGGAACAGGCCGTAGGTGTAGTAGAAGTCGAAATTGTCGATCTGGATGCCCGAACGCTCGGCGTAGTAATCGACGAATTCGCGGCGCGTCAGCATGCCCGGGGCGTGGCTCGGCTGGCGGCGCATCAGTTGCACCGGTGCCGGGTCGTCGGCCTGGATCCAGTAGGCGAGGGTGTTGCCCAGGTCCATCAATGGATCGCCAAGGGTAGTCAGTTCCCAGTCGAGCACGCCGATGATCTGCATCGGGTTGCTCGGGTCGAGGATGACGTTGTCGAAGCGGTAGTCGTTGTGGACGATGCTGGAGGTCGGGTGATCGGCCGGCATCTTGTCGTTGAGCCAGGCTTTGACCTGTTCCCAGTGCGGTGCGTCCGGGGTCAGGGCTTTCTCGTAGCGTTCGCTCCAGCCTTTGATCTGGCGGGCGACGTAGCCTTCAGGCTTGCCCAGGTCGCCGAGGCCGCAGGCTTTGTAGTCGACCCGATGCAGCTCGACGAAACGGTCGATGAAACTCTTGCACAGGGCTTCGGTTTTGGCCGAATCCAGGCCCAGTTCCGGCGGCAGGTCCGAGCGCAGGATGATCCCCTTGACCCGTTCCATCACGTAGAACTCGGCGTCGATGACCGAATCGTCGGTGCAGTGCACGTAGGCTTTCGGGCAATACGGGAAACCGTCGCGCAACTGGTTGAGGATGCGGAATTCGCGGCCCATGTCGTGGGCGGACTTGGCCTTGTGGCCGAACGGCGGACGGCGCAGGACAAATTCCTGGTCCGGGTATTCCAGCAGGTAGGTCAGGTTCGACGCGCCGCCGGGAAACTGGCTGATCTGCGGCGTGCCGGTCAGGCCCGGAATGTGCGCCTTGAGGTACGGATCGATCAGGCTGGCATCGAGTTCTTCGCCAGAGCGGATACGGGTGGACTGGTCAGTAAGCGCCATGCTTATCCCTTCTGCTTATTTTGGAGGCCAGACATCATTGGCTAATCTAATGGCGCGCTCGGGCGGTCACAAGCGCGGTTCGGTCTTATAGGTTAGCGTGTTGGACGATAATCACCTTTGGGAATGTGCGCGGCGGGCCGCAGGCGACTAAGGTTTAGCGCGTATGCCTTGTTCACGAAGGAGCTTTGAAATGGGCTGCCCGCAAGTCTGTGCCAGCGCCACCCTGCAATGCAGTTTCGGCGCCGCACCGGCGGTGCTCAACGTGCTGCCGGTCAATCGCACGCTGACTGGCGGGATGCCGGCGGCGAACATCATGGATCATATTCCGCTGGTCAACGTCACCACGTTCGGCATGTGCATGAGCATGGCCAACCCGATGGTCGCGGCTGCCACGGCTGCGGCGCTGGGCGTGTTGACGCCGATGCCGTGCATTCCCGCCACCGCCACGCCGTGGATCCCCGGCGGCGCGCCGACCCTGCTGCTGGGCGGGATGCCGGCAATTGATGCCAACAGCACGTTGATGTGCAACTGGGCGGGGGTGATCAAGATCGTGATGCCGGGGCAGATGCAGATGTTGATTCCCTGAGTCAGGCCTGCGCCGGATCCGTCCATTTGCGAAACCACCAGCGCACCCGGGAAATCGGTTTGCCATCGGCATCCAGCGGCCGCCCGTCCTCGGCAAACCCTTGCTCCGGCTCCATCAACTGCCCATTCAGATAACGCGCATCCACCGCCGGCTTGCCGTTGGGATGAAAGCGCTGATAGCGCCCCTCACGCACGCCATCGCGATAGAACTCGGCCTCCGCCACTTGCCCGTCCGGAAAGTAATTGAACGCCTCGCCATGCAACAACCCGCGCCGATAGCTGGCCTTGCGCTGCAGCCAGCCCTCGGGCGCGTAGAAACTGGCAATGCCTTGCAGCTTGTCACGCACAAACGGCATCTGCGCCGAAACCTTGCCATTGGGGTGATAGAGCAGGGACGTACCCTGCAATTCGCCCTGGCTGTAATTCAGATCCGCCTGCGGGCGCCCGTCATCCTTGATGTTCAACGGGCCGTCGAGCTGGCCGTTCTGCAATCGCCCCTTGAGGTGTTTGTCATCCTGCTGCAGATCCAGCGGTGTGATCGCCATGGCTTCTCCTTGTCAGTTGACCTGCACCAGCCCGCCCTTGATGGTCAGCATGCCGCCGCCGTCCACGGTCTGTGAGGCCGCGCCCTTGTTGGTCAGGCTGATGCCGGCGTCGTTGGTCAGCGTCGTCCCGGCTTTGTTGTCCAGTGAAGTACCGGCCTGATTGGTCATGGCGGTGCCGGCCTTCTGGGTGATCGAAGTGCTGGCCGAAGTCGCCAGATCTGCACCGCTCTTGATCGTGAAACTGCCGCCGCTTTGCAGGGTGAGGGTGCCGCTGACCTTGATCGTCAGGTTGCCGTCCACCGTCAGGCTGTAATCGCCGGTGACCTTGTCGGTGTAGTTGCCGCCGGTGCTGTGGTTCTGGTCGGCGCCGACTTTCACTGTGCGGCTGTCCTTTACATCGAGGCTATCGCTGCCGGTCTGGATCGTGACGCTGCGTTTGCCTTTCTCCAGCGTCACGGTTTCATCGCCGTCCTTGACCGTACGGGTGCGGGCGTTCTGCACCGTGAGGGTTTCGTCGTGGCCGACGGTGGCGGTGGTGTCGTTGAGCACGTTGATCTTCAGATCTTTCTGCGCTTGCAGGAACACTTCCTCGGCGTCTTTCTTGTCCTCGAAACGCAGCTCGTTGAACCCACCGCCGCCCTTGGACGATTGAGTCTTGATCCCCGACTGTGTCTGGTTCGCCGGCAAGGCATAGGGCAGGGCGTTATCGCCGTTGTAGACGCACCCGGTGACCAGCGGCCGGTCCGGATCGCCGTCGATGAAGGTGACGATGACCTCCTGACCGATGCGCGGCACGAACTGCATGCCGAAACCCTTGCCGCTCCACGGCAGCACCACGCGCACCCAGCAGGAACTGGTTTCATCGTTCTTGCCGTCGCGATCCCACGGGAACTGCAACTTGATCCGGCCGTATTCGTCGGTCCAGATTTCCTCGCCGGACTTGCCGACTACGATGGCGGTCTGCGGGTGCATGCGCGGTTTGGGCGTGAGGCGTTGCGGACGAAACGGCGTGGCCTTGGGGATCGCCTCGAAGCGATTGCGATAGCTTTCGTGGCTGGCGTCATGGGTCACCCGAGTGACGACCCAGTCGATGTTCAGGCTCGCGTCTTCGTGGCCGTCGAGGGTGAACCAGTGGCCTGGAATCAGCCAGCGGCAGTCGCTTTCGCCAACAAAGCGTTTCTCTTCACTGCGAAGCCCGTCTACCCGTTGTTTGGTCAATGCATCGCCCCGAGCCTTGGCGTTGTAACCACCCGGATGCTCATAGATCGAACGCGGCCCGGCGACGGCTTCGGCCTGGCCATAGAGTGAAGTGGTTGGTGTGGTGAATTCGTAATCCGTTGCCTTGTACACGCCGGCCACCGCTTGCAGGCACACCTGGCCTGAGCGGATGCCATGCAATTCGCGCTCACCCAATTGCTGGCCCAGGTATTTGACCTTCGGCCCGTTGGGGATCTGCACGAAGGCGTCGTTGCTATCACCCAGCACCAGCGTGTGCTTGCCGTCCTCGTGGGTGAAGAACCAGAAAATGCCTTCCTCCTCCAGCAGGCGCGAGACGAAGGCGAAATCGGTTTCGCCGTACTGCACGCAGTATTCGCGTGGGGTGTAGCTGCCGGTCAGTGAGAGTTTGAAATCGGTGAAACCGTGAGCTTTGAAGATCGAAGTGACGATGTCCGAGGTGACGAGGTTCTGGAATACCCGGTTGTTGCTGGCCAGGGTCAGCCACCAGAGCCATGGCCTTAGAACCAGCTTATAGCGTTCGGCGGTCGCGTCGGCGGGGAGCTGGCGGATTTCGGCGACCAGAGCGTCGAACGGGCGAAGTTGGGCGTCGTTGTGCAGGGTGGTGGTGACGTGGGTGGCGATGGCACTGGTCAGGGTGAGGGAGGTACCGTCGTTGAGTCCGTTGAGGATTTGTGCGCTTAGTGCGTTGAGCGCTTCATCACCCGACAGCGACTCAGGGTAAAGCGCCGACAGCGAAGTGGCGGTGAGGGAGAGGGTGGTGGTGCTGTCGGTGGAGCGGGGCATCGTGAGTCCTCGCGCTGGATGTTCATGTAAGACTGAGCCGCGATGGGAGTGGCAGGAGATTCAGCGGACTGGGTTGTCTTTCAAATATAAATAGAGTTTTAGCCAGAATGCCCGGGTGTCATCATAGGCGGTCGCTGTCAGATAATTTTTGTTGATGAGCTTGACTGTAGCGTCTCTGATATTGCTCTTGCTACCGGTCGGGACATGAAAGTAGTGGAGTTTGAAACCTGCTTTGTCGTCGAGTATCTCATTCAGAAAAATGACTTTGGCGTAGTCCGTATCCAATGTTTTGGTGATGTTATTAGTTGTCGCGTAATCGTCGATAATTACGGCGAGATCCACTTCTGGCTTTCCGGTATAGGTGAATTTTTTGAAGTAATCAGTGGCGTCTTTATAAATGCTAGGCCTGGTTTCAGAGATGGCCTTGAAGATTTTTTGAAAGAAAGAAAAATAATGGTTGTCTGATTTTGCTGAGTCATGACAATACGCGAAATAACTGTGATTGTGATTGTTGCCGCGTTCCAGCAATGTTTCAACATAACTATTGGTTTGCGATCCACTGCTGGACGCGTCACCTGATTTGCATTCAATGATGACAAGACGCTGGTCGGACGAAACAATCAAGTCTATTTCGTTATCGCCATTTTTTACCTTTGCATCTTGCGCCATCGCAGCGGGAAGGTGCGCCCGGAGTTCGTGAATGTTCAGGCTTCCATAATCTGCGGTGGGCGTCCATCGACCTCTGCTGAAGTTTCGCTCATCAATAATGGTGCATGGTTTTGCGTCGAGGAACAGGTTGCCGCGATTCGCATAATATAGCGTGTTGAGTTCGTGCAGTTCCCCTGGGTCATTACCGACATTAATGAGGTATGCCAGTGATTTGTTGATAAGTTTTAGTTCGAAACTTCCTTCGTTCGCAAGGGGCGGGGCTAAAGTGATTGCCATGGTTTTGTCCTCGGTGTCTGTTCAGAAAAAACTGAGCGAAAAAAGGGGATGAGAAAGGGGGCGGATTTATTTGCTTCATAAATAAATCTGTCCCCTTTGATTCATTAGTGTGCCCTCTGTTGGGAAAAGCGGCTGAGATTATTTGTAGTAGTTGGTTATAAAGTTGAAAGGTGCGGAAAGTTGTTTTGAACGATCGATGGGCAGTCCGTGTGGGTACGTGTCAATGTTGCACAGGTAAGCCTTGAACTGGCCCTCCACATCTCGAGACCATGAGTCCCCGCGATTCAAGGTGAAATCAAGCAGCTCGCAATTTTTTTGGCTGGTGGCTATGACCACGACCCATCGGTGGTCAGCCACAAAACCGCTTAATTTGTAAACGTCACGGGTGATCGATTCCTGTAAGTTTGCGCCGCCGAATAAGCCGTTCGTGCTTTCTACTTTTATTTCAATGGCGTAGGACTCATCTTGCAGTTCGAAATAGAAATCGACCTTTTCGCTGGAGTAAGGCTCCGGGTAACTGATTTCGCGAATTTTCGTTGTGATGCCGTAACCACGTCGTAGATGGTGAGCTATCTCAACTTGCGCAGCACTCTCCCAAGGACCTTCAGAAACCCAGCTCTTCGTAAATTGACTTGGTTCATCGGTATCTTGCAGCTTTGGGTGTACACCTGCTGCCTGCAGCACCGCATTCAAAAAATCCGCTTCTGTCATTACTCCGTCTCCTGCGCGGGTGCCATTTTTGCGTTCCGTCAATTCTCGTTGACGGCGGTCATTCCAACACCCACTCCGCCAATTTCCCTGTCACCTGCGTCATCAAAACGTTCTCGACATCCCGCGCGCCTGCTGCGCTGCATTTTGCGAGCACGGCTTTGACGATTCCCGAATCGAACTCGAACTGCTTGCCCGTCGCAGCCTTGTAACGGCCGCGCAATTTCTCCAGCTTCGCCAACACGATCCCTTCAAGCGTCTGCTCATCCAGCGGCCGATACGCGACCACCGTCATGCGTGCCAGAAACGCCGGGCGGAAGGCTTGCAGGAGGACTTTGTGCAGCGCCTCGTTGAACGCTTCCGAGCCGAGTTGTGCAGTCGGTGTATCGAGCAGCAATTCGGCGCCGACATTGCTGGTGGCGAGCATCACGGTGTTTTTGAAGTCGACCACCAACCCGGTCCCGTCTTCCATCAAGCCCTTGTCGAACACGTTGTAAAACGCTTCCAGCACATCCGGATGCGCCTTCTCGATTTCATCCAGCAACACCACCGAATACGGCTTGCGCCGAACGGCCTCGGTCAGCACGCCGCCGCTTCCGTAACCGACGTAACCGGGCGGTGCGCCCTTGAGCTGGCTGACGGTGTGGGCTTCCTGATATTCGGAAAGGTTGATGCTGATCAGATTGCGTTCGCCGCCATACAGCGCGTCGGCCAAGGCATAAGCGGTTTCGGTTTTGCCCACGCCCGTGGGGCCGACCAGCAGGAATACGCCGACCGGTTTTTGCGGATCGGTGAGCCCGGCGCGGTAGGCCTGCAAACGTTGCGCGATGGTATTGAGTGCGGTGCTCTGGCCCATCACGCGCTGGCCCATGCGTGTACCGAGGGTGCGCACGGCATGGGCTTCGTCGGCGAGCATTTTGCCGACGGGGATGCCGGTCCAGCCGGCGATCACGGCGGCGACGGTTTTGCCGTCGACCTGTTCGGGTACCAGCGGATCGTCCTGGCGGATCGCATCGAGTCCGGCTTCCAGGCGCAGCAGTTCGGCGGCGAGGTGATCGATGCGGCTGTCGATGGCTTCGTCGGGCTTGTCGCTGTCGGCGCTTTCGCTCAGCGCCAGTAACTCGCGACGGGTGTCGAGCAGTTCGCGCACGGCGACGCGCTCTTCACTCCAACGGGTTTCCAGTTCGCGGATGGCCTGGACATTGGTCTTCGATTCGCTTTCCAGCAGGGTGATGCGCTCGCGGTGATCCAGTCCCGTGGCCTGTTCCCGGCGCAGGCGTTCGACTTCTTCTTTCAGGCTTTGCTGGCGGTGGCGCAGGCTCTCCAGCGGTGGCGGCACGTCGTGCTGTCCGAGGGCAACCCGGGCGCAGGCGGTGTCGAGGACGCTGATGGCCTTGTCCGGCAACTGGCGGCCAGAGATATAGCGATGCGAGAGTTTCACCGCTTCGTGGATCGCGGCATCCAGCACTTGCACGCCGTGGTGCTGTTCGAGTTTGGCGGCGACGCCACGGAGCATTTCCACGGCGGTGATTTCATCCGGCTCTTCCACCTGCACCAGCTGGAAGCGGCGGGCGAGGGCCGGGTCTTTCTCGAAATATTTTTTGTATTCCATCCAGGTCGTGGCGGCCAGCGTGCGCAACTCACCTCGGGCCAGCGCGGGTTTGAGCAAGTTGGCCGCATCGCTGCCACCTTCGGTACCGCCAGCGCCGATCAGCGTGTGGGCCTCATCGATGAACAGGATGATCGGCTTGTCGGCGCTGCGAACCGTGTCAATCACACCTTTGAGCCGCTGTTCGAATTCGCCTTTGACCCCGGCCCCAGCCTGGAGCAAACCAAGGTCGAGCACCCGCAAACTGACTTCCTGCAACGACGGCGGCACATCCCCGGCGGCGATGCGTAGCGCCAGGCCCTCGACCACGGCGGTTTTGCCTACGCCCGGCGCACCGACCAGAATCGGGTTGTTCTGCCGGCGCCTCAAAAGAATGTCGATGCACTGGCGAATTTCGCCATCGCGACCGACGATCGGGTCGATGCGCCCGGCGTGAGCATCGGCGGTCAGATCCTGGGTGTATTGATCGAGCACCGAGTCTTGCCGTGGCGTTGGACTCCCCGAAGACACAGAGCGCGGGCCAACGTGCTCACGGGAGTTTTCCGTCCATTCCAGCAGGTTTGCGCGCAAGGCTTCTTTCGGAATTCGCAGCAATGACGATGCACTGTTGAGCAGCAGGCTGCGGCGCTCGTCACGGTCGATCAACGCCAATAAAAGCAGCCCGGAACGAATGCTGTCGATCCCCAGCACACTGGCCTGCACCACGGCGTCTTCCAGCAATCCCAGCGTGTGCGAGGACAGCGCTGGCGTGCGCGTGCTGCCGGTCTTGAACAGGTCCAGCGCCTTGTTGATCTCCGCCGTCAGCGCATCACGCTCCAGCCCGAAGCGCGGCAGCAGAAAAGCAAAATCGCCGCCCTCGATATCCAGCAACTCCAGCAACAGATGCTCGATCTCGACAAAGTGATGCCCGCGCTGCAAGCACCGTTGCGCGGCACGTTCGAGGGCGCGGCGGTTGTCCGGGTTGAGGCGTCCGATCAGGCTGGCCAGTTCCATTTCAGGTGATCTCCAGCTGACGCAGGCGGGTTTCGATCCGTTGCACGGCCAGGCTGGTCTGCCGTTGCAGGCCACCGTTCCAGCTCAACAGGGCCGGGGTTTGTCGGCCGAGTTGCAGCGGCCCCGCACCGCGCACCAGCAGCACCAGTTTCACGTCTAGATCCGGGCCGAAATACAGCGCAGCGAGGCTCGCCAGTGCCGGATGCGCTTCGCCGTCCGGCAAGAAGCGCGCGGCCTGCGTCGATGGCAGCGGCCCCAGCGTCAGACGAATTCCGGCATGTTCATCCCAGACCCGAGTACCGGCGACAGCGCTACGGCCGAGTTGCAGATTGCGTCCGCCGGCCTTCATGACGCTGCGGCTGGCGCGTGGAATTTCACGCCACGCCCCTTCATAAGCGCTCAGTTCCACCGCCACGGCAAATTGCTCGCGGACAATCGCCGCGAACCCCGCCAACGACCGACGGCCATCGGCGTACAACGCCGTGCAGGCCAGAACGGCGCAGTCGGGAACCGCCTGGCGTTCTTGCAGGGATTTGGGCAACAACCCGGTCAGCGCCCGCAGTTGCGCCTGCACTGGCGAGGCGCCGGGCGTGGTGAAACCGAGGGCGATCCGGTGTTTGCGCATCACCTTGTAAAGCAGGCTCAGCAGCCGATGCTGGAACAGGTCGAGGAACTCGGCGGGCGCATGATCCTTGGCCCGGGCCCGTTGTTGCAGCCATTCCTGATAAGCGTAAGGCAGCGGGCCGTCGGGGCCGCCGAGGCCGAACATCGGCGAGTTCAGGGTCAGCGGTTCACCGGGGTTTTCCTCCAGGCTTTCGATCTGGCTGGCGGCGAACAACGGCGTCAGCGGCCCGCGCAATTTCAGCGCTTCGGCCTGTGGCGATGTACCCGAACCGAGCGCGTCGGCCTGCGGCTGTTCGCGCTCCAGCAACAGCAACGCCTGCAACCATTCGAACGCTTGCGGATCACGGCGCAGGCGCTGGCTCAGGGTCAGAGCGATAGGGGCATGCCGGCTTGGGGTTGCCATGCCTTGACCTCCTTGTCTGCCTGCATGAGCACCGTGCGCACAAAGCGATTGGCCGTGGCGTACACCGAAAAGAACTGCGCGAGCACCGCTGAAAACAACACCGCGCTGCTGCCGACGAAATGCTGTGGATCGAGTTGCAATTGCACTTCAAGTCCATTGCGCCAGCCACGCCAGGCGTCGGCGCCGACATGGCCGATCACCCGCTCGCAACCAAGGTTCAGCAATCCTTCGATCTGGCGCAGGGCGCTGGCCTCATCGCGCAGGTTGTGCAGGGTCAGGATTTCCTTCAGCGCATCCAGCGCCTGCGGCCCTTCGACCAGCGACAGGTGATTGAGGGTCAGTTGCGACACTAGCCGCCAGCGCGAATCACCGTCCAGTCGCGGCAGGCTTTGCGGGCTCGGCGGATTGCGCAAGCGTGCCCACGCCACCGGACCCGGCCGTTCGAAACCCAGCGGCGTACCGGCGGGCAGGCTCTGGGCCAGATGCCGATTGGTGCACAGCAGTTCGGCGGTCAGGCTGTAATCGGGCAGGTCGGTCTGCGGTTCGAAACGGGTGTCGACGACGCTGACCAGCAGATCGCTGCCGAGCCGGTTCGGCGTCTGTCCGTTGACTCGCCGCGCATGCCAGTAACGTTGCCGGTCACCGCTGCTGTGCTGGCTGCCGAAATACGCCGGCAGCCGTTGCACCCCGCTGGCGGAGCTGGCGCGCATGCTGCGAATGCTGTGGATTTCGACGCTGTTTTCACGGTGGCTGTCGGCGATCAGGCGATATTCGCTGCGGGTGCCGTCCGGACGCAGCGGCTCCGAGGTACGCGGGAACAGGTTGATCACCGGCGCACAGCCGAGGGCGATTTCAGTGGCCTGCAAGTGCAATCGGCCGGCCGGCGCCCGGTCAAAAACGATGTACAGATACAGCGTCTGGCTGTCACTCGAAACACCGGACAGGGGCAGATCAAAGAAGTGGAATTTGTCCGGGAACGCGAAGTATTCGGCCAGCAGACGCATGCCCGGATGCACGCCGTCTTCGTCCGGCAGCAGCACTTCGTCGTCGGCGAAACCGACGATCTTCGGCAGGCCTTTCACGCGGGCGGGAATGCTCCCCGGTGAGCCGGCCAGCACCTGCACCGCGTGGGCGCCGAGCAGGTCATAGAGGTTGGCGTTGACCACCGGTGACGCGGCCAGGTGAATGCGCAGTTGTTCGATGCCAAGCTCCGACCACTGACTGTCGCCGAGGCAACGCAGACTCAGGCGCAACGCCGAGCGGGACTGCGCCACACCGGTCAGCGCCTGCGCTTCATCGCTGCCCAGCAACAACGCTTCGCTGACTTCAACCGGCCACAAACGCACGGCGGCGCTGGTGCGAAAGTGAATGCTTTCGCCCTTGCTGGTGGTGACGAACAACGGCGTGTCCCGGGGCAGGGGATAGCCGCCGTCGAGGTTGCCTTTGCTCGGGTCCGGTTCGAACTGGACGATCGCGCAGGACGGCAGCGGGCGCATGGCCAGGGGATAAAGCTGTTCGAGCAATGCGTCGCTGAACTCGGCGTAGTCGTCATCCAGCCGCCGTTGCAGACGTGCGGCGAGCAGGGCAAAACCTTCCAGCAATCGTTCGACGTGTGGGTCCGGGCATTCGCCGGGAGACAACTGCAGACGTCGCGCGACTTTCGGATAGCGTTCGGCAAACTGTCCGCCGGCATGTCGCAGCCAGGTCAGTTCGCGCTGGTAGTAGTCGAGCAATTGCGGGTCAATCGAGTCGCTCATTGCGCACCTCCAGCCCTTCGTTGCCGGGCTCGATGACAAATGCCACCGGCCAGTGCTGCGAGCCGCTGCGCAACTCGCCGAGCAGGCGAATGCTCAGGCGCTGCGGGTGCTCGGGCAGGGGATTGACTTGAACTTCGCCGAGCAGCAGGCGCGGTTCGAAATGGGTGATGGCTTCGCGAATGTCCCGCGCCAGCCGACGACGGTCATCGCTGCGCTGCTGTTGCAGGGCGCTCCAGTCGGCGATGCCGTAATCGATGACGCTGGGCGGGGAGGTGAGGGGGCGCGGGCCACGGCGGGTGTTGAACAGGCGCCCGAGCTCGGTGTGCACCGAGTCGAGCAAATCCTGCCGATCGAACTCCCGCGCGCCGTCGCCCTCGCTCGAGGCGAGGCGTTCGAACAGCGGTGGAAGTAAGCCGGTGCCTGCCATGGCCGCGCCGCCGGGTTAGCTGACGAGCTTGTTGGCGGCCATGTCCCAAGTCGAGGCAGCCGTGCCTTCCTTGGTGCCGTCGTCTTTCTGCGCGGTGAGTTCCCATTTGATCTTGGTGAAGTTCAGGGACAGGGTTTCCACCGGTTTGCCGCCGGTACCGCCACTGACGCTGACGTTGGAAATCACCACGTTGGTCAGGGTGTAAATAATGAAGGGCAGCAGTTGCCCGCTGCCTTCAGCGGCGTTGCGGCCGATGGTGATCTTGGCTTCCGGGATCGGCTTGCCGGCACAGCAGTATTCGTTGAGCGACGGTGTGGAGGTGTCGACGAATTTGGTCAGGGTGAACTCGCCGACGTGGGGTTTGCCGGAGGTGCGCTCCGAGTTGCTGACGTCGTTGGTGACTTGCATCGCCACGTTGTGGCTGTAGGACATGACTTCGATCTTGTCCGCGTAACCCTCGAGCAGGCTGTCGCCTTTGATGTCGCCGCCGAGGTCGAGAATGATTGCATCCATCGCTTGAAACTCCTGAAAGGTGTCGTGCCAGGCAAACAGGGGAGCGCCCGCAGGAAATCCTGCGGGCGCAGGCGGGTCAGGCGGCTACCGGTGGCGGCAGGGTCGCGACCAGGCGGATCGACGCGGTCAGCTCTTCGAGCTGGAAGTGCGGCCGCAGGAACACCGTCGCGCGATAGGCACCGGGCTTGCCGGCGACTTCGGTGACATCCACCCGCGCTTCACGCAACGGGTACTGCGCCTTGATCTCCTGCGGAGCGTTGTCGTTGATCAGCACGTAGTCGGCGATCCAGTTGTTGAGGTAGGTCTGCACGTTGTCGCGGGTCATGAAGCTGCCGACCTTGTCGCGCATGATCACCTTCAGGTAATGGGCGAAACGCGAGGCCGCGAGCACGTACGGCAACATCGCCGAGATCCGTGCGTTGGCGTTGGCCTCGTTGGTGTTGTAGACCTTGGATTTGTTGGTGGTCTGGCCGCCGAAGAACACCGCGACGTCGCTGTTCTTCTTGTGGCACAGGGCGATGAAGCCGAGGTCGTTGAGTTCCTTCTCGCGGCGGTCGGTGATCGCCACTTCGGTCGGGCATTTGAGCGACAGATCACCGGAGCTGGTGCGGAAGGTGTGCGCGGGCAGGCCTTCAACCGCGCCGCCGCCTTCAGCGCCACGGATCGCCGCGCACCAGCCGTACTTGGCAAAGGCTTCGGTGATGCGTTGCGACAGCGCCCACGCGGCGTTACCCCACAGGTATTTGCTGTGGTCGGTGCCGTTGGTGTCTTCGACGTAGTTGATGCCTTCCACTGGCGAAGTGTCCGGGCCGTAAGGCAGACGCAGCAGGAAGTGCGGCAGCACCAGCGAGACGTAACGCGAGTCTTCGCTTTCACGGAACGAGCGCCACTTGATCAGTTCCTGGCTCTCGAACACTTTCGACAGATCACGCGGCACGGCCAGTTCGGTGAAGCTGTTCATGTCGAACAGACGCGGGCTGGCGGCGGCAATGAACGGCGCGTGGGCAGCGGCGGCGACGTTCGACAGTTTCTCCAGCAGGCCGATGTCCTGCGGGTGGCGGCCGAAGGTGTAGTCGCCCACCAGCAGGCTGAACGGGTGACCACCGAAGGTGCCGTATTCCTCTTCATAGATCTTTTTGAACAGCGCGCTCTGGTCGAATTCGACGGCTTTTTCCAGGTCGTTCTGCAGCTCTTTCTGGGTCACGTTGAGCAGGCGCAGTTTCAGCCGGGTGCTGGTTTCGGTGTTCTGCACCAGCATGTGCAGGCCACGCCAGGACGCTTCGAGTTTTTGCAGGTCCGGGTGATGCAGCACTTCGTTGAGCTGGGCGCTGATCAGTTCGTCGATCTGACTGATGCGGTCGTTGATCATCGCCACGGTGTCCTTGTCGATGGCCATGCCTTCGTCGAGTACCTGGGTGGCGAATTCCGCGAGCATGTCGCGGGCGTAATCCTGCTGACTGTCGTCATGGGCCATGCGGCCCTCGGCGATGATTCGATCGAGCAGGGATAAAGTCTCGGCGGCAGCATTTTCGCTGGCTTGATTCTGGGCGGCGGCGGGCATGGCGAATTCTTCCTCGGTCAGGTGGACGATCAGGCTTGCGGTTCGGCCGGAGCTTCGGCATCAGCGGCCGGGACAGCGGTGTCCGGGCGGGCCGACTTGATCTCTTGCAAGCCTTCGGTGTTGGCGATGACGTCGCGCAGCAGCTTGTCCAGATCGTCATTGCCGTCGAGTTTGGTCAGCAGGTCGCGCAGGCGCTGGCGGGCTTCGAACAGGCGCCGCAGCGGCGTGACTTGCTCCACCACCTTGACCGGGTCGAAGTCGTCGATGTGCTTGAAGTTGAGTTCGATGTTGAGCTTGCTGTCGTCGCCGCTGAGGGTGTTGTTGACTTGCAGCGTGGCGCGGGGCGCGATGGAGGCGAGGACGTCGTTGAAGTTGTCGCGGTCGATTTCGGTGAAACGGCGTTCGGTCAGTTTTGCCAATGGTTCGAGCGGCTTGCCCGAGAGGTCGGCGAGGATGCCGACCACCAGCGGCAATTCCTTTTTCTCGATGGCGTTGCCGATTTCGACGTCATAGGTGATTTGCACTCGGGGCGGGCGAACCCGGTCGAGCTTGTGCTGGGTACTTTCTGCCATGTCGGCGGACTCCGATGCGATGAGCGGGCGCAATGCATCGGGGAGGCCCGTTCATCGCTTTCCCTTGCTGGACCACAGGTTAGAAAGGGTGGCAGATGACCTGTCGTTCCTTTGACAAACCTTCCTCATTCGGCTGTAGGAACCGAACTACCCAAGACGCTAGAACAGGTCTATAAAAATGCAAGCGAAAAACTTTTTTGGACTGACTGGCGAAAAGGAAAATTCATTTTGTCTGCACGACTTTTTCTAACGTTCGGGTTTGCGCTGCTCGCCGGCTGTTCGTTTTTCGGGCCGAAAGTGGATCTCGACAGCCTGACCCTCGACGTCGCGCCCAAGGCCAATGACGACACCCCGATCGCCGTGGACTTCATCGCGGTCAACGATCCGGATCTGCTCAAGCAACTGTCGGGCATCAGTGCCCGTCAGTGGTTTGCCGAGCGCGAGCAGTATCAGCGTGACTATCGTCAGCTGATGAGCGTGTGGGGACTGGAACTGGTGCCGGGGCAATTCATCGACCGCCAGCCGTTCCCTTTGGGGGGCAAGCGGGCGGCTGGACTTTTGGTCTTCGCCAGCTATAACACTCCCGGAGCGCACCGCCTGCGGCTGGACGATCAGAGCGACGCATGGCTCAAGTTCGACAGTCGCGAGATGAGCCTGGTCAGCAAGGAAAACTGAAACACACCGTCCGCCGCCGGTTCGCGGTGCAGTCGAAGGGAGTCGTATGAGTCTGCTACCTGACGCGGTCTGCTGGCATGAAGGCATGCAATTGCTGCCCCAGCATTTTCAGTTACAGGGCCTGCGGGCCGAGGCGCTCGGCGCGCATCTGGCTCAGGCGTGCAATCCGTGGTTTTTCGGCGTCAGCCACATGGAGTTCGATCCGTCGGCGATGAGCGCCGGCGTGGTGCGGGTGCTGTCGTTGCAAGGGACGATGCCGGACGGTCTGCCGGTCAATCTGCAAGTCGGCGTCGACCCGACGCTGGAGCTGGACGTCGCTGCCGCGATCGACGCCACGGACGATGCGACGGTGACGGTCTATCTGGCGATCAGTCCGCTGTGGCGCGCCGGTCAGTTGCTGCCGCTCAAGGGGCGTCTGCAATCGGTGGTCGGCGAGGCGTTACCGGATCTCACCAGCGGCGAATTTCCTGAATCGATCACGGTGTGGCGTCCCAATCCACGGCTGTGTACGCAACTCAACAAAGCCGATTCAATCTGCCTGCCGCTGCTGAAAATCCGCAAGGAGGGCGGCGGTTTCCTGCCGTTGCCGTACACGCCGCCGACACCGGTCCTGCTGCCAGAATCCCCATTGGGTCGGCGGGTGGTCGGGCTCTGCGCGAGGGCGCGGGAGAAGTGCCTGTTTCTCGGCGGGCGATTGCGCCAGGCGCAGCAGGCCGGCAATCAGGATGACGCGCTGGAAATCCGTCGGCAGATGACGGCGTTGTGGGCGCGCTTGCCGGAGGTGGAAGGGGCGCTGATCAGCCGTGTCGCTCATCCGCAAAGCATTTATGTGCAATTGCTGGGACTCGCCGGTGCGTGGTCGGCGCTGGATCCGCTGGCGGGTGTGCCGGCTTTTGCGCCACTGGATTTTCTCGAATTGCAGCGCGGTTACGATCCGCTGCTCGACTGGCTGGAAAACACCCTGGAACTGATCCGCGCCGGTTACCGCAGCATCGCGTTCGAGCGCGGTGAGCAGAGCTTTTCCATTCAGTTGCCGGACGAGCAACCGAGCCAGCGTCTGGTCATTGGCCTGCGCATGCCCAACGGTGCCAGCGAGCAGGCGGCCGGCGAATGGCTGCGCGGCGCGATCATCGCTTCGGCGCCGCACATTGCCTTGCTCAGCCGTCAACGGATGAGCGGTCTGACGCATCAGGCCATGAGCCGCAGCGAACAGGTGGCCTACAGCGTCGGCGACGACACCCGGCTGTTCGTGGTGACCGCCGAAGGCAGCTGGTTCGACGCGCAACTGCCGCTGATGATCGCCGCGCCGGCCACCAAGCTGACCAGCAGCCCGTGGCAAGTGGTGTTGTTTGTCGCCCAGAACAGTGAACGTGCCTGATCACACAAGGAACGTCGTATGTCGCAAGGAAGTGCCGCAAGCCTCGGGTTGCAGGACGCTCCGCTGAGCAGTGCGTTCCGCCAGACGTGGCAGCAGTGGTCGCAGGACTGGAGCCAGTTGCCCAAGGACAGCGAGGACGAAGCTGCGCTGGTCGAAACCGTGGTCGAGCTCTCGACCCAGGCTTCGCAACGGCTGTGGCGCACCGCGTTTGCCCGGGTCGGCGATTCGGCGACTGAACAGGTCAAGGCGCTGGTGTATGCCTTTGTCGCACTGGTCGATGAGACCCTGCTGTTCAGCCCGTGGCCAGGCCAAAGCGCCTGGCAGGAAAAGCCCTTGGAGTCGCGACTGTACTCCAGCCGTCAGGCCGGCGAACAAGTGCCGGCGGCGATCCAGACCCTACTCGATGAACAGCAGCCCACCACCCGCGATCTGGCCAACGTGTATTTGCAGTGCCTGATCCTCGGTTTCCACGGACGCCTGCGCGGTGAGCAGGGCCAGGTGCAACGGGAAAAATGGCGGCGGGCCCTGTTCACGTTTGCCTGGCAGGACGAGGCCGATTACGCCGCTGTCAGTCAGCGACTGGTACAGCCCTCGATGGCGACACCCTTGCAGTTGCCGGTACGCACGGCGTTGCCCGATGGCTTTCGTCTGGCGCTGGGCATTCTGGCGATGATTCTGCTGCTGACCGGGCTCGGGCAGTTTCTGTGGCGTGACATCCGCCAGGAACTGGAGCCGGTGTTGCAGGCGCCCGACACGCTGGCGGCGCCGGAGCAAGACTCATGAGTACCCTGACGATCGTGGCCTGGGTGGTCGCCATCCTTCTGCTGCTGGTGATCATCGCGGTGGCGGTGTGGTGGCTGCGCACCCAGAGCGGCGCGGCGATTCGCAGTTTCTACGCCGCCGTGCGGCACATGGAGCAGGAGCAGGGCGCCCACGACCGTTATCAGATGCCGTGGCTGCTGATGCTCGGCGATGAAACCCAGGGCGCCCAGCTCGCCACTCAATGGCGTTTGCAACCCACCGACAAACCGGCGTGGTTCGGCCGTTGGTGGTCGGACTCCGAAGGCGCGGTGCTGGTGGTGCCGCAGGCGCTGTTTCTGCCGGAAGACGGCATGCACCTGCAACGCGGCGGCTGGTGGCGTCTGCTCGGGTTGATCCTGCGCCTGCGCAGCAAGCGCCCGCTGGACGGGGTGATCTGGACAGTGCCGGTCAGTCGGTTGAGCAATCTGGAGCAGGCCACGCAACTCGGTCTGGCGGCGCGTCGGCGTTTCATCGATCTGTTGCAGCGCTTTGGTCTGAGCCTGCCGGTGTACGTGGTCATCACCGGGCTGGAAGAACTGCCGGGATTTCAGGAACTGATCAGCGCGTTGCCGGACGAGGCTCGCGATCGCACCTTGGGCTGGTCGTCGCCCTATGCCCGCGATGCAGTGTGGCAGGGGCAATGGAGCGATCAGGCGCTGGATCGGCTACACCGCGCGGTGGCGGAGGCGGTGATCGAAATCGGCACCTTGTCCGGGCATTTGAGTGCGGATCTGTACGCCTTGCCGGAACGTCTGGAAACTCTGCGGCGTGGTTTGCAGAACGTGCTGGAACCGGTTTTTCAAGGCAACGCTCAGGGCGAGGCACCGTGTTTTCGTGGCGTTTACCTGACGGCCAATCAGCCGGCCGATGATGCGCTGGACGGTTTTTCTGCCGATGACAGCGGCCTGCAGCAAAGTGCGTTTGTGCGTCAGTTGTGGCGCCAGCGAATAGTCGGCGAACGTGGACTGGCCCAAGGCGTGCCGCGCCTGTTGCGCTTGCGCCAGCGCTGGCAACGAGTGACTGCCGGGGTGGCGCTGGTGGTCGGGGTGGTCTGGGCGGTGGCGATGCTCTGGGTCTGGCAGGCGTCGGTCAAGGACGCGCATGAACTGGCGCGGCTGCTGCAAGGCGCGCAGAAGAATTACGTGGCGGTGATCGATGACGAGCATCGGGTCGAGCCGACCCGGCGCAACGTGCAGAACTTCTGGCGGGTGCTGGAACGGGCGCCGCACTGGCACTACGTTTCGCTGGCCTTTCCGACGTCGTGGTTTTCCTCGCTGGACGGGCGACTCGAACAGGAAGTGTTCAGGTCGACCCAGCGCCACATGCTGCAACCGCTGCACGATCTGCTGGTCGCGGAGCTGGCGAAAATCAAGGCGATCCGCGCCACCGACCGGCGCACCAGCGTCGAAAGCGAAGACCCGGCGCAGTGGCAGAATTATCAGAAGGCCACGGATCTGGTCGAGCGAGCCTTGCGTCTGGAACAACAGAACCAGTTGTTCGCCCAAGTGCAGAACGATCAGCGGGCGCCGCTGGAAGATCTGGCGCAACTGAGCAACAGCGCGCTGTCACTCAACCTCAACGTCGGCACCTTGCCCCATGCCGCCTACTACAACCGGCTGCTGGCGGCCAGTGATGGCGGCGACTTGCAGGCGCTGGATCTGAGCGTTGAACGGCCGTTGATCGTCAGCAATTTCACCGGGCTTATGGAGCGCTGGCTCGATCAGTATTTTCTGGCCGACAACTTCGTCAGCAAGGCCGGCTACCTCAAGTTGCATCTGGAACAGCTTGAAGCCGGGAGTGGCAACAGCCTTGCCGAACTGGAAGACCTGCGCGCGCTGATCGATGACTTGCAAGCGGCGATCGCCCTGACCAACTCGACCTGGAGTCGCGGCAAGGGGCAGGAGCTGGTGCCGGGTTATCGCGAGTTTCTCGACAAGGTGCGCAAGAGTTCATTGCTCGGCCCGGCCGTGGAACAGCAGCTCGATGCGCAGGCCGGCAAGTTGCAGCAGAGTTTTCGCGATCAATGGATCGCCCAAGTGGGTTCGCGGGGCAATCTGCTGGTGCAGCAGGGCAGCGGGCAACTGGCATTGCAGGATCAGGTGGTCAAGCTCAACAACGCGGTGCAGGCGCTGTTCAAGCGTGACTTCGTTTCAATTGCCCTGCGTGCCAGCCAGGACAGCGTCAACCGGCAAGGCCAGACCGTGGATGGCGATGACCTCAACGAGTCGCTGAATTATTTCGCCAGCTACAAGAACTACGTTGCCGAAGAGCTGCCGCGCATTCCGCCGGCCTACCGTGAAGCATTGCTGCAAGCGGCCGAAACCGCCGCCGCACAGGCGATGTGGTTGAGTCTCAAGGATCATGATGATCAGACTCATCCTTACGCGGTGTTCAACGTGCAGGCGGTACAGGCGATGAACCTGCAAAAAGCCTTTATCGAAGTCCATCGCAGTGATCTGGCGGCGCGTCTGCAAGGGGCCTTGAATCGCCGGGCGATGGCGCAGATCGTTGGCGGGCTGGATGAAATCACCGCGCAGCCGCTGTTCGGTGGCCGCACGGAAATCAGCCAGTGGGACGGCTCGAAAAACCTTGGCCTGCAACTCTATGGCGCCAGCGATGTGCAGGATCTGAAGCTGAGCCTCAAGCAACAGTTCAACACCATGCTCGGCATCACCGAGCGTCGCGCCCCGGCGCTGGAATGGTTGAAGACCCAGCAGGGCAATCTGTC
This sequence comes from Pseudomonas sp. FG35, assembly GCF_057809295.1. NCBI lineage: Bacteria > Pseudomonadati > Pseudomonadota > Gammaproteobacteria > Pseudomonadales > Pseudomonadaceae > Pseudomonas > Pseudomonas sp. FG35. Next base: position 373,912 of record NZ_JBMDJR010000003.1, on the reverse strand, counting down.
GGCGCTGGATTACGAGCGCGTGACCCAGTTCAGCGCGCTCAACGACGAATTGCTCAAGTACAAGGACTCCAACCCGGCCAGTTCGCCGGCGCAGATCGAGCAACTGGTCAGCCGCGACTTCATTGAAATGGACACCGGCTCCTGCGTGCAGGTGTTGCAGACCGCCAATCTGACCGGCGGGCGCGGCACCCTGGCGATGCGGGCGGTGGAGTTGCAACAGTCGGCCCTGCAACGCTGCCAGTTTCTGCAACAGCAACAGGCGGCTGCCGCGTGGAACGAACTGGCCGGCTACTTCAATCAGTACCTGGCTGACCGCTTTCCGTTCGCCAACGGCGTGCAGGCGCAGGATGCCGACCCGGCGCGGGTCCAGCACTTTCTGGAAATCATCGACAAGCGTTTGCCGGTAGCCCAGGCCGGACTGGTCCTGAGCCAGACCCCGGAGCGGCTGGCGGCGGAAGATTTTCTCAACCGGGTGAAACAGGCCAGCGTCTGGCTGACGCCGCTGTTCGTACGCGACAAGAGCGGGATTCTCGGCGTCGAGCTGGACGTGCGCTGGCGCACTGATCGCGAAGAAGAGAAGGGCGCCGATCAGGTGATTGCCTGGGGCTTGCTGGCCGGCAATCAGCAGATCAACTATCCCGCTGCCGATCAGCCGAACCTGCGCTGGATGCCCGGCCAGCCGATCCGCCTGACCCTGCGCTGGGCGCGCAACGGCAAGGAGCGTCCGGTCAACGACCCGCTGCAACCAAACCTGGTGGTGCGCGATCTGGAGGCCGGCTGGGAGTTTGGCGGGCCGTGGTCGCTGCTGCGCCTGATGCGTGCGCACTTCTCGGTACAACGCCAGCCGAGCATGGATTACACCGATTTTCCGTTGAGCCTGCGCCTGCCGGTTACCGCGCAGAATGACAGCGTGACCAGCGAATTCACCCGGATGTTCGTGCGCGTGTCGCTGATGAGCCAGGGCTCGAAACTGCCGTTGTCGATTCCGCCGTTGCCGACCCGCGCGCCGCGTTCACCGTTCCAGGTGACCGGCACCACCGCCGCCCTTGAAGCCCAGAAGGAGGATTTGTGAGCCTGCCCTCGACCCCGTTGCCGGACCTGATCGATCAGTTGCTTGCGCCCATCAGCGACGATGCGCCCTGTGGTGCGGATCTGCGTTATGAGCGCGAGTACGACCAGTTGCGCGATCTGCGCCGCGAGGACGACGCGAGTCTGCCCACGGGTGTCTGGCAGTCGACCCTGAAACGGGCCAACTGGCCGGAAGTCGAGCGGTTGACCACCACGCTATTGCTCGAGCGCAGCAAGGACCTGATGCTCAGTGCCTGGCTGGGCGAGGCCTGGCTGCATTTGCAGGCACTCGATGGACTGCCGGGCAGTCTGGCGCTGATCACCGGTCTGTGTGAGCGCTATCCCGAACATTTGCACCCGCAGGCCGGCGACGGTGACCAGTCGTGGCGGGCGATTCCGCTGGAATGGCTGGTGCGTCGCTACAGTGAAGTACTGCTGACCCGGGTGCCTTTATTTGGCGCCAACAACAGCGATTTTGAGGGCTACACCCTCGAAACCTGGCGGCGGATTCAGGTGCAGCAGGTGCAGGCCAACGACTCCAAAGGCGCTAAGGCGTCGGCCGAAACGGCGCGCAGCGAGCACAAGAAACTCATCGAGCAGGTGCGTGCCACGCCCATGGCGTTCTGGCTGCGCCATCAAGGCAATCTGCTGCTGAGCCTGCAACACCTGCAGCGTCTGGATGCCTGGTGCGATGCGTATCTGGGAGATCAGGGGCCGGGGCTCGGTCCGTTGCAGGACACCCTTCAAGCGTTGTTGACACTGGTTCAGGAGTTCATCGCCATGCACCCACAACAACCACTGTCGGCACCGCCGCCTGCGCCGGTCGCAGTCTCACCGGTTGAAGCGTCTGTCGCGGCCACGCCCGAAGCCGCGCCAGTGCCGCGCGAACCGGCCAGTCGAGAAGAGGCTTATCGGCAATTGCTGCTGATCGCCGAGTACCTGGCCCGCACCGAACCCCACAGCCCGGTGCCGTATCTGATCCGGCGCGGGGTGGAATGGGGCAACAAGCCGTTAAGCGAGCTGCTCGGCGAGCTGATTTCGGCAGACGCCGAATCCCGGCGTCTGTGGACTTTGCTCGGCGTGCTTTAGTGCACGCGCTGGTTGTTCAGTTTCGGCGGCAACTGCAGCGGCGTCAGCACCGGTTGCCCGGAGAAGAACGCCACCAGATTCTTGCCCACCAGCTCCACGGTGCCTTGAGTGGCTTCCGGTGACAGCCCGGCGACGTGCGGGGTGAGAAGCACATTGCTCAGGCTCTTCAGCGCATCGGGTACTTGCGGCTCGTGATCGAACACATCCAGCGCTGCGCCGGCAATTCGCCGTTGTTCCAGCGCGCTGATCAGATCGGCGGTGGCGATCACGCTGGCGCGGGCAATGTTGACGATAAAACCGTTGGGACCCAAAGCATCGAGCACCGGGCGGGTCACCAGATGCTGGCTGCCGATGCCGCCGGGCGTGGCGACTACCAGAAAATCCGAGGCCCGGGCCAGTTCGGTCGGGGTCGAGCAGAACGCGTAAGGCACGTCGCTGCGCACCTGACGGTTGTGGTAGCTGATCTCCATGTCGAAGCCCAGGCCCGCGCGTTTGGCAATCGCCATCCCCACCGCGCCCAGACCGAGAATGCCCAGGCGCTTGCCGGCCAGCGACGGGCGCATGATCTTCGGCCACTCGCCCCGACGCACCGCCCCATCGCAGCGCGGGATGTCGCGCACCAGCGCCAGCAGCATCGCCATGGCGTGGTCGGCCACCGACGAAGCGTTGACGCCGGCGCCGTTGGTCACGGTCAGCCCACGGTCACTGGCGGCCTGCAGGTCGACCTGCTCGTAACCGGCGCCGATCACGCAGATGATTTTCAGCGCGGGCAAGGCCGCGATTTCTTCAGCATATAAGCCCAGCGGGCCACGGGTCAGTACCGCGTCGATCCGCGCCCCGTGGGTGGCGATGGCTTGCGCGCGTTCGGCTGGGGTCGGCGCGAGAATCAGGTGAAAACCCTGACGTTCGAGGATCGGCAAATAGTCATTGATGGTTTCAACCAGTACCAGAACGGTGGCGGGCATTGCTCGGCTCCTGTGATCGTCGGTCTTCGGGCGCAAAAGTCGGTTCAGAGTGCTGATTCCAGAGCGGTTTGGCAATGGCTGGCGCGGCCCCGCATCAGGCAGTGTAGGAGCTGACGCGGGGAGTGCGCGGGTGCTTCGTCAGAAGGTGATGTCGGCGCCGGTGGTCACAGGATCAGGTCACGTACTGGGCGATGCCGTTGCCGAACGACCAGTTCTCTTTTTTCACCTCCACCAGATTGATGAACACATCCTCCTGACGCACGGCCAGTTGCTGGTTCAGGTTGCGCGCGATGGTCTGGAACAGCCGTTGTTTCATTTCCACGGTGCGGCCTTCGCTGATGGTCAGCTGGATGAACACGATGCCGTCGCTGCGCTTGATCCCCAGGTATTGCGGGTCATAGACGAAGTGCTGGTCGTCGTGCTCGGCCAGCACCTGGAAATTGTCGTGTTCCGGCACATTGATCTCGCTGCGCAGGGCGGCGTAGATCACTTCGCCAATGCGTTTGGCGAACGTCGGGTCCGGGTTTTTCTTGATGTCGACGCGGACGAGAGGCATGGGATGGCTCCACAGGCGAGGGGGCTGGACGGGTATGTCGGTCAATTCGCCATTGGGTATAGCCGAAAAATGCCAGTCGGTGAGGTTGTTTAAAAACGTTAGGAAATGGACGCACCGTCCTGCGGGATTTACGGATGTTGCCTACGAGTGCTGCCGGACTCATCCGCTATACGGCAGGGTGAGAAGCGCGGAATTATAGAGAGCAGGGCGGGATGCGTTCTTCATGACGAAGCAGTAATCCGGACGGAAATAGCCATCAGCCAGGGAAGGCCAATGCTTCAGAACAACCGCGAAAACCTGGAACTCGACAGGCTGCATAACGAAACGCGAAAACTGATAGCTGAGCGGCAGAAGCTTCTGGCGGAACTTGGGAGACGTATTTTTATCCAGTCGCGGTGGTGGCCGGCGTGTTGACGGCAAGCGCGGCATTGGCAGGCGTCTTTTTCAAGTTTTGAGCGTTCGTTTTCGCAATCTTCAGACACATGACCCAAAAGGAAATCCATATGAGCACCTATGACGCCAAAGCCAGAATGGAACAACTGGAACGCGAACACGATGAGTGGGCCGAAAAAATACGCATCAAAAACAGGAAAGAAATGCGCCCGATCTGGGGGTTGATGGGTCTGGGCATCTTTTGCATGTTCCTCGGCTTCATATTGGCCCGATCGATCTGATCGGGCTTTCCCATGGCTCATTCGGCGCCGGTGCATGTCATAAAACGACATGTCGCGTATCTGGCGCCGACAGGATTTTTCCTGAAAACGACAAGCCTCCGATCTGATCCGTACAACCATTCCTCAGCTAAGTCTTTGCTTCTGCTCATTTATCGCGGAGAATCGCGCCCCTGTTTCGGCCGGAGCATGTCTGTCGGTTTTTTCCGACGCGTCCTGACCGAGTGGCAAGTGACCGGAATGCGGAGATCCGACCGGATGAATGATCAGGCCAATAGCGTCGAACAACGCTTTGAGGCGGCAGCACCAGCCGAACTGTCGAGCTGGAATCGCCATGACACTACCTGGATGTTGGGACTGTTTGGGACGGCCATCGGCGCCGGTACCCTGTTTTTGCCGATCAACGCAGGTCTGGGTGGCTTCTGGCCGCTGGTGATCCTCGCGCTGCTGGCCTTCCCGATGACGTTTTACGCACACCGCGGCCTGACCCGCTTCGTGCTTTCCGGTCGCGAAGGCGCCGACATCACAGACGTGGTGGAACAGCATTTCGGCATCAAGGCCGGCGCGCTGATCACCCTGCTGTACTTCTTCGCTATCTTCCCGATCCTGCTGATCTACAGCGTTGGCCTGACCAACACGGTCGCCAGTTTCCTCGAGCACCAACTGCACATCACGCAGCCACCGCGCGCGCTGCTGTCGTTCGTGCTGATTCTCGGCCTGCTGGCCGTGGTGCGCTGCGGCGAGCAAGTGATCGTCAAGGCCATGAGCCTTATGGTGTATCCGTTCATCGTCGCGCTGCTGTTCCTGGCGGTGTATCTGATTCCGCACTGGAACGGCGGCATCCTGACCACCGCTTCGCAAGTGCCGGCGCCGTCGGCGCTGCTGCACACGCTGTGGCTGGCGATTCCGGTGATGGTGTTCTCGTTCAACCACTCGCCGATCATCTCGGCGTTTGCGGTGGACCAGAAGCGTCGATACGGCGTCCACGCGGATGAGCGTAGCTCGCAGATACTGTCCCGCGCCCATCTGTTGATGGTGGTGATGGTGCTGTTCTTCGTCTTCAGCTGCGTACTGACCCTGTCGCCGGAGCAACTGGCGCAAGCCAAGGCGCAGAACCTGTCGATCCTGTCGTACCTGGCCAACCACTTCAGCAACCCGACCATCGCGTTCGCGGCGCCGCTGATTGCGTTTGTGGCGATCTCCAAGTCGTTCCTCGGCCACTACATCGGTGCCAGCGAAGGCCTGAAGGGCTTGATCGTCAAGAGCGGCAAGCGTCCGGGCGCCAAGGCGCTGGACCGCATCGTGGCGGCGTTCATGCTGGTGGTGTGCTGGATCGTGGCGACCCTGAACCCGAGCATCCTCGGCATGATCGAAACCATCGGTGGCCCGGTCATCGCGGCGATCCTGTTCCTGATGCCGATGTACGCGATCCGCAAAGTGCCGGCGATGGCCCGTTATCGTGGGCAGATGTCGAACGTGTTTGTCACCGCAGTGGGGCTGGTGGCGATTTCGGCGTTGATCTACTCGCTGACTGCTTGAGGTTCAACACAGGATCCCGTTTGATCTTGTGAAACAGAAAGGCCGACCTGCCTCGCAGGTCGGCCTTTTTTGTGCCTGCACAGCATTGATTGATCGTTCCCACGCTCTGCGTGGGAATGCCTCTTGTGACGCTCTGCGTCACGGTTCAGGACGCAGAGCGTCCCACGCAGAGCGTGGGAACGATCAACGCGGAGGCATAAAAAAACGCCGCTCATCTTACGATGGGCGGCGTTCTTCATTGCGTTGCAGCGTTAGGCTTGAACGACAGGGATCTTGGCGTTCGCAGCAGCTTCACGGAACTCGGCAATCTGGTCGAAGGACAGGTAGCGGTAAACGTCGGCCGCCATGCTGTCGATCTTGCCAGCGTATTCCATGTACTCCTCGACGGTCGGCAGGCGACCCAGGATCGAAGCAACGGACGCCAGCTCGGCCGAGGCCAGGTAGACGTTCGCGCCGTCGCCCAGACGGTTCGGGAAGTTACGGGTCGAGGTCGACACCACGGTGCTGTTCGGCTCAACGCGTGCCTGGTTACCCATGCACAGCGAGCAGCCTGGCATTTCCATGCGGGCGCCGGCCTTGCCGTAGATGCCGTAGTAGCCTTCTTCGGTCAGTTGGTGAGCGTCCATCTTGGTCGGTGGCGACAGCCACAGACGGGTTGGCAGCTGACCCTTGACCTGATCCAGCAGTTTACCGGCAGCGCGGAAGTGACCGATGTTGGTCATGCACGAACCGATGAACACCTCGTCGATCTTCTCGCCAGCAACGCTGGACAGCAGACGGGCGTCGTCCGGGTCGTTCGGCGCGCACAGTACAGGCTCGCTGATGTCGGCCAGATCGATTTCGATGACTTCGGCGTATTCGGCGTCGGCATCGGCTTCCATCAGTTGCGGGTTGGCGATCCAGGCTTCCATCGCTTGAGCACGACGCTCCAGGGTACGCGCATCGCCGTAGCCTTCGCCGATCATCCAGCGCAGCAGGGTGATGTTGGACTGCAGGTACTCGGTGATCGACTCTTTCGACAGCTTGATGGTGCAACCGGCAGCCGAACGTTCGGCCGAGGCGTCGGACAGTTCGAACGCCTGTTCCAGGGTCAGACCTTCCAGGCCTTCGATTTCCAGGATGCGGCCGGAGAAGGCGTTTTTCTTGCCTTTCTTCTCGACGGTCAGCAGACCGTTCTGGATGGCGAAGTAGGGGATGGCATGAACCAGGTCACGCAGGGTGATGCCAGGTTTCATTTTGCCTTTGAAGCGCACCAGGATCGACTCCGGCATGTCCAGCGGCATGACGCCGGTGGCAGCGGCGAACGCGACCAGACCGGAACCGGCCGGGAACGAGATGCCCATCGGGAATCGGGTGTGCGAGTCACCACCGGTACCGACGGTGTCCGGCAGCAGCATGCGGTTCAGCCACGAGTGGATGATGCCGTCGCCCGGACGCAGGGAAACACCGCCGCGGGTCATGATGAAGTCAGGCAGGGTGTGGTGGGTGGTCACGTCGATCGGCTTTGGATAAGCCGCGGTGTGGCAGAAGGACTGCATCACCAGATCAGCGGAGAAGCCCAGGCACGCCAGGTCTTTCAGTTCGTCACGGGTCATTGGACCGGTGGTGTCCTGAGAACCTACGGTGGTCATCTTCGGTTCGCAGTAGGTGCCAGGACGAACGCCTTTGCCTTCTGCCATACCGCAAGCCTTGCCGACCATTTTCTGCGCCAGGGTGAAGCCCTTGGTGCTTTCAGCCGGTGCTTCCGGCTTCTTGAACAGGTCGAACGCTGGCAGACCCAGTTCGGCGCGAGCCTTCTCGGTCAGGCCACGGCCGATGATCAGCGGGATACGGCCGCCGGCGCGGACTTCGTCCAGCAGGACCGGGGTCTTCATTTCGAAGGTGGTGATGACTTCGTCGGTACCGTGCTTGCAGACTTTGCCAGCGTGCGGGTACAGGTCGATCACGTCGCCCATGTTCATGTTCGATACGTCGAACTCGATTGGCAGTGCGCCGGCATCTTCCATGGTGTTGTAGAAGATCGGGGCAATTTTGCTGCCGAAGCAGAAACCGCCAGCGCGCTTGTTCGGCACGTAAGGGATGTCGTCGCCGAAGAACCACAGCACCGAGTTGGTCGCCGATTTACGCGAGGAACCGGTACCGACCACGTCACCGACGTAGGCGATAGGGAAGCCCTGGCCGCGCATTTCTTCGATCTGCTTCATCGGGCCGGTCTTGCCTTGCTCGTCCGGAACGATACCGTCACGGGCCATTTTCAGCATGGCCAGGGCGTGCAGCGGGATGTCAGGACGCGACCAGGCGTCTGGAGCAGGGGACAGGTCGTCGGTGTTGGTTTCGCCGGTGACCTTGAAGACGCGCAGGCTGATCTTGTCGGCCAGTACAGGGCGCTTCTTGAACCACTCGCCGTCAGCCCAGGATTGCAGCACGGCCTTGGCGTGAACGTTGCCGTTCTTGGCTTTTTCAGCCACGTCGTGGAAGGCATCGAACATCAGCAGGGTGTGCTTGAGTTCTTCGGCGGCCACTGGCGCCAGCTCGGCGTTGTCCAGCAGTTCAACCAGGGTCACGATGTTGTAGCCGCCCTGCATGGTGCCGAGCAGTTCTACAGCGCGCTTCTTGTCCAGCAGAGGGGAGGAGACTTCGCCCTTGGCCAGTGCGGAGAGGAAACCGGCCTTGACGTAGGCGGCTTCGTCCACTCCTGGTGGTACGCGATTGGTGATCAGGTCAACGAGGAAAGCTTCTTCGCCAGCCGGAGGATTCTTCAGCAGCTCGACCAGGCCTGCAGTTTGTTCGGCGTTAAGCGGCTGGGGAACGATACCCAGGGCTGCACGCTCTTCGATATGTTTGCGGTAGGCTTCAAGCACAGTTATTACCCTCATCAGTGGTCCCAAATGGGTGTCCGGGACGCTCATCCCGAAATGCTCGTACTCATGCGCTGCGTGGCGTTGTGGGCCGCTTAGCCAGAATTACCGGGCATTCCTTACAGAAGCTGCTTTCAAAGTTTTACGCCTGCAGAACGGGGAGCTGATGAGGGTTGGCGTTGGGCTTTTCCCCGCTGGAAAAACCTTACGCCAACACCGCTCTGAAGGAACGACTGTGCTCGTGACGCTTTGAAAACAGCTTCTAACGGACATTGGCGCCTAAAAAGGCTGGCTGATTCTACGGCAAAAAAAATTTAAAGGTAAGTCGCGCTCTATTGGACTTTGGTGGCGTTGTGCGCGGCTCGGGCAAACCTTGATCCAGCGCTTGCCCCTGACGTTTGAGGGGTGATGAATGGCGGACAAAGGGCTAACATGCCGACCTGTTCCGCGTTTCAAGTGTTCTGCCCATTTATGCCCAATCAGACCATCAAGACCCCCTGCGTCGGCCTCTGCTCCACCGTTTACGGTGATCTGGTGTGCCGTGGCTGCAAGCGTTTCCACCACGAAGTGATCCATTGGAACGGTTACAACGAGGAAGAAAAGCGTGCGGTGTGGCTGCGTCTTGAACAATTGCTGTCACAAGTGATGGCGAGCAAGGTCGAGGTCTTCGACCCGGCGCGCCTGCGTCTGCAACTGGAACAGCGCAAGATCCGCTTCGTGCCGCATCAGTCGGAATATTGCTGGGCGTATCAGCTGATCGCCCGGGGCGCGCGGGTGATCATTAATCTGGAAGCCTACGGAATGGTATTGCTGCCGGAGTTTCGCGACTGGAACCTGCCGGAACTGCGCGATGCCATTGATCGGGAATTTTTCCTGCTGTCGGAAGCGCACTATCAGCGCTACATCGCACCCGGATTTCTGAAGGATGCGCTGGGCGACTGAGCATTACCTGTGGCGAACGTGCTCGCCACAGGATGACAACAATGCTTAATGTTTCACCGCCAACTCCACCAAATGGTCTTCAACCTCCTGGGGTTTGAGCACCAGCACATCACTCTCCAGCTGATCCAGCACCTGTTCGGCCGTGTTGCCGATCAAGGCACCGGATACGCCACTGCGCGCCACGGTGCCAATCACGGTCACCGCCGCCTGCAGCTTGTGCGCCATGAACGGAATCAACACGTCCGCCGGACCTTCCTCGACATGCAAATGCTCGTCATCGATGTCGAACTCAGCCTGAAACGCCCGGCATTGCTCGCGATAGCGTGCCTCTATGGTTTCCTTGAGCTGGAAGGTCGGGTCGGCCGCCGACAGCATCGGCGACGGATGAGCGGTAATCACGTGAAGATGCCCTTTGGCCAGGCTGGCAATGTCGAATCCATGGTCGATGATCGTGGTGTGCAGATGACGATGTTCGCCATCGGCATTGCCCACGTCGACGGCCGCCAGAATCACCTTGTCCTTCCACGAACCGGCGGTCTTCACCAGCAGCACCGGAGTAGGGCAGTGGCGCAGCAGTTTCCAGTCCGCCGGGGTCAGCAGGGCCTTTTTCAACGGGCTGTCGGGGAAGTGCTGCTTGATCACCAGCCCGCAGCCTTCAGCCTGCTGCACATCGATGATGGTTTCGTGCAGGCTCTCGTTCCACGCCTGTTCGGTGGTGACGCTGTAGCCGTCCGCCAAAAGCGCGGCCTTGAGCACGCTGAGCATGCCGGCGTGATCGTGCTTCTTGTCGCAGACCAGCAGGTGCAGATGGGCCTGGGTCACCCCGGCGATCAGTTTGGCGCGCTTGAGCGCCAGGCTTTCCGCGTGTTCGGGTTCGATGACCACCAGAATGCTGCGAATGGCTTGCATGAGTGAGTCTCCAGCAATGAAAAGGCACGGCGTTGCACAACTATAGTTGCTGCGCATCCGTCTGCGACTTGATGCATATCAACGCGCGCGGCTGGTGGTCTGCGGGCAGGCCGGTATAATCGGCGCCCTTCGCTCGAACACCTTTTGACCGTGAGCCCCATGATCCTTCCCGAAATCCACGAATTCCTTGGTTGCCGCACGCCTGACGCCTGGGTTCAGGCCGCGCTGGCCGATCAGGAAACCCTGCTGATCGACCACAAGAACTGCGAGTTCAAGGCCGCCAGCACCGCGTTGAGCCTGATCGCCAAGTACCATTCCCACGTCGATCTGATCAACATGATGTCGCGTCTGGCCCGGGAAGAACTGGTGCACCACGAGCAGGTGATGCGCATCATGAAGCGACGCAAGATCGAACTGCGCCAGCTCCACGCCGGCCGTTATGCCTCGAGCCTGCGCAAAGTGGTGCGCAGCCATGAACCGGTGAAACTGGTCGACACCCTGGTGGTCGGCGCCTTTATCGAAGCGCGCAGTTGCGAGCGATTCGAAGCGCTGGTGCCGCATCTGGACGAAGAACTCGGCAAGTTCTACTTCGGCCTGCTGAAAAGCGAGGCCCGGCATTTCCAGGGTTACCTGAAACTGGCCTACCAGTACGGTGACGCCAAGGACATCGCCCAGGTGATCGAGAGAGTCCGCGCCGCCGAGCAGGACCTGATCGAGTCGCCGGACGAGGAATTCCGTTTCCACAGCGGTGTACCCGTCGCGGCATGAATTGTTAAAAACTCTTAAGAGTATGAAACTTCAACGAAAACCGGCCCCGGAGGCCGGTTTTTGCTGCCTGCGATAAACGTCTCGCCATTGAATGCCCGCATAATGTCGCCCACTTCACAAAGCGGTTGGCGGCGGTTGTTATGGATAACCTGGGTTTTGGCAGAGTCCTGCTGGTGGAAGACGATGAGCGGCTGGCCGCGCTGATCGCCCACTTTCTCGAACAACACGGCTACGAGGTGCGCACGGTGCATCGCGGCGATCTGGCCGTGGCCGCGTTTCTCGAATTCAAGCCCAAGGTGGTGGTGCTCGACCTGATGCTGCCGGGGCAGAGCGGCCTGCACGTGTGCCGGGAAATCCGCAGCGTGTCGGACACGCCGATTGTCATCCTGACGGCCAAGGAAGACGACCTCGACCATATTCTGGGCCTGGAGTCCGGGGCCGACGACTACGTGATCAAACCGATCAAGCCGCCCGTCCTGCTCGCGCGCCTGCGTGCCCTGCAGCGCCGGCAAGTCCCGGAAAGCGGCGTAGTGAGTTCGCTGGAGTTCGGCAACCTGATCATTGATCGCAGTTGCCGCGAAGTGCGTCTGGCGGGCGAGCTGATCGAGCTGACCACCATGGAATTCGAGCTGCTGTGGCTGCTGGCCAGCGCTGCCGGCAAGATCCTGTCGCGCGATGACATCCTCAACCGCATGCGCGGCATCGCGTTCGATGGCCTCAATCGCAGCGTCGACGTGTACATCAGCAAGTTGCGCAACAAACTCAAGGACAACCCTCGCGAACCGGTGTGCATCAAGACCGTGTGGGGCAAGGGGTACCTGTTCAATCCGTTCGCGTGGGAGTTGTAGATGCTGCGGTTATTTCTCGGGCTGTTTCTGGTGATGACGGTCGGGCTGGTGGCGGCGCTGCAAACCGTCGAACACACCTTCAACGCGTTGCTCGACAATCAGATGCAGGCCTACAACCGTGAGGCGGTACGCGGACAGGCGTGGTCGCTGATCGAACACATGCGCGACCAGCAGGGCTCAGCGCGCGAGGCGCAACTGGAGGCGTTACGGCCGCACTACGGGCTGACGCTGAGCCTGGTCGAGGCTGACCAACTGAACCTCAACGATCAGGAGAAAGCCGAACTGGCCCAGGATCTGCTGGTGATCCGCGATGACTACACCCAGTTCATCAGCAACATCGACGGTGGTTCGCAGTTGCTCAGCATCAAGCTGCCTCCCGAGCCGAGCCTGATGCCGTTCTACATTGCCGGGGCCTACCTGATGCTGGCCGTGCTGCTCGGCATCGTCCTGTACTTCTGGGTTCGCCCGCACTGGCGCGATCTGGAAAAGCTGCGCCTGGCCGCCGAGCGCTTCGGCGACAACGATCTTTCGGTGCGGATCCAGCTGTCCAAACGCTCGAACATCCGCGACCTGGCCGGCCACTTCAACCTGATGGCGGCGCGCATCGAAGGCCTGATCGCCAATCAGCGCGAACTGACCAACGCGGTCTCCCACGAACTGCGCACGCCGATTGCCCGGTTGTCGTTCGAGCTCGATCAGCTCAAGCAGCAACCGGACGCCAGCCAGAACCGCGAACTGATCGCCGACATGTACGCCGACCTCGGCGAGCTGGAAGAAATGGTCTCCGAACTGCTGACCTACGCCAGCCTCGAGCGCGGCGCGACGGTGATCACCCGCGAAAACATTCAGGCTGCCAACTGGCTCGACAGCGTGGTCGGCAGCGTGGCGCTGGAAGCCGAGGCGGCCGGGGTGCAGCTGTTGATCGTAGATTGCCGGGTCGACGAAGTGCGGATCGAACCGCGTTTCATGGCGCGTGCGGTGATCAATCTGCTGCGCAATGCCATCCGGTATGCCGAGCAGCGGGTCGAGGTGTCGCTGGTGCGCGTTGGCGATCAATACGAAGTGCAGGTCAACGACGACGGGCCGGGTGTGCCGCTGGCAGGGCGGGAGAAAATCTTCGAACCGTTCTCGCGTCTGGACGCCAGCCGTGACCGCCGCACGGGCGGCTTCGGCCTCGGCCTGGCGCTGGTGCGGCGGGTGTCGCAATCCCATGGCGGGCAGGTCGAGGTCGGCGACTCGCCGTGGGGCGGCGCTTCGTTCCGCATGACCTGGGCGCATCTGGATTGATGAGTCTCCCTCCCCGGAAGGGAAGGCAGTCGATTAACTGAGGACGTAGTCCACCGGTTTCAGCGCTGGCGGCAACGGTTCAGTCCCCAGCTCCGAGAGAATATCCCGCTCGATACCCCGCACCAGCGCATCGGTCGGCAAATCGTTTTCATCCCGGCCGAACGGGTCTTCCAGTTCATCGGCAATCGCATCCAGGCCGAAGAAGGTGTAGCTGACAATCGCCGTGAACAGCGGCGTCAGCCACCCCAGCGGTTCGGCCATGGCGAACGGCAGCAGGATGCAGAACAGGTAAATCGTGCGATGCAGCAGCAAGGTATAGGGGAAGGGCAGCGGCGTGTTCTTGATCCGCTCGCACACCGCCTGCGCCTGGGTCAGGCTGGTCAGGTGATTGGCCAGCAGCATGTAGCGCCATTCACTGAGATCGCCCGCCTCATGCAGATCGGAGCATTGCTGACCCACCGTCTGCAGGATTCGCCCGCTGTAATCCGGCACCTGCGCATCGTGTTGCGGGGTGATCCATTGAGCGCTGGCGGCGGCTTCGTCTTCCCGGCGCAGTCGCGCATTCAGCGCGTGGGCGAAACCACAAAGGTTAAGCAGCAATAACCGACGCTGGGCCGATTCGCGGATCACATGGGTCTCGCGAATCACCGAGCGCACATGCACGATCACATCGCCCCAAGCCTTGCGCGCTTCGTACCAGCGGTCGTAGCAGGCGTTGTTGCGAAAATTCATGAAGATCGACAGCGACAGGCCGAGCAGCGTGAACGGCGTGGCGTTGACCTTGGTGAAGTTGCTCGGGTGGAGCATTTCCACCAGCACGATGGCCGACGCCAGCAGTGTGACCATCAGGGTGCGCAGGGCGATGCGCTTGGCAATCGAGCCCTTGAGGGTGAAGAGAATGGCGAATTGATTGACCTTGGGTCGGATGATCATGCGGCTCTCTGCCTTGCAAACGTGGCGGATCAGCCGCCGGTCATGTTCATGAAACGCACCACTTGCACGTCGTCGTTCACTTCAAAGTTGTGCCGGTAAGGCTTGAGTTTCATCGCTTCGATGATGGCTTTCTCAAGCCGCTCCGGTTGACCCGGGTGGGCCCGCAGCACCGCTTTCAGATCCACCGAATGCTCGTTCCCCAGACACAGTAGCAAACGCCCCTCGACGGTCAGCCGCACCCGGTTGCAGGTGCCGCAGAAGTTGTGGCTGTGGGGCGAGATGAATCCCAGCCGAATGTGCGGCGCTTCGGCGAGCCGCCAGTAGCGCGACGGGCCATGGGTCGACTCGGCGGAGTCGATCAGGGTGTAGCGCTCGGCGATCCGTTCGCGCACTTGGGTACTGGAGAAGAACGACTCGGCGCGGCTGTGTTCGCTGATGATCCCCAGCGGCATTTCCTCGATGAAGGAAATGTCCAGATCCCGTTCGATGGCGAACTGCACCAGATCGTTGATCTCGTGATCGTTGCGGCCCTGCATCACCACGCAGTTGAGTTTAGTGCGGGTAAATCCGGCGGCGCGCGCGGCGTCGATGCCATCGATCACCTGGGCCAGATCACCGGTGCGGGTCATCTGCTTGAAACGCTCGGCATCAAGACTGTCGAGGCTGACGTTGAGGCGTTTGACCCCGGCGTCGAACAGCGGGCTGGCCAGTTTGCCGAGCTGCGAGCCGTTGGTGGTCAGGCACAGTTCGCGCAGGCCGGGCAGGGCGGCGATCTGCTTGCACAAGCCGACGACGCCGGGACGAATCAGCGGCTCGCCGCCGGTCAGGCGAATCTTGCGGGTGCCGAGCGCAACGAAGCTCTGCGCCAGTTGATAGATTTCCTCCAGCGTCAGCACCCGTTGGCGCGGCAGAAACTGCATGTCTTCGGCCATGCAATACACGCAGCGAAAGTCGCAGCGGTCGGTGACCGACATGCGCAGGTAGTCGACGCGGCGGTTGTAACCATCGATCAAGACGCGCTCTGACATGACAGCCTCGCTTGGGTGAAATCCGCTATTGAAGGGATTGGGTCGGCGCAGGTTATGAGCAACTTGAGACAGAGTCCAATCACTCTTAATGACCGGCCGATTGATGCTGTCGATGATGAAATAATTATTTGCTGTTTTTCCCTTCTTAGTTTTGCAAGTGCCCGTATTTAAAGGGTTTAAGTCCGTGATAGATGCTTTCGATAACGCAGTCATTAATAGCGATTAGACAAGTTTTTGCAGCGGTTCCTATCCTTGGCCCCGTCAAACGAAACGACCGCTTTTTTAACTTGAAAGTCAGTCGTCGCTGTTTAAACCCGATCAGGTTTTTGCCTGTGTGCATCGTCATGGAGAAGTCCCATGTCACAAGTCGACCGTTACAAACCCTACAAGGGCGCCGCTGCGGGTTGGGGCGCTGTCATCAGCCTCACCAAGAACTGGCTGGGCAGTGAAAACGCCCTGAAAAACATCCGCGCCATGCTCAAGACCAACCAGAACGGCGGCTTTGACTGCCCAGGTTGTGCCTGGGGTGAAGCGCCCGGTGCGAGCATGCTGAAGTTCTGCGAGAACGGCGCCAAAGCGGTGAACTGGGAAGCCACCGGCCGCCTGGTCGATCCGGCGTTCTTCAACAAGTACACAGTCTCGACCCTGGCCGAGCAAAGCGATTACTGGCTCGAATACCAGGGCCGGATCACCCATCCGATGCGTTACGACGCACGGGTCGACCGCTATGTGGAAACTACCTGGGACGATGCCTTCGCGCTGATCGCCAAACACCTCAAAGGCTTGAAATCGCCCCACGAGGCCGAGTTCTACACCTCGGGTCGCGCCAGCAACGAAGCGGCGTTTCTCTACCAGTTGTTCGTCCGCGCCTACGGCACCAACAACTTCCCGGACTGCTCGAACATGTGCCACGAAGCCAGTGCGGTGAGTATGGGCGAGAGCCTCGGCGTCGGCAAAGGCACGGTGGTCTATGAAGACCTGCACCACGCCGATGCGATTTTCGTCATCGGCCAGAACCCCGGCACCAACCACCCGCGCATGCTCGAACCGCTGCGTGAAGCGGTGAAGCGCGGCGCGCAAGTGGTGTGCATCAACCCGCTCAAAGAGCGTGGACTGGAGCGTTTCCAGAACCCGCAAAACCCGATCGAGATGCTCAGCAACGGCTGGGAAGCGACCAACACCGCGTACTTCCGTCCTGCCTTGGGCGGTGACATGGCGATGATTCGCGGCATGGCCAAGTTCCTGCTGGAGTGGGAGCGCGAAGCCCAGGCCACCGGCGGCGAACCGGTGTTCGATCACGCCTTCATTGCCGAGCACACCTCGGGTCTCGACAGCTATCTGGCCGAAGTCGATGCCACGAGCTGGGAGCACATCGTCGAGCAGTCCGGCGTGCCGCTGCATGACATCGAACTGGCAGCGCGCATGTACGCCCGGGCCAAGAGCGTGATCATGTGCTGGGCCATGGGCCTGACCCAGCACGTGCACTCGGTGCCGACCCTGCAGGAGGTCATCAACCTGCAACTGCTGCGCGGCAACGTCGGCCGTCCGGGCGCCGGGCTGTCGCCGGTGCGCGGCCACAGTAACGTGCAGGGCGACCGCACCATGGGCATCAACGAACTGGCCCCGACCGAGCTGATGGACGCCCTGGAAAAACGCTTCAACTTCAAAGTGCCGCGGATGCACGGCCACAACACGGTCATGGCGATTGGTGCCATGGAACGTGGCGAAGCCAAGGTGTTTATCGGGCTCGGCGGCAACTTCGCCCAAGCCACGCCGGACACCCCGCGCACCCACGCCGCGATGCGCAAACTCGACCTGAGCGTGCACATCTCGACCAAACTCAACCGCAGCCATCTGGTGACCGGGCGTGATGCGCTGATCCTGCCGTGCCTGGGCCGTACCGACATCGACGTACAGGCCGAAGGTCCGCAAGGCGTGACCGTGGAAGACACCTTCAGCATGGTGCACTTGTCGTTCGGCCAACTGAAACCGAAGTCGGCGCATCTGAAATCCGAGCCGGCGATTATTGCCGGGATTGCCGCCGCCACGTTGGGCAAACACCCGATCGACTGGGAATGGGCGGTGGGCGACTACGGGCGTATCCGCAACCTGATCGCCGACGTGATTCCGGGCTTCGAGAATTTCAACGAGAAGCTGCTGACCCCCGGTGGTTTCCACCTCGGCAACAACGCTTCCGACCGGGTCTGGAAAACCGAATCCGGCAAGGCCCAGTTCACCCCGTGTGTGCTGCCGGAACATCTGATCAGCGAAGGCGTGCGCAACCTGCCGGTCAAACCGCATCTGATCCTGCAAACCATGCGGTCCCACGATCAGTACAACACCACGCTGTACGGCCTCGACGACCGTTATCGCGGTGTATACGGGATGCGCGACGTGGTGTTCGCCAACGAACAGGACATCCGCCGACTCGGTTTCGAACCGGGGCAAAAGGTCGATCTGGTGGCGCTGTGGGGCGACGAGCGCGAACGTCGGGTCAGCGGTTTTACCCTGATCGCCTACGACATTCCGGCCGGGCAGGCTGCCGCGTACTACCCGGAAACCAATCCGCTGGTGCCGCTGGAAAGCTACGGCGACCGCACCTACACGCCGACCTCGAAATTCGTGGCGATCCGCCTCGAAGCGGCCCAGACGAGCAACCTGATCCCGTCGTCGGTGGCCTGACCGAACCACGCGATCCAACCCTTTTGCTTTTTTGACTGGCTGCAGGCGTTCGCGCCTGGCGGTGGCCCGGCCGTGTGCTGCCGCTTTTCAGCCCTGATGAGGACATCATCATGTTCAACCTGGAGGCACTGGACCTGGCGCGAATTCAATTCGCGTTCACGGTTTCGTTCCACATCATTTTCCCGGCGATCACCATTGGCCTGGCGAGTTTCCTGGCGGTGCTCGAAGGCCTGTGGCTGAAAACCCGTAACGACACTTACCGCGATCTTTACCACTTCTGGTCAAAGATCTTCGCCGTCAACTTCGGCATGGGCGTGGTGTCGGGGCTGGTCATGGCGTACCAGTTCGGCACCAACTGGAGCGGGTTTTCCGACTTCGCCGGCAGCGTCACCGGGCCGTTGCTGACCTATGAAGTGCTGACCGCGTTCTTCCTCGAGGCCGGTTTTCTCGGGGTGATGCTGTTCGGCTGGAACCGCGTCGGCCGTGGCTTGCACTTCTTCGCCACGGTGATGGTCGCCATCGGCACGCTGATTTCGACCTTCTGGATTCTTGCCTCCAACAGCTGGATGCAGACCCCACAGGGTTTCGAAATCGTCGACGGCCGGGTGATGCCGGTCGACTGGCTGGCGATCGTGTTCAACCCGTCGTTCCCGTTCCGTCTGGCGCACATGGCGATTGCTGCGTTCGTCGCCACGGCGTTCTTCGTCGGCGCTTCGGCGGCCTGGCATTTGCTGCGCGGCAACGACAGCAAACCGGTGCGCAAGATGTTTTCCATGGCGCTGTGGATGGCGCTGATCGTGGCGCCGATCCAGGCGGTGGTCGGTGACGCCCATGGCTTGAACACCCTGGAACACCAACCGGCAAAAATCGCCGCCATCGAGGGCCACTGGGAAAACGCCGACAACGGGCCGACCCCGTTGGTGCTGTTCGGCATCCCCGACATGCAGGCGGAAAAGACCAAGTATGCGATCGAGATTCCGTACCTCGGCAGCCTGATCCTCACCCACAGCCTCGACAAGCAGATCCCGGCGCTCAAGAGCTTCCCGAAAGAAGACCGGCCGAACTCGACCGTGATTTTCTGGAGCTTCCGCGTGATGGCCGGGCTGGGGATGTTGATGATCCTCGTCGGTGTGGTGGGTCTGGCGTTGCGGCGCAACGGCAAGGTCTACCGTCATCGCGGCTTCCAGCGGCTGGTGCTGCTGATGGGGCCGAGCGGTCTGATCGCGCTGCTGGCCGGTTGGATCACCACTGAAGTCGGGCGCCAGCCGTGGGTGGTGTACGGCCTGATGCGCACTCATGACGCGGCGTCCCATCACTCGGTGGCGCAGATGAGCACGTCGCTGGCGCTGTTCGTCGTCATCTACTGCTCGGTGTTCACCGTGGGCATCGGCTACATGATGAAACTGGTGAGCAAGGGCCCGCAGCCGCACCACGAACATCCGCCCGAAGGCACTCAGGTGCAGACCCCGCGCCGGCCACTTTCGGCGGTCACCGACAACCTCGAATCCGCGACCCGGATCCACTGAAAAAGGAGTGTTGAGTCATGGGTATTCAAGGTATCGATCTCTCGTTGATCTGGGGCGTGATCATTGCCTTCGGGGTGATGATGTACGTGATCATGGACGGCTTCGATCTGGGCCTCGGGATCCTGTTCCCGATGATCAGCGACGAGCAGGAACGCGACGTGATGATGAACACCGTCGCACCGGTGTGGGACGGCAACGAAACCTGGCTGGTGCTCGGCGGCGCGGCGTTGTACGGCGCGTTTCCGCTGGCTTACGGGGTGATTCTGGAGGCGCTGTATCTGCCGCTGATCTTCATGCTCGCGGGGTTGATTTTCCGTGGGGTGGCGTTCGAGTTTCGCTTCAAGGCGCCGGCTGAAAAACGTCATCTGTGGGACTGGGCGTTCATCGGCGGTTCGCTGCTGGCGACGTTCTCCCAGGGCGTGGTGATCGGCGCGTATGTGTCGGGAGTTCCGGTGGTGGATCGGCAGTTTGCCGGTGGCGGTCTCGACTGGCTGGCGCCGTTCCCGCTGGTCTGCGGCGTCGGTCTGGTGATTGCTTACGCCTTGCTCGGCAGTACCTGGCTGCTGGTCAAGACCGAAGGCATGCTCGAGTCGCGGATGCGTCACTACAGCCGTCCGCTGGCCTGGCTGTTGCTGGCGATGGTCGTAGTGATCGGCGCGTGGACGTTGCAACTGCATCCGGAACTGGCCAGTCGCTGGTTCAATCATGCACACCTGACCGTGTTCGCGGGGCTGGTGGTGCTGGCGGCATTGTCGCTGTTCGGGCTGCTGCGTTCGTTGCGTCAGCGGCACACCCACTGGCCGTTCGTGTTCACGCTGGTGCTGATGTTCCTTGGCTACATCGGTTTGGCGCTGAGCATCTGGCCGAACATCATCCCGCCATCGGTCAGCCTGTGGGCGGCAGCTTCACCGGCCACCAGTCAGCTGTTTGCCTTGATCGGTGCGCTGTTCATCCTGCCGGTGATCCTGATGTACACCTTCTGGAGCTACTACGTGTTCCGCGGCAAAGTGAGGATTGGCGATGGCTACCATTGAGATGCGTGAAGTGAAAAGTCGCTGGTACAAGCGCCTGGGCTGGCTGTTGCTGATCTGGTCCGGCAGCGTGGTGTCGTTGGCGGTGGTGGCGAGCCTGTTGAAACTGGCGATGTATGCGGCGGGGATGAGAACCCACTGACCATAAAAAAACCGGAGCTTGGCTCCGGTTTTTTATTGCCTGCGATGTACTTCCTCCTTTGGGGGGGAGGAACTGCCTTGAGGTCTATTCCCCGCCAAACATCGCCGTCCAGTAAATACCGGCACTGCTCTTCGGATCGACTGCGTAAGCAGCGCCGAGCTCGCGGTACTGCGGGTTCATCAGGTTGGCGCAATGGCCGGGGCTGGCGAGCCAGCCGGCAACGACTTTCTGCACCGTGTCCTGCCCGGCGGCGATGTTCTCGCCGACCTGCTGACCGCTGTAACCGGCCAGTTCTGCGCGGTCGCCGGGAGTACCGCCGTTGCGGTCCTTGTGGTCGAAATAATTGTTGTTGGCCATCTCGCGGCTGTGTTCCTGGGCAACGCCGCCGAGCACCGCGTTCCACGCCAGCGGCGCAGTCGCTGCGAATGCCTGACCGCCGCACTGGCGCGGTTGGGCGCGGGCGGCATTGAGTTGTTCGAGGAGTTTCTGGCCTTCCGCCTGACCGTCGCCGAGGCGGGCCGACAGCAGTGGCCGGGCGAGGGTGATGCGCCAGTCACGATCAGCGCGGCTGACGCCGATATCGACGAACTGCGGATCCAGCACCACCTGACAGAAGCTTTCCTGAATCGCCTTCATCGCCGACGCCGCATCCCGTGGCCCGTTCAGGGTGATCGCCTGCACGTTGACCATCGGGTAGCGAGCGCTGGACATCGCCTGCTGCAAATCCACCACGCCGCTGGCCGGCAGAATCAGGCGCGGATCGGCCGACAGCGGCGGCAATTCGCTGGACGCCTGGCTGCCACAACGCTGCGGCTGGCTGCGGTAGCTGTTGATCGATTCGATCAATTGCGACTCATCGGTGGCCATGGCCGAAGTGGCCAGCGCCAGGCCCACGGACAACGCGGCGAGTCGCAGAACGGATGGCATGAAGCGCATGGAAATCTCCCTTGGGCTGAGTGCGCACATCATGCGCGAAAGGGCCCCGGTTCGTGCAATGTCTTTTTCTTCACAACGCGGATTTTTCTGCCGAACGATTCCGTGCAATTTGCCGTCTACACTCTGCGAAGACCCCGGAAACCGGGCGTCTCAACCACGTAACACTTCGCCCGCATCGGGCCCTGCCGGAAGAATGATCATGGGATTGAACGGGTTGCTTTGCTGTCTTGCGTTGACCCTGCTGAGCGGTGCTGCGCTGGCCACCGATCAGGCGCCGATCAAGGAAAAGGCCGAGGCGAAAGCCGAGGTTCTGGAAGAGAAGGCCGCCGACAAACCCGACGCACCTCCGGCACCCAAATCCGAAGCCATCACCCCGACCGAAGCACAGGCGGTCGACCCCGCAGGCGCCGCACCGCTGGACGATCCGATTACCTGCCTGGCGCGCAGTATCTATTGGGAAGCCAAGGGCAAGGACAATGCCGACATGGAAGGCGTGGCCAGTGTAGTGATGAATCGCCTCGGGCATGACGGCTTTCCAGGCACGGTGTGCGAGGTGGTCAAGCAGGGCTCGGAAAGCAAGAGTTGCCAGTTTTCCTGGTGGTGCGACGGGCGTCCGGATCAGGTCAAGGAAGATGCCGAATACGCGCTGGCCAAGGAAATCGCCGGCAAGGCGCTGAACCGTCAGCTCACCGATCGCACTCACGGCGCGCTGTACTTCCACGACCGCAACGTACATCCGAGCTGGGCCAAGGAATACAGAAAAACCGCCGAGACCAGGAAATTCCTGTTCTACAAACCCGCGGGCGGGGATGCGCGTTAGGCGCAGACTTCGCGCACGCAATTGCGCAACCAGCGATGCGCCGGGTCGGCGTCCATGCGCGGGTGCCAAAGCATCGACACGCTGATATCCGGCATGCGCAAGGGCAGGGCGAAGCTGTGCAGGCCCGTGCGCAGTTTGCTGGTGTGACGTTCCGGAACGGTGGCGATCAGGTCCGATTCACGGACCAGCGTCAGCGCCGCCGAAAATCCCCCGAACGAGGTGACGATATCCCGCGTCAGCCCGAAGGCGAGCAATGCCTCGTCCACCGGTCCGCTGCTGCGCCCGCGCCGTGACACCAGAATGTGCTGGCCTGCAGCAAAGCGTTTGGCGCTGACCTTGCCGCTGCTCAGCGGATGTCCTTCACGCACCACTCCGATCCACTGATCGCGGAACAGGATGCGACTGTGCAGCGTCGGGTCGGTGCTGTCGTCGACCACGCCGGTTTCCAGATCCACCCGGCCTACGCGCAGCAGCGTGCTGTCCTTGTCAGCCTTTTGCACAAAGCGCAGGCGCACGCCGGGGGCCTCTTCGGCGATGCGGGCGAGCAGGGCGGCGGCGAAGGTTTCGACGAACCCGTCGGTGTTGCGCAGGGTGAAGGTGCGCCGCAACTGGCCGGGATCGAGCACTTCTGCCGGGCGCAAAACCGCTTCGGCTTCCTGCACCAGATAACTGACCCGGTCGCGCAGCTCCAGCGCACGCGGGGTCGGCACCAGCCCACGACCGGCACGCACCAGCAGCGGATCGCCGGTGGTTTCCCGCAGCCGGGCCAATGCGCGGCTCATGGCGGAAGGGCTCAGACGCAGGCGTTCGGCGGCGCGGGCGACGCTGCCTTCGCTCAGGAGCACGTCGAGGGTGATCAACAGGTTCAGATCCGGTGCATTCATGACATGGCGTTCCATGCAGGTATCAAGTGCAAAGCATGCGTCTTGCGCCTTGTATTGTCGAGGCTCAGGCTATGTCGCATGACCTTTGCCCTGTGAGCCCCCCATGCACCGAGAACCCCTGAGCCCTTCAGCCCGCTGGGCGCTGATCAGTCTGGCGCTGTCGATGCTCATGCCGTCGCTGGATACCAGCATCGCCAACGCCGGATTGCCCACGCTGGCGGCGGCATTCGATGCGACGTTTCAACAGGTGCAATGGATCGTGCTGGCCTACCTGCTGGCGGTCACTACCTTGATTGTCAGCGTCGGGCGGTTGGGTGACGGCTTCGGTCGGCGGCGCTTGTTGTTGATCGGCATCGGCATTTTTACCGCCGCTTCGCTGGTCTGCGCACTGGCGCCGAGCCTCGCCTGGCTGATCGGTGCGCGGGCGGTGCAAGGGCTTGGCGCGGCAATCATGTTTGCGCTGACGGTGGCGCTGGTGGCCGATGCGGTGCCCAAATCCCGGGCCGGCAGTGCGATGGGGTTGCTGGCCACGATGTCGGCCACCGGCACCACCCTCGGGCCGTCGCTCGGTGGGCTGTTGATGGCGCATGTCGGCTGGCAGTCGGTTTTTGTGATCAACGTGCCGTTGGGATTGCTCAATGCGTGGCTGGTGTATCGCTATCTGCCGAAGGATCGTAGCGTGCGCTCGGGTGTTGCATTTGATTATCCCGGCACCGCCGTATTGATGCTGACGCTGGCGGCCTATGCACTGGCGATGACGGTTGATGGATTCACCCCGACGTTGCTGTTGCTCAGCCTGTTGGGCGTGGGGTTGTTCATCCTGGTCGAGAAACGGAGCAAGGCGCCGCTGATTCACCTCTCTTTGTTCACCGACACGCGAATCAGCAGCAGTCTGGCGCTGACCTTGCTGGTCACGACGGTGATGATGACCACGCTGGTGGTCGTGCCGTTTTACCTGAGTCGAGGTTTGGGTCTTTCCAGCACTCAGGTCGGTCTGGCGTTGTCGATCGGGCCGTTGCTGGCGGCATTCAGCGGCGTGCCGGCCGGGCGGCTGGTGGATCGTTTCGGCGCGCGGCGGATGGTGCCGGGTGCGTTGTTCGGCCTGGCTTGCGGGTGTGGTCTCTTGGCGCTGTTTCCGGTGAGTTTCGGAGTGCTTGCATACGTGCTGCCGATCACGGTGGTGGCCTTGAGTTACGCGCTGTTCCAGGCCGCCAACAACAGCGGGTTGATGTCCGGCGTTGCTCAGGATCAGCGCGGTGTGGTCTCGGCCATGCTCGGGCTGTCGCGCAATCTGGGCTTGATCACCGGGGCGGCGGCGATGGGCGCGGTGTTTGCACTGGCCACGGACGATCCGACTGAGGCGCCGGCCGCGGTCATCGCAGGCGGCTTGCACATGACCTTCGGTGTGGCTACGGCGTTGATGTTCGCGGCGTCTGCGCTCGGCGCCTTCACGCACCTGCGTCTCGCGTCTCCCGTGCCGGAAAGAACAGTTCAAAGCAGGTGATGCCATCAGCGCTGCTGACGCTGTAACGGCCCTGATGCAACTGCATGATGGTCGCGACAATCGACAGGCCCAAGCCGTTGGACTGGGCCGAGCGCTCGCGTGACGGATCGACGCGGTAGAAGCGTTCGAACAGTCGCGACAGGTGTTCGGCAGGAATGGTCGTGCCCTGGTTGCGCACCCGCAGATAGCTGCCGTCCGTTTCAGCGATGGCTTCGACCTGCAACGTCGAATCCGCCGCGCCGTACTTGATCGCGTTGGCGCACAGATTGGCCAGGGCCCGCCGCAGCAGCATCGGCTCGGCCCAGATCACGCCGCTGCCACTGGCCTCGATGGTGACACCGACGTCCGCCGCCAGCCCTTCGAAGTAATCGGCAATGCGTTGCATCTCATCGCTGGCGTCCAGCTCCTGCCGCTGACTCAGCGCGCTGGCCGGGTCGGTGCGGGCGAGAAACAGCATGTTGTCGAGCATCCGCGCCAGCCGTTCGAGTTCTTCGACGTTGGAGGCGAGCAACTGCTGGTAGGCGTCGACGCTGCGGTTCTGTTGCAGGGCGACCTGTGTTTCCCCGAGCAGGTTGTTGATCGGCGTGCGCAGTTCGTGGGCCATGTCGGTGGAGACCTGGCTCAGTTGCGCAACCCCTCGATCGAGCCGGTCCAGCATCGCGTTGAAGGCTTCGATCATCGGCTGCAATTCACGAGGCGTGCCTTGGCGGTCGAGGCGTTCGCCAAGGTTGGCGATGCCGATCCCGTGGGCATGCCGGGCCATCCGCCGCAACGGCAGCAGGCCGCGATACACCAGCAGACAGCCGACCAGCGCCAGCACAATCGCGGCTAATGACGCGAGGCCGTACACGCTGAGCCGGTAATTGGCGAGCATCGCCGTGCGCTCGGTCATCAGGCGTCCGGTGAGCACCTGCAGGTTGCCCAGATCGCCCGAGTCGATGGTCGCCGCCACCGCCGAAAACGGCACACCGTCGACGCTCGGCAAGTGCTGTACATCGCTCAGGGCCATCGGATGATCGATCGGTACGGCGGGCAAGTTCGGGGTGGCGAGGTTGCCGGGGTTGACCACCAGCAACGGCGGCTGGCCGGGTGCGCCGATGGTCAGCAAGGCTTCGCGGTTGCCGAGCATGTTCTGAAACAGCGCCGGCTTGTTCTTGATCAGTTCCAGGGTGTTGCTGTCGTTGAGGAAGGTGCGCAACTGATCGACGCGACTGACCAACTGGATGTCATCGCGGCGAATCAGAGCTGCTTCCAGTTGGTTGTACAGCGCCGCGCCCAGGCCTCCCAGCGCGGCAAAGGCGAGCACGGCGAAGACCAGCGCCAGACGCAAGGTCAGGGAATACGTGCCGGCGATTTTCATGGTTGGGTATCGAAGCGGTAGCCGATGCCGCGCACGCTGTGGATCAGCTTGAGCGGGAACGGATCGTCGATCTTCGCCCGCAGGCGGCGCACGGCGACATCGACCACATTGGTGTCACTGTCGAAATTCATGTCCCACACCCGCGAGGCGATCAGCGAACGCGACAGCACTTGCCCGGTGTGGGCGGCAAACAGTTGCAGCAGGGCGAATTCCTTGTTGGTCAGGGTGATCCGGTTGCCGGCCCGGGTGACCCGACGCTTGAGCACATCGATCTGCAGATCGGCCACCTGCAATTGCTCTTCTTCATGGATCGGCCCGCGCCGGGTCAGGGTGCGCAGGCGCGCCACCAGTTCGGCGAAGGAAAACGGCTTGATCAGGTAGTCGTCAGCGCCCAGTTCAAGCCCCTTGACCCGGTCGGCGATGTCATCGCGGGCGGTGAGAAACAGCACCGGGGTGTCGGTTTCCTTACGCAGCCGGCGCAGGACTTCCCAGCCATCCATTTTCGGCATCATCACGTCCAGCACGATCACGTCGAAGTCGAACTCCAGCGCCAGGTGCAGACCGTCGGCGCCGTCCCGGGCCAGGCTCACGCTGTAGCCCAGTTCCTGCAAGCCGTTGAGCAAATAATTGCCGGCCTTGGGTTCGTCTTCGACAACAAGGATATTCATGGCTACTGCGCCTCAATGGTCGTTGGTGCAGCCGCTGCCTTGCACTTGGTAGTCCAGCACATGTTCACGGCCCTGGTGGTCGAGGTAGTCGAGCTGCGCGGGGATCACGCCGCAGGCCTGGGAAATATCGGTGCTGGAGAGGACTTTGTCGACATCCAGGTGCACGTAGAAGCCGTTGGTGTCGTGAATGACTGTGTGTTCAGGCATTTCAGCGGCGAACACGGAACCGGTGGCGAGGAGGGCGGTGAAAGCGAGTATCAGGGTTTTCATGATGGGTCACTCGAGTCGTTGAAGTTGATCGGCGTTCTGGCCGGGACAACTTCAAGCTACCGGGCGATCCGCTCGGCAAACCGACAACTCGATGACAAATCTGTAATAAACCGAACCTGTGGGAGCCAGCGCACTCCCACAGAGTATTCAGCTGGCGTGAGTGCTGAGAATGCTCGCGATCTGTTGTGGCTGGCAGTTGAGGTACGGCGAGGATTTCAGCCACTGCTGATCCGGGTACCAGGAGAACATGAATTGGCCATTCTTCAGGCTGTCGATCACCCGTTTGGCAACCTGCGGTCGCACCGCCGGGCAACCCTGGCTACGGCCCAGACGCCCTGTACGCTTGCTCCAGAACGGGTTCACGTAGTCCGCGGCGTGGATAACGATGGCGCGGTCACGGGCCATATCGTTGATGCCCGGCTCCAGACCGTCCATGCGCAGCGAGTAACCGTGGGTACCCTGGTAACTTTCCTGGGTGCGGAACAGGCCGAGGCTGGACTGGAAACTGCCTTCACGGTTGGAGAACCGTGTGGCGAAGTTTTCCCCGGAGTTCGAGCCGTGGGCGACCAGATCGCGCAGCACCAGTTTTTTCCGGGTCAGGTCGAAGATCCACAACCGGCGCTCGGTGGACGGCTGCGAATAGTCGATGATCGCCAGGTGACGGGACTGCTTCGCGCCGTTGTTGATCGCACATTGCATGGCGTTCAAGGCACCTTTCAGCGCCTGGGGATTGAGTTCCGGCGCGGCGTGGGCGAGGCTGGTGTACAGAACCGGCGAAGAGGTACCGGCGGCAAAGGCTGGACTGGTCAGCACGCCAAGGGCGGTGGCAGTCAGCAGAAGTCGGCGCAAAAACGTCAACATTTAACGTGAGTCTCCACTTGCTACTTGTTCGGCACTTAGGCTCCTGACGTCCAGTCGTCCCCGGCAGGCCCGCGAATCGGGCCTGACTGTTCACCGCACCTGAGGTAAGGTTGACCGTCAATCAGGACGGCCATGGATTGGAGTAAAGCAGTTGTTCAAAAAGTACGCATGCTACTTGAGCATTTGTTTGCTCGCTGCGCCGTTTGTCGCTTGCGCCGAAGAGCCGTTGCCGGGACTCCCGACGCTGCCGCCCGTGCCGACGGAAATGCCCATCGAACCGCAGAGCCCGTTGCAGGCTGCGCTGATCAGCCTGCCCCAGGCGTGCCCGACGATCGGCACTAGTCTCAACGGCCCGGCGCTGGATCAGTTGCGCGCGTTCTACCAGCAGCAGGACTGGCTGCCGGTGTGGGCCGATGGCGGGCAATTGCCGGCCTTGCATGCGCAATTGCAGCTGTTGGCCGACGATGGCCTGAACCCGAAACGCTATCCGGTAGCGCTCACCGCCCCGCAGGACGGCGAACTGTGCGCCGATATCGAGATCAGCCGTTACTACCTGCAAGCCCTGCAGGATCTGCATTACGGGCGCCTGCTGCAATCGCACTTCGAACCGCTGTGGCATTCCGACGAAACGCCACGCGACCGGCAGGCCGAATTGCTCGCCATCGCCGTACCCGGCGTGCACAACGTTCCGGCCGCCTTCGATCTGGCCCGCCCGCAGCTGGCGCAATATCAGAATCTGCGTCATCTGTATGCCGCGCAGCGCCTGAAAGCCTTGCCGCAGTGGACGTCGGTGGGCAACGGTCCTTTGCTGCGTCCGGACATGGAAGACAAACGCGTGCCGGAACTGGCCCGCCGGCTGTACAGCGAAGGCTATCTGAACAGCGTGGCCGGCACGCCGGACAACGCTTATCACGGCGTATTGGTGGAGGCGGTGAAGAGCTTTCAGGCCAACCATTCGTTGCAGGCCGACGGGGTGGTGGGGCCGGGGACGATTGCCGAACTCAACATCAGTCCGCTGACTCGCCGCGAACAGTTGCGGGTCAACCTTGAACGTTTCCGCTGGATGGCCCAGGACATGGAGCCGGACGGTCTGCTGGTCAACGTCGCCGCGGCCGAGCTGACGCTTTACCAGGGTGGCCTGCCGGTGTGGCAGACCCGCACCCAGGTCGGGCGCGCTGAACGCCAGACCCCGCTGCTCAAATCCCGGGTCACGCGCCTGACCCTGAACCCGACCTGGACCGTGCCGCCGACCATCTGGAAGGAAGACAAACTGCCGGAAATCCGCAAGGACCAGACGTTCCTCAGCCGCCAGAACCTGCAGGTGCTCGACGCCAACGGCCAGCCGCTGGCCGCCGCCGACATCGACTGGGACAACCCCGGCAACATCCTCCTGCGCCAGGACGCCGGGCCGCGCAACCCGCTGGGGCAAATGGTCATTCGTTTCCCCAACCCGTTCTCGGTGTACCTGCACGACACGCCGAGCAAAGCGCTGTTCGACAAGGGACCACGGGCGTTCAGCTCCGGCTGCGTACGGGTCGAGCATCCGATGAAGCTGCGCGATTTGCTGCTCAGCCCGGCGGAGAAGGCGCGCACCGACACCTTGCTCGCCACCGGCGTCACCCATGAATTCCGCCTGAGCAATCCCGTGCCGATCCTCATGACTTACTGGACGGCACAGGTCGATGGCCAGGGTCGCGTGCTCTACGCGCCGGACATCTACAGCCGGGACAGTGCGTTGCTGGCGGGGCTGGACCGGGCGCATTGATCCTCAGTGGCTGGCGCGTTTCCAGAAAAACCGCGCCAGCCACGCATCCACGCTCAACTTGCCGGCCCCGGCAAACACCAGTGGCAGCAGCGCAGCCAAATAAATCGCCGGCAGCTTGAAGTTGCCGTAGCCCTTGTTGGTGATCGCGTAGCCCTGGGCTAGTTCGCTCAGCGAAGACCAGTCTGCCGGCCAGTGCACGGCAGCGGTGGCGACGACGGTCACGACAATCAGCGAAATCGCCGAAATCCGCGTGCCGAATCCGATCAGGATCGCCAGTGCGCAGATCAGCTCGGCCCACATCGAAAGCTCCCAGTTCAGCGTGGCGGGCAAGTGGTCGAAGGGGAACGGGAACCGCTCCTGAATGTCTTCGAACCAGTTCTGGCCGTTGAATTTCTCCAGCCCCGATTCGAAAAACTCCCAGGCGATGAACAGGCGCAAGGTCAGCGGCGCGAGCCACTGGCCGGCGCGGTCGAGGTTCCAGTGCAGGCCTTTGACGGCCGACGAGAGAGCTGTGGTCATGGGAAGGCTCCATTCATTCAAGGGGAAAACGGGGCACTGGTGTACCCCGTGAAAAGGCTTATTCGCCGGCGCCGCACTTGCCTTCGCCGCATTTGCCTTCCGAGGTTTTTTCCGCCGAGTCGGCCTTGGCCTGGGTCTGGCTATAGCCGTAATCCAGTTGCTTGACGCTGAACGCGTCTGAAGCCGAAGCCGCGTTGGACAGGGCCAAGCCGCCGGCAAGCAGCAGGCCCAGAGTCAGGGAGGTTTTCGAGAGCTTGGTCATTGTGTATCTCCGATGCGATAGGTGAGTTCAAAGGCTTGATCGGGGCTGCCGATCGACAGGTTCATTTGAACGTCGGGCTGTATCGCGGATGTGTCGCGAAGGGCCGGATTTGTGCGCGGGATGTGTCGGGCGTCGGGCCGTACACACTGCGATACACAGCGCCGTTGTGATTCGATTGCCGGGCGCAGCGTCTAGCCACCGTGTCCCCGCAATCCCATGGGGCGAGACTTCGAGACCCGGCATGCAAGCGCTGTTGAACGAGATCCTTGACGCGGTCCGGCCCCTGATCGGGCAGGGCAAGGTGGCTGACTACATTCCCGCCCTCGGCACTGTGCCGGCCAATCAATTGGGCATCGCCGTATATGGCAATGACGGCGAGATGTATTGCGCCGGCGATGCCGAGACGCCGTTCTCGGTGCAGAGTATTTCCAAGGTGTTCAGCCTGGTGCAGGCCATCGAACATTCCGGCGAGGCGATCTGGGAACGCCTGGGCCACGAGCCGTCCGGCCAGCCGTTCAACTCGCTGGTGCAGCTGGAGTTCGAACGCGGTCGTCCGCGCAATCCGTTCATCAATGCCGGGGCGCTGGTGATCTGCGACATCAACCAGTCACGCTTTGCCGCACCGGCCTTGTCGATGCGCGACTTCGTGCGGCGGCTGTCGGGCAACCCGCAGGTGATGGTCGACGGCAAGGTTGCCGATTCCGAATACCAGCACCGCGCGCGCAACGCGGCGATGGCGTACCTGATGCAATCCTTCGGCAATTTCCACAATGACGTTGAAGCGGTGTTGCGCAGTTATTTCAGCCACTGCGCGTTGCGAATGAGCTGCATCGACCTGGCCCGGGCGTTCTGCTTCCTGGCCAACGACGGTTTCTGCAAACACAGCGGCGAGCAGATCCTCAGCCGACGCCAGACCCAGCAAGTCAACTCGATCATGGCCACCAGCGGTCTCTACGATGAGGCCGGCAACTTCGCCTATCGCGTCGGCCTGCCGGGCAAGAGCGGCGTCGGTGGCGGCATCGTCGCGGTGGTGCCGGGGCAGTTCACGGTGTGTGTGTGGTCGCCGGAGCTGAACGCGGCGGGCAATTCGCTGGCGGGGATGGCGGCGCTGGAAATGCTCAGCTCGCGGATTGGCTGGTCGGTATTCTGAGCCCGTGTTGCTTTGAGGGAGGCCAACCTATACATTTTCCGGCCGCCCTCAATATGGTGAATCCGCTCCATGTCTCTCGCGCTCGAACGTCTCGTCGCTGGCACGCCTATCCCTTTCGCCGGTAACCGCGTCACCGTGGTCAGCCCCGAACTGGCCGAGCGTTTCCGACCCGGCGACCACCTGTTGGTGGAGCAGGTGAGCGGGGAGCTGTTGCTGATTCCGGTGGTGGATCAGCAGGCTGCATCGGTGGCGATCGAGCGTGCAGCAGCGGCGTTTACGGCGTTGTGCGCTGTGCCGGATGAGGCCATCAGCCGCTTCTTCGATCTGTTTGCCCAACGTCTGGAAAACCCGGACGCCTGGGCACTGATCGAAACCGCCAACCTCGCCGACATCGAACGGGCCAAGGCGCGTGGTCGCTCCACCACCCGGTTGCTCGCCGACGAGCGGATGCGCCGCGACATGATCGCCGGTCTGCGTGCCTGGCGTGATGCGCCGGCCACCCGCGGCAAGGTGATCAGCAGCGTCGATCACGACGGCTGGAAGGTCGAGCAGGTGGTGTCGCCGCTGGGCATCGTCGCGTTCGTGTTCGAAGGCCGGCCTAACGTCTTTGCCGACGCTGCTGGTGTACTGCGCACCGGCAACACCGCCGTACTGCGCATTGGCAGCGATGCGCTGGGCACCGCGCAAGCCATCGTCACTCATGCCCTGAACCCGGCGCTGGCCGATGCCGGACTGCCGGCGGGAGCGGTGTCGCTGGTGGAGAGCGTCAACCACGCCGCCGGTTGGGCGATGTTCGCCGACCGGCGTCTGTCGCTGGCGGTGGCCCGTGGTTCGGGCCGTGCGGTCAGCCAGTTGGGCAGCATCGCCCAGCAGGCCGGCACCGCCGTCAGCCTGCACGGCACCGGTGGCGCGTGGCTGATTGCTGATCGCGATGCCGACGCCAAACGCTTCGCCGCGGTGGTACGCAACTCGCTGGACCGCAAAGTCTGCAACACCTTGAACGTCTGCCTGATCCAGCGCGACCGTGCCGCCGAGCTGGTGCCGCTGTTCCTCGACGCCTTGCAGCAGGCCGGCACCGCGCGCGGTCAGGGCTGCAAATTGCACATCGTCGAAGGCAGCGAAAGCTACCTGCCGGGCGAATGGCAGAACGCGACGGTCGAGGTCTATCGCGCCGGGGGTTACCAGACCGAAGCATTGGCCGAGCCGCTGCCGGAAGCGCAACTGGGCCGCGAGTGGGAATGGGAAGAAACCCCGGAAACCAGCCTGATGATCGTCGACGATCTGGATCAGGCCATCGCGCTGTTCAATCGCTACAGCCCGCAATTCACGGTGTCGTTGATCAGCGAAGATCCAGCGGTTCAGGAATGTTTCTACAGCGCGGTCAACGCGCCGTTCGTGGGCAACGGGATCACCCGTTGGGTCGATGGCCAGTACGCGCTGAACAAGCCGGAACTGGGGCTTTCGAACTGGGAAAGCGGCCGGTTGTTTGCCCGCAGCGCGATCCTCTCGGGGGACGGCGTGTTCACCGTCCGCAGCCGCATGACGCAAATCGATCTGGGCGTAAAACGCTGAACAGAACAACGCCGCGCCCGTCGCAATGACGGGCGCGGCGTTGTGTTTTCAAGCCGCATCGACTGCCTGACCGTACACCGCGCACGTCGACGGTTGCTCGGCCAGCGAGACGAAGGTACGGCGGTCGGCACTCAGCGCGTCGATCGAGCCGGTCTCGATGTCGTACACCCAGCCATGCAGATTCAGCAGGCCTTTCTCCTGGGCCAGGCGCACGCTCGGGTGCGTCTGGATGTTCGCCAATTGCGCGATCACGTTTTCCCGCACCATCGAACTCAGTTTGGCGGCGTCATTGGCGTGTGGCCGCGATTCGTTGACCACTTTCGCCGACTCGGCGTGTTGCAGCCAGCCGCTGACGGCGGGCAGGTGATCCATGCATTTGCACTGGGCGATGGCGGTCATGGCGCCGCAATCGGAGTGGCCGCAGATCACGATGTCGGTCACGCCGAGCACGGCCACCGCGTATTCCACCGTTGCCGAGACCCCGCCCGGATGCGGGCTGTAGGACGGCACGATATTGCCGGCGTTGCGGATCACGAACAACTCGCCGGGCTCTTGCTGGGTCAGCAGTTCCGGGACGACCCGGCTGTCGGAGCAAGTGATAAACAGCGTACCCGGAGTTTGGGTAGTCGCCAGGTGTTTGAACAGTTCGGTGCGTTGTGGAAACGCCTCGTTCTGGAACTTCAGGAAGCCTTCGATCAGGTTTTTCATGGTGTAGTCCTCTCAGTTCGAACAGCCGGTGCCGAATTCGCTGTATTGAAGAATGTGTTTTGCGCCGTGGCTGTCGAGGTAAGTCATCTCGACCGGCACTACGCCGCAGATGTCGGCGACCGGGGTGATGTTCACGACTTCAGCGATGTCCAGAGACATGCCGTAGCGGTAGGCGACGGCCTCTTCATCAGCCTGGGCCTGGGCGGCAAGGCCGGCGAGCAGGGTCAGGGTCAACAGAATTTTTTGCATGGGGCAGCCTCCAGACAGGTGTGGTGACGACAGGGCAATTCAGGTTTGGATGGGCCCGCACGCGGTGTACGGGCCCGGAGGGATCAGAACGGACGCAGTGGAAGGAACTTGCCGTCGAGGGTGACCACGGCGCGGGAACCGCCTTCAGGGTCTTCGACTTTCTTGATGTCGAGCTTGAAGTTGATCGCGCTGATGATGCCGTCGCCGAACTGCTCGTGAACCAGCGCCTTCAGGGTGGTGCCGTAGATCTGGATCATCTCGTGGAAGCGGTAGATGGTCGGGTCGGTCGGCACACCGTCGAGGCTGCCGCGCAGCGGGATGATTTGCAGGGCGGCGACGTCTTCGGCGCTCAGTTCAAGCTTGTCGCCGACCACTTCGGCCGCGGCTTTTGGCAGCGGGTGCTGGCCGAGGAGGGCGGCGGTGACGTAGGCCAGGCTCAGGCCGGTGCCGTCGGCCAGATCCTGCCACGACAGGTTCTTCTGTGCCTTGGCATCCAGGGCGCGGGTGGTCAGGGCGATGCGGCTGTCGTTATAGGCTTGGGATTGCATGGTGCTTCTCCTTTCGGGGTTGGCTTGCTGTGTGGGATTCATCTTCTGCCGATTGATCCATAGCGTCCAAGACCGATATACAATGCAAAGCATAAGCACTGCCTATAGATGGAGCGTCCCATGCTGCTGCGACATTTGCGATACCTGCTGGCTGTGGCCGATCACGGCGGCTTCACCCGGGCGGCCGAGGCGCTGCACGTGTCGCAGCCGACCTTGTCGCAACAGATCCGCCAACTGGAAGAAAGCCTCGGTGTGGATCTGTTCGACCGCACCTCGCGCTCGGTCAAACCCACTGACGCCGGCCAGGCCTATATCGAATGCGCACGACGGGTACTGGTGGAACTGGAGGCGGGCAAGCGCGCGTTGCATGACGTGAAGGACCTGTCCCGAGGCTCGCTGCGCCTGGCCATGACACCGACGTTCATAGCGTATCTGGTGGGGCCGTTGGTGCGCGATTACGTGGCGCGGTATCCGGGGATTCACCTGGAGATTTTCGAGTTGTCGATGGACGACATCGAGGCCGGGCTGGCGGATGACTCGCTGGATATCGCGATTGCCTTCACGCCAGTGCGCAATCCGGACATTGAATGCATTCCGGCATTTGTCGAGACGTTGGGGGTGATGGTCGGGCGCGAGCATCCGCTGTACGACAGCTCATCGGTGCTGACCCCGGATGACATTGCGCAGCTGGATTTCGCCTTGCTGGCGCCGGATTTCATCACGCGGCTATCGATTGACGAGTATTTCCGTCAGCACGGCATCACGCCCAAGGTGCAGATCGAGGTGAACTCGGTGAGTACGTTGCTGGAAGTGATCCGGCATGCGCCGATTGCGACCATGTTGCCGGAGGCGATTGCGACCGAGGACCGGGCGTTGCGCCGGTTGCGTGTCGAAAGCGAGGCGCCGCAGCGGGGAGCGGCGTTATTGCGGCGCCAGAACAACTATCACAGTGCGGCGGCTGAGGCTTTCATGAAGCTGGTGCTGGAAACTCGTTCATGAGCTTTTTTGGCGAGCAATAAAAAGGGCCTGCTTCGTTTTCGAAGCAGGCCCTTTTTATTGAAGTTTTAACTTAGCAAAACCGATCAATCACCCGAACTTCGTTGTTGTTTTGCATCGAGTCCCACGCCTGTTTCAGCGTTTGCAGAACATTACCGATGAAGTCCTTGTCGGCCGCGGCTTTTTTGCCGACATAGCCGTGGCCGCGGCGGTACATCTTCAGGCGGGCCAGCAGGTTCTGGTTGTTCCGGTCGAACTCTTCTTCACCAGCATGGGGCGACAGGCAGTCGATATGGACCTGACCCGACTTGCTGATCCACAGAATATGGCTGTCGTGGCTGTCTTTTTGCGCAGCGAACATACGAGCCAGTTCTTCGATAGTAGGTTGATTGTTCAGATTCATGATATTGCCCCTTGACCAGTCTGGTGATCTTTCAAAGTTGATTCGCTAATACAGGTAGCCCATCGGTTAGTTGATCCCTGGCACCGAAACCAGGACGTCAGCGGTCGCCCGTGTGAAGTACGGGGTCATGCGTCTGTTGCATGTAGTCGTGTTGAATAACTGCTACGCAATAGCGTCACAACGAGGAGAAGCAGCGAAAACCGGGAGGCTCCTTGACGACGTTTTCAGGGTCGACCACAAGCGTCTTGAGAATTTTCGCCAGCGCTTCTCGTCCTTGTACTGGACGTTCAGGCCAGGTCAGCTTCTTCAATCTGCCTTGTGGGCAGCGTGTATCCGGAAAAAACAGCTCGGCGGTCAGACGAGCTTGCTCAAGCGTGTTGCCAGTGCTCCCGATCGGGGAGACGTCTGCATCATGCAAAAGCCAAACGACGCCGTCAACGGTTTTGTAGTGATTATTTTTGCTCACTACATATTGTCGGACAAAGTCATTCTGGAATGAAAAAGAGGACTTCAGACAGCGGGAGAAAGGCTGCGCAGGCAGTAGAACGTGCAGGGATAGCCGTCCACGGTTCCGGTCTGGCGGGTAAAGTCGCCGCCGCTCAGCTCGGGGATGAGCCGGGCCCAGAACCGCTGTGCAGGCAGGTTCGCGTCGACATGGAAAATCTGCCATCGACCGGGCAGGTGGCTCAAGAGGGCAGAGGCGACAAACTGCGCGACGCCTTGGCCACGCCAGCGCCGGCTGACGAAGAAGTAGCCGATGTTGTAGTCGGCGCCCTCGATCAGGAGGTGGTCATCCACGGTCACGAACCCCGCCAGTTCACCGTCGACGTGGATCAGGAATGGTCGGGTCGCCGGTTGGCGCCAGTAATCGTCTTTCAAATGGATCGGGAAGAAACCATGTCCGCCCAGCTTCAGCGGCAGCCACTCGCTGAAGTCGTAGGTGTAGAACTGCATCAGGTTTTCGAGGGTTTCCAGTTCGTCGCGCCGGGCGACACGCAGTTCGATGACCGACATGCGGCTGCCTCCTGACCATCACTGCAGAAACAGTAGCGTGCAGCGGGCTATTTGGCTGGTTTTGCCGAGCGTTTGCTGGTTCCGGTGGTTTTGCGCCGAGTGGACTTGCGTTTGTTCTTCCATGGCGCAGCGGCCTTGCCGGCAGGTGGCGGGCCGCTGATGGTCAGACTGAGCCCGGCGCATCGGGTGACTTGCTTACTCATCCACGCGGCCTGTTTGGTGACGAACTCTTCAAGACTCATCTCGCCGTTCTGCACCATGTCCAGCGCCTGCTCCCAGATCGCCGTGGTCCCGGGGTCGGCAATCGCGCGCGGAACGGCGTCGATCAGGCTGAACGCGGCGGGCGTGGCGGACAGCGCCTTGCCGTTTTTCACCAGATAGCCGCGATCCAGCAACCCTTGAATGATCGAGGCGCGGGTGGCCTCGGTGCCGATGCCGGTGGTGTCCTTGAGTTTCTGCTTGAGCAGCGGATCTTCCACCAGTTTGGCGACGTTCTTCATCGCCTTGATCAGGTCGCCTTCGGTGTAGGGCTTGGGCGGTTGCGTCCACAGGTCCTTGAGCTTCACGTCCGCCACGGCGCATTCGGCACCCTGGGTCAATGTCGGTAGTGTTTGTGGCGCGGGGGCTTCACGGCCCTTGGCCGGGGCCAGCGCTTCGGGCAACGCGCGTTTCCAGCCCGGTTCGATGATCTGCTTGCCGACCGCGCGCAAGGCTTCACCGGCGCAATCGAAATCGGCCTGAGTGCGATCGTATTCGTGATTGGGCAGGAACTGCGCCAGATACCGAGCGCGAATCAGCGTGTAGACCGCGCGGTGCTTGCCGGTCAGGCGTTCCAGATTCTTTGCGGCAGCGGTCGGGATGATGCCGTGGTGAGCGCTGACCTTGGCGTCGTTCCAGGCGCGGGAGCGACGCTGTGGTTCCAGATGCTCGCGCAGCGCTTCGAGGCTCGGGTCGGCCTGACGCAGCGCTGCGAGAATCCCCGGCGCCTCGTTGTGCTGGCTCAGGGGCAGGTAGCCGCAGTCGCTGCGCGGGTAGGTGATGACTTTGTAGGTTTCGTAGAGGGCCTGGGCGATGTCGAGGGTTTCCTGGGCACCGAGGCCGAGCTTCTTCGAACAGACTTCCTGCAAGGTGCCCAGATCGAAGGGCAGGGGCGCCACTTCGCGCATGCGTTCGGTGCGCAGCTTGACCACCCGGGCGCTGGCAGCGCTGCTGATTGCGGCGGCCGCTTGCTGGGCGAGGGCTTGATTGAGGCAGCGATCCTGATCGTCACAGGCATCGTTCGGTGCACGCCATTGCGCGGTGAACGGCGTGCCTCCGTGCAGCAGTTGCACGTCGATGGCCCAGTACGCGACCGGCACGAAATCGGCGATGCTGCGGTCGCGATCCACCACCAGTCGCAGAGTCGGTGTCTGCACCCGGCCCACCGGCAGCACGCCTTGATAGCCTGATTGCCGGCCGAGCAGGGTGAACAGACGACTCATGTTCATCCCGATCAGCCAGTCGGCCCGCGAGCGCCCCAATGCCGAGTGGTACAGGCTGAAGGTTTCGGCGCCCGGTTTGAGTGCCGCCAACGCCTTGCGAATCGAGGCTTCGTCCAGCGCCGACAGCCACAAGCGGCGGATCGGCCCGCGATAGCGACAGTGCTCGACCAGCTCACGGGCGATCATCTCGCCTTCACGGTCGGCGTCGGTGGCGATGATCAGTTCGCTGGCCTTGCCGAGCAGGCGCTTGACCGCCTTGTACTGGCTGGCGGTACGCGGCTTGACAGTCATTTTCCATTTGTCGGGGATGATCGGCAGGTCGGCCAGCACCCAGCGCTTGTATTTGGCGTCGTAGGCGTCCGGCGGCGCGGTTTCCAGCAGGTGGCCGATGCACCAGGTCACCGTGACGTCCGTTCCCAGCCAGCAGCCGTCGCCCCGACGCTTTGCGCCGAGTACGGCCGCAATG
Organism: Pseudomonas sp. FG35; assembly: GCF_057809295.1. NCBI lineage: Bacteria > Pseudomonadati > Pseudomonadota > Gammaproteobacteria > Pseudomonadales > Pseudomonadaceae > Pseudomonas > Pseudomonas sp. FG35. The sequence goes on along the minus strand of NZ_JBMDJR010000003.1, from coordinate 334,634 downwards.
TCCTTGGCCTGGGAGGGTTTTTCACAGAGGTACAGCCGCATAACCACCGTCGTCGATCATTGCCCGAAGAGGCGCACAGGATGGCCTGACTCGGGCGTTCGGGCAACTTTTATCTGTATGGATATACAGATAAAAGGATTGCCGGTCATGACAGCGCGCGTCGGGGCAATCCGGGACGCTATCGAGAAATTGATTAGCGTCCCCGTTGGCGGCTGTGGCAGGTTCAATCTGCCTGACAAGGCGAGTGACAGGACGATCTCGCCAGAAGATCGCCGTTTTTCTGTCTGACACTGACTCTTCAGAAACAAGGACGTACACCATGTCTCAACCTTCCTCCCAGGCCAGCAGCGCCTACACCGCCGTCGACACCTTCAGTCACCTGTACGACCGGGGCACCGGCACCGTCAATGGCAAACCGTCGTTCACCGCCGACCAGGCCGCTGACGAAATCCTGCGCAAGGGCATGTCGTGGCAGGACAAGAATGCCGACGGCAAGATTGATCTGACCTACACGTTCCTGACCGACAAACCGTCGAACTACAACCCCAAACTCGGCAACTTCAGCGAGTTCAGTGCCCAGCAAAAGGCCCAGGCCGTGCTGGCGATGCAATCGTGGTCGGACGTGGCCAACGTGACCTTCACCGAAGGCAAGGGCGGTGACGGCCACATGACTTTCGGCAACTACGACGTCAGCACCGGCGGCGCAGCGTTCGCCTACCTGCCGCAGGGCAGCAGCTACGACGGTCAATCGTGGTACCTGATCAACGATCAGTACCAGGTCAACAAGACCCCGGACGCCAACAACTACGGGCGTCAGACCCTGACCCACGAAATCGGCCACACCCTCGGCCTGTCGCACCCGGGCGCCTACAACGCCGGCAACGGCAACCCGACCTACGGCGACGCCAAATACGCCGAAGACACCCGTGGCTACAGCCTGATGAGCTACTGGAGCGAAGCCAACACCGACCAGAACTTCAGCAAGGACGGCAGCGGCGCCTACGCCTCGGCACCGTTGATGGACGACATCGTCGCGGTGCAGAAACTCTACGGCGCCAACTTCGAAACCCGTGCCGACAACACCGTGTACGGCTTCAACTCCAACGCTGATCGCGACTTCTACAGCGCCACCTCGAACACCTCGAAAGTGGTGTTCTCGGTGTGGGACGGCGGCGGCAATGACACCCTGGATTTCTCCGGCTTCAACCAAAACCAGAAGATCAACCTCAACGAAGGCTCGTTCTCCGATGTCGGCGGTCTGGTGGGCAACGTGTCCATCGCCCACGGTGTGACCGTGGAAAATGCCATTGGCGGTTCGGGCAGTGACCTGCTGATCGGCAACGCGGCGGCCAACGATCTGATCGGCGGTGCCGGCAACGACATCATTTATGGCGGTGGCGGCGGTGATTCGCTGTGGGGCGGTGAAGGCGCAGACACCTTCGTGTTCGGCGCGGCCAGCGACTCGACCATGACCGCGCCGGACTGGATCATGGATTTCACCAGCGGCCTGGACAAGATCGACCTGTCGGGCATCGCCGGGTTCGCCACCGGCGCAGCCACGCTGAACTTCGTCAGCGGCTTCACTGGCCACGCCGGCGACGCAATCCTCACGTACTTCGAACAGACCAACCAGACCAGCCTGATGATCGACCTCACAGGCCAGGGCTCGGTGGACTTCGCGGTGGGTGTGGTGGGGCAGGCGGTGGCGACCGATATCGTCGCGTGATCTGAGTCCAAAAAAAACCGCAGTCCTTCACAGGCTGCGGTTTTTTTGTTTTCGGACATCGCTCCACGATAGTGAAATCCGTTACTGCTCGGTCTCGAGAATCGACGTGACGGGGGCGTTACGGACTCTGGCAAACCACCAGAGCGCCGCTACGCCCAGCAGCGTCGCCAGCACGGCCAGAATCAGAATCACACGTTGTGTCCCCAATGGCGCGGCGAGCAGTGCGACCAGCAGACCGGCCAGCGGTTGTGACAAGTTGTTGAGCAGAGTGATCACGCCCACGGTCTTGCCGAAGTCCTGCGGGGGAATGACTCGCTGGCGAATGCTGCGCATGTAGACGTTGAACATCTTGTCGAAGCCGACGATCAGCAGGAAACCCAGCACATAACCCGCCAGGTTCGGGCTCAGGGCGCTGATGAAGGCGCCGGCGGCAAGCATCGAACAGGCAACCCCACCCAGTACGCGCAACGGCAATACCACCCGGGCGAGGAAAAACAGAATCACGATGGTGGTCACCGCGCCAGCCGCTTGCAGCACGGCATAGTCGTCCTTGCCGGCGCTGTATTGACCGAGCACCATGGCCGCCGAAGTGGCCAGAGTGACCCCGACAATCAGGTTGACCCCGACCGCCAGGGCGATGATCTTTTTCAGCTCCGCCCGTTCGCGGATATGCCTGAACGCGATGCGCAGAGGCTGCAGCCAGATGTCCTGATGCTGCTCGAAAACCTCGAGGGTGATACGACTGAAACGTTGCCACACCCGCATGCTCAGGTCGGCCAGCAAGAACAGCCCGGCCACCCACAGCACCACCCAGTGCCAGGCCGAAACCTCCAGCAGCAATGCCGCCACCAAGGGGCCCAGAACCAGTCCGGTCTGGTCGGCTATCTGCGAGTAGGACAGGGTTTTGGTGTAGCTGTAGTGCTGGAAAATATGCGGCATCAGCACTTCGCGGGCCATGATGCCCTGAGTGGTCAGCACGCCGCACAGCGCAGACAGCACCACAAGCCACGCGATACCGCCGAAGACGGCATAAAGCCCTACCGCCAACACGCAGAGCAGCGCCCGGTAGACCTGACTGATGTGCAGAATCCTGATGGGCGAGAACTTGTCGCACAGGGCCCCGCACAACGGAAACGCGAGAAAGCGCGGCAGCGACTCGACGAAGAATGCAAGCCCCGCCCAAGACGCGCTGTTGGTGGTCTGGAATACCACCAGCGGCACGATGAACAACAGGATCTGATCCGCCAGCCGCGAGAGGAACAGCGAGATGAAAAAAGCCAGGTAATCCTTACGCATGATGACTCCTGTCGATCGGCGTTTTGGCCGCTTTGCGCGTGATATGAAACCAGAAACCGTCGCCTCCGCAAGCGGCGGTCATATCTGATTGAAGAAAGGCCGTTCGGCTGCGAACCCGACGAGATTCCTCCGCATGGGTTATACCTGAACCGGTGCCCTCGCCGCCGTCAGGAGAAACCGATGAAAACGTCCGGTCCCAGTCCCGTCATCACCATCGCCGAGCAGCCAGGCTGCCTGCTTGTGAAATTCCACGGCATACAGGTCGCCGCCTCAGCTCGGGCGCTGGTGCTGCTCGAAGCCAATTACCCGCCGGTCTACTACATCCCCCGCGAGGACATCGACGAGAAGTACTTCGCCCGCACCGACCACACCACCTACTGCCCGTACAAGGGCGATGCCAACTATTTCAGTCTGCAAGTGCCGGGGCATGAGGGGGCGAATGCGGTGTGGACGTACGAACATCCGAAGATTTCTGTGAGCCAGATCAAGGACTATGTGGCGTTTTATCCCGATCAGGTGAAGTTTGAAGTTATAGATGTCGATGGATGAATGTAAAAGGTGCCCGTCAGTCGGAAATCGATAACGGGCTTGTATAGTCATGCATTCATGAAAGCAGGAGAAGAGTCGACTTGGAGATTGATGGAGTAACGAAGTCGATCACTCGCTTTGGAACAAGATATTTTGATGGATGCTATATTTTTCTTTGAGAAACGAACCAAAGAAAGCCGAAAGATCAAGTCCGTCCAGTTTTCTCAAATAGTTTATCGCACTGGTAGATCTGTCGAAATTTGTAGAGTTTGAAAGGTTGGCCGAGTGGAGCGCCTGCGAAACATCCGAGGGTTTCATCATCAGACCAGAGATCTCAGTGTCAAACGCTTCATCTATCCAGTTGAGCTGGATGTTTCTGAGCGTATCGATCCCGACGGGTTGAAATACCTTATTCTCGGATGTCACGTCTGGACTCTGGCTTGAATTTGTCAGACCGTTAAAAAATGAGTTCCATGGTTGTGCGAAGCCGACAGATTCTGGATCTGAGTGAAAAACGATACTCGGCGTGGTGGATTTGTCGTAGCTATAGCGGTGGAGGTAATGATCTACCAAACGATGAGGAACGATGGTGATCAGCCCATTGAAGTGTCGAGTAAAAAAAGACTGTGTTTTGCCAGTGCTAGCATCCGTGTAATCGTTATTGAGATATTCCCAGACCTGATGCCGTTTTAACACAATGGCCAAATCAATTCGGGTGTCGAGTTCGTTTTCAGAAACGAAAGTTGGGCATACATAGGCTGCAGTAGAGCGAAGTGACAACCAATACAATGCATTGTGTTGCAGCGGCTCGTCAGTTCCCTTGTGCTTGCGTAGATAAAATGTGAAAACGCCTGGTTTGGTATTTAACGGAATTGATTCTCGCGAAGAGATTATTTCGCTGCTTGATTTGTAGGAATGGAAGCTTGAAGTTTTAGCCTGTATGTAAAAAGGCTTGACGCTTGTTGCGACAGCATCATAACCACCCCTGTAGCGTTCCTGCCTCTGCGTAACTTGTCTGATTTTTGCTTTTCCTCCGTTTCCGCCTGGAAGTGTGCGCAACATTCTATCTATCAGGGTTAGTAGTTCAGCTTCATCGAACTGGGGTGTAGAAATCACGTTTTCGTCCTTGATGGCTGTGGCGATATTTCGCTGATCGAGTGAAGAGGCTGGAGTATCTGCTGGAAGCAAGATGGTATTGAAGTGCCATCAATTTGTCGATTACTAAAGTGCAGCAAAAAAAGCCGCTTCAAGGTTTAACTTGAAGCGGCTTAGTGGATGTATCAGTTCTTGTCGAGGTCGATATTCTTGGTCTCACGCAAGCAAATCATCCCCACCACCAGGCTCACCCCTGTAATCAACACCGGGTACCACAGCCCGTAGAAAATATCCCCGGTGTACACCACCAGCGCAAACGACACGGTCGGCAGGAAACCGCCGAACCAGCCGTTGCCAATGTGATACGGCAGGGACATCGAGGTGTAGCGGATGCGGGTCGGAAACAGTTCGACCATCAGCGCCGCGAGCGGGCCGTAGCACATGGCCGAGATGATGATCAGGCCGACGATCAGGGCCACGATCATCGGTTTGTTGATCTGCTGCAGGTCAGCCTGTTGCGGATAACCGGCGAGGGTGATGGCGCCGCGCAGTGCCGCCTCGTCGAAGCCGTCGAGTTTCACATCGCCGACGCTCACTTGCACCGTGCTGCCCGCTGGGGCGGCGACGCTGGAGTAGGGCAGGCCTTGCTTGACCAGGAAGGTCTTGACCTTGTCGCACGGGCTGTCGAATTTGGCCTTGCCCACCGGATCGAACTGGAAGGTGCAGGTCGCCGGGTCGGCCACCACGGTGATCGGTGCCTGTCGGCTGGCGTGGTCGATGGCCGGGTTGGCGTAGTGGGCCAGGGATTTGAAGATCGGGAAGTACAGCGCGGTGGCCAGCAGCAAGCCAAGCATCAGCACCGGTTTGCGCCCGACCTTGTCCGACAGCCAGCCGAAAATGATGAAGAACGGCGCGCCGATCACCACGCTGATTATCAGCAGACTGTTGGCCACCGCCGGGTCCATTTTCAGGAACTGGGTGAGGAAGAACAGCACGTAGAACTGCGCCGCATAAAAGGTCACCGCCTGGCCGGCGTTGATGCTGAACAGGGCGATCAGCACGACCTTGAGGTTTTCCCATTTGCCGAAGGATTCGCGGATCGGCGCCTTGCTGGCCTTGCCTTCCTCTTTCATTTTCAGATAGGCCGGCGACTCGTGCAGGCTCAGGCGAATCCAGGTGGAGATGCCCAGCAGCACGATCGACAGCAGGAACGGAATGCGCCAGCCCCAGACTTCGAACTGATCGCCGGTGAAGTAGCGGCAACCCAGCACCACCAGCAATGACAGCAGCAGACCGAGGGTTGCGGTGGATTGAATCCAGCTCGTATGGAAACCACGTTTGCCGATGGGCGCGTGTTCCGCCACGTAAGTCGCGGCGCCGCCGTACTCGCCGCCGAGGGCAAGGCCCTGCAGCATGCGCAGCACCACCAGAATGATCGGCGCGGCGATGCCGATGCTGGCGTAGGTCGGCAGCAGGCCCACGGCGAACGTCGCTACACCCATCAGGATGATGGTCGCGAGGAAGGTGTATTTGCGCCCGATCATGTCTCCCAACCGCCCGAACACCAGCGCCCCGAACGGCCGCACGATGAAGCCTGCGGCGAACGCCATCAGTGCGAAGATGAACGCGGTGGTGTCGTTGACCCCGGCGAAGAACTGCTTGCTGATGACCGCCGCCAGGGCGCCGTAGAGAAAAAAGTCATACCACTCGAACACCGTCCCCAGGGACGAGGCGAAGATGACCTTTCGGGTATCGGGGCTGGCGTCCGTGCTGCGCACGGCGTCCAGAGGCTGAACGTGTTCTGGCATATCGGTATCCCTCACAGTGATTGTTTTTGTTGTTTCCACTGTCGGCGCCGAGCCTGTGGGCAGGCGCCGCTGTTCCTTTGGTCAAGAGAGTGCGGTCAGTGCTTTTTCTTCGGCGGGAAAACTCCGGGCGGTTGGGTTGAGAATCAACTGTGCCGCTTTCTCGGCAATCATCAGCGTAGGCGAACAGGTGTTGCCGGAGGTGATGCGCGGCATGATCGACGCATCGGCAATTCGCAGACCCGGCACACCGTGCACGCGCAACTGTGCGTCGACCACCGCGTCCGCATCGTTGCCCATGCGGCAGGTGCCGACCGGGTGAAAAATCGTCGTGCCGATCTTCGCCGCCGCTGCGTGCAGTTGTTCTTCGGTTTGCAGGCTGGCGCCCGGCAGGTACTCCACCGGATTGAAGGCTTGCAGGGCCGGGGCGCTGACGATGCGCCGGGTCAGGCGAATCGCATCGGCGGCCACGCGCAGGTCTTCGGGATGGCTGAGGTAATTGGGTTGAATCAGCGGCGCGGTTTGCGGATCGGCGGCGCGGATTTCGATTCGGCCCCGGCTCTGCGGCCGCAAATCACACACCGACGCGGTGAATGCGGGGAAGCTGTGCAGCGGCTCGCCAAAACGCTCCAGCGACAGCGGCTGCACGTGATATTCGAGGTTGGCCGAGGCCTGTTCCGGCCCCGAGCGGGCAAACGCGCCCAACTGACTCGGCGCCATCGACAACGGCCCGCTGCGGTCATACAGATAACGCAGGCCCATGCCCATCTTGCCCCACACGCTACCGGCGATCTGGTTGAGGGTGCGGGCGTTTTCCAGTTTGTAGATCAGGCGCAGTTGCAGGTGATCCTGCAGGTTGCCGCCGACGCCCGGCAATTCATGCACCACGCCGATGCCGAGCTTTTCCAGCAGCGGGCGCGGGCCGATTCCGGAGCGTTGCAGAATGCTCGGCGAGCCCACGGAGCCGGCGCACAACACGATCTCCTTGCGCGCCTTGAAGCTCTTTTGTTGACCTTGCCAACGGGCGCTGACCTTCGAGGCGCGACCGTCTTCGAACAACACGCGATCCACTTCGACTTCGGTCAACACCGTTAGATTGGCCCGATCGCGGATCGGCTTCAGAAACGCCTTCGCCGCATTCCAGCGCACCCCGGCCTTCTGATTGACCTGAAAGTAGCCGCAACCCTCGTTGTCGCCTTGGTTGAAGTCATCGATGCTGGCGATGCCGCTCTGTTCGGCAGCGCTGCGGAAGGCATCGAGAATCGGCCACGACAGGCGCTGGCGTTCGACCCTCCATTCACCCTTGTCACCATGGAATTCCGCTGCGCCGGCAAAGTGGTTTTCGCTCTGCTTGAACAGTGGCAGCACATCGTTCCAGGCCCAGCCCGGATTGCCCTCGGCGGCCCAGCCGTCATAGTCGTTGGCCTGGCCACGCATGTAGATCATGCCGTTGATCGACGAACAGCCGCCCAGCACCTTGCCGCGCGGATAACTCAGCGCGCGGCCGTTGAGGCCCGGTTGTTCTTCGGTCTTGAAGCACCAGTCGGTGCGCGGGTTACCGATGCAGAACAGGTAACCCACGGGGATGTGAATCCACGGATAGTTGTCGCGCCCGCCGGCCTCCAGCAACAGCACGCGCTGCTGTGGATCGGCCGACAGCCGATTGGCCAGCAAACATCCGGCCGGCCCGGCACCGACCACGATGTAATCGAATTCATCAAGGGAAGCCTGCATTCCCTGACCTCGCTTATTGTTTTTGTTGTCGGTCATCCTAGTTGTTAGCTTTCGTCAAAAGAATGTTAGTTTTTGCGCAGCCGCTGTGCGTTTTCAAACAGCGCTTCCTGACGATAGCCGACAAGGACAAGCCATGTTCGACTGGAACGACCTGCGGTTCTTTCTCGAGTTGCAACGCAGCGGGCGCTTGCTCACCGCCGCCCGCCGCCTGAACACCACGCACGCCACCGTGGCCCGGCATATCGAGGCCATCGAAAAAAGCCTCGGCACCGCGTTGTTCGTCCAGCATGCCCAGGGCTACGAAATGACCCCGGCGGGGGAGGCGCTGCTCAAGCATGCCGAAGCCATGGAGAACGTCGCGCTGCTGGCTCAGGAGGAAATCACTCAATCCACCGCACCGTTGGGCAAGATTCGCGTTGGCGTGACGGAGGGGCTGGGCATCATGTTTTTGGCCAGCCGCATGATCGGGTTGTTCGAACGCTATCCTGGGCTGGAAGTGGAACTGGTGGCGGTGCCGCGCTTTGTCAGCATCCTCAACCGCGAGGCGGAAATCAGCATTCACCTTGAACGACCGGCGGCGGACATGCTGGTCACCCGCAAACTCACCGATTACCGGCTCGCGCTTTATGCCAGCCGCGCCTATCTCGACAACGCACCGCCGCTGCGCAGTCGCGAAGATCTCGGCCGGCACGCGTGGATCGGCTACGTCGATGATCTGCTGTTCAGTCAGGAGCTGATGTTCCTCAACAGTTTCTGTCGCAACCCTCGGGTGGTATTTCACAGCACCAGCGTGATCGCCCAGCAACAAGCCGCGCGCTCGGGGCTGGGGATTGCGGTGCTGCCTTGTTACATGGCAGCGTCGGACCCGGATCTGGTGGCGCTGTTGCCGGATGAGAGCATTGAGCGCAGTTACTGGATCAGTACGCGGCGCGAGTTGCACAAATCGGTGCGGTTGCGGGTGGTCTGGGATTACGTCGTGGGCTTGTGCGAAGGCGAGCGCAAGTTGTTGATGGGCCAGTAAAGACGGCTGTTTCATGCAACTAAAACGCTTGGCAAAAGGTCATTCGATTTGCGGAGGTTGAGTCATCTCGCAGAACCTCGACAACGAAGACGTTACCCGTGGCCACTCACCTCGATCGCCGTAATAACCTGTCTCTCGACAGCCTGAATTTTTTCCTCGCCGACGTGCGTGACGGCCTGGGGCCCTATTTGGCGATTTACCTGCTGGCGGTTCACCACTGGGAGCCGGCGAGCATTGGTCTGGTGATGACGATTGCCGGGATCGCCGCGCTCATCACCCAGACCCCGGCAGGCGCGCTGGTCGACAGCACACGCTTCAAACGGGCGCTGATAGCGATTGTTGCGCTGGTGGTCACCGGAAGCTGCCTGTTGCTGCCGTTCGTGACATCGTTCAGCTTGGTGGCGCTGACGCAGGCCATCAGCGCTGCTGCCGCTGCGATTTTCGCGCCGGCCATTTGCGCGATCACCCTTGGCATTACCGGGCCTCGCGCGTTTACGCGAAGAACCGGGCGCAATGAAACCTTCAACCACGCGGGCAATGCCTGCGCTGCGTTGTTGGCCGGTTTGTCCGCGTACCTGTTCGGCCCGGTGGCGGTGTTTTATTTGATGGCGGTCATGGCGCTGGCCAGCGTGATTGCCGTCTCCTTTGTGTCGGCAGATGCGATTGACCACGATCTCGCCCGAGGTCTTTCACCCAGCGAAACGGGGCAGAGCAAGCAGCCTTCGGGCTTTTCCGTATTGCTCACCAACCGACCGTTGCTGATGTTCGCGATTTGTTGTGCGCTGTTTCATCTGGCGAACGCGGCGATGTTGCCGCTGGTGAGTCAGAAACTGGCGCAGGCCAATCTGCAGATGGCCACGCCACTCACGTCCGCCTGCATCGTCGCGGCACAACTGGTGATGGTGCCGGTCGCGCTGCTGGTGGGGGCGAAGGCCGATCTGTGGGGGCGCAAGCCGTTGCTGCTGGCGGGGTTTATGATCCTGCCATTGCGCGGTGTGCTGTATGTGCTGTCGAACGATCCGTGGTGGCTGGTTTCGGTGCAGTTGCTCGATGGCATCGGCGCGGGGATTTTCGGCGCGCTGTTTCCGGTGGTGGTGAAAGACCTGACGCTGGGCACCGGACATTTCAATGTCAGTCTCGGGGCGATTTCAACGGTGTTCGGTCTGGGCGCGGCATTGAGCAACAGTCTGGCGGGGATTGTGGTTCAGGAGGCCGGTTACAGCGCTGCGTTCGTGACCCTGGCGGCGGTGGCAATGGCGGCGCTGGTGCTGCTTTGGTTGGCAGTGCCGGAGACGGTGCAGCGCTCCGATACCGACTCGATCGCCCTGCAAGGCAAGGCGCCGCCGATGGTTGCGCCATGACTCAACGCTCGCAAGACCTGTTCAACCGGCGGGAATCGACAACGTCGCCCTCAGGCCACCTTCGACCCGGTTTTCCAGTGTGATTCGCCCACCCAGACGGGTTGCGATGGTATTGACGATGGTCAGCCCCAGCCCGGCACCCTGGGGATTGCCCCGGCTGTAGAACCGCTCGAACAGTCGAGCCCGATCCGCTTCATCGATACCCGGCCCCTGATCTTCAACGCTCAAATGGTAAAACCCGTCGGCCCTGGTCAATTGCACGCTGATCACGCCTTGCTCCGGGGAGAAGCTGGCGGCGTTGGTGATGAGGTTGTTCAGGGCAATGTCGATGGTGGCGGCATCGGCGAGCACAGGGAATGGCTGGTCGTTGACGTCGAAGGCCAGTTCCAGATGCTTGCTCAGCAGCCATGGCGTGAGCTGCACCAGACTGTTGCGCACGGTTTCGCCAAGGTCGATGCGTTGTTTGGCAGGCGCGTTGGCCTTGGGTTCAAGGCGGGCCATGGTCAATAGCTGATTGACCAGCCGGCTGGTGCGATCCACCCCGGCGATCAGAAATTCGAGTGACTCGCGACGCTCCTGTTCGGTGCCGGCCTCCAGCAGGTTTTGCGCATGCACCCGCAGTACCGCCAGTGGCGTGCGCATTTCGTGGGCGGCGTCGGCGATGAACCGGCGCTCGCGACCGAGCACTTCCTGGATCTGCGCAAGCATGCGGTTGAGCGCTGCCTGCATTGGTTCCAGTTCGCTGGGCAGCGGCGTCAGTTGCAGCGGTTCGAGGGAGCCGCTGTGGCGGGCGCGCAGGGTCGCCGCCATGTTGGCCAGAGGCTTGAGCCCCCAGCCAATGGCCAGCCAGATCATCGCCGCCAGGATCAGGCTGCCGATCACGTTCGGCCACAGGGTATGGCGGACAATCCGGTCAACCAGGTCCGCTCGCACGTCACCGCGTTCACCCACCCAGATGCGCAAACCGTTCTGTTTGTCTTCCAGGACAAAAGCCCGCCAGTGGCGCTTGTTCAGATCCACCACATCGCTGAAGCCTGGCTGGATTGGCGGTGTGCTGAAGGAGGGCGCGCTGGCGGTATGCACCAGGATTTCGCCCTTGGCATTCCAGACCTGAAAGGCGAGTTTTCTTTCGTAGGGATGGCCGTCACCCTTGGGCACGGCTTCAGCCAAGGCCGAGTTGAACGCCCGATAAAGATCCGCGTGCTCCTGCCCCGGCAACGGCATGCGCATCACGCCTTGCAGCAACCGTGCGTTCTGCGCCAGTTGCGCGTCGTAGACTTCGGCGATTTCGTGGTTGCTGTCGTGCAGATTGAACAGGCTGAGCACGGTCAGACCGGCGAGCATCAGGCCGATGATCAGGGTCAGGGTGCGGCGCCGGATCGAGGTCATCGGCGCTCCTCCACCAGATAACCCACGCCGCGAATGGTGCGGATCAGGTCGGTGGAGAATTTCTTGCGCAGGTGATGAATGTGCACTTCCAGCGTGTTGCTTTCGGCTTCTTCGTTCCAGCCGTAGAGCAGCTGTGTGAGGTGGTCGCGTGTCATGACCCGACCCGGCGGCGAGAGCAGTTCGTGCAGCAACTGATATTCCTTGGGCGTGAGCACCACCGGTTGGCCCAGATAGCTGACTTGCTGGGTGCCGGGGTTGAGGCTGATGCCGGCATGTTCGATCAGCATCTGCGCGCGTCCGGCACTGCGTCGCAGCAGGGCGCGCAGACGGGCCTTGAGCTCGGCCAGGTCGAAGGGCTTGATCAGGTAGTCGTCGGCGCCGGCGTCCAGTCCCGCGATGCGGTCTTCGGTGGCATCGCGGGCGGTGAGGATCAGCACCGGCAGGTTCGAACCGCTGCCACGCAGACGACGCAGGACTTCGAGCCCATCCATGCGCGGCAGGCCGAGATCGAGCACCGCCAGATCAAAGTTTTCGCTGAGCAGGGCGTGCAGGGCGCTGCTGCCGTCCTTGAGCCAGTCGACCGTGTAGCCCTCGCGCCCCAGCGCCTGATGAATGCCCTCGCCGAGGGCCACGTCATCCTCGATCAGTAATAAACGCACACGGACTCCTGTCAGTCGAGTTTCTTGTTCACGTCCACCAGCAACGCGGCGATCTCTTTGCGGCGTCCGGCATCGGCACTTTCCCGGCCTGGGCGAGGAGCGGCTTGCAGGGCCTTGAGCAGCGCTGCTTTGGCTTCAGCGTAGCGTTTTTGACGGTAAAGGTGATCGCCCCAGAAGTACAGACTGTCGATTCCCTCGGGGTTGAGTTGCAGGGCCTGTTTGAGCAGTTGTTCGGCTTTGTCGCTGTCGCCGAACCCGATCGGCCAGCCCGGCACCCGGTCGTACAGCGCGGCGAGGCTGGTGTAGGCCGAACCTTGCAATGCCTTGGGGTCGAGGGTCAGGGATTTTTCCAGATCGGCTTTGGCGTCCTTGGCTTTGCCCAGGGCCCCGAGCCCGCCCTCGGCACCGGCCCAACTGCTGGTGACGATGCCTTTCCAGATCCAGGCCTCGGCGACGGCCGGCCGTTCCGTGGCGAAGTGCGTTGCCTGGGCGGCCAACTGTTCAAACGCAGCGGCCCGCTGTTTTTCCGGGGTCTCGTATTGGATGTGCGCCCAGCTCTGCTGGATGCTGTTGAGGCGTTGTTGATCGGCAGCGTCCAGCGCCCAGACACTTTGACTGAGGGCGCCCAGCAGCACACAGGCGAGAAGTTTTTTCATGGTTTCGGCGTCTCGTTCTCGGGTTTTTCACTCAGGCGACGGATCAACGGCAATTGCTTGCGCAGACCGCGATCCACCAGATTGGGCAGCAGGCTGTTGAGGCGTACGAAGAAGCGCTCCGGCCAGCCCAGATAGAGGTCGCGGCGATCGCCGGCAATCGCATGGATTACGGCATTCGCGACGGCTTGCGGGTCGTCGACGCTGGATTTGAGTGCGTCATTCAAGGCTTGGGCGGCGGGGCTGTTCATGGCGGTGCGGGTGGCGCGCGGCGCCACGTACAACACACCGACCCGGGTATCCGCCAACTCTCGGCGCAAGGCCTCGGAAAATCCGCGCAAGGCAAACTTGGTGGCGCAATAACTGGCATAACCGGGATAGCCGATCGACCCGTAGGTCGAACCAACGTTGACCACCATGGCACTGTCGGCCTGCTTGAGCAGCGGCAGCAACAGTTTGGTCAGGCAGATCGGCGCACTGATGTTCACCGCCAGCATGGCGTTGATGTCGCTGTCGTCGAGCTGTTCCAGCATTGCGAAGTGATTGACCCCGGCGGCGTTGATCAGCAGGTTGATGCCGCCGATGGCCTCGGCGGCGGCCAACACCTTGCGCCGGTCGCTGAGGAACGTCAGATCGGCGGCGACCCAGCACAGGTTCTGCGGGTAAAGGTCGAGCAACGGGCGCAGCGATTCCTGATGCCGCGCGACCGCCAGGACCTGCGCACCGGCAGCGCACAAGGCACGCGTGATCGCTATCCCGATGCCGCCGCTGGCACCGGTCAACACCACACGGGCTTCATGCAGCTGCATGTTGAGCCTCCGCGTCACGGGGCAGGCCGCGGAACATGTCGGTGTAGAGCCGATAGACGACTTTCGAGGCATGGATCACCGCCGCCTGGTCGGCCGGATCTTCCAGCTGATTCATCAGCCGGCGATAGGTTTGCATGTGCTCGATGTCCAGCGAGCCGTGGGAACTGAGGTAGCTGAACGCCGTTTCCGGCAGGGCCAGACGCTCGCGGATACTGCCCGCGGCGTGGGTGGCCAGGGCGATGCTGGTGCCCTCCAGCACGTTGACCATGCCAAACAGACCCACCGGATTGCCTCGGGCGATCAGGTCGTAAAGAAAACTGACCATCAGCTCGATCGGCAGCGACGGCTGGCCATCACGCACCGCGTTACGGTCACCGCCACAGGCCTCGATGTCGTTGAGCACCCATTGCTCGTGGCCGTATTCGTCCTCGATGTATTCGCACACGGCTTTGCGTAGCCATTCCAGGTGCGTCGGCAGGCGTGCACCACAGGCCATCATCAGCGGTACGGTGTGGCGCACGTGGTAGTAGGCCTGGGCGAGAAACGCGCGATAGCTTTCAAGGCTGACCTTGCCTTGCAGCGCATCGAGGATGATCGGCAGATTGAACAGCTCATGGCGTTCCTGGTGCGTGGCTTCTTGCAGGGTGTCGAAAAAACTCATGGTGCGGATTCCTCGGAAAGGGCGGATTCGGTAAGCACGGCGCGGTACTGCGCGACGATTGCCTCGCGGCGCGGGCGACCGTTGGCGGTGAGCAGGCCGTTGGCGGCCGTGAAAGGTTGTTTGAGACGTGTCCAGTGATGCACCTGGGCGTAATCGGGCAAGGCCTCGTTGGCAGCGGCGACGGCGGCCGCCAACTGGGCATCGGTGCAGTCCGGACGGTGCGGCCAGAGCAGGGCGTGGTTGTGTGGCAAGGCTTCGCCATACACAAAGGCCTGGGCGATGTGTTGACGCTGGGTCAGTTCGGATTCGACCCATTCCGGGTTGACGTTGCGGCCGAAACTGGTGACGAACTGATGCTTCTTGCGGCCCTTGAGGTAGAGAAAACCTTCCGGGTCGAACTCGCCCAGATCGCCGCTGGGCCACCACTCATCGCTGTACGCTGGTTCGCCAAGGTAGCCGAGCAGGGTCGATCCCTTGATCAGTACCTCTCCGTCCTCGGCCAGGCGCACTTCGACGTGAGGCAGGGGCCGCCCGACGCTCCCCGGACGCCGAGCACCGGGTCGGTTGAGACAAACCACCGAGGCGCACTCGGACAGGCCGTAGCCTTCGTAGACCGGCAGGCCGACCCGTTGCGCGCGGTGCAGCAGATCCTCGGAAACCCGTGCGCCACCGACGGCGGCAAAACGCAGCGATTGCGGATCGAAGGCTTTCTGTTCGGCAGCGCTGACCAGTAACAGCAGCAATTGCGGCACCAGAATCAGGCTCTCGGGTGCCCGGCTGGCCAGACAGCCGAGCAAGCGCGGCAGGTCGACGCCGCTGGCGCCCTGGATGCCCAGGGTTTTCTGGCTCGGCACGCTCAGCGTCGCACCGGCGTACAGTGCGGCGTAACAGCCGAGGTTCTCCAGCAGGATCGCCAGCGGCAGTAGCGCCACGTGATGTTGAGGGGCTGTGGGTTTGCTGGCCTCTTCCAGCTCCCGAGCGACCCGCAGCAGACTGTCGGCGCTCAGGCACACGCCCTTCGGTGTACCGGTGGTGCCGGAGGTAAACGTCAATTTGGCGGTACCGGCGGGCAGGCGGTTCGGGCCTTCAAAGGCGCGGCACCAGAATTCACCGCGTCGTTCATAACCGGCGGCGAGCAGTTCGCTCTCCAACTCCGGTTCAGCGATCACCCGTTCGGCCTGGCTTTGTTCCAGACAATGGGCACGTTGTGCCGGACTGAAGAACGGCGGCAGGGTCACGCACGTCAAGCCTTCAAACAACGCCGCCAGATCCCAGAGTATGGCCTCGACACCGTTATCCAGTGCCAGGGCAATGACCTTCACGTTTTCATCGCGCAAGCGTTGCTGGCGGTACATCACCTCGGCGTACAGCGTCGTATAACTGACTTTCAGGGTGTCGCCCCATAACGCCAGCGCGTTGTCATTGCGCCCTGCATGGCTGCGCAGGGTTTCCTGGAATCGTTGCCGTTCAAGCGACATGGCAGGCTCCTTCGACAGAAGTCGGCAATCCCAGCCGACCGAACAGACCGATGTTGCGCAGATGGATGAAACCGGCGCGGATATTGCCCACGTGCACCCAGGGTTTGCTTTCGTAGTAACTGCCCCAGTGGTGACGGTCATCGCCCAGACGTTCGGGGTCGGCGGCGCACAGCGTCACCGGTTTCAGACCCAGGCGATGGAAGCTGTTGACCAGGCCGATATTGCCGGTGAAGGTCACCCATTCCAGACCGCCCATGGCCAACAGGTAAGTGATGGCAATGATGCTCAGGCGTGCGCTGCCGGTGTCGTTCGCGGCAAGGTTGCCGACTTCGACAATCGCGCTACGCTCCACCGGACGCTCGGCGGCTGCACTGATCAAGGGCTCGATCGGCTCGTCCAGGTAGCGTTCAAGAAACAGCGGTTCAAGGTGCGCACGACGTACCCCGGCCGCTGCGCACAAGTCCCCGGAGTCGTTGTGCACACCAAACAGTTCAGGCATGAAATGGCGGATATCGGCGCCGTGGGCCTTGCGAAAGCGTTGTTGAATGAACGCTTCGAACGCCGCTCGTTGAGCATCGCCGGGTTGGGCGCTCGACAGCTGCATCTGCGGTGTTTCGCCTTGGCCAAAATGCAGGGGCAGGGGAATATTCCAGTCAGAATCGGGCATGGGCTGAACGCCTCCCTCAATAGGTTTGAGTGGAGTATCCGGACCATTTCTTAACGAAGTCTGAAGGTGAAAAAAGGTTAACGAACGACGGATCTTCAGATTGTCTTAAGACTTCCCCGGCAGGGTGACATCGTCGGTTCGCCCGGCAACCGGATCGAGACAGCCGAACGAGTCGGCCGTCGCTCACAACAATCACGAGGCACTTATGACCCGCGACATGGCCGCACCCCGTTATGGAAAACTGTCGATCACCTTGCACTGGCTGATGCTGGCGCTGTTCGTCGGCGTGTATGCCTGCGTTGAAATCAAAGGCTTCATGCCCCGAGGCAGCGAAGCGCGAGGCCTGTTAATGGGATTGCACGGGATGTTCGGCGCGAGCATTTTCGTCCTGGTGTGGGTGCGCCTGTTTGGCCGCCTGACGCCGCGTCCGCCGATCACCCCGAAACCGCCTGCCTGGCAGACGGCAATCGCGCACCTGATGCACCTGGCCCTGTATGGGCTGATGATCGTCACACCGGTGCTGGCCTGGCTGATGCTCGCGGCTGGCGACAAACCTTTTCCGTATTTCGGCTTTCATGTGCCGGCGCCGGTGGCGGTCGATCCGGACCTGGCCAAGCAGATCAAGCACTGGCACGAGCTGATCGGCAATGCCGGTTACTGGCTGATCGGCCTGCACGCCGCTGCCGGGCTGTTCCATCATTACTGGGTCGGCGACGACACCCTGGACCGGATGCTGGGAGGACGCACTCGTTCCTGAGGCGCGGGAGCCTACTCAGTCAGGCAGGTTCTCCGGCGCTACCCATACGCTGCACGGAATCTTGTACAGCAGCTGTTCTACCGTGCTGCCGACCAGCCGGTCTGCGCCGCGATGGCCGACGGGGCCCATGACGATCATGTCGATGTCATACCCGCTCGCGTAGCTGCAGAGCACCTTGGCCGGGTTGCCCATGACCATGTGCTGACGCTCGTCCGGAATGCCATTGCGTTCGGCCAGTTCGCGGAACGCCTCGGCCTGGGCATCGAACAGGGACTTGGCGGCGCTGGAGGAGAAGAACGCCGAGGCATTGTCGAAGCCGAATTCATTGGCGCTGATCGATGACAGATCATGGGCATACAGCACGTCGAGTTCGGCATTGCACAGGCTGGCCAGTTTGGCGGCCTCGCGCAGGATCCGGTCGTTGAAGCCGGCGTACTGCCCGTCACGGTGGAACGGGTCCACGGCGGCCAGGATCTTGCGCGGCAGGGCATGCCCGACATGGCTGACGAAATGCAGCGGCACCGGGCATTCGCGCAGCAGGTGAATATCCAGCGGGGTGAACATCAAGCGTGACAGGAACGATTCCGGCTCCAGCGCCTTGATCAGCGCCGCCATGGGCTGTTCTTTGAGGTGAATGAGGATTTCCTGTAAGGGTCGTTCCACCCACACCACTTCCGTGGTGACGGTGACCCCGAGCTTGCGCATCGAATGCGCCCGTTCTTCGAGCCACTGACGATGACGCTCGATATAGCCGATTCGCATCTGTTCCAGTGCTTGCTCGTTGACCATGCTGGCGGTCGCCAGACCTTCCAGATAATCGAAAGCCACGATGTGCAGGGCCGCGCCCGCCGCCTTGGCCAGTGCCGCCGCACGGTCGAAGGCAGGGTTGTTTTCCATCAGGGGTGAGGCGACCAGCATGTAACGCGGTTGTTCTGACATGACGACTCTCCTTGGGGCAGGAAGCGTTGAACCGATGGCTACAGGCTGAGCCCGGCGTGCGGTGGACGTTTGATCTTTGTCAAACAACCGATGGTCGGCAGAACGCCGTCAGACGGGTGGTCAATCGTCGCGGATGTCGTCGATTGTTGATCATTATCAAGTGCCGGTCTGGCAGCGCGGCGCAGGCTGACTACGAGTCGAATCCTTCAGGAGAATGCTCATGGCCACCATGAAAGCCGCGATTTTCGTCGAGAACAATCGCATCGTGCTCGACGACAAGCCGATCCCCGAAGTCGGCCCGCAGGACGCTTTGATTCGAATAACCACCACGACTATATGCGGTACGGATGTGCATATCCTGCGCGGCGAGTACCCGGTGGCGAAGGGTTTGACGGTCGGTCACGAACCGGTGGGGATCATCGAACGTCTGGGATCACAGGTGCGCGGGTTTGTAGAGGGGCAGCGCGTGATTGCCGGCGCCATCACTCCCAGTGGGCAAAGTTATGCGTGCCTGTGTGGCTGTGGTTCCCAGGACGGGCCGGACACTCGCCATGGTTTCCGGGCCATCGGCGGGTGGAAGTTCGGCAACACCATCGATGGCTGCCAGGCCGAATACGTACTGGTGCCCGATGCCTTGGCCAATCTTTGTCCGATTCCTGATGGCCTCAGTGATGAGCAGGTACTCATGTGTCCGGACATCATGTCCACCGGTTTTTCCGGTGCCGAACGGGGCGAGGTGAGCATCGGCGACAGCGTCGCTGTATTCGCCCTCGGCCCCATTGGTCTGTGTGCAGTCGCCGGTGCCCGGCTCAAAGGCGCCAGCACGATCATCGGTGTCGATGCGGTGGCCGAGCGCATGACGGTAGCACGTCGATTGGGCGCCACCCATGTCGTCAATTTTCGCGAGGGCGACGTGGTCGAGCAGATCATGGCCCTCACCGATGGGCGCGGTGTCGATGTCGCGATCGAGGCACTGGGCACGCAAGGCACCTTTGAATCGGCGTTGCGCGTGCTGCGTCCGGGCGGCCGCTTGTCGAGCCTGGGCGTGTATTCGAGCGACCTGCGCATTCCGCTCGACGCCTTTGCGGCCGGGTTGGGCGATTACAGCATCGTCACCACCCTGTGCCCCGGCGGGAAAGAGCGTATGCGGCGTTTGATGGCGGTCGTGCAGAGCGGCATGGTTGACCTTTCACCGTTGGTGACCCACCGGTTCAAACTGGATGACATTGAAGCAGCCTACGATTTGTTTGCACACCAGCGTGACGGTGTGATGAAGGTGGCGATTACCCCGTGAAGGCGCGTCCGGCCCGTCGGCACGCTCACTGCGGGTGACGATGGCAGCCGACGATCAACTGCTTGAGGCCGTCCATGTTCTGAATGGTGACGTCGCGGCCGGTAATCTCCACCAGTTTTTGGTCGCGCAGGTGGGCGATGCCGCGACAGATGGTTTCGAGGCGCAGGCCCAGGTAGGAGCCGATTTCCTCACGACGCATCTTCAACACAAAGCTGCGCGACGAATAACCACGAGCGCTCAAGCGTTGCGACAGGTTCAACAGAAACGCTGCCAGGCGTTCATCCGAGCTCATGTTGCCCAGCATCATCAGCATGTCGTGATCGCGAACGATCTCCCGGCTGAGGATCCTGTTCAGGTTGTGCTGCAGTGACGGCAGCTCCCGGGCCAGTTTTTCCAGCTGGCCAAAAGGGATGGGGCAGACTTCGCTGTCCTCCACCGCGAACGCGTCGCAGGTGTGCAGATCCGAACTGATGGCATCCAGACCGAGCATTTCACCGGCAATCTGGAACCCGGTGACTTGCTCGCGACCATCGATCGACAGCACGCTGGTCTTGAATGACCCCAGCCGCACGGCATAGAGGGAACGCAAAGGATCACCGGCACGGTAGAGTGCCGCGCCTTTTTTGACCTTCAGTCGCTGGGCGATCAGCGTGTCCAGACGCTCGATTTCTCCACCGTTCAAGCCGAGCGGTAGACACAGCTCCAGCACGCTGCACCGGGAGCACGCCGTTTTGAGGTATTGATCGCGATACGAGCGAGTTTCTGCCACCGCAAAGCCCTCACCATGAATTGTTGATCATAGTTCTCGGGTCGCCATTGACACGGAAAAAGCCTTGTCGGCCGCCGTTAAACGACGAATGGATCCGAGTCAGTCAAAACGTCCTCGCGCATCAGAAACAAGTTGTGAGTGACCGGGGGCACATCACTGCGATCAAGTTGATAAAAATCAGTGAGCCAGAAGAATGCCTGCCGATACTTGAGCAGCAGAATTCCTGATCGTGATCAGGCTGAGAGAAAAATCCCCGCTCATGTCGCTCTTCAGGAAATCAGCTTTTCAATCATCCAGGTAAACGTTTCAGGGAGAGGCACGTGGTGCTCAAACTCAAACGCATTCTATTGATAGCCCCTGGCGAAATGACCCAGACCCCGGCTTTTGAACGCGCCTGTGCGCTGGCTCTTGCAAACGGAGCACTGTTGCATATCGTCGCGTTCGATTATGTCCCGGTGCTGGCAGCGGCCGGGCTGTTTGCACCCGAGGCAATGGCCCAGGCGCGGGAAGGGTATCTGCAAGTGCATCGGCACTGGCTGGAGCAGCAGGCCCGCTTCAAACGATGCATCGGCCTGAACGTGACCACTGAAGTGGTCTGGGCCAGATCGAACCTGGCGCACGTGCTTGAGTACGTGCAAGACTTTCATCCGGACCTGGTCATCAAGGATACCCATTACGTCCCTGCACTCGACCGGGCTTTCCATCGCCCGCTGGACTGGCGCTTGCTGCGCGAATGTCCGGCACACCTTCACCTGGTGACAAGCGCCGGGCATGCCAGGCCAATGAAAATTCTTGCGGCGGTCGATCTGTCGCATCTGGAAGAACTGACGCAAGGGTTGAACGACCGGATACTTGACCTTGCCTGCACGCTGGCGGCCGGTTGCGGCGCGGCGCTGCATCTGCTCAATGTCGGTTGCTGGGCGGTCATCGACGACGGGGCTATCAGCGTGTCGACAGGCAGCCTGGATGGCAGTCTGAAAGACGCCATCGAGGACGCCCAGCAAGAAGCTTTCGAAGCACTCGCTGAACGCTATGGCATCCAGAGTTCATGCAGACACTTGCTGACCGGCATCCCGCAAAAGGTCATCGGCCTGTTTGCCCGGCAGCACGCTTTCGACATGGTGGTGCTGGGCATGCTGTATCCCGACGGCACACACCGATTCATCGGCAGTACCGTCGAAAGCGTGTTGAACCAGGCTCCCTGCAGTCTGATGATCGTCAAACCGCCGCAGCCCTGCGAGTGAATGCGGGGTAGTGCCGAGTTTGCACTGGATGAGAAACAACGGTGGTTGCGGCCGGAGGAGGTATTTCAATGATGTTATCGATCAACTCAAGTCACGGATCGATGCGGCCCCCGTGTGGCCAGCGATTGCCGATAGGGCGCCGGTCAATAAGCGTCCCGGGATCACGTATGCCGATGGTCCGATCCCTTTATGAGTGACGCACTGGGTCTGGCGGGGGCCGCCGCGGCGTTGGGCATCGGCATGCTGGTCGGTCTGGAGCGCGAGCGGCACAAAGGGCGCGGCGACAGCCGTGCCTGTGCCGGGTTGCGCACGTTCGCGATCACGGCGCTGCTGGGTTACGTCGCGATGCAAGTGGGCGGCGCACTGCTGTTGGGCATTGTGGGCGGCTGTCTGGCGGTGCTGATCGGCGTGGCTTACTGGCGCAGCCTGAGCACTGATCCGGGGCTGACCAGCGAAGTGGCCTTGCTCACGGTGCTGGTACTGGGTGCGCTATGCGGCACAGCGCCGGAACTGGCAATCGCCATTGGCGTGGTCATGGCGGGGCTGCTGGCTTACCGGCAGAAACTCCATCACTTCGCCCGCAGCCAGTTGAGCGAAGCGGAGATGCGCGATGGGTTGGTGCTGCTGATCGCAGCATTGGTGGTGTTGCCGCTGACGCCTGACCGGTTCATCGGTCCCTACTCGGCACTCAACCTGCGCACCCTTTGTACATTGACCGTGTTGCTGATGGCCGTCGGCGCCATCGGGCATATCGCCGTGCGCACGCTGGGTGTGCGCTACGGCTACGCGGTCAGCGCCATCGCGTCCGGTTTCGCCTCCAGCACCATGACGATTGCGGCGATGGGCCATATCGCCCGCAAAGACCCGGAGCACCTCAAGGTATTGAGTGCGGCGGCCCTGCTGTCGAACCTGGCCACGGCGGCGCAGGTCGCGCTGATCCTCGGCGCGGTCGACACCGCGCTGCTGCGGCACCTGTGGGGGCCGTTGCTGGCCGGATTCGGCGTAACACTGCTGTTCAGCCTGGGCCTGCTGTTCCCCAGGCCTGCGGTCGCTGCGAACCAACCGATCAAGGTCGGCGGGGCGTTCAATCTCAAGCTCGCGCTGGCGGTCACGTTGACCATGGCCGGCGTGACGTTTTTGTCTTCGCTGATGCTCGATCACTTTGGCGAGGCGGGCGTGATGCTGACTGCCGTACTCAGCGGATTCGCCGATGCTCATTCTTCCACGGCGTCGATTGCCACCCTCGCCAAGGGTGGACTGTTGGATTACGCCGCCATTGCGCCGCCCGTGCTGCTGGCGGTCAGCAGTAACGCATTGAGCAAATGCCTGGTGGCCTGGATCAGTGGCGGACGCCGTTTCGCCGCGTATGTCATACCCGGTCAGATTCTGCTGACCGCTGCCATGTGGGCCGGTCTGCTGGTGGATCGAGCGACGATTTGACCGGACACTGACAAAAATCAAAGTGCTCGTCGGTAAAAGGGACAGCCTGAGACTCATTCCCTGCCATCGCTCAATGTCGAGGTGCACCATGTCACAGGAACCCCGCCTGCTGCTGATCGCTCCGCCCTCCATGCACCACACGCCGGCATTCGATCGTGCCTTGGCATTGGCGCAGGCGCTGCAAAGACCGCTGCATATCGTGGCATTCGATTATTTACAGGCGCTGGCCGTGGTCGGGCTGTTTGCCCCCGAACAGGTGGCCGTGGCCCGTGACGCCTACCTGGAGAAGCATCGCCACTGGCTTGAAGAACAGGCAACACGGATGCGTGGACACGGGATCGTTGTCACGAGCGAAGTGGTCTGGGTTCAGGACCCTTACGCGGAGATTCTGCAATTCATCAATGAAATACCGCTGGTGATGATCATCAGGGATGCCCACGAAGAGTCGGTCCTGAAACGAGTGTTTTTTACCCCGCTGGACTGGCAACTGCTGCGCGATTGCCCGATCCCGGTACACCTCGTGACCAACGCCTTGAACCCACGCCCCCGTCATGTTCTGGCGATCATCGACGTGCTTCGCAGCGAAGATCAGGATCTGGTGTTCAATGACCGGATTATCGACGCCGCATCGAAGCTGGCCGAGGTGTGCAATGCCCGGCTGCAGTTGTTGCACGTCTACGATTGGACCGCCGCCTATGCGCAGGACTTCGGGTTTGGTGCGTTGCCGCTGGCCACCGGTATCTACGAGGCGCTGGGCACAGCACAGCATGAGGCGTTTGCCGCGATGGCCGAGCGTCATGGCGTGTCGAAGGAGTGTCGTCATTTCATCGAAGGTGTGCCGGTGCCGGCCATTTGCCGATTTGTCGAAGAGCAAAACGTCGACGTGATCGTGGTGGGGACGGTGCAGAACAAAGGGATGAACAAACTCTTGGGCACCACGGCCGAACAGCTCTTGCACCGGGCACCGTGCAGTGTGTTGGCGATCAAGCCGGGCAGGGGGCTCTAGCGTTGGAGCACCGGCGATCGCCCGTACGGACGTTCGCCGGCGACAGAGGCTACAAGTACAGGCTGTGAATGACCTGGCGGGGATCGTCGGGGTCATTGTGCCGTTCGAATCCCAGCGCCCGCGCCAGATCGCGCATGGAAGCATTGCTGGCGGCATCGACCGAATACATCCGATGCATTCCATTCTTGCGCGCCGCCGTGATCAAGTGTTCCATCAACAAGGTCCCCAGCCCCAGATGCGTCCATTCATCGGCAACGGTAACGGCGCATTCGCACTCGTGTTCACCCGTGGCGGCATAGCGGCTTACGCCGATCTCGATCAATTGGCCGTTGTCGTGCACCAGCGCCACGTAGGCCAGGCGCAGGCGATTATCGGTATCCATCAATTGATCCAGCATCGTGCCCGACGGTTCGTTTATCTGCGCCAGAAAACGCGTGTGTCGCGACTCCGGAGACAAGCGTTGGATGAACGCATACTCGCGTTCCCGATCCTTTTCCGAAAGGGGCCGGATCAGCACATGGCGACCGTCCCTGAGTGCTTCGATCCAGTGTTGCCCGGCGATCGAGGCATAGGCATTGGCGGCTCGTTCGTTGTGGTCTTTGACGGTGAGCATGAGGAGACCCTCCTTGCGGTTTTAAAGACGGGTGCGGGACACAACGCCCTGCAGTCGCTTTCTTTCTACGCCGCTCAATGGGCAGGAATCTGATCTGGGTCAGAGACCGGCGATGTTGAATGGTCCGAAGTTGATGTAAATCAACTGCGTGCCATTGGCGCAGGCTCAGTCTCAAAGCCTGCGGTTGTCTTGCGGAGGTGTGTGATGGGGCAATATCAACGTTTGCTGCTGGTCGCCGACCAGACTCTGCATCAGACGCCCGCCATGCTGCGCGCGGTGGCGCTGGCCAAGGCGAGCGGGGCGGCGCTGGACGTTCGGGTCTTCGCTGAACCGGCACCCGTGGTTCACCTGTGGGAGGACAAAATCGATGAGGTCGGGTATCAGCGCTATCTGCGCCACCACCGTCGCTGGGTAGCCGATCAGCTTGAGCAACTCTCGGAACAGGGACTGAAGGTGACGGTGAACGTGGTGTTCACCACCCACGCGCTGCTGGATATCCTGCGGGCTGTCGCAGACCTTAAACCTGATTTGCTGATCAAGGATGTGACGCTCGAACCCCTCCTGAAGCGGGTTTTCATAACGCCGCTGGATTGCCATTTGCTGCGCGAATGTCCGGTGCCCGTGCATCTGGTCAACGAGGTCCGTTACAGCCTGCCGCATCGGATCGTGGCGGCCGTGGATCCGTTCGATCCCGAGACCCAGATCAGCGGTCTGAATGACACCATCATTCAGACCGCCAACGCGCTGGCCGCGCAATGTGACGCGCCCATGCACCTGCTCTACGCTTATGACCTGTCACCGGCCTTCAATGGCGACGCGCCGCTGATCGGTGCCGGATGGGGAGTGGATTTTGTCGAGGAGCTGCGGCAGTCCCTGCACCAGGCTTTCATCAACCTCGCCGATCGCTACGGGATCCCGCCCGAGCGACGCCATTTTGTGATGGGGCTGCCAGTGCCGGTCATCAGCGAGTTTGTCGAGCAATACCTGGCGGATGTGGTCGTGATGGGCACGGTGCACCGCGCAGGTATTGACCGGTTGATGGGTAGCAATACCGAGCGGGCGCTGTATTCGGTACCCGGCAGCATCCTGGCGGTGGGGCCGGTCGTTCGAACCGAAGTGCAAAGTCCTGGATCTGACGAGAGGTCTCTATGAGCCAGTATCAACGGTTGTTGCTGATCATCAATCCGCTCCTGCGCGAGTCCGCTGCGATCAACCATGCCGCGGCGCTGGCCAAGGCCAGTGGCGCGCGCTTGCACATATTGGCGCTGATTCCCTCGCTCGACGGTTTGTCGCTGCTGGAAACAGGCAACCGGTCACAGGCACGCGAAGCATTTCTTGAGGAACACCGGCGGACGCTGGAAGCCCGGGCGGTCAATCTGCGCGGCAGGCGGATCGAGGTGACCACCGAAGTGGAATGGGCCGCTGATGTGGAGCAGCGCATCCTTGATCACGTCAAAGCGTATGGGCCCGATCTGCTGATCAAGGAAATCGAACAGGTGTCGGCCCTCAGGCGCGCGTTTTACACGCCGCTGGACTGGCAATTGCTGCGCGATTGTCCAGTACCTGTGTATCTGGTGGGCGGAAGCGGCTATGTATTGCCTCGTAAAGTGCTGGCGGCGGTCGAGGTGTCGGATATCGAGTCCGCCGACAACTCGTTGAACGAGCAGATCATCCGGCAGGCCAGTGCCTTGGCCATTCAGTGCGACGCCGAGTTGCACTTGCTCTATGCCTGCGATATTTCCGCCGCGTACCTGGCGGACATGGGGGGATTACCCCTGGCCGAGCTGACTCGGTCACTGCGCGAGGACCTGCAAAAATCGTTTCTTCGACTGGCCGGGCAGTTCGGTGTGGCCTCCAGTCAGCGCCACTTCGTTGAAGGCCGGCCAGTCACTGTGCTGAGCGAGTTCGCCGACGAGCAGCATGTCGATGTCATCGTGATGGGAAGAGTTCGCAACCGGGGCTTGAGCAAATGGTTGGGCAGTACCACCGAGCACATTCTTTACCAGGTACCTTGCTGCGTTCTGGCGGTTTGACGAGCGTTGCCGGGCTCTCGGCAGGCGAGATGCTTTCCGTTGGTCAAACAGCGTATTGACATATCGAATAATCTCGATATCCTCGCCGCATGGACCTGATCGAAGTATTCAAAGCACTCTCAAACCCGGTACGGCTTGAAATCCTGAAAGGCTTGAAGGACCCCGTAAAGAACTTTCCCCCGCAGGACGAGGGCGACGTTCACACGGTGGGCGTGTGTGTGAGCAGTATTCAAGAGGGCATCGGACTCTCGCAGTCAACGGTGTCCGGTTATCTTGCAACGCTGCAGCGTGTGGGCCTGGTTGAAGTCAGGCGCATCGGTCAGTGGACCTACTACAAGCGCAATGAAGCCAACATCAGCGCCTTGGCCGAGGTCATAGGGAAAGAGCTGTAAAAAAATTTACCGCAATGTATCGAGATATCTCGATATCCCTTATTGTCGATACGAGGATTCACCATGAAAGCGATGCTGCTTGAATCATTTGGCAACCCGGAATCGTTCACACTCTGCGACGTGCCCAAGCCTGTGCCGGAAACGGGACAAGTGCTGGTCCGGGTACACGCCACCTCGATCAATCCATTGGATTATCAAGTCCGACGCGGCGACTATTCCGACCTGGTGCCACTGCCGGCCATCACCGGACATGACGTCTCCGGCGTAGTCGAAGCGGTCGGCCCGGGTGTGACGGCTTTCGCCCCCGGAGACGAAGTCTGGTACACGCCGCAAATCTTCGACGGCCCCGGCAGCTATGCCGAGTACCACGTGGCGTCCGCCAGCATCATCGGCAAAAAGCCTTCCTCACTGAGCCACCTCGAAGCTGCCAGCTTGAGCCTGGTGGGCGGGACAGCATGGGAAGCCTTGATCGTGCGGGCAGCGCTCAGAGTAGGGGAGAGCATCTTGATCCATGGCGGCGCAGGCGGCGTCGGACATGTCGCCATCCAGCTCGCCAAAGCGATGGGCGCCAAAGTGTTCACGACCGCGCGTGAAGCAAATGCCGAGTTCGTCCGCCGCATGGGCGCCGATGTGATCATCGACTACGAAAAGGAAGACTACGTCGACGCCATCCTGCGGGAAACCAATGGCCTCGGAGTGGACGTAGTGTTCGACACCATCGGCGGCGACACCCTGTCGCGCAGCCCCGACGCACTCGCGCAACTTGGCCGCGTGGTCTCGATCGTTGACATCGCCAAACCACAAAACCTCGTTCAGGCCTGGGGCAAGAACGCGAGCTATCACTTCGTTTTCACCCGCCAGAACCGCGGCAAGCTCGATGAATTGAGTGTCCTGGTGGAGCGCGGTCAACTGCGACCACATGTTGGCGCGGTGTATTCGCTTGCGGAGATTGCGCTGGCCCATGCTCGGTTGGAAAGTCCCAACAACGGTCTTCAAGGGAAGATTGCGATTGCGGTCGAGCCGGCGCTTCGTGTGGATTCTGTGGGGGATGCGTCATGATTTACGAGATCGCTTTGCTGCCTGTTCACGCAGAACGTGTTGATGAGTTCCGGCGTGCATTTGCCGAGGTTGCGCCTTTGCTCCGCCGCGCGAACGGGTACGGCGGGCACATGCTTGCGCAGGGGATTGAAACGCCGGAGCGGTTCAATCTGATTGTGCGGTGGGACTCGCTTGAGGCTCACACGGATTTTGAGGCGGGGGAGGATCACAGGGTCTTTATGCTGGGACTTGAGAGGTATTTTTCGGAGGAGCCGCAGGTTTATCACATTGAGGGGGCGGCTTTTAATGCCCGCGAAGGTGATGGAGCTCCCTGGCCCTGAATCAGGAGTCCTTCAGTAAAAGGGAGCAGATTCATTACCTGAATCTGCTCTCTTTTTTGTTCGTTGAGCTCAGCCGTTTGCGTTTGCTCTCTTTTCCGCCGTCACGATGCAAGCCTTGTAGAAATTGGAATGGAAATCGCTGATCGCTTTCTGCTGCAAGCTCTCGCTTGAGTATTGAGGAATCTCGTACGCCTCGCGGATCAGCGACTTGAACACTTCACCCACATACTCGTTCTGCTTACCTGCCGCTTCGGCCAATTCCCACACCGAAGCCATAGGCACGCCTTGCTGCCTGGTTTTCATGACCTGTTTGGCCGAGTTTTCTATTCGTTGGCACTCTTCGAGCTCTTCCTGCGGTACGGGAGAGGCAAGAGCGGAAAAACTGATGGCGAAGGTTACTGCTGCTGCCAGACATTGTTTGTGCACGAGGTGTCGTCCCTGGTTTTGAGGCTGAACCATATCATTCGTGGCTCGGCGCCACCATTGCAGGCAGGGAGAAAGAGCGCCAGGTGCTGGCACGCGGCCACGCCTTGCATCCCCCGATTTCCGCTGTCACCCTTCGGCCCGTTCTTCAAGGATCAGAAGAAGGAATCAAGGATTGAGTGGCTACATTCCCAACCCGCCTAAAAACTATCGCAACAAAGGAACCGACCCCGTCGATATTCATGCCCAGCGTTGGGCTGAATATGAGAAACACGGGAAGGAACCGGCATCGGCACGTGAAAAAATCGGCATTGCCCTGCAGATCGGAGTGTTCTTCGATGGGACGGGGAATAATGCGAATAACGCAGCGGCCGGGCTTCTGTGTGGTGCTCATCATCCGATTGCGGCTCAAGATATTGATGCGAGTTGCAAGCCGTATATGAGTGATCCGGATAGTAGTTATGGCAATGATGTCAGCAATATAAAAAAGCTGAGTGAGCTGTATGACACGCCTGAGGCAGCCGAAGGTGAGGGCACGCGAAAACGTGCTTTTCGCATGGTGTATGTCGAAGGGATCGGCACCCGTTCAGGTGAAAAAGACAGCACCTTGGGAGCAGGTACTGGGCGTGGCGAAACCGGAGTTGCCGGTCGTGTTCAATCTTCGTTCGTATTGATCAAGCAGCGGATCAAGGAGGCGCTGGACGAAAATCCGGGCTGTGAAATTGTCTCCCTGACATTCGACACCTTCGGCTTCAGCCGTGGTGCGGCAGCCGCTCGGCATTTTGCAAATGAAGTCGTGCGCGGCAAACAGGGTCCTTTAGGAGAAATCCTTCGAAATAACGCAGCTTCCTTGAGTTCGACTTTCAGCGATCAATATAAAAGCGATATCAATATGGGCTTTATAGGCCTGTTCGATACCGTTCCTTCCATTGCTGGCTGGTCCAATCTGGGCAACATCAAAAGCCCCGTTGCAACAGGCATCAAGCTTTATCTGGATCAACGCTATTTCACTGATGTCCTCCAATTGGTCGCACGCGATGAGTGCAGGGGAAATTTCGCCCTCAGCTGTGTAACGCCAGATCATCAGGAGATCATTTTGCCCGGTGTTCATTCCGATATTGGTGGGGGCTACCTCGAGGAGGCGGATGAGTGCGTACTCGTCAGCCCGATGCAGACACTTGAGGTGTCGCTTAACACTGATGTCGTAACCACCTCGATTTATCAGGATGCTTTAACCGTGAAAAATCAGTGGCTCGCCAATGGCTGGCCTTCTGAAATGCTGGAAATCGTCACGCCACCGCCACTCCTTATGCCCAATAGTCCACAGGATCGATCTAGTCCACAGATCAAGCGCGTCTATGCCGCCGTTCAGCTCAAACGCCCTGTGAGCGGGATGCTTTCCAGAGTATGTCTACGTGTGATGCATCAACAGGCGAAAGCCAAGGGAGTTCGCTTCAACGATATTCCTGAGACTCCCGAGTTTTCCATTCCTGCGGAGCTTCAAGCTTTGTGTGATCGTTTTGTCTCTGGCGACTACAGCACCACCCCGCAAGAGGAGCAAATCCTGAAACTCAAGTACATTCATACATCCGCCAACTGGAACCACCCACTCGGCCGAAGGGATGGAAGTGGCGTGAAAGCGGTTTACATCAACGCTCCCACGTCAGATGCAATTCGAGTAAAACACCCGCACGTACCTGATTGGACGCTTTGGTAATGAAGCTACTTGTAACCCTGTTGTGCACACTGCTCACTACCGGTTGTTCCGCAGACCCGCTTTCAGCGAAAAACGACCCAAAATCCCCATGGTGGGAGCTGGGTTTCACAGAGCCTCACTACATGAAGGTTTGGGTGGAAGATACTTCGGTGGAAGACATCAAAGGAAGAACGTTCCTACGCACCGGCGGGGGATCCGCCTCGGGCGGGCAACCAGAGGATGGCACAGAGTCAGCCCGAGGTTGGCATGGCGTAGGCGGCTCTGCAAAAGCAGTAGTAGGCGCCGATCTTCCCAAACGAATCTTTGTTCGTTGGCAATCTATTGTGGAGCCTCAGACCTATCGTGCTTGGGTGGATATACCGGAAGAAGCCAGGCAGCTGATGCTGACGTCGGTCAATCAGCGATGTGCGAAAACTCCGGAGGAAACGGCCACCTATATTTCTTCCGTTTATTTAGGGTTGGCGCCGGGCGGAGTTGTGCAAGTGTGGGTTAGAGACTCTTGTCATCACCCGATCAAAGTGGCTAGGGCGCAAGCTGAGATTGAACCGTTGGGGCCAAGCCAAGGCAAAAACCAGGGGCGTTACGCATATCCGGTCAGTGAAAAATCCAAGCGTTATATCGACCAGTTCGGCATTCCATATGGCAGTTGGTAATTCTTGGAAACGGGGGGGAGTCGGAAAAAATAGAGCGGGTCTTTTGATAAATAGATGCGTCCCCATTTTTCGATTTTTTGCACGTCCCCATTTTTTTAGCATTTCTTTGAAACGATCCTTCTATGGTGATCAAATGCTGGATGCCACTTTGAAGATAATAAAAGCTACTCGCTTTGATGACGTCGACCACGACCTCGGGTATGAGTATCGTGGTTATAACTACGAAATACAGAGCGAAGAGGATATGTTTCTGATCAGGATTTACGATGACGAACCCGGACAGGCAGCGGTAGTGCGTCCGACGTCGATGTCTAAAAACAAAAAGCTAAGAACGTTAGTCGAGCTTTTACAGTCCGAGCTGGGCGTGTCCAGGGTCTCGCTTTACAAGGGGGATATAGGTTCTTACGCCGAGATCAATCTTGACAGTTTGACCTTCCTTCCCGCCTGAAGCCGGCTGTGAAGGGGTGCCAAGCGTGTTTAGATACTTTTGGTCAAAATCAGTCAGAAAGTAAAGTCGTAAATTTTTGATCGGTTGCGAAAAGTTGAAAGCGTCGAGTTGGATTAGTCGAAATGACGCATAGGTGTGAAGTTTTATCTCTTGTTGAACATTTCATACACCCATTTAGCCAGCTCCTCTGGTGATGTTGTCTCTTTTCTCAACACTTCATAACCGCGATCTCGCGCAACGATAGCCAGTTTTCCTGAGTCGGAAATTTCAACATACGGCCCGCCAAACTCATCGATTTCAGTGGTAAGGGGGAAGCTGCTGTACGGATTTCTCCGTTCAATCGCATATTTAAAAAAGCAATCGACTATTTGTTTAAGCTTCATGGCCAGGTCCTTGGATTTTTTTGTTGGCTAGTCCACGTACGAGAGCAACGTCAGAGAGAATCTTTCAGTCCGTCAAAAATCGATGTCAACCGCTGTACTCCCCAACCGCTCCCCATTAACCACCACATGCACCGCATGCACCCCCGCATAGTGCTTGCGCGTAGTGAAATCCTTGATCACCTGCCGCCGCGCCACAACCGCACTCCCGAACCCCTCCAGCTCCAACGTCTTCAACTTGAAAACCTTGGCCGACGTCCCGCCATTCGCCTTCACATAGTCAATCGCATAATCAATCACCAGCCGCTGTTCAACTGGCACCAACGATCGAACGGTAAATGACAAGGTAATCGTATCCCCAAGCCGCACAACCGCCGGCTCCACCTTCACATCCAGCAACTCAACCTCAGCCTTCGCCCCAGCGCCTATAACCGTAAGCGCCCGAGAATTCCCCTGTTTGATCAAACTTCGTAGCGCATGTTTGGCAATCCACGCCGTGTGCCTGTTCTCCAGCGACCACCCCTCAACCGTATCCAGCACCCACTCCGGATGTTCTTTCGTCACGTCATTCAAATGATTCGCCACGGACTTGCGCACGTACAAACTTTCATCGGCTTTCAACCGATCAAGTATCCCGGCAGCCAACAGCGGATCCGCTTGCAACGGTTCCAGCCGAAATGACCACGGCAGGCGAGGGCGGCTGCCTTCGCTGGCGAGTCTTCGGACGTGGTGGTTTTCGTCTCGGGTCCAGTCGTGCATCAGTTCCAGCGAGCGTTCCAGGTCGCTGCGCAGGAAGTGGCGGATGGCGAATTCGGAGGAGCCGAAGGTGGTGAAGTACTTCAGGGCTTCCATCGAGGTGTCGAACGCGTGCGCGCCGTAGCTCGCGACGTAGTGCGGCAGGCACATGCTGACGAAGCCGCTGTTCAGGCGTGGGGCAAGTTCGCGCAGGATAACGAGGGAATCTGCGTAATCCAGCGGCAGCACAGCGTGCAGGCTTTCGCTGACGCGGGCCATGCGTTGCATGACGGAGAGGTCGGCGAGGCCTTCGTTGGCGTGCTTGAGAAATGCCTTGGCCTTGAACGCCGGGTACACGGCGCTCATTTCAGTGGCGATGTGTTGCAGGCGTTCGGCGTTGAAGATTTCTTTGAGGGCCGGGGCGGCGGTTTCGGTGGTGCTCATGGTCAGGTCATCGGGGTGTTGATGAACGCCTGGGTGCTTTCGGCGTACTCGGTGTATTGGGCGATGCGCGGGAAACGTTGAGCGTCGATCTGGTCGGGGACGACGAGGCCGGTGAAGCTCCAGGCGACGGCGAGAGTGATGCCGTCCTGCTGGAGAGGGCCGTCGGTGGGCAGCGGGTGTTTTTCGAGTTCATGTTCAAGGGCGGTGAAGGCGGCGGCGAGTTGGCCTTCGACGCGTTCGACCCACGGCTGATATTGAATGTCGGCCGGGCGCAGGTTGCGTTCGTAGTAGAGCTGCACGGCTTTTTCGCAGGCGGCGAGGCCGAGGCCGATCAGGCGCAGGGCTTTGACCCGTTGCGGCAGGTCGGTTGGCAGCAGGGTTTTGCCGGACAGGGCTTCGAGATAGTCGAGGATCAGGGTCGAGTCGATCAGCACTTCGCCGTCATCGAGCATCAGGGTCGGCGCCTTGACCACCGGGTTGATCTGCTGGAAGCGTTCGAAGTGGCGAAACACCGACACTGGGTCGTGTTCCAGTTCAATACCCAGGCACTTGGCGGAGATCGCCACGCGGCGGACATAGGGTGAGTCGAGCATTCCGATCAGTTTCATGTGCACTTCCCTGGAGGCGACGATCTGGTGATGTGGGTGACGAATGTAGCGGCAAAGTCTGTGGGCTGACTACTTCGTGACAACGGGTCGACGGTCGTTGCTGAGCGTATCACCGATGAAACACCCGAAAATAAAGGCCGGGACGGCCCTTGCGGAGGTTTGTGCCGGATCTATAGTCAAAGTGCCAGCACCGACCAGGGATGGAAAAGTTAAGCGAGTTCAGGCCCTCTGAATCAGTACTCGTTTGTATTACTCCCTTGTAGTCCATGACCCCCTCGATCGTTGAGGCGCCGACCTGCGCGCGATCGATGCGCAAAGGCGTGCTATGGAAACTCAAGGGAGGGTTAAAGCATGTACAAGCACAGTTATTTAATTTGGTGTCTGGTAGGGGCGGGCGCATTAACAGGATGTGGCTCGAGACCGACTCCCGGCGTGGTCGCCGAAAACTGGGCAACCAATACAGAGCAATTAGGCATTCAGGCGATATACCCACCTCGGGCACAGTTTGAGGTCGGTGATGTTTTTGTTGCGCGTTCTGTTGGGAAAGGCCAGAAAAGCAAGACTGCCGATTATGTGTTGGGATCGATCCGCGTCGATCACATCGATCTGAGTGAGGAGTTGTACCGGTCTGCACCAACAGTGACCTTCGAGTCTTCGGATACCTATGATGATGGCACGGGCATTGGTACTGTTCAGACCAGAAAGGTTTTACCATTGAAGGTTCGTGACCGGGTGATAAATAGCTTGGTAGCTTTCCCAGGATTTACCTTTGCTTCACTGGCTGAAAGTGATGTTGGCGTCAATGTCACCAGCAATGCTATCGGTGCGCTTATCGGGTTGGGACGTCGATCACAATACAGCGTTTCCTACTCGGTTCCGGCGGCGGAGACCTATGGTGTGAGCTATCTGGAGGCACGACGCCGGTTCAACGAGGTGGCGCCGACGCGTTACACCATAAAGGATCGTCAAATGTTAAAGGAGGCCGCGCAGGCATTAAGTACGAGCGGAAGAGGTTCTGAGGGGGCGCAGTCGGTATTGGTTTTGATCACGGACGTATACCTGGCCCGAGCCATTGATGTGAGTGTTTCTTCTGAGGAGGGCATGAGTGCCACGTTCTCGGCATTGACCATGGCGATGGTTGATCTGAGTGACAAGAAGAAAAGCATCGAAGCGCAGTTGCTCAAACTCCGCAAGGAGCCAAATGCTGGTGCTGGTGCTGGTGCTGGTGCTGGTGCTGGTGCTGGTGCTGGTGCTGGTGCTGAAGGCAAGGTTCAAACAAAAGAAGACAAGGAAACCAAACCGGCTGATCCTCAAAAGCCTGATAAGCCCCAGCCTGAGGTAAAAACCGCAACCGCGGCAGTGTCGACAACCAGTCAAGCCAGAATCGACGAGTTGGAGGCTGAGTTGGAGCAGGTCAATTCTCAACTGCGTGACCGGGTGAACAAAGTTGCTCCTGATTTGCCGGGCGTTACGGGGTCGGTAGTCAGGTCCTCCGCGTTGGGTGTGACCTTGCGTCAGGCATTTGCTCGGCCGGTTGCTATCGGGTACCGGGGTATCAACTACAGCATTGAGTCGTTGCTTCCACCTCCAGTAACTGCACAGAACCTCGGAGAACTGGAACCATCGAACGACAGAGTCGTGGTGTTGATCAAGGAAAATGTAGACCCGAAACTCCTTCCCAAGTCCGTTCGCGATTTATTGGAGGAAAGTCTACCGCAGCCACAGATTCGCCAACCTTGAGTTTCTGCTCATGCACAACGCCAGCCCTTGCGAGGCATTGGTTGGCGCTTACAAATTTGGGGATTCTGCCGTCAGAAAATGCGACAAAGCGCCGCTCGTCCGACGTTTGTCTTCTATATACAGCCGCTCGACTGAATTTCTTGCTATAAACGCACTCCGATGAGCGCTGTGAAGCCTGTGTCAGAGCAGTTTCCGGGCCTTGTCGGACAAATTCCCGGTATTTACAGTTGCTGAGGCCTCAAACGAGCCTTAGACTGCCGCCCCTTCGTAAATTGAGTGCCGGGTGGCGTTTGCAATAAACGATGCCTTTCCGATGAACGCAGACGGTTCGCCGGAACGCTCCCTAATTCGCCTTAATGCACGTTTTTTATAGAGATATCAATGACAAAGGACAAGTTGCTGGCCATGCCGGCAGATGACTACATGAATGCCGAGCAACAAGCTTTCTTTCAAGAGCTGTTGCAGAACATGAAAGTCGAAACCCATGAGCGCATTGAGCAGAACCGTATTGCCATCGAAAGCCTGGACACCCCGGCTGACCCGGCGGACGCCGCATCGGTGGAAGAAGAGCGCACCTGGCTGGTAAACGCGATCGATCGCGACCAGCGCATGCTGCCGCAACTCGAGCAGGCCCTTGAGCGTATCAAGGAAGACAGCTTCGGCTGGTGCGACGACAGCGGCGAGCCTATTGGCCTGAAACGCCTGCTGATCAGCCCGACCACCAAGTACTGCATCGAAGCTCAAGAGCGGCACGAGCAGATCGACAAGCACCAGCGTCAGGCCTGATTCCTGAGGCGACCCCTTCAATATGGGTCGTCGCGAAAAGATCGCAGCCTTTTGCAGCTCCATCGGGAACTGCAAAAGGCTGCGATCTTTGCTTTTTCTCGTCTGCCGGAAAGTCTCCCTGCCATTCCATTGACCTGCCACAGACCCACGACTAACGGACCATGGATAATGGCGTTGTAGTGGCGTTTAATGCAGTCACAACAATGAGAACAAGCGTGGGGTAACGAAATGACGAGAGATGGATCTCTGGTTGCGGCTCTGCCTGCACCAGTTGTTTTGCCGAAGAATCGCTGGCTGACGCCGACCCTGCAAAGCATCGCCCTGATGCTGTTGCTGGCCGGGATGAGCCTGGGCGAATGGCCCTTGTACGTCAGCATGCCGCTGGCGGTGCTGATCGTCTGGCTGCCGCGCCTGCGTTCTCGGGCGGTCCCCGATGCTCAACCGGTCGACAGCAGCAGCGCGATGTCCGAGCTGACTCGCGACCTTTCCTACACCACCAGCCATAACGCGCTGTCAGCCGCTGGCGTGGCGTTTTCCGTCAAGGAGCTGGCCGGCAAGTTGCAATCGCAACTCGACGCCGCCGCGCAGATCGTCAACAACGCTGAAGTCATGATCGCCACTGAACAGGCCACTTCGCAGCTCAGCCGCGAGGCATTGGGCGCCGCCAGCGAAGCCCATCACAGCAGCGCAGCAGGGCGCACCGAACTGGTGGATTCGATCTCGCGCATGCACCAGCTCAGCCAGCGCGCCAATGCGAGCCGCGAACTGATCGAAGCCTTGAGCCAGCGCAGCGATGATATTCAGCGCGTGACGCTGGTGATTCAGTCCATCGCCAGCCAGACCAACCTCCTGGCATTGAACGCCGCGATTGAAGCGGCCCGGGCCGGCGAGCACGGTCGTGGATTTGCAGTGGTGGCGGACGAAGTGCGCGGCCTGGCGGCTCGTACCGCGACGGCCACCGGTGAAGTGGGGGAAATGGTCGCCGACATTCAGCAACGCACGGCGCAGGTGGTGGAGCAGATCCGCCAGCTCTCCGACGATTTACACACGGGTGTCGAGCAGGTTGAGCACACCGGTCAGCACCTGGAAAACATCGCGCGACTGGCGGCCGGGGTCGAAAGCCAGGTGGGCGAAATCGCCCGAGGCGCGGAAACCAATCGCGAACAGCTCGACAGTCTGTTCGCTGCCATCGAGCAGATGCGCAGCGATTTGGCTATCAGCGACCAGCAGACTCGTCGTCTGGCCGACGCGGCCGTACAGATGGAAGGGCAGGCGGAAACCATCAGCGAACGCCTGGCCGAAGTCGGGCTGGATGACTATCACCAACGCATCTACGACCTTGCCCGCGAAGGCGCCAGCCAGATTGCCGCGCGGTTCGAGGCCGATGTCGAGCAAGGGCGCATCAGCCTTGAAGATCTGTTTGACCGCCAGTATCAGCCGATTCCCGATACACAACCTGCCAAGTTCCAGACCCGTTTCGACCGCTACACCGATCAGGTACTCCCGGCGATTCAGGAACCGTTGTTGCCGCGCCACGAAGGCCTGGTGTTCGCCATTGCCTGCACGCAGCAGGGTTACGTGCCGACCCACAATCAGGCATTCAGCCAGCCGCTGACCGGGGATGTGCAGGTCGATACCGTCAACAATCGCACCAAACGCAAATTCGCCGACCGCACCGGTATCCGCTGCGGCAGCCATCAGCAACCCGTGCTGTTGCAGACCTACACCCGCGATACCGGCGAGCTGATGCACGATCTGTCGGTGCCGATCATGGTCAAGGGCCGCCACTGGGGCGGGTTGCGTCTGGGCTACAAACCGGAGAATCCGCGCTGAGGCATTGTTGCCGGAACTGCAATTAAGCTGTACAGACGCGCAGCTGTTTCATCCTGATCCAGATCATTAACATGCCTACATAGTTAGGTTGCTAATGAAGTTGGGAGGTCAGCATGCAATGCAGAGTCGATGTCGCGGTGATGATCGGCAGCGGCGTACCCGCCGGGCTGCGCGCGATGGGGCAAAGTGTCTGCTGGGTGGTGCTGCTCAATGGCGAACGCCGTGGCACCGCTTTCGCGAGTCGTAATGAAGCGGAAGAGTGCAGGGCCGCGTGGCTTGAGCAGTTGAGCGCTGAACCCAGTGACTGCCTGCACTGATCGAAATCATTTGCCCCGGTGCAGGCGCACGTTCAGCTCATCGACCATCACGGCTTCCTCGCCATCGGCACGCAGCCACTCCTTGAGCAACTGCGCCTGTTGCGGGCTCCAGAATTCGGCATCAATCAATTTAGTGTTGGCATCCAGTGGATGGGCTTCGATGAAGTCGTCAATCGCTGTTTCCTCCGAAGGCAGCCCTAATTGATCGAACAGAGTTGTCAGGTTGTAGGCAGGCAGTTCCATGGTGTGCTCCTTGAAGGATGGCGGGGTCGATGACTCTCTTTATCTGAGGTGCGCGCTGGCCAGGAGTTCGATTCGCGATTCCAGTGAGCGGGCGAGGGCGCAGGCGGCGTTGTGATCCTCTCGGAATCCTCTGACAAGGCCCGTCGACTTTTCTCTAATATGGAAAAAGGCATTGCCTGCAGGGATCACCTGAAATAACGGCTCCTGAGTGCAAGGCTGCATTCTAGGAACATTCTCGAAACCAGAATTGTTCAAGACAAAGGCGGGCTCGTGGGCCACGGCAAAATGCGTCAAAGTGCACATATGAAGTCCTTTTCATGGATTGACCCGCATTTACTGGCCACTGCGGGTAGTCGAGAACAGCATCGCTGCTCTAGAATCGCCAACACCTGGCGACGGCATGGCGCTATCTAAAGCAATTTTTTGCGTGCGATATGTCGGAAAAGTGATTTTCTTGGTGAGTTTTTTCCCTAAAGTTCGTAATCAGCTTTCTCTGGGCGGGCGTGACGCATTTTCCTTCAACATCTGGAGAACGTCTTTGCAGGTTTCGCGAGTGGCATTCCAGTAGTCTTGTGCAACTCGCGTTGAATAAGCACTTCGCTCGCTCAGGCGTATATTCGAGTCATCGCGCAACACTTCGGCCGGGCCGACTTTTTCTGCCGTGGGCGCTTTTCGCGTACGGCACTCTTTTCAAGTGTGGGGATGTTTCTTTGGCAGTCAGTAACCTCGATATGCATGCTTTGTTCGTGCTGGGTGATTTGCGGGCAAAGCTGGTCAAGCAGTTTCAATCGCGTTTTGTTTACATCACCGAGCAGAACGCCGAAGGCATTTACGTTGCCGAGATCGACACCGAAAGCGCCTTGGTGGTCGATGACAAACCTGGCCTCAAGCTCAAGGTCGGCGATCATTTCAGCGCGTCGGTGCTGCCCAGCCGAGAAGGCGGCAAGATGGACATCCGCTTTCGCGAAATCAAAATGACTGTGTACGGTCTGGGCGACTACGCGTTTGTCAGCACGGGCGACGGCCATGCCATCGTGTTCAAGGAAGGCCACAGCGCGGTCACCGTGTTCGCAGCCAACGAGCAGTTGCAGGAAGGCCTGACCAAGACCCTGAAAGCCGTCACCGCCAAAGCCGCCAAGTGGCGCAAGGGCGAGCTGGTGACCTTCAAGGCCAGCGAGTGAGTCGCGCCGATTTCCATTTGCAGAACCTCGACAGTGCCCGCGAAGAAGCACGTCGGTTGTTCGTTGCAAAGGCCGAACTGAAGGGCGCGTGGCTGGGTTGGGTCGCTTCGCAAATCTACGCCTTGCAGCCTGCGGAATACGCCAGCATGGTCAGACGCGAGCTGAAGAGCCTGCAGGAAATGTCTGAAAAGTAGCCTTGTCCGTGTCATGCCCCTGAAAAAGCAGGAACCTCGTCTACAGTCAGTTGACTGAGTATTCAGAGGCTTGCGGTCTTCTGTCAGGCCATCCTGCTATTGCTGTGAACAGCACGAGGTGCAAAAGCATGAACGGATTTCGACGGTTGCTTGCCGCCGGGTTTACCACATTCGGTTTGATGACGGTGATGCCTGCGGTGAGCGCGGCGCAGACGCCGATCCACTTCGCCGATCTGAACTGGGAAAGCGGCAGCCTGATTACCGATGTCCTGCGGATCATTGTCGAGAAGGGCTATGGGCTTCCGACCGATACTTTGCCGGGCACCACCATCACGCTGGAGACCGCATTGGCCAACAATGACATTCAGGTCATCGGCGAAGAATGGGCCGGGCGCAGTCCGGTTTGGGTCAAGGCCGAAGCCGAAGGCAAGGTCGCGAGCCTGGGCGATACGGTCAAAGGTGCCACCGAAGGCTGGTGGGTACCGGAATACGTGATCAAGGGCGATCCGGCCAAAGGCATCAAGCCATTGGCACCGGACCTGCGCAGTGTCAGCGATCTGAAGAAGTACAAGGACGTGTTCAAGGACCCGGAAACCCCGAGCAAGGGACGGTTTCTCAACAGCCCGATCGGCTGGACGTCGGAGGTGGTGAACAAACAGAAACTGACGGCTTACGGCTTGCAGGACGATTTCGTCAATTTCCGCAGCGGCTCCGGTGCGGCACTCGATGCCGAAATCAGCTCATCGATCCGCCGCGGTAAACCGGTGCTGTTCTATTACTGGTCGCCGACGCCATTGCTCGGCAAGTTCAAGCTGATTCAACTGGAAGAGCCGCCGTTCGATGCCGAGGCCTGGAAGACCCTGACCGACGCCGATAATCCCAATCCAAAACCGACCCGTTCACTGGCCTCGAAGCTGTCGATCGGTGTGTCTACGCCGTTCCAGAAACAGCATCCGGAGATTGCCGAGTTCTTCAGCAAGGTCGATTTTCCGATTGATGACCTGAACAAGGCGCTGGCCGAAATGAGCGAGAAACACACGGCGCCTCGGGACGCGGCGGTGGCGTTCATGAAGGCGCACCCGGATGTGTGGCAGGCGTGGCTGCCGAAGGATGTGGCGCAGAAGGTTCAGGCAGGTCTGTAGTGAAGTGGCGAGGGGCGACGCCCTCGCCAGGATGAATCAGAACCGCGTCTGTACAGCCAGCTCGAATGTACGCGGTGTGCCGAGGTAATACGCCGGCGACACATGGGCGAACTCGGCGTACACCTCATTCGTCAGGTTGCGCACCCGTCCGGTCACAGTGGTGTGCGAATCCACCTTGTAGCTGAGAAAGCTGCCAAACAGCGTGTACGACGGCACGGTCATGGTGTTGGCATTATCGGCGAACACCGACGCCACGTACCGCGCATCGACCCCGCCTTGCCATTTTGGCGAGAAATCGTAGGTCAGCCACAGATTGCCGACCCGGTCCGGCACGTTGGTCGGTGTGTTGCCCTTGCGCGAAACCACCACGCCGGCGGGGTTCTTTTCGTTGAACTCATCGTATTGCGCATCGACCCAGGCGAAGTTGCCTTCGGCCAGCAACTTGTCGGTGATCCGCAACGAGCTGGCAATCTCGATACCCTTCGACGTCTGCTGGCCGACCGGAATGCTGCTGGTCGGGTCCAGTGGATCCGTCACCGCGAAGTCCTTGCGCTCGATGGTGTAGGCGGCCACCGTTGCCGAACCGCGTCCGTTCAGGTAGTCGAACTTGCTGCCGATTTCCCATTGCTTGCCGGTCGAGACATCAAAGTCCTGGGTGCCATTGGGTTGCTCGGCGGCAGTGCTGTATTGCACGTATACATTGGCTGACGGAATGAACTGATAGGTCAGGCCGATGCGCCCGGTGACCGGATCCCAGCTGCGCTTCAGATGGTGCGGGTTGCTTGCCGTTACCGTGCGATGGTTGGTCACGTCGAGGTCGATGTCGTCATAGCGCAGACCAGTGAGCAGCGAAAGCTTGTCGGTCAGTGCCAGGCGATTCTCGGCAAACAGCGCTTTGGTGGTGACTTCGTTGGTCTTGTCGCTGACAAAACCCGGCATCGTTCCGGGGATGTCATAGAAATGCCCCGGTCGGTAGTTGTTCGGGTTCACCGCGCTGGCGCCTTTGACGTTCAGCGGCGAGTTGGTGGTCTGGTTGACCTTGTACTCGAATCCGCCGGACCAGGTGGTGTCGAGGCCGAACAGGGTGTTGTCGTGGCGCAGTTCGAACTGGTTGCCGTTCTGCTCGCCCTGGTGCCGCACCTGATACGCGGTGGAGCGGTTCACCGCGCTGTTGTCGGCGTTGTATTGATAGGTTTCCAGGTTGCGGTAATCACGCTGGCTGTCGAGGTGATAGAGGGTGTTGCGCAGGGTGGTGCTCTCGTTGATCCGGTAATCGATGATAGAGCGCACCCAGATCGTCCGCTGCTCGTAGCGGCCGTCCTCGACGTTGTAGTTGTTGAAGCGGTTGTGCTTGTCGATCTTCAACTCGCCGGCCTTGGGGTTGAGCACCGGCGTGCCCCAGTACGGGCTGTCTTCGTGTTCGTCCTGATATTCCAGGGCCAGGGTGTGCGACAGGTTCGGCGTCAGATCGCTGAGCAGCGAGAACGCCACGCTCCAGGCATCGCGTTCCTGCCGGTCGATGTAGCCGTTGCTGGTGTTGTGGCTGACGTCGAGGCGCGCGTAATGTTGCGCGTCGACGCCGGGTTCGGTCAGCGCGTGATTGAGGCCGAATGCGGTTTCGGTGGTGTCGTAGGTGCCATAACTGACTCGGCCATCGATGGCTTGCTCGTCGCGGGTGGCCAGTTTGGTAACGTAGTTCAGCGAGCCACCGACCGAGCCGGCGCCGTTGATCAGTGACGACGGGCCGCCCACCAGCTCCACCCGGTCATAAATCCACGAATCCACGGGGCGTGCGAGTCCGCCGGAAACGTTGACCCCGTTGAACATCTGGGTGATCTGGCTGCTGGTGAAGCCGCGATAGGAGACGAACCCGCCAAAGCCGGGCGGCGCACTGGCGTTCACCCCCGGCAAGGTGTTGGCCGCGTCCTGAAAGTTTTGCGAGCCGTGACGTTCAATGTCGTTGCGGTTGGCAATGGCCACCGAAGCCGGGGTGTCGCGCACGCTGAGGCCCAGGCGCGAGGCCATGCCACTGGACTGGTCGAGGCTCAGGCCCGGTTCGGCGCCGGATTCGCCGTCAATGGTAATCGGCGCCAGATCCACGGTGGATTGCGCCCAGACGTTGACGGACAGGCAGCCGCACAGGCTCGCCAGCAAGGTAAGTTGTTTCATCGTTTGAATCCTGAATGCTTGTCTAGGCGTCAGCGCACAGGCGAACGCCGCGCGTTGGCGCAGTGGGCTGACAATTCAAAAAGGCAAGGACACTCAGGCGCGCGGCGGGGCGCGAGGATTGGCCGAAGGCCAGATGAAGCGGGCAGGAAGGTCGGCGCTGACGATGACCGGCAGCGGCGGGCTGTGTTGTTCCGGCAGGATCGCCAGGGTCAGGCTGGAGTTGAACGCCGGGCCCATGCCGCCGGTGGAGCACAGCGGGCAGCCGAAGGCTTTTGCCAGGGTCGGCAGCTTTTCTTCGGCGGGATTCGAGGCGAGCGGTGCCAGGGTGCTCGGGTCAACGGCGCAGAACTGGCCGCCGATACCGTTGAGCTGCATGCCGACCATTTGTCCGTGACCGATGCTGCAGGCGAACACGTTGAACAGGACGCAGCAATAGAGCATCCAGGCCAGCAGTGAACGATCGGTACGGGTGAATTTCATGGGGCGGCACTTTACCGCACCGCCGACCGGTCGTGCACATGGAAAAATGCCGACTAGGATGTTTTGTTCAAATCCCTTTAAAGGATTCTCGACCATGACCTTTGTGTTGGCTCAATGGCTGGTGACGATATTTGCGGTGATCAGCCTGATGCATGTGTATTGGGCGATGGGTGGGCAATGGGCAGCCGTGGCGGTGGTGCCGCAGGTCCCGGTGGACAACGGCGGGCTGACACTCAGGCCGGCGTTCAAGCCGTCAGGCTGGATCACGCTGGTGGTGGCGGCAGCCCTGCTACTGATTGCCGCACTGGTGTGCATGCGAGTGGGATGGTGGCTGCCCGCCGTGCATCACTGGGCGCTGCAATGGGTGATCAGCGCG
This sequence comes from Pseudomonas sp. FG35, assembly GCF_057809295.1. Classification (NCBI taxonomy): domain Bacteria; kingdom Pseudomonadati; phylum Pseudomonadota; class Gammaproteobacteria; order Pseudomonadales; family Pseudomonadaceae; genus Pseudomonas; species Pseudomonas sp. FG35. The sequence goes on along the minus strand of NZ_JBMDJR010000003.1, from coordinate 290,017 downwards.
ATTGCGCTGCTGATGTTTGCGCGGGCGATTGGCGATTCGGAACTGGTGGGTTTTTTCAAGGAAGTGAAGGGGTCGCGGTTCGCCCGGCTCGACACTTGGGTTTACTCGCCGCTGTGTCTGATATTGGGAGCCGGGCTGTTGGCTGTTGCCTGGATTTAACTGCCGGTTTCAGTGCGCCGGCTGCTGACCTCGGCCGGCACATCATCCCCGGCCATGCGCTTGCGGAACAGCGCCGCCCGCGCCAGCAGCAAGGTAGTCACCGGCACGGTAATCGACAGCAGAATCGGAATCAGCCATGCGTGCAGCACCGGCCCGGACTTGAGCGCGGAAAAACAGATGATCGAGGCCAGCGCCACGCACCACGCACCGAGGGTCGAGGCCAGCGCCGGTGGGTGCATGCGCTGGAAATAATCTTTCATCCGTAGCAGGCCGATGGCACCGATCAGGGCGAACACGCCGCTGAGCACCAAAAGGATCGCCACCGGGATTTCCACCCAGAGAGACAGTTCAGCGTTCACTCGATCACCTCGCCACGCAGGAGGAATTTCGCCAGGGCAAACGAGCCGACGAAGCCGAACAGCGCGATCAGCAGCGCCGCTTCGAAGTAGGTGTCACTGGCATAACGAATCCCCAGGGTCAGCATCATCAGCATGGCGACGATGTACAGGTAATCCAGCGCCAGTACGCGGTCCTGTGCCGACGGGCCTTTGAACAGGCGCACCAGCGTAAGGACCATGGCCAAGGAAAACAGGAACAGCGTCAGCAGTATCGCGTTCGACAGCAGCGGGCTCATTCGAAAATCTCCATCAACGGCCGCTCGTAAGTGACCTTGAAGTGCTGGATGAACTGCGCCTCGTCATCCAGATCCCAGACGTGCAGCAACAGAATGCTGCGATCCAGCGCCAGCTCCGACCACACCGTGCCGGGCACGACCGTACAGATCATCGACAGCGCCGCCAGACCGTTGGCATCGCGCAGGTCCAGCGGCACCTTGATGAAACGTGAACGAAGCGGCCGGCGACCGGCGTTGAGAACGCCCCAGGCCACCTGCAGGTTCGAGACGATCACGTCACGCCCGACCAGCAGAAACAATCGCAGGATCGTGCCCGGGCGGCGGATGCGAATCCGTTGCGGGCGCAGTTTGCGCATCATCAGCGGGGCGCAGAAACCGAGTACGGCACCCAGCAGCAGGTTGCCCGGGCTGACCGACAGGTTCAGCACCAGCCAGAGCAACCACAGCGCAAGCGACAGCCAAGGAGCAGGAAACAGACGCTTCATGGTTGCACCTCCAGCAGCGCAGCCTTGGCTTCCGGACTCGGCACGGCGCGGGTGCCGAGCACCGCCATTACGTATTGCTGCGGATTGTTCAGGGCATCGGCCGCTGCCTGGGTGTAACGCAGCAGCGGTTCAGCCTTGAAGGTCAGGGCGATGCTCAGGCCGAGCAGCAGGAAAATCGGCGTGCATTCCAGTTTGCGCAGCACGGGCGACGGGCGCTCCTCTGGCGACCAGAAGCGCTGGATCCCCAGGCGCGAGAATGCCATCAACGAGCCGAGGCCGGTAAGGATCAGCAGGGCCAGCAACGCCCAGGCAGCATTCGAGATCGGTTCGCCGGCACCGAGTCCCAGCGGGTTGAGCAGGGCGCCGATCAGGCTGAGCTTGCCGATGAACCCGGACAGCGGCGGCATGCCGATGATCAGCAGCGCGCAGGCAATGAAGCTCAGACCAAGGAACGCCATGGTCCATGGGATCACCTGGCCGACCACAGCTTTCTGCTCGTCGTCGAGGTTGATGCCTTTGACGGGGCGTTGCCATTCCTGCGGACGCGGCAGCAGTTCGTTCTCGTCTTCCAGCGGTACTTCGATGGCGGTGCGCGAACGTTCGATCAACTCGGCCAGCAGGAACAGCGCACTCAGCGCCAGGGTCGAGCTGACCAGATAAAACAGCGCCGCACCGATCAGGTTCGGCTGGGCGAACCCCACGGCCGACAGCAGAATTCCCGCCGACACCAGAATGCTCAGGCTGGCCATGCGTTCCAGGCGCTGCGCGGCGATGATCGCCACACCTGCGCCGGCCATGGTGGCCATGCCGCCGTAGATCAGCCAGTCGCCGCCGAAATACGCCGAAGCGCCGGCCTGGCCCGAGAACAGCAGCGTCCACAGGCGCAGCAGGGTGTAGACGCCGACTTTAGTCATAATCGCGAACATCGCCGCTACCGGCGCACTGGCCGACGAGTAGGCCGGTACCAGCCAGAAGTTCAGCGGCCACATGCCGGCCTTGGCCAGGAACGCCACGGCCAGAATTCCCGCGCCGGCGTGCAGCAGGCCACGGTCGGCCTCCGGCACCAGCGGGATCTTCAGGGCCAGATCCGCCATGTTCAGCGTGCCGGTCACTCCGTAGATCAATGCCGCGCCGATCAAAAACAGCGACGAGGCCAGCAGGTTGATCGAGATGTAATGCAGCCCCGACGACACACGCGCCCGGCCCGAACCGTGAAGCAGCAGGCCGTAGGACGCAGCGAGCAGCACCTCGAAGAACACGAACAGGTTGAACAGGTCCGCCGTCAGGAACGCGCCATAGAGTCCCATCAACTGAATCTGGAACAACGCGTGGAAGCTCGACCCGGCGCCGTCCCAGCGGGCCATGGCGAACAGCAGGGCGCTGACGCCGATGATCCCGGTCAGCACCAGCATCAATGCCGACAGACGATCGACCACCAGCACGATGCCGAATGGCACCTGCCAGTTGCCCGGCAGATAAACCCCAATCGAACCGGGAACGCCGGTGGTCTGGGTCCATTGCAGCAGCATTACCGAGATGCCGAGGCCGAGGAGGCTGGAGAACAGGTTGATTTTCGCCTTCAGCGGACGGTGCTTCTCGCCGAGCATCAGCATGATGGCGGCGGTCAGCAGCGGCAGCAGGATCGGTGCGGCGATCAGGTGAGTCATCGCCGTCATTCCTTGGGCTCCCTTCCGTCAACGTGGTCGGTACCGGTCAGGCCTCGTGAGGCGAGCAACACCACCAGGAACAATGCGGTCATGGCGAAGCTGATGACGATGGCCGTCAGCACCAGCGCCTGGGGCAGCGGGTCGGTGTAGTTGAGCAGGTCCTGCGGCACGCCATCCTTGATGATCGGCTCCTTGCCGATGAACAGGCTGCCCATGCTGAAGATGAACAGGTTGACGCCGTAGGACAGCAGGCACAGGCCCATCACCACCTGGAACGTCCGTGGCCGCAGGATCAGCCAGACCCCGGAGGCGGCGAGCACGCCGATGGCGATTGCGATGACTTCTTCCATCAGACGGCTCCTTTGGCGGCAGCGGTTTTGTGGCCCCGGACCGATTGGTGGGCGAGGGCGGTGAGGATCAGCAAGGTCGAGCCGACCACCACGGCGTAGACGCCGATATCGAAGAACAGCGCGCTGGCGATATGGATGTCACCCAGCAGCGGCAAGCTGAAATGCCAGGTGTGGGTGGTCAGGAACGGATAACCGACCGCCATTGCCCCGAGGCCGGTGACGGTGGCGAACAGCAGGCCGGTGCCCATCCAGCGCAGCGGCCGCAGGCTCATTTGCGCCTCGACCCACTGGGTGCCGGCGACCATGTATTGCAGGATGAACGCCACCGACATCACCAGACCGGCGACGAAGCCGCCACCCGGCTGGTTGTGCCCGCGCATGAACAGGTAGAACGACACCACCAGCGCAATCGGCAGCAGCAGGCGCACCAGCACCGCCGGCACCATCATGAAGCCGAGCGCGGTGTCGCTGGCCGAGCGCGGGTTGACCAGATCGGTGACCACATCGGGGGCGAGCAGGCGTTGCTGGGCCGGCAGTTGCAGGCTTTCTTTCGGTGGGCGGAAACGACGCAGCAGGGCGAATACGGTCAGTGCCACGGCGGCGAGCACCGTGATTTCGCCGAGGGTGTCGAAACCACGGAAATCCACCAGCATCACGTTGACCACGTTGCTGCCGCCGCCCTCGGGCAGAGCACGGCTCAGGTAGAACGAGGAAATGTCGTTCGGCGTCTGCCGGGTCAGCATGGCGTAGGACAGCAGCGCCATGCCGCCGCCGACGGCAATCGACAGCAGCAGGTCGCGCAGACGGCGTACTCGCGCCTTGCGCAGGCTGCTTGGCAGCGGCGAAACCTCTTCGATCCGCCGTGGCAGCCAGCGCAGGCCGAGCAGGATCAGGACCGTGGTCACCACTTCGACCACCAGCTGCGTCAAGGCCAGATCCGGCGCCGAGAACCAGACGAACGTCACGCAGGTCATCAGCCCGCAGACGCTGACCATGGTCAGGGCGGCGAGACGGTGATACTTGGCCTGCCACGCGGCGCCGAGGGCGCAGGCGATTGCCAGCAGCCACAGGGTCACGAACACGATCGAGCCCGGGATCTTCGGCCGGTCGCCCCAGCTCAGGTCGCTGTGCAGCATCGGGATCAGGCCGGCCAGCACTGCCGCCAACACCATCAGGAACAGCTGGGTTTGCAGACGCTTGGTGCCGATCCTCCGCTCCAGCCGCCGGGCCAGACGCATCATCGCCACCAGACTGCGTTCGAACATTCGCTTGCCGTTGAGGCGGCCCGCCAGCGGCGGATACTTGAAGCGGCCGCGCTTGAGCTGGTTGCGCAGCAGCAGATACAGCACGATGCCGCCGGACATGGCGATCAGGCTCATGATCATCGGTGCATTGAGGCCGTGCCAGATCGCCAGGCTGTATTCCGGCAGCACGCCACCCACCACCGGCAACGCGGCAGCGGCCAGCAACGGTCCGACCACCTGGGCCGGGAAAATCCCCACCAGCAGGCAGGTGAACACCAGCAGTTCCACCGGCGCACGCATCCAGCGCGGGGGCTCGTGCGGGGTGTGCGGCAGGTCGGTGGCAGTCGGGCCGAAGAACACATCAACGGTGAAACGCAGCGAATAGGCCACGCTGAACATACCGGCAATGGTCGCGACGATCGGCAGGCTGGTTTCAACCCACGCGGTGGCGTTGATGAACACGGTTTCGGCGAAGAACATTTCCTTGGACAGGAAACCGTTGAGCAGTGGCACGCCGGCCATGGAGGCACTGGCGACCATCGCCAGGGTGGCGGTGAAGGGAATCAGTTTGAACAGGCCGTTGAGCTTGCGGATATCGCGGGTACCGCTTTCGTGGTCGATGATCCCCGCGGCCATGAACAGCGAAGCCTTGAAGGTCGCGTGGTTGAGAATGTGGAACACCGCTGCGACGGCGGCCAGCGGACTGTTCAGACCCAGCAGCAGCGTGATCAGGCCGAGGTGGCTGATGGTCGAGTAGGCCAGCAGTCCTTTGAGATCGTTCTGGAACATCGCGCAGTACGCGCCGAGCAACAGCGTGGCGGCCCCGGCGCCGCTGACGATGTAGAACCATTCTTCGCTGCCGGACAGCGACGGCCACAGCCGGGCCAGCAGGAAAACCCCGGCCTTGACCATGGTCGCCGAGTGCAGGTAAGCCGAAACCGGTGTGGGCGCCGCCATCGCGTGGGGCAGCCAGAAGTGGAAGGGGAACTGGGCGCTTTTGCTGAGGGCGCCGATAAGAATGAGGGGAAGCAGGATGGGGTAGAGGGCATGTGCGCGAATCAGATCGCCGGCGGCCAGGACCTTGTCCAGGTCATAGCTGCCGACCACATGGCCGAGAATCATGACCCCCGCCAGCAGGCACAATCCCCCGGCACCGGTGACCATCAACGCCATGTAGGCGCCGCGGCGCGCGTCGTGGCGGTGGTGCCAATAGCCGATCAACAGGAACGAGAAGAGGCTGGTCAGCTCCCAGAAGAACACGATCTGGATCAGGTTGCCGGAGATCACCAGCCCCAGCATGGCGCCCATGAACGCCAGAAAGAACGCAAAGAAACGCGGCACCGGATCGTCCGGCGACATGTAATAACGGGCATATAAGGAAACGAGGGTGCCGATGCCCAGCACCAGCATCGAGAACAGCCAGGCGAAGCCGTCCATGCGCAGGACGAAGTTCAGGCCCAGGCTGGGCAGCCACGTGAATTCTTCGCGAATCACGCCGCCGTGGGCGATCTGCGGGTACAGCAGCGCGACCGAGACAGTGCCGATCAGTGCGACCAGACCTGCGAGCAGGGATTCGGCGTTACGTGCGTTGTGCGGCAGCACGGCTGCCAGACAACTGCCCAGAAAAGGCAGAAGCAGTAGAACTATCAGGGACATAGGCTTCTAATCTGCGGAAGTTTGTGAAGCATCATACGTGCCAGCTCCCGGATCGCCAAACGCGAGGATGTCTCTGAATCCTACAAAGTAGCCGTAAAACCCCCGTTTAGCCTTCGGTCTCGTGCTCCAATTCTTCCGTGACCGTTTGTGTCTCTTTGCCTTTGGTCTTCAATTCACTGACGATCACCGCCGCCACGATCAGTCCCGCACCCACCAATGCGATGGCCGGAAGGCGCTCACCCGCAATACGACCGACGATCCCGGCCCACACCGGTTCACCGGCGTAGATCAAGGTCGCTCGGGTCGGCGAAACACTTTTCTGCGCCCAGTTCATCGCCACCTGAATCGCCGCACTCATCGCGCCCAGGCCCAGAGCCGTACTCAGCAACAGCCACGAGAAGTCCGGAATCGCCTCGCCGGTCGGCACTACCATCAAAAACGACAGCACCGAAGTCGTCGCCAGCTGCACCACGGTTACCCGGCGCACATCGACTTGCCCGGCATAGTTGCTGATCAGGATGATTTCGGCCGCTATCGCAATGGCGCTGATCAGCGTGGCGATTTCACCGGGGCTGAAATTCAGCGAAGCCCCCGAAGGCCCGGAAAGCAGCATCAGCCCGGTAAACGCCAGCATGATGCCAATGCTCGGCATCAAACCCGGGCGCCGGCCCAGCACCAGCCATTGCAACAGCGGCACGAACGGCACGTACAGCGCGGTTATGAACGCCGACTGACTGCTTGGGATACTCTGCAACCCAACGGTCTGCAAGCCATAACCGAGCAGGATCGCCACGCCGATAAAGGCGCCAGCCTTGAATTCGAACAGGGTCAGTTCCCGCAGGTGTTTCCAGGAGAACAGCGCAACAATGCCAGCTGCGGCGGCAAAGCGCAGGCCGACGAAAAACATCGGGCCGCTGACGGTCATGGCGTGCTGCACCAGCAAAAAGGTGCCGCCCCACAGCATGGTGATCAACACCAGCACGCACTCGGCTTTGCTGAACCGGGAAAACCGCAGGGGAGTTTGAGGGGAGTTGGCTGACGTCATGACCTTGCGCACTTTTAAGAAGGAGACGCACAATGCGTCAAATGGTGCGCAGTATACTGCCCAACCCCAGCCAGTGAGCAATATAGTGCACAAAGATTCTGTTCAGCGGGCTTCGGTCCTGCAACACGTCAGCCAGAACGTCCGGCGCCTGCGCCACGCCGCCGACATGAGCCAGACAGCCCTCGCGGAAAAGTCCGGGGTCAGCCGGCGAATGCTGGTGGCCATCGAGGCCGGCGAGAAGAATGTCAGCCTGACCACCCTCGACCGCGTCGCCGAAGCCCTCGAAGTGGCCTTCAGCGATCTGATCCAAGCCCCGGACAATCGCGATCCGGGCCGTATCAACGAACTGGCCTGGGCTGGCAGCATCCCCGGCAGCAAAGCCGTTTTACTGTCCAAGGCCAATGCCACTCGCGCGGTGGAACAGTGGGAATGGTGCCTGCAACCGGGCGAGGTCTATCCCTCGCAACCGGACGCCGACGGCTGGAGCGAGCAGATTTTCGTGTTTGAAGGCTGCCTGACGTTGATGCTCGGCGATCAACCCCAGCAGATCGCCGCCGGGGAGTTTTTCATGTTCGCCAGTAATCAGCCGCACACCTATCGCAATGATGGGGAAGTGGCGGCGCGTTTTGTGCGTAATGTGGTGATCTGACAGTCGCAACGGAATGAAACACGCTGCAAGTCGCATCGGCATGATAAAAAATGGCGTCCATCTAGACGCCTCCGCGGCGTCTGAATGACACTGGCCCGGGCATATCCTCAGCTGCGAGAACGGCATGACTCAAACCGATACGACCGTACTGCGTCACGCCGACATCCTGATTGTCGGCGGCGGCCTCAGCGGCACGATGCTGGCGGTGCAATTGCTGCGTTTGCCGGGGCGCAGAAAGATTCTGGTGATCGAGCCCCGGGCCGAACTGGGCCGGGGCGAAGCGTACAGCGCGGTGGAACTGGGCCACACGCTCAACGGCAATGCGGCGCGGATGAGCGTCGATCCGGACAATGCCGATGACTTGACCCAATGGCTCACCGATCACATCGCTGGCGGTGGCTGGCCGGAGTCGGACCAGCAACATGTACCGGTCAGCGAACTGTTTCCGCCACGAGGCTTGTTCGGTGTGTACGTGCAACAGCGTCTGGCGGAGGCACAGCAGGTGGGCGCGCAACACGGTTCGACGGTCGAGCATGTGCGCGCCGAAGTGGTCGATTTGCAGGACTGCGGCGATTCCGTGCAGCTCACCTTGAGTGACGGCCAGCAACTTCAAGGCGCTTTCGCAGTGCTGGCGACCGGGATGTTCCCTGCGGCGCGCACCCCGCAAAAACAATCCAGTGGCCTCAACGCGGCGGCGCTGGATCCGTGGGATGTCGCGGCCATGCGCCAGCTCGATCCGCACTCGACGGTGCTGATCATCGGTTCCGGCCTGACCATGGTCGATGCCGTGGTGTCGCTGGAGCAGGCCGGGCATCGCGGGCCGATCGAGGTGTTTTCCCGGCACGGGCTGTTGCCCCATGTGCGTCGGCAGCCGCCGGCGTGGGTGGACTTCCTCGCCGAGGATCACAGCATCCGCACGCCGCGCCAGTTACTGCGCGAATTGCGCCGGCATTGCCGCGACGCCATCGCCCAAGGCATCGACTGGCAGGCGCCGCTCGACACCGTGCGTGCGCACATCGGTCGGTTATGGAGTCAGGCCAGCGATCTGCAGCGCCGGCAATTCGTGCGGCATGTGCGGCCGTGGTGGGAAAGTCATCACCATCGTTCACCGCCGCTGAGCGCGGAACTGGTCGAGCGTCTGCACCGGGAAGGGCGATTGCGCATTCATGCTGCGTCCTACAAGGGTCTTGAATTGGCGTCGGATGGCGGGGTGAGTATCCGTATTCGCCCTCGCGGCGAGGCCGAAACCCGCGTGGTGCAGGGCGCGGCGTTGATCAATTCCAGCGGCATCGAATACGACTGGCGCCGGGTCGCGCGACCTTTGCCGCAGCATTTGCTGGCGCGCGGTCTGGTTCGTCCGGGGCCGCTGGAGCTGGGCATCGCAGCCGCGGTGGACGGCGCTGTGCTGGATGCCGAAGGCCGGGTTTCGCCCTGCCTGTTCGCCATGGGCCCGCCGTTGCGTGGCATGTGGTGGGAAAGCACCGCTGTCACCGATGTGGCGTCGCAGGCCAAGGCACTGGCCGCGCGACTGGTGCGCTGACGCAAAATGCAAGAAACCCCGCTTCGGCGGGGTTTCCTGTTTCTGGCAGCTCAAACCGATCACTCAGTAGCGCTGATATTTGGAACCGAATTCCGGGCGGTTTTCCGCGATGTACAGTTTGGTCTGTTCGGCGTTCTGTTGCAGTTTGAGACTGCCTTGGTGTTCGGCATCGACGCTGACGGTGTCGACGTTCAGGGTGCCGGACTGGCCGATGGTTGCAGCCGCGACAACCGGGGTGCTGGCGTGTGGGGCAGCGATGGCGGAGGTGGCGCCGATCAGGGAAACGATGAAGCCGAGTGCGATGAGGTCTTTCATGATGTTGCTCCAGAGAGTGGGGAGAAGATGGGGCCCACTGTAGTGCTGGAGGGTTTTGATGTGAAAACACCCTTGCGCATAGTCGTTATCGAAGGTGTTGATGCGCGATCAGCGCGGTAGGTTATTGCTCAGCCAGCGCTGGCGCAGCTGCTCCAGACGGCCATCGGCCCGCAATGTGTCCAGCGCCTGCTGCCAGCGTGCGACCTGTTTTGGATCGGTCTGCGGCGAAAAGGCAATGTAGGTGTTCTGTTTCATCAACGGGATCTGGTACTGCAAGCGTCCCGGCTCCATGCCTTGTTCGCGGGCGAGGGCGGCTTTGGACCAGGTATCGGAGACCACGAAATCGGTACGCCCCAGGCTGAACAGTCGCATCATCTGCTCCGGGGTTTCCACGCCGTAGAGATTGTTCAGGTCTTGCCCTTGCAGGTAGCTGTAGACCAGCCATTTGCGCGGCACGGTGATCCGGCCCAGGTGATCGGCTTCACGCAGGCTGTGCACGGGAGGCTGGAGATTGTCGCGGGCGTACAGCGCGGTTTCGACTTCGATCAGCGGCCCGACCCATTGATAGCGATCGTCGCGTTCGTCGGTACGCAGCACGGTGAATACGCCGGTGTCGGGGGTATCGCTGGCCATGCGCAGGGCGCGCAGCAGCGGGACTTGTTGCAGATGGATACGGTCGCCGGTCTGGGTCGCCAGGGCCTGCACCACGTCCACACCGAATCCTGCGAGCTGATTGCCTTGCATGAAATGCAGGGGCGGGTGGTTGTCGGTGAGCAGTTGCAAATCCGCCGCGTTGGCCGTCAGGGCCAGCATGGACAGCAGACAAGCGGCAAATCGTTTCATGGATCGTCCCTGAACAAATCAATCGCGCAGCTTAGTACGAGCCATGACGGCTGTCGTCGAGAAACAGCGGGGCTTTTGTGTCAGAGAACAAGGCTTATCGGTAGTGATCGCTGCGGGGGCAGAGTGCCCCCGGCAGGAATCGACAACGGCGGGTAAAAACGATCAGTAGCGCTGGTACTTGGAACCGAACTCGGGACGGTTCTCGGCGACCAGCACGCTGCGGGCCGAGCGCTCGCGCAGTTCCTGCAAGCGGTCTGCACCACCCTCGGCGACGCGCTCGCGCAGTTCCTGCAAGCGGTCTGCACCACCCTCGGCGACGCGCTCACGCAGCTCCTGCAAACGGTCGGCGCCGCCTTCTGCCACGCGTTCACGCAGTTCCTGCAAGCGATCCGCGCCACCTTCGGCAACGCGATCCTTCTGCAGGTTTTCCGAGCCGTATTCAGCGACCAGCGGCTGGGAGCTGGCGGATGCCAGATCGGCCATTGCCAGGCCACCGAGCAGGCTGAGTGCGAGTACCAGGGATTTCGAGGACTTGAACATGGTGTTTCTCCTTGCGTTTGATGATGAGTGAGCCAGTGCTTTCTGGTGGGTTCATTCAAACGCGAGGGTGTATCGCTGATATGTGGTGATGCGGCGCGAAAACACGGGTTACGTATCTGCGCGGCGAATTTATACAGAGCGATACAAATCCGTCAGGATTCGGCGAGCATCTCCACGGCGAAGGAGAACACATAACCCTCGTTGCGCACGGTCTTGATGTAAGTCGGCTCGCGGGAGTCGTCCAGCAGACGCTGGCGCAGGCGACTGACCAGCAAATCGATGGAGCGGTCGAACAGGTCGGCGTCGCGACCCTGAGTCAGATTGAGCAACTGGTCGCGGCTGAGCACCCGTTGCGGATGGTCGAGAAACACCCGGAGCAGGCGATACTCGGCGCCGCTGAGGGCAACCATGGTGTCGTCTTCATCGAGCAGGTGGCGGGCGGTGGTGTCTAGCCGCCAGCGGCCGAACGCGAGCAGGCGCCCGGTTTCGCTGATCAGCAGATTGGGCGGCAGCATTCGTGTACGGCGCAGCACGGCGTTGATCCGCGCCAGCAGTTCGCGGGCGGCGAAGGGTTTGGTCAGGTAGTCGTCGGCGCCCATTTCCAGGCCGAGGATGCGGTCGGTCTGGTCGTCGCGGGCGGTGAGCATCAGGATCGGGATCGCCTTGTGTTTGCCGGCGCGCAATTCGCGGCACAGCACCAGCCCGTCATCGCCGGGGAGCATGATGTCGAGCACGATCAGGTCGACCGTGTTGGCTTCCAGAAAACTGCGCATCTGCCGGCCATCGGCGACCACGGTGCTGCGCAGGCCGTTCTTGGTCAGGTAATTGCCGACCAGTTCGCGGATCTCGCGGTCATCGTCGACGATCAGGATGTGGTTGATGTGATCCATGGTTCGCTCTTTTTATAGGGAGTGCCCGAAGCGTTGCGCTCCGGGCACTTGTCACTTCGGGTCAGGACACCACGCGGTAGCACGGCACATACGCCGCGCCGCCCGGCAGTTTCATCCGGTGCTGGGCGACGAAGGCTTTGAGCAGCAGATCGAGGGGCTGCATGATCGCGGCGTCGCCACGGATCTGGTACGGCCCGTGTTCCTCGATCAGGCGGATGCCCTTGTCCTTGACGTTGCCGGCCACGATCCCGGAAAACGCGCGGCGCAGGTTGGCCGCCAGTTCATGGGGTGGCTGGTCGCGGTGCAGCTTGAGGTTGGCCATGTTTTCGTGGGTCGGATCGAACGGGCGCTGGAAGCCTTCGTCGATCTTCAGCAGCCAGTTGAAGTGGAACGCGTCGGCGCGTTCGCGGCGGAATTGCTTCACGGCCTTCAGGCCCGCCGTCATCTGCCGCGCCACTTCGGCCGGGTCGTCGATGATGATTTCGTAGTGCTTTTTCGCTGCTTCGCCGAGGGTCGCGGTGACGAAAGCGTCGAGTTGTTCCAGGTACGGCGCGGCGTGTTTCGGCCCGGTCAGGATCACCGGGAACGGCAGGCCGGCGTTGTCCGGGTGCATCAGGATGCCCAGCAGGTACAGGAACTCTTCGGCGGTGCCGGCACCGCCCGGGAAGATGATGATGCCGTGGCCGACGCGGACGAAGGCTTCCAGACGTTTTTCGATGTCCGGCAGGATCACCAGCTCGTTGACGATCGGGTTCGGCGCTTCGGCGGCGATGATGCCCGGCTCGGTCAGGCCTAGGTAACGGCCACCGTGAATCCGCTGCTTGGCGTGGGCGATGGTCGCGCCTTTCATCGGCCCCTTCATTACGCCGGGACCGCAGCCGGTGCAGATGTCGAGGCTGCGCAGGCCCAGTTCGTGGCCGACTTTCTTGGTGTATTTGTATTCTTCGGTGTTGATCGAGTGGCCGCCCCAGCACACGACGATTTTGGGCTCGACGCCCGGGCGCAGGGTGCGCGCGTTGCGCAGCAGGTGGAAGACGTAGTCGCTGATGCCCTGGGAGGTGCTGAGGTCGATGCTCAAGGCGTCGAGTTCGTTTTCGGTGTAGACGATGTCGCGCAGGGCGCTGAACAGCATTTCCCGGGTGCTGGCGATCATTTCGCCGTCGACGAAGGCGTCGGCCGGAGCGTTCAGCAATTCCAGGCGCACGCCGCGATCCTGCTGGTGGATGCGGATTTCGAAGTCTTTGTAGGCTTCTAGGATGGTTTTTGCGTTGTCGACATGGGCGCCGGTATTGAGGATGGCCAGGGCGCACTGGCGAAAGAGGGTGTAGGTGCTGCCGGTTCCGGCCTGGCTCAGTTGCTGAACTTCACGTTGGGAAAGGGTTTCGAGGCTGCCTTTCGGGCTGACCGAGGCATTGATTACGTGTCGTTGGGTCATGCAGTGATCCTTAAAACGATGTCATTGCCGGCATGGCCAATGGCATCCGAATAGTGTGTATCCATGAATGAAGATGGCACGATCTGCGTGGTATCGCCATGTCCCCGTTGGACGTTGAAAAGATGAAAAGGCGCTCCAGCATAGCTAAATCCGCCTCAGAGGCGATAATGCGCAGCCTCTTTTTAACTCAAGCCATGGAAGCCTGTCGCGATGTTCGAGATTCAACCGATCGATGCCATCACATATCGCCAGCAGACCCGGCGCAGCACGCTGATCATCGCGGTGCTGTTTCTGGTGCTGGCGATGGCGTTTTCGACGGCGGCGGTGGCGCTGTTCGGCGAGCCGGGCGGGGATAATCTGCGATTCAATGTCGGCGGGGTGTTTGGCGCATTTCTGCTGACGGCGGCGTTGCTGCGCGGGCGATTCTGGAACCAGACCTGGATGGCCCCGGCGGTGTACGGCTGGCGGCTCAAGCGCAGCCTGATGAGCGTCACCAACGTCATGCATCAGGTGACGGCGGCGGTGGACAAGGGCGACCCGGTGGCGATGAAGGTGCTGCGTTTCTATCACCTGGGCCTGACCCAGATGCATGAACTGGACGGCAACTCCAGCGATCACGCGCAATTGCACCGGGAAGTCGAAGCGCACGAGGCGCGGATGGAGGCGCTCGGTCTGGACACCGATCAGACACGCCTCGATCCGGCCTGGCTGGAAACCTTGAAAGCGCGCTAGAACGGAATGCGCGCGGCGCGCCGCAGTTTCCAACGGCGGATCAGACGCCCGTAGACCAGCAGGTTGACCACCAGCACCACGCTGCCCAGCACCAGCTGAATCTGCGGGGTCAGCCCGGCCGGGTAGATGATCGGCCAGATGTAGTGCTCGATGAAGCCGCCGGAGTATTCGGTTTGCCCGGCGGCGTGGCGCATCAGGTTTTCCCAATAGGTCAGCGGACAGGTCAGGTGCAATACCTCGACCGCCACGCCCCAGGCCGCCGCCGGCAAATGCAGCCACACCAGCCGCGGCCACTTGAGCACCAGCAGTCCGCCGAACAGCACGAACAGAATGAACAGCAAATGAAACAGCACCAGCCCGTCGGCGGCTATTCGATACAGCATGTCGTCTCCCTGACGCGTGTGTGAATGGCTGCCATGTTACGCCGGTAAACGACTGCCCGAAGGAAGGATTTGCGCCAACTGCGCAAGATTGTTCAAGCCACCCACGGGCATTTGCTGGCAGAGTCCGGGGCCTTGTCTCACGGTTGAAGCGTGTTATGTCTGACTCATCTATGCCGCGCAGTGCCTTTCTTCGCGGAGCCGCGGCGATCATGCCGTTATCGCTGGCCACCGCACCCTGGGGGCTGCTGGCCGGCTCCATGGCGATTGAAGCCAACCTCACGCCGCTGCAAGGGCAGGGCCTGTCGAGCATCGTGTTCGCCGGTGCTGCGCAACTGGTGGCGATCGGCATGCTCAAGGGCGGCGCGGGGATTTTCTCGATTTTGCTGACCACGCTGCTGCTGACCTCGCAACATTTGCTTTACGGCATGAGCATGCGTCATGTGATTTCGCCTTTGCCGGGACGCTGGCGCATCGGCCTGGGCTTTTTGCTCACCGACGAACTGTTCGCCCTGACCAGTCAACACGACCGCCAGCAGTTCAACCGCTGGTATGCGCTGGGCGTCGGCCTGACGTTCTACATCGCCTGGAATCTCTTCACCCTGGCCGGCATCGTGCTCGGCAGCAGTATTCCGGGACTGGAACACCTGGGGCTGGACTTCTCGATTGCCGCCACCTTCATCGCCCTGATCACCCCGGTGGTGCGCAATGTGCCGACGGTGGTCTGCGTGGCAGTGTCGCTGTTCTGCTCGGTGTTGTTCAGCTACTGGCAATGGGGTTCGGCGCTGGTGCTTTCGGGCCTGGCCGGTATGACTGCCGGGTTTATCTGCAACAAACTGTATCGGGAGCGCACATGATGGTCTGGGCAGTGATTATCGGCATGGGGATTCTGGTGTTCCTCAACCGTTATGTGTTTCTCGAACCGCGTTTGCCGGTGCGACTGAGCAGCAACGCGCGGCAGTTTCTCGGTTTTGCCGTGCCGGGCATGTTGACCGCGATTTGCGGGCCGATTGTGTTCATGCCGGACAAACAACTGAATTTGCAGTGGGACAACCCCTATCTGCTGAGTTCACTAGTGGCAATCGGCCTCGTGATCTACACACGCAATACGTTGCTTAGCATGCTATTGAGCATGGCGTTCTTCTTTCTATTGCGCTGGTGGCTTTAAGTTCTACGCTTAATGGATGAATTCCATTAGCGAGGTGAACATGGCAACCGAGCAGAAACGTCCCGAAGAAGATGACGAACCGAGCGAAGAAGAAATCGAGCGGGAGAGACACAAGGAGCAGACTTGGAAGCATGACGATAGCCGCGAGTTGTCCGACCGTGATCAGGAACGCCCGCTGAAACCCTGAACGCCACAACGAACAAGCCCCGCGATTGCGGGGCTTTTTCGTTTCATCAAAGATCTTCCAGCTGCGTGAAATCGGGGTGTGAGGCCCGATAACCCAAGGTCTTGTCGATCCAGGCATTCAGCTCGTTGACCATCACCGGAGGGCGCCCGGGATAGCTTTGGAGGGTGGCGCGCAGGATGCGGTCGATATCGGGTACCTCACGCAGGTTTCGAGTCTTTATGTAGTGGCCGATAAAACAGTCGAGTTGAAAGCGTTCTGTCGTGGACAGATGAATACACTCCAGGCCTGTGACCTGTTTGATTGCAAAATCGTCGCGCAACTTAGTTCTCTGCAAGGCTTGTAAGTTTGGGGGGATTCCTGGTTTTGCTGACTCTTTGGTCAACTGGTATGCCAAAAGGAAATGCGGCGCGCATGCTATCCGTAGTGTTTGTAAATGTATGTATGACGGTTGAAATGTCAGACAGGCGGTTAGTTCAATCAAACGACTGTTTATGTTGAATGTTTCGCGTTTGAAACACCGCGTGTAACACACAGGATTCGATTGCTGAATTCCTGCTTTTGATAACGCATCGCGTCGACATTTATTTACGTTACGGCTTCAATCAATTCCGCACCCTGATTGCGGGAGCTGCCCACCGCTTTGCCGACTTTGTGCCAGTGGAACGCTTCGCTGGGTTCGGCTTCGAACAGCAGCATCTGTTCGGCGCGCTCGGTCGGCGTGGCGGGATCGAGCCATTCGTGCACCCGATCAGCGCGCAGAACGATCGGGCGCCGGTCATGCACATCGAGCAGGCCACCTTCGCTGTTGGCGGTGATGATGACGAAGCCGTCGTCGTCCCGTTGAGGCTCTCCGGGTGTCGGAAACTGGCCGATGGCGGCGCAGAAAACCGGTTGATGATCGGCCCGACGAATCAGCCAGGGCTGTCGGCTTTTGTCGGGTGCATTGACCCACTCGAACCAGTTGTCGACGGGCACGATCAGTCGATGGCGCCAGATCGCTCGAAAGAACGGCCCGTGGGCGACTTTTTCCACCCGCGCGTTGATCGGCGCGGCGCGATCCGTCGCCCAGTGCGGGCGCCAGCCCCAGCGCAGATTGTCGGCGTATAGCCGTTGTTGGTGCTGATGGAGGATCGCCAGTGACGTCGTGGGCGCGGCATTGTAATGCGCCAGCGGTGCGTCACCGACGTGATTGATCAGCGCATCGGGAATGCTCAGCACCGCGACGAAATCGTGGATGCCCCGGTATTGCGACAGTCTTCCGCACATCGACCGACCCTCCGGCAGCTGCCTGAAGCTTTGAGCTTAGTTGCACCGTTCACTCCTTGCTGCCCTGACCGGTGAACGCGTCGCGCCAGACCAGCCAGCGGCGCTCCAATATGGCCAGCAGTCCGTCGCTGAGTTTGCCCAGCAGCGCCAGGACGATGATCGCGGCCAGCACGATGTCCGGCCGTGAAGTTTCGCGACCGTCACTGAGCAGGTAACCCAGTCCTTTGGTTGCGGCGATCAGTTCGGCCGCCACCAGAAACATCCACGACAGGCTCATGCCGCTGCGCAATCCTGTGAACAGGCCGGGCAGGGCGGCAGGCAGCAGAATCCGTCGCACCAGTTGCAGTGGGCTGAAGCCGTAGATGTGCCCGACCTCCACCAGTTTGCGGTCGATGTTGCGGATCGCTGCGACCACGTTGACGTAAACCGGAAAGAACGCGCCGATGGCGATCAGGACGATTTTCGAGGTCTCGTCGATCCCCAGCCACAAAAGCAACAGCGGCACCCAGGCCAGGCTGGGAATCGAACGCAGCGCGGCGAACGTCGGTTCCAGATAAGCCTCGGCTTCGCGGCTGAGACCGACCCACGCGGCAAACACCAGCGCCAGACTCGCGCCGATGGCAAACCCCAGCAGCACGCGAATCAGGCTGGCGCCGATGTGTTTCCACAAGGCGCCTTCGGCCAGATCCGTGAGGGTCAGGGCAATCTCGCTCGGCGCCGGCATCTGGTAGGACGGCAGCCAGCCGATGCGTACGATGAATTCCAGGGCGACCACGATCAGCAGTGGCAGGGCCAGGCCTTTGAAGCGCCGAAGCCAGAGCGGATTCAGCAGGGGGAGTTTTCGCCGTGGGGCCGACAAGGCAAGGCGAGCGGGCAAGTCGTTGCTCATGGACGGTTCTCCGCTCACGACAAATCCGCGACGGGCGCGGACTTGTCATGGGCTTGATCGGTTACTGGGCGGCGGCGACTTGCTGGAAACCGGTGTCGATCAATTGATCGATGACCTGATCGACATTCACCCCACGGCGCACCAGCTCTTCGGAAACCAGAATCGGCGCGGCGGCTTTCGAGGCCAGCACATCCTTGGCAGTCAGTTGCGGGCTGCTCAGGTCGGTGCGCGACAGTTGCAGTTTGGCCACGTCCAGCGGCAGGCCGGATTCGCTGGCGAGCAACTTTGCCAATTCGTCGGGGTTCTTCACCGACCATTCGCGGGCCTGCTCATAGGCCTTGATCACGGTGTCGATGGTTTGCGGATGTTGCTTGGCATATTGCTCGGTGACGCTGACCACGCCGTAGCTGTTGAAGTCGCGATTGCGGTACAGCAGGCGCGAGCCGGCCTGCACCTGACTGGCGGCCATGTGCGGATCAAGACCGGCCCAGGCGTCGACATCGCCTTTCTCCAGCGCGGTGCGGCCGTCCGGGTGTTGCAGATGCACCAGTTCCACGTCGTCCTTTTTCAGCCCGGCCTGTTGCAGGGTGCGCAGGGTGAACAGATACGGATCGGTGCCCTTGGTGGCGGCGATTTTCTTGCCCTTGAGGTCGGCGACGGACTGGATCGGCGAGTCCTTGCGCACCACCAGCGCGGTCCATTCGGCGCGGCTGTAGACGTAGACCGATTTGATCGGGCTGCCATTGGCGCGGCTGAGCACGGCGGCGAGGCTGGCCGAAGAGGCGAAATCCACGCCGCCGCTGTTGAGGTATTCCAGCGAGCGGTTGCTGCCCTGGCTCAGCACCCAGCTGACTTTGCTCTGGGGCAGGGCTTTTTCCAGGTAGCCCAGATGTTTCAGCGCCAGGCTGACCGGCGAGTAATAGGCGTAATCCAGATGCACTTCGGCCGGCGGCGCTTCGGCAGCGTGGGCGAGCGGTTGCAGGCTCAGGGCTACTGCGCAGGCCGCGAGCAGCGTTTTGAAGCGGGAAAACGGTAAGAGGAATTTCATGGGCACGCTCCGGCAAGGCAACAGATTCTTATGTCCAAAAAGATATTTTTATCGAATGCTTCCTGCATGAATGGAATATTGCAGGCTCTGTGCCATGTGCGCCTTGTCCCGTATTTACGGGGTTTAACGCCGGTTTTGCAGGTTTGAAGTGTTGCAGGGAAAACACTGTGCCGAGCCACTGTTGCTCGGCGAACAGTGCAACGGGAGGGTGCTGAGCTTATGCGCTAATCGAATTTCAAATCTTATTTGTAAGAGCGTTATGGTCTATAAAAACCCCTTCTGCAGGACTCGCCATGAAGCTCTCACGTTTCCTACGCGCCGCGTTGACCAGCGCACTGTTTGCCACCCCATTGACCTACGCTGCCGAACCCTTAGTCCTGCACGTCGGCGACCAGAATTACTACAACATCCGCGCGTCCATAGAAGCGTCCGGCGTGTTGAAGGACGCGCCTTACACGGTCGACTGGAAACACTTCCAGGCCGCCGCGCCACTGGCCGAGGCGTTGCAGACCGGGTCGCTGGATCTGGGTTTTCTGGGGGATTCGGGATTTCTGTTTCTGGCGGCCAAGCAGGCGCCGGTGAAGCTGATCGGGGTGTCGCGGCAGAACCCGGACACCATCGCCCTGTTGGTGCCCAAGGATTCTCCGGTGAAAACCATCGAGGATCTGAAGGGCAAGAAAGTCGCCTACTGGCCGGGTGCCTGGAGTCAGCAGTTGACCTTGCGGGCGCTGGAGCAGGGCGGTTTGCCGGAGAATTACGTCGACTTCGTCAAGCTGATGCCGATTGATGCAGCGGCGGCGCTACCGCAAGGCAGCATCGATGCGTTCCCGGTCTGGGAACCGTACATTTCCCAGCAGATCGTGTTCTCGGGTGCGCGGCCGATTCTGACGGCGAAAAACCTGATGCCGGGCTTGAGCGCCATTGCGGCATCGGCGCCGTCCATCGACAGCAAGCGCGAAGCGATCGCCGATTTCCTCGGGCGCCTGAAGCAGGCCCGGGCCTGGGTCGACAGCCACACCGACGAATACGCCGACCTGTGGGCGAAGAAGGCCAATCTCGATCAGCAGGTTTCGCGGCACTGGTTGCGCCAGGCGCACATGACGGTCGGCCCGGTCGATCAACAGGCCGCCGCCGATCTGCAAAGCACCGCCGACTTCCTGTTCAAGGTCAAGGCGCTGCCGGCACCGCTGGCCACAGCGGGGATCATCGACAGCTCGTTTCAACAGGCGCTGGCACGCTGAGCGAGCGCTGGAACCAAACCCTGTGTATCTTTATCCAACCTCGGCCCATCTCATTGGGTCGCAGGGAGGCAGCAGCGGCGAAGGAGTTTTGCCAATCGACAACATGACCGCTACGGTCGGGCTCAAGGCAAAACATGACACAGTGGTTCAAGCTTTTCTGCGCGATGGCGGTGGCCGTCGGGTTGGCCGGATGCATCGCCGCTCCCATCGAAATGACCGCGCAGACCGAGACCCGGCTCAAGGCCCAGGCGCCTGTGCGGTTTCTGTTGACCTTCGATGACGGCCCCAGCGCTTCCAGTTTGTTCAATCCCACCGACACCGTGCTCGACAGCCTCAAGGACAACCCGCTGCAACCGGGGATCAAAGCGGTGTTTTTCGTCCAGACCCGCGCTCCACGGGCGGGCAACAGCGAGATCGGCCGGCGGGTCATGCGTCGCGAGCATGCTGAAGGGCACATTCTGGGTTTTCACACCGCTACCCATTGGCACACCAATCATCGATTGCTCGATCCTGATGAGCTCGAAACCTCGCTGACCAACGGCTCGGCAGACATCGTGGCGATCACCGGCGCGCCGCCGACGTTATTGCGCCCGCCATTCTGGAACTACGACAAACGCACCTTCGCCGCTTATCAGCAGCACCATATGCAGGTGTTGCTGACCGATCTGAGCGCCAATGACGGCAAGATCTGGGGCTTCAACGCCAGTCCCCGGCGGCGGGCGAACATGCTGCGTCAGCTATCGGAAGTCCGCGAACGGATTGCCCTCGGTGAACTGCCAACGGTGGACGGGGTGATTCCGGTGGTGGTGACCTTCCATGACCTCAACCGCTACACCGCTCGCCACACCCGCGAGTACTTAGAGATTCTGCTCGACAGCGCCGCTGCCACCGGCGTGCGACTGGCAGAAAAACCGTTCTATGATGATCGCGCGACATTGGAAAAAGCCGCATTGGCGCGCACCGTGCGTGAGTCGTCGAAACCGGTGAACCTGCCAGGGATCTGGAACTGGATCTGGGACCATGACGCCCACTGAGTGCGGTGATGTGAAATGTGAAGCGGTTGGCAAATTCTGCAGGTGTCGGCGCAAGCGGGGCGATAAAAGCTCATCTATGCTCATCGGGTTGCCCGAGTCAACGCCTGTGAGGCGTTCCCCCATGATTGCCATTGCCGATATTTGCCGCATCGTCGAATCCGGCTTCTCGCCGCTGTATTGCGATTGCACCGAAACGGCGCAGGGACTCTTGCAGATCAAGGTTTACGAACCCGACAGCGGGCGTGTCGAGCTGTTGCTCAACGGGGTTTCCCCGGAGCATCTGGTCACCATTCGTGACATTTCCAATTTCATCGGTGAATTGCGCACCGAAATGAGCGCCGGACGCCGGGCTTTCGCCGGCTGACGGTCAAAGACGTCGCTGGAAGGCGCGGACGATGTTCAGCGTAGCGTTACTGACGTTCAGATTCTGCACCGCATCGAGCGGGTGCCAGAGACAGTCGACAATTTCATTCAGCGGGCGAACCTGATCGATGTTCAGCACCGACGCCTCGTAGACGTGGTGCCGGGTGCTGCCGTTCTGCAACTCCATCAGATAGAGCATCTCATCGCTGTCCAGTCCGGTCTCTTCCTTGAGTTCGCGGGCGGCGGCTTGCGCGCGGGTTTCTCCCGGCTCGACGGTGCCGCCCGGCAGCGTCCAGCGGCACCTGGGTTTGCGCACCAGAAGAATGTGTCGGTCCTGCTCGCAGATGACCGTTGCTCGTACTTTCATGTGTTACCCGAATGTCGGTTGTCATAAATCTGTCATGAATTAGCAATATTTGGGCCGCTGCCGGTCTAGAGCTTCTGAGTGCCTGGCAGCGGCAAAAGTGCCGGAGACTTGACGCGGCCGCGGTGCGACGTTCGGTCGGCACAGGGGGCATTGCGGGTGTAAGGTGGAAAAGTTCGTCAGCAGACAGGAGGTGCCTATGAGCATGGCGATGCTGAACAAAATGCACATGAATGGCTACGACGTACTCAGCGTCAACAACGGCCCGTGGCGGGTCTGCACGCAGGGTGACCGGCTCGCTTCGTTTGCCAGTCGCGAGGAAGCGCTGGCGTACGCCGCCGCGCTGCCGGGGTACAAAAGCCGCGCACGCGGTCGCAAGGCAGACTGAAGGTCTGTGAAGAAAAAGCCCCGGTTGTCCGGGGCTTTTGCTATGGAAGGGTGAGGTTCAGTGGACTTTGGTTCGGCTGATGGCGCGGGCTTTCACTTCCCGGGCGTACAGTTGCAGGCGTTCTTCATCGCTTTGCAGTACCTCGCAGGATCGCAGTACCGCCTGGGCGTCCGCCTCGTTGCCCGACTGGCGCAGTTGCTCGGCGATACGCTTGAGGTCCACCGCCGACCATCTCAGGTCCGATGCCACGCTTTGCAGGTCACGCTGAAGTTCGTGTTCGTATTCATTGAGCCGCATGATCACCTCCGGAACATTCTCGGTAAAACAGATTAGCCGCATTTTTCCGGTGTGGGGCAAGGTCTTCTGTCGATGAGCTGAACGGCCCGGTTTTCAGGGAATGCAGGCAGAGCGCTACGATGGATGTCCGAACAGTTACAGGGTACATTCGCGTTTTTTCAGATGAAGGAATCACCATGCGGATGTTGATCGGGGGGATGCTGATGGCGGCATTGGCCGGTTGTTCGTTGCCTGCTTCACTGGTGCCGGGCGAACCGAATGTCAGCAAGACCAGCGACAAGACTCCCAAGGACTACGCCGCTTGTGTATTGCCCCTGTGGCAGCAGGACGTTGCCAAGACGTCCCAGACAGCGATTTCCAATGGCTACCGGATCACCGCGCCGAGCATCGTCACCGCCGACGAGATTCTCGATGTGGTCAAGTACAAGGACGGCAGCCGCGTTTCCCTGTATCAGGGGCCGCCGTGGGCGAAGTCCGGGTCGTTGCGCAAAGCGGTGCGCGACTGTCTGTAAGGTCACAAACCGGCCAGCGGCTGACCGGTGCGATTGCGCTGGCTGCTGCGGATCCGGTGATTCCCGTCGTCGCGTAAAGCGACGTGTCACAAAAAATCCCGCCGGTTGATTCCGAGCGGGATTTTTTGTTCAGATTGCGCAAACCCCTTCGGCAAGGATCACCCGACCGAACTCGGCGTTGGTCTCCTGAGGCGTGATGGCAAGCAGTTGGTCGAGGCGAATTTCCTGTTGCGCGGCTTGTTGCTCGATCACCAGGAATTCTTCTTTGTCACTGCTGGTTCGCGTGGTCACGGCTTTGGCCATCAGCCGCTGACCGTCGATCAACTCGATGTCGAGCTGATAGCCGCGCAGGCAAGCGATTTCCAGGTAGTCGTAAAGGTCACAATTCAATGGCTGATAACGGGTCATGGCGTTACTCCTCGAAACCTTGGGCGATGATGAAACGATCCAGGTCATGCATCAACCTTCATGCGGCGGTGCTGATGGCGGCAGAGAAGGGCGTGGATCGGATTCTGCAGGATAGTAATGCGCGGTGACAGATGATCGCGAGCGTTCCTCCCGCGTGCACTAGGCTTTGAATGCCGGCTCATTACGGGCCGGCATTGCTGTTTTAGGAGGAGTGTTTTTTTGATTCAAGGAGCGACCGATCATGGATGATCTGGTGAAAGAAGTGATTCCGTTGTTGCAGTACCTGATCCCGGGGTTTGTCTCGACCTGGATTTTCTACACCCTGACGGCGTTCAAACGGCCGGATACGTTCGGACAGATTGTACAGGCGTTGATTTTCACGTTTGTGATTCACGGGATGGTGCTGGGTATTGGGGCGGTTTGTGTGTGGGTGGGAGAGCAGGGGATTTCTGTAGGGAGATGGGATGCGAAAGCTGAAACGTGCTGGGCATTTTCTGCGTCCTTGCTGCTGGGATTGATGGCTTGTTGTCTGGCAACTAATGGCAAATTGCATAGGTGGTTGCGCAGCAGAAACGTAACGAAACAATCTTCCTATCCCAGTGAATGGTTCTGCGCGTTTGCGCAATTCGATCGGGTTATCACTCTGCATTTGAACGATGAAAGGCGTGTTCTAGGCTGGCCGGTTGAGTGGCCGCCGGAGTCGACCTCCGGGCAGTTTGTGATGCAGTACCCGTGCTGGATTAATGGCGATGGAACAAAGGAGCCTATTAGCGCCGAATTTTTGCTGATAGATTCCACGAAGGTTCAATGGGTTGAATTCAGCCCGGCATCAGAGGGTTCATCATGACAGCCAGAGCACCGCAACTGATACCTCCACATATAAAGCGTCTTTTTGTAGGGCCGGACGGAAAGCGGCTGGAGAAACCATTGATCGAGGCATCAAAGGCACCTCCTCCGCCGAAATACCCTCCATATCCGCAAGCTCATTCCTGACCCCATCCATCCTTCACCGCCCGGCGAATGCCCTCCAGCAACATCGCAAACGCCGGGTTGTCGTTGTTCTCCCGCCAGATCAGATGCAGCTCGTTCTGCACCCCTTCGCCCAGATCGATCTCGCGAAACACCACATTCCTGAACACCACACTGGTCGCGCAACGCGGCACCAGCGCCAGGCCCATGCCTGCGTTGACCAGCGCCAGAATCGTCAAGGAAGATCCCAGCCACTGCACGTAATCCGGAGCGACCCGGGCCGAGCGCAGCATGCCGGTGAGCAATTCGTTGAACGGCGGATAGGCGGCGTGGGAATACATCAGGAAGGGCTGCCCATCCAGGTCCTTCACTGAAACGTCGTCTGCCTCCGCCAGTCGATGGCCGCTCGGTACCGCCAGCACAAAGGGCTCGCGCACCAGGCATTCGGTGGCGTAACCAGGTTCGAGCAACGGCGCGCGGACGATGCCCAGATCGATGCGACGGGCACGCAGGGCTTCGTGTTGCTGATAGGTGTTCATTTCAGTCAGGTCGATCTTCACCTGCGGCTGCTTGAGGCGCGCCTCGGCGATGACCTTGGGCAGAAATTCGTACACCGCGCTGCCGACAAAACTGATGTTCACCGAACCGATATCGCCCTCGGCAAAGCGCCGGGCGGTGACGGCAGCCTGTTGCGCGCGTTCGAGCAGATTCTGCGCCTCGATGAAAAACGCCCGGCCGGCGGCGGTGAGCGCGACACTGCGCGTGCTGCGGGTAAACAGTTCGACGCCCAGATGATGTTCCAGTAACTGGATCTGCCGGCTGAGTGGCGGCTGGGTCATGTTCAACCGCTCGGCGGCGCGGCGGAAGTTGAGTTCCGTGGCGACAGTGGTGAAGCAGCGCAGTTGGGTCAATTCGAACATTGATCTAATCCAGGTATCAATCGAATGCCAGGTTAGATTAGACGGGATCAATTGCCCCGTCCATGATCGCTCTACGCCTGAACAGGCCTTCCCTACAAAAACAAAGATCGGGAGTCGCCCCTTGAAAACCCTCCAGAGTTCGCCGGACATCACGGTACTCGCCCGCGCTGCCGCCAAGGTCAAGCGCCATGTGCTGCCGTTGTTCGTGGTGATGTTCATCGTCAACTACATCGACCGGGTCAACATCGGTTTCGTGCGCAGTCATCTGGAAACCGATCTGGGTATCGGTGCTGCCGCCTATGGCCTTGGCGCCGGTCTGTTTTTCATCGGTTACGCCTTGTTTGAAGTGCCGTCCAACATGCTTCTGCAACGCTACGGCGCCCGCGCCTGGCTGACGCGGATCATGTTCACATGGGGCGCAGCGGCGATGGCCATGGCGTTCGTCAAAGGCGAAACCAGTTTCTACGTGCTGCGCTTCATCCTGGGCGCTGCCGAAGCCGGGTTCTTCCCGGGGATCATTTATTACTTCACCCAATGGCTGCCGGCTTCTGAACGCGGCAAGACCATGGCGGTATTTCTCAGCGGGTCGGCGATTGCTTCGGTGATATCCGGTCCGGTGTCCGGCGCGTTGTTGCATATCAGCGGCCTGGGCATGCACGGCTGGCAGTGGATGTTCCTGATCGAAGGCGCTGCGTCGGTGGTGCTCTGCGGGTTTGTCTGGTTCTGGCTGCAATCCCATCCGCGCCAGGCCAAGTGGCTGACCGAAGAGGAGCGTGAAGCGCTGGTGACGGCAGTCGCCGAGGAACAACGTGCCCGGGAGGCGACCCACGTCGCCAAACCATCGATGTTCAAACTGTTGGCGGATCGGCAGATCGCATTGTTCTGCTTCATCTACTTCTCCATCGCCCTGACCATCTACGGCGCCACCTTCTGGCTGCCGAGCATGATCAAGAAAATGGGCAACCTGGGCGACTTCCAGGTCGGGCTGCTCAACTCGGTGCCGTGGATCATTTCCATTGTCGCGATGTACGGCTTTGCGGCGCTGGCGGGCAAGTGGAAATTCCAGCAGGCCTGGGTCGCACTGACCCTGGTGATCGCCGCGTTCGGCATGTTCATGTCCACCACCGGCGGGCCGATTTTCGCCTTCGTCGCCATCTGTTTCGCGGCAATCGGTTTCAAGGCGGCTTCGGCACTGTTCTGGCCGATTCCGCAGAGCTATCTGGATGCGCGCATCGCGGCGGCAGTCATTGCTCTGATCAACTCCATCGGCAACCTCGGCGGCTTCGTTGCGCCGACCGCGTTCGGTTTTCTGGAACAGACCACCGGCTCTATCGAGGGAGGCCTGTATGGCCTGGCCGCGACTTCGCTGGTAGCGGCAGTAGTGATTTTCTTCGCCCGCATGGCGCCCGGCGCCAAAGGCAACACCCCGGCAAAGCCTGAACCCGAAACCGCGGTTGCGCCGACGGCCAACCCGCTGGCGAGCCACTGATTCCGACTCAACAGGAGCGTCATTTTGAAAATCACTCGCGTAACCGTCACTCCGATCGCTTTCCGTGATCCGCCGCTGCTCAACGCCAGTGGCATCCATGAACCGTTCGCCCTGCGCTCGATCATCGAGATCGAGAGTGACAACGGCTACATCGGCCTCGGCGAAAGCTATGGCGATGCCCCGGCGCTGGCGATCCAGCAACAGGTGCAGTCGCAGTTGATCGGTCTCGATCCGTTTAATCTTAATCAGCTGCGTCGGATCGTTCAGACCACGGTTGCCGCACACAAACCGGCCAGTCTGGCGGGTGCCGAACTGGCGCCCGGTTCCCACGCCAGCAAGGCCGTCAGCAATGCGTATTCGGCGTTCGAAGTGGCGTTTCTCGACTTGCAGGCCCATTACCTGAATGTGCCGTTGGTGGATCTGCTGGGCGGTGCGGTGCGCGACGAAGTGCCGTTCAGTGCCTACCTTTTTTTCAAGTATGCGCAGCACGTCGATTCACCCTACAAACCGGACAACTGGGGCGAGGCGCTGAACGAGCAGCAAATCGTCGCCCAGGCGGCGCGGATGATCGAGGCGTTCGGTTTCAAGAGCATCAAGCTCAAGGCCGGCACGTTGCCGCCGGAACATGAGGTGGCGTGCATCAAGGCGCTGAAAAAGGCCTTTCCCGGATATCCGCTGCGCATCGATCCCAACGGCAACTGGTCGCTGGAAACCTCGATCCGCATGGCCGAGTTGCTGGGTGATGATCTGCAGTATTACGAGGATCCGACCCCGGGCCTCGACGGCATGGCCGAGCTGCACAAACGCACCGGGCTGCCGCTGGCCACCAACATGGTGGTCACTGATTTCGACGAGTTCCGCCGCAGCGTGGCGCAGAACAGCGTGCAGATTGTTCTCGCCGATCACCATTACTGGGGCGGCCTGCGCGATACCCAGACCCTGGCGAAAATGTGCGACACCTTCGGCCTCGGCGTGTCGATGCATTCCAACTCACACCTGGGCATCAGCCTTATGGCCATGGCGCACGTGGCGGCCGCCGTGCCGAATCTGGACTACGCGTGCGACACCCATTATCCGTGGCAGGAGCCGGATGAAGAGGTGATCAAAGGCGGCAAGCTGCCGATTGTCGATGGCTGCGTGAAGATCACGCGTGCGCCGGGCCTGGGGCTGGAACTGGATCACGATCAACTGGGCAAGCTGCATGACCAGTACCTGACCTGCGGCATTCGCCAGCGCGATGATGTGCGGCAGATGCAACGCTATAAACCTGACTGGAAAGCGCTGAAGCCACGATTCTGATCGAGCAAAACCAGAGGGCGCCGAACGGCGCCCTCGGTTGTTTCAAAGCGTACGCATCAACCAGTCGCGAAACGCCTTCAGCGACGCCAGCGACTCATTGCGCGCCGGGTAAACCAGGTAATAGCTGCGCCGGCTGCTGATCGGTTCACCCAGTTGCAATAGCTCGCCGTTATGCAATTCATCTTCCACCAGAATCCTCGGCACCAGCCCGATCCCGATATTGGCGCGCACGGCCTGGATCAAGTGCGAGGTCATCTCGAAACTCGGGCCAATGCGCATACTGCGATGGGGCAGGGCATGATGGCTGAACCACTCGGACCAGGCCTGAGCGTTGCTGCTGACGTTGAGCAGCAGTTGCCCGGCGATGTCCTTGTCGGCCGCACGGCGTTCGGCATCGGACAGCTGCGCACTGGCGATCACCACCAGTTCTTCGGTGTGCAGGCGGTGGGCGGTCAGCCCCGGCCAGTCACCGCCACCGACGCAAATCGCCGCGTCGATTTCGCTGGTGTCGAAGTCAATCGTCTCGATGCGCGAATGAAGATGAACGGTCATGCCCGGGTGCGCGGTGTAGAAATCCTTCAAGCGCGGCAGCAGCCATTTCGAGCCGAAGGTCGGCAGGGTCGCCAGGCGCAAACTGTGGATGCCTGAGCCAAATGCCATGGCCTGCAAGGTCGCACTGCGGATCTGGCCGAGGGCTTCGGACAGTTCGCGCTGATACATGCGCCCGACGTCGGTAAGGATCACCCGCCGGCCTTCGCGGCTGAACAGGCGCATGCCGAGCATCTTTTCCAGAATCTGCACCTGCCGGCTGACGGCGCTCTGGGTCAGCGATAGTTCGTGGGCGGCGCGGGTGTAGCTTTCATGGCGTGCAGCGGCTTCAAAAGCCAGCAGCAACGACATCGAGGGAGTGAGGGTTCGCGGATTCATTCGTTTTAGTCATGGATTGCGGGTCGATTTTACGGTTGTCCCGACATCGCTCTGCAATGAACATAAGGCCTATGAGATGGCGGGAGCGTGACGCAATCATTCCTTGCGCACAACTGTTCACCGCCACACGGCCCGTTTTTGACCGAGATTGCCCTCCCGATGATTGCCCAGCTGTCGCCTTCCACCGCGTTGAACACCGACTACCAACAGTTTCTCAAAGCCCTTGAAACCAGCGGTTTTCGCGGCGAAATCAATGCCGACTACGCCAGCCGCGTGGTGCTCGCCACTGACAACTCGATCTATCAGCGCTTGCCGCAAGCGGCGGTGTTCCCGCGTGACGCTGACGACGTAGCGCTGCTGGCGCGTCTGATCGCCGAACCGGCTTACCAGAAAGTGGTGATCACGCCTCGCGGTGGCGGCACCGGCACCAACGGCCAGTCGTTGACCGACGGCATCGTCGTCGACTTGTCGCGGCACATGAACCGCATCCTCGAAATCAACGTTGAACAGCGTTGGGTGCGGGTACAGGCCGGTGTGGTGAAGGATCAACTCAACGCCGCGCTGAAATCCGCCGGGCTGTTTTTCGCCCCGGAACTGTCGACCTCGAACCGGGCCACCGTCGGCGGCATGATCAACACCGACGCCAGCGGCCAGGGCAGTTGCACCTACGGCAAGACCCGCGACCACGTGCTGGAACTGCACATGGTTCTGCGCGGTGGCGAACGTTTGCACGGCCGCCCGCTGGCAGAAAGCGAGCTGGCAGCGGAATGCGCCCGCGAGGGCCGGGCCGGCGAGGTGTATCGCTGTGCGCGGCAGATCATCGATGAGCAGGGCGAGCTGATCCGGGAAACCTTCCCCGATCTCAACCGCTGTCTGACTGGCTACGACCTGGCGCACCTGCGCGAGGCCGACAATCGTTTCAACCTCAACAGCGTGCTGTGCGGCGCCGAGGGTTCGCTGGGGTTTGTGGTCGAGGCCAAGCTCAACGTGTTGCCGATCCCCAAGCACACGATGCTGGTGAACATTCGCTACGCCGGCTTCATGGATGCCTTGCGCGATGCCCGGGCGTTGATGGCGCTCAAGCCATTGTCGATCGAAACCGTCGACTCCAAAGTGCTGTTGCTGGCGATGCAGGACATCGTCTGGCATGGCGTCGCCGAGTACTTCCCGGAAAGCGCCGAGCGGCCGACGCTGGGGATCAACCTGGTGGAGTTCTGCGGCGACGATCCCGAGGAGCTGCAACGCCGGGTCGAGGCCTTCGTCCAGCACTTGGGCACCGACGCCACGGTCGAGCGCCTGGGCCACACGCTGGCCGTCGGGCATGCGGCGGTGAATCGCGTCTACGGCATGCGCAAACGCGCGGTGGGCCTGCTCGGCAACGTCGCCGGTGAAGCGCGCCCACAGCCGTTTGTCGAAGACACCGCCGTGCCGCCACAACACCTGGCCGAGTACATCGCCGAGTTGCGCGACCTGCTCGACAGCCACCAGTTGCAGTACGGCATGTTTGGTCACGTCGATGCCGGCGTGCTGCACGTACGGCCGATTCTCGACATGAAGGATCCGCAACAAGCCGCATTGGTGCGCCCGGTGTCGGACGGCGTCGCCGCGCTGACCCAGCGTTACGGCGGTCTGCTGTGGGGCGAGCACGGCAAGGGTCTGCGCTCGGAATATGCGCCGGCCTTCTTCGGCGAACTGTACCCGGCGCTGCAAGCCTTGAAGGCGGCGTTCGATCCGTTCAACCAGTTCAACCCCGGCAAGATCGCCACGCCGAATATTCCCGGCGCGGCATTGCTGAAGATCGACGAAGTGACCCTGCGCGGCGAGCTCGATCGGCAGATCGACGAAAAAGTCTGGCAGGACTATGGCGCGGCCATGCACTGCAACGGCAACGGCGCCTGCTACAACTTCGATCCCGACGATGCGATGTGCCCGTCTTGGAAAGCCACCCGCCAGCGTGCGCAATCGCCAAAAGGCCGCGCCTCGCTGATTCGCGAATGGCTGCGGTTGCAGGGCGAGGCGGGTGTTGATGTGTTGGCCGATGCCAGTCGCCGTCCGCCGTTTTTCAGCACGTTGCTCCAGCGCTGGCGCAACAGCCGTGCGCAGGAACAGGACTTTTCCCACGAGGTTTACGACGCCATGGCCGGCTGCCTGGCGTGCAAATCCTGCGCGGGGCAGTGCCCGGTGAAAGTGAACGTGCCGGACTTCCGCTCGCGGTTTCTCGAGCTGTACCACACCCGTTATCTGCGGCCGGCGCGGGATTATCTGATCGCTTCGCTGGAGTACACGATTCCGTACATGGCGCGGATTCCGTTGCTCTACAACGGCGTGATGGGCGCCTCGTTCAGCCGGCGCTTGATCGAGCGCCTTGGCGGCATGGTCGATGTGCCGTTGCTCAGCCGTTTCGATTTCCACGCGGCGATGCGTCGCTGGCAGGTTCAGCCGGCGTCGGTCGAGGTGTTGTCGGCGCTGTCTGCAGCCCAGCGCGAACGCAGCGTGGTGCTGGTGCAGGATGCCTTCACCCGGTATTTCGAGGCGCCATTGTTGGCGGATCTGATCGAGCTGATTTCGCGACTGGGCTATCAGGTCTATCTGGCACCGTTCAGTGCCAACGGCAAGCCGCTGCATGTGCAGGGCTTCCTGTCGGCGTTCAATCGCGCGGCGCTGCGCAATGCCGGGCAATTGCGCGCACTGGCCGAGATCGGCGTGCCGTTGGTGGGGCTCGACCCGGCCATGACCCTGGTCTATCGCCAGGAGTATCTGAAAGTGCCGGGGATGGAGAAATGCCCGGAGGTGGCGCTGGTGCAGGAGTGGTTGCTCAAGGTCATGCCGGAGCAAATCGATCAACGTCGCGCCGAACCCTTCCGCCTGCTGGCGCACTGCACCGAAAAAACAAACGCCCCGGCCGCCACCCGGCAATGGGAGCAGGTTTTCGAGCGCGTTGGCCTGAAGCTCGCGACTCAGGCCACCGGCTGCTGCGGCATGTCCGGCACTTACGGACACGAAGCGCGCAATCGCGAGACGTCGGCAGTGATTTACGAGCAATCCTGGGCGAAGCAGATCGAGGCGCCGGTGGAGAAGGGCGAGGCGCTGGCCACCGGGTATTCCTGCCGCAGTCAGGTCAAGCGCCAGGCCGATCGACAGTTGCGCCATCCGTTGCAGGTCGTGCTGGAAATCCTGCGTACAGCGTAATCGCTGTTTGAGAACCGCTAGCGATTGGATCGGTTTTTCATGTTATAAGGTAACGCAAATTATGTGGCCGCTTTCGGGCGGTCGCATCGATCAACCTTTCGATTGCGATACCTCCATGACGATTGCGGTTCCCCGTTCTGCCCCCTCGGCGACTGGCCGGTTGCTGTCCATTGATGCGCTGCGTGGCCTGGTGATTCTGTTCATGTTGCTGGACCACGTGCGCGAAACCTTTCTGCTGCATCGTCAGGTCTCCGACCCGATGGACATCGCCATCACCGAGCCGGCGCTGTTCTTCAGCCGTACCCTGGCGCATCTGTGCGCGCCGGTGTTCGTGCTGCTGACCGGGTTGTCGGCGTGGCTGTTCGGCGAGAAGTACGACGGCAAGGCTGACGTCAGTGCCTTCCTGTTCAAGCGCGGACTGTTTCTGGTCGCGCTCGAATTCACTCTGGTGAATTTCGCCTGGACGTTCCAGTTGCCACCGACCGTGATCTACCTGCAAGTGATATGGGCGATCGGCCTGAGCATGATCGCGTTGTCGCTGCTGGTCTGGCTGCCACGCTGGCTGTTGTTGACGCTGAGCCTGACGATCATCGCCGGGCACAACCTGCTCGACGGACTGCACTTCGCAACCGAGTCAGCGCTGCACGTGCCGTGGGCAATCCTGCATGACCGCGGCTGGATCGAGGCGGGCGAGACCTTGCGCCTGCGCACCTCGTACCCGTTGCTGCCGTGGATCGGCGTGATCGGGCTGGGTTACGCGCTGGGGCCGTGGTTCGCTCGCGCAGCCGATGCCGGCGTGCGCCAGCGCCGTTTATTGATCGGTGGTGTCGCCGGGCTGCTGGGCTTTGTGGCACTGCGGCTGGTCAACGGTTACGGCGAGAAACCCTGGGCCTTGGGTGACAGCGGTGTGCAAACCCTGATGAGCTTTTTCAACATCACCAAATACCCACCGTCGCTGTTGTTCATCACGTTGACGGTGAGCGTCGGGCTGCTGCTGTTGCTGGTGTTCGAGCGCGCGCAGGATCGACGCTTGATTCGCTGGCTGACGGTGTTCGGTTCGGCACCGATGTTTTTTTACCTGCTGCACTTGTATGCGCTGAAGGTGCTGTACCTGATCGGCGTGGCGCTGTTCGGGCTCAATCAGGGCACCTATTTCGGTTTCTCGTCGGTGACGGCGGTGTGGCTGGCGGCGATGGTGCTGGCGGTCGCGTTGTTCCCGGCCGTGCGCTGGTTTTCGGCATTGAAGGCCCGGCGTCGCGACATTGCCTGGTTGAAGTATTTGTAAAGCGGCTTAGCCCGTTTTGCCTTCGCTGGCATTGCGGGCGAAATCGATAAACGCCTTGAGCGGTGCCGGCACGTGGCGCCGACTCGGGTAATACAGATGCAGGCCGGGATAGTACGGGCACCAGTCCGCCAGCACCTGTACCAGCCGCCCGCTCGCCAGATGTTCCCGGGCCATGTTCTCGAACACATAGGCCAGTCCCAAGCCCTGCAATGCCGGGCCGATCATCAGGCTGACATCGCCCAGCGTCAGCGGGCCGTTGATCTCGATTTCCTGTTCTATACCACCCCGTTCGAATTCCCAGCGGTACATCGAACCGCTCGGGAACCGATGTCGGATGCAGGGAAGGGCATGCAAATCTTCAGGTTTCTGTGGCGCGGGATGTCGTTCGAAAAAGCCGGGTGCGCCGACCACCACTGAACGCAGATTCGGTCCGATGGGCATCGACACCATGTCAGCTTCCAGCCGATTGCCGAAGCGTACACCTGCATCGAATCCGGAGGCGACGATATCCAGTAGCGCATCGCTTTCGACCACTTCCAGACGGATGTCCGGGTAAATCTTCAGAAACTCGCTGGCTATAGGCAGCAGCACCAGCTCACAGGCCTGGCGCCCGGCAGTGATACGCAGGTTGCCGGAAGGCTTGTCGCGAAAGTGATTGAGGTCTTCGAGGGCGTCGTCGATGTCGCGAAACGCCGGTTTCAGCCGCGCGTATAACCGCTCGCCCGCTTCGGTCAGCGCCACACTGCGGGTGGTGCGATTGAACAGGCGCACGCCTAGGCGATTTTCCAGAGCCCGCAACGAATGACTCAGCGCGGACGGTGTCAGGCCCAGATCCACCGCCGCACGGCTGAAATTCAGGTGCTGGGCGATGCAGAGAAAGATCGGCAGATCCGCCGTGGACGGGGTTTTCATTTGTGAACGCCTTTCACAAAGTCATGCAAATTTGTTGGGATTATCACATCAGTAGCACGGCTTTAAAGTCGACTCAACTCATCAAGAAGGCCCCGGCAATCTCGCCAGGGTCACCGACAGGAGGAGTTGATATGCGTACCTGG
This sequence comes from Pseudomonas sp. FG35, assembly GCF_057809295.1. Classification (NCBI taxonomy): domain Bacteria; kingdom Pseudomonadati; phylum Pseudomonadota; class Gammaproteobacteria; order Pseudomonadales; family Pseudomonadaceae; genus Pseudomonas; species Pseudomonas sp. FG35. The sequence continues at coordinate 255,155 of NZ_JBMDJR010000003.1, read as the reverse complement.
CTGATTACCGGAGCTTCCCGTGGTTTTGGCACCCTTATCGCTGAACAGGCCCTGCGTGCCGGTGACGCGGTGATTGCCACCGCCCGCAACCCGCAAGACATCACCGACCGCCTCGGCGATCACCCGAACCTGCTGGCGGTGCGCCTGGATGTCACCCGCGAAGAGGAAGCCCACCAAGCGGTGGCAGAAGGCATCAAGCGCTTCGGTCGCATCGACGTGCTGATCAACAATGCCGGCTTCGGCGTGTTGGGCGCCGTCGAAGAAACCAGCGCCAGCGAAACCGAGCGCCTGTTCGCCACCAACGTGTTCGGCCTGCTCAACGTCACCCGCGCCGTGTTGCCGCACATGCGCGCCCAGCGCAGCGGACGGGTCATCAACATCTCGTCGATTGGCGGTTATCAGGCCTACGTGGGCTGGGGTGTCTACGGCTCGACCAAGTTCGCGGTAGAAGGCATCAGCGAAGCGTTGCATCAGGAACTGGCGCCGCTGGGCATTCATGCCACGGTGGTCGAACCGGGCTTCTTCCGCACCGACTTCCTCGACGAACAATCGCTGATCAAGACCGCGCTGGTGCTGCCGGACTACGACGAAACCGTTGGCAAGATGCGCACGTTTGCCGAAGCTGCCAACCATGCGCAACTGGGCGATCCGCTGAAGTTTGCTGAAGCGATGCTGGCGCTGGTCAACGCACCGAACCCGCCGCAGCGGCTGGCGCTGGGCAGCGACACGGTTGCACGGATCGAGGCGAAGAACCGCTTGGTGGCGCAGGAATTGGCCGAGTGGAATGAGCTGGCATTGTCCACGGATTTCAAGGACTGACGTAACCCTCCGTTGAAGCCATCGCAGGCTGCGCTCTGTTGATCGCAGCCTTGTTTTCTATTCATTGGATGAAATCCATGACAACCGTCTCCCAATACCAGGGCGCGCGCGAAAAGCTGCTGATCCTCGCGGCCATTTGCCTGTCGGCGCTGGTCCTTCCGTTAAGTTTTACCGGTGGCGCGGTGGCAACGCCGGCCATCGGCCGTGACCTGGGCGGCAGCCCGGTGGCGCTGACCTGGATCACCAATGCGTTCATGTTGTCGTTCGGCAGTTTGCTGATGGCGGCCGGGGCGCTCGCCGACGTCTATGGACGCAAGCGCCTGTTCACTGCCGGCATGCTGTTATTCACCGCAGCGTCGATTGCCCAGAGCCTGGCGCCTTCGGTGTTCTGGCTGGATGTGCTTCGGGCGATTCAGGGCGTGGCCGGTGCGGCGGCGCTGGCCAGTGGTTCGGCGGCGTTGGCGCAGGAATTCGAAGGCCATGCGCGCACTCGTGCGTACAGCATGCTCGGCGCCACGTTTGGCATCGGTCTCGCGTTCGGACCTCTGGTGGCCGGGGCGTTGATCGAGGCGTTCAACTGGCGCGCGATCTTTGTGTTTACCGCGCTGATTGGTGTGATCGCGATGGTCTTCGGCCTGCCGCGCATGCGTGAAACCCGTGACCCCGACGCCAGCGGTCTCGACTGGCCGGGTACCGTGACGTTCAGCTCGATGCTGGCGCTGTTCACGTTCGGTGTGATCCAGGCGCCCGAAAGCGGTTGGGGCAGTCCTTTAGTGGTCGGTCTGTTGGGTGCTTCGGCGTTGTTGCTGGCACTGTTCGTCTGCATCGAAATGCGCGTCAAACGTCCAATGCTCGATCTGACGCTGTTCCGCTTTCCGCGCTTCGTCGGCGTGCAGATGCTGCCGATCGGCACCTGCTATTGCTACATCGTGCTGGTGGTCATGCTGCCGCTGCGCTTTATCGGTGTCGAAGGCTTGAGTGAAATCGATGCCGGCCTGCTGTTGCTGGCGCTGTCGGCGCCGATGCTGGTGGTGCCGATGCTGGCGGCGTCCATGACACGGTTTGTCTCGGCCGGCATCCTGTCGGGCGTGGGCTTCCTGATTGCCGCCATGGGGCTGCACTGGCTGAGCCTGTACAACGTCGGCGAGCCGAAATTCGCGCTGGTGGTGCCGATGGTGTTGATCGGGATCGGCGCGGGTCTGCCGTGGGGCTTGATGGATGGACTGTCGGTCAGCGTGGTGCCGAAAGAGCGCGCCGGCATGGCGGCCGGGATTTTCAACACGGTACGGGTGGCGGGTGAAGGGATTGCACTGGCGAGCGTGGCGGCGATTCTTGCCTCGCTGCTGCATACCGATCTGCAGGCTGTGGCCAACGGTGCAGATGCAGCGCTGATTGCCGAGACCGCGCACCGGGTGACCACTGGCGACATGGCCCATGCGATCAACACGGTTCCGGGCCTGGCCAATGAGCATCTGGTTCAAGGTTACGCTTCGGCGTTTCAGTACCTGCTGCACATCCTGACGATCATCACGCTGGTGTCGGCGGCTGTGGTGCTGGGGCTATTAAGCAAAGATCGGACGGTGTCGGAACACCAACAGGCTCCGGCATAAATGAAAAAGCCCGGAAGCGCAAAACGCTTCCGGGCTTCTTTTCATTGGATCAGCGGCGATCCAGCCACACCGTCTGCGCGTTGCAGAACTCGCGCACGCCGAAGTGCGACAGCTCGCGGCCGAAACCGCTTTTCTTCACGCCGCCGAAGGTCACGCGCGGGTCGCTGGCGGAGTAGCCGTTGATGAACACGCCGCCGGTTTCCAGTTCGCTGGTCAGTTGCTGAGCCAGGGCGACGTTGGCGGTGTAGATCGTGGCGGTCAGACCGAACTCGCTGTCGTTGGCCAGGGCCACGGCGTGAGCGCAATCGCGGGCGGTGATGATCGAGGCCACCGGGCCGAACAGTTCCTGTTTGAACGAGGTCATGCGGTCGGTGACATCGGCCAGCACGGTCGGCTCGTAGTAATTGCCGGGGCCTTCGGCCTTGCCGCCACCGAGCAGTAGGGTGGCGCCTTCTTCGAGGGTGTCGCGCACTTGTTGGTCGAGTTCGTCGCGCAGGTCGAAACGGGCCATCGGGCCGATGTAGTTGTCGGCGGACAACGGGTCACCCATCTTCAACTGACGGGTGGCGTCGACGAATTTGCGGGTGAATTCTTCGACCACGCCTTCTTCGATGATCAGGCGTTTGGCGGCGGCGCAGACTTGCCCTGAGTTCTGGTAACGACCGATGACGGCTGCTTGCACAGCTTCGTCGATATCGGCGTCATTGAGCACGATGAACGGATCGGAGCCGCCCAGTTCCAGTACACATTTCTTCAGCGCGGCACCGGCCTGTGCGCCAATGGCCATGCCGGCGCGGACGCTGCCGGTCAGGGTTACGGCGGCAATGCGCGGATCAGCAATGGCGCTGGACACGCCTTCCGGGGTGACGTTGATCACTTCAAAAACGCCATCGGCGAAACCGGCGCGGGTGAAGGCATCGCGCAACAGATAGGCGCTGCCCATCACGTTCGGCGCATGCTTGAGCACGTAGGTGTTGCCGGCGATCAGCGCCGGGACGGCGCCGCGCAGCACCTGCCAGATCGGGAAGTTCCACGGCATCACGGCGAGGATCGGTCCGAGCGGACGATACTCGATGCGCGCCTTGCCGCCTTCGACCAGCGTCGCTTCGGCGTTGAGCATGGCCGGGCCGTGTTCGGCGTACCACTCGCAGAGCTTGGCGCATTTCTCGATTTCGCCACGGGCCTGGGCGATCGGCTTGCCCATTTCCCGAGTGATCATGGTGGCCATGGCTTCGCTGCTGTCCCGCAGGGCCCCGGCCAGCGCGGTCAGGGCGCGGGAGCGATCCTGCAGCGGTTTGCGTTTCCACTTGTTGAAGCCGAAGGCGGCGCGGGTCAGCGCAGCGTCGAGGGCTTCGGCGGATTCGAACGCGTAATGACCGATCTGCTCGCCGGTGGCGGGATTGATCGAGATAGCGTGGGTCTGGCTGGAAATCGGGCTCATGGCATCGTCCTGCGAGGTCAGTGGATGCGCTCAGAGTAGGGTGGCGTTTGGTTTCTGGAAACTGAATAATAAAGAGCGTTTCTTTCACGATTGGAGAATGACTGTGGATCTGGTGCAACTGGAAATCTTCAAGGCCGTTGCCGAGCACGGCAGCATCAGCGCGGCGGCGGCGCAGATCCATCGCGTGCCGTCGAACCTGACGACACGCATCAAGCAGTTGGAGGAGGATCTGGGCGTCGACCTGTTCATCCGCGAGAAAAGCCGTTTGCGCCTGTCGCCGGCCGGCTGGAGTTTTCTCGAGTACGCACGGCGCATTCTTGACCTGGTCCGGGAAGCGCGCGCCACGGTGGCCGGGGAGGAACCGCAAGGCGCGTTCCCGCTGGGCTCGCTGGAAAGTACGGCGGCGGTGCGGATTCCCGGTTTGCTGGCGACCTACAACCAGCAACACCCGAAGGTCGATCTGGACCTGTCGACCGGTCCGTCCGGGACGATGATCGACGGTGTGCTTTCGGGGCGCCTGGCGGCTGCGTTCGTCGACGGCCCGGTCCTGCACCCGGCGCTGGAGGGCATCCCGGCGTTCGAAGAAGAAATGGTCATCATCTCGCCGCTTCACCACGGGCCGATCCAGCGCGCGGCGGACGTGAATGGCGAGAACATCTATGCATTCCGTTCGAACTGCTCCTATCGCCATCACTTCGAAAAATGGTTCAGCACCGACGCTGCCGTGCCCGGCAAGATCTTCGAAATGGAGTCGTATCACGGCATGCTCGCCTGTGTCAGTGCCGGCGCCGGCCTGGCCCTGATGCCACGCAGCATGCTGCAAAGCATGCCCGGCTGCGCGACGGTCAGCGTATGGCCGCTGGCGTCGGATTTCCGCTATCTGACGACGTGGCTGGTATGGCGGCGGGGCACGGTTTCGCGCAGTCTGAGCATGTTTGTGCGCTTGCTGGAAGAGCGCGGTGTGGTGCGCGCAGAAGAGAATTGACACGTTGTGTCATGGTTGTATCTTAGGCGTTCTGTTTCGCAATATAAAAAACTATACAGCGCAAGCGATTAGCCAGAAGGAATCAGCGATGACCACAGCCCTGAGCGGGAAAGAAGCGGTAGGTGAGCGTTTTGTGCTGGAAACCATGCGCCACGCCCAGCAGTTGACCTGGAAGGCCGTGGACGAGATCGCCAAGGTGATCAAACCCGGTATGCGCGAATCTGAAGCCCATGCGCGGGGCAAGGAAATTCTCGTCGAACTGGGCATGGACCGGATCTGGCATCCGCTGCTGATCCGCTTCGGCGCCAACACGCTGAAGACCTTCAAGGAGCGTTCCGACGGCGATCCGGTGCTGGGCGAGAACGACATTTTCTTCATCGACATGGGCGTGGTCTGGGAAGGTCACGAAGGCGATGCCGGGGCGACGTATGTCACCGGTTCCGACCCACAAATGGTCGCTTGCGCGGCGGCCTCCAAAGAACTCTTCGACAAGGTCGAAACCTTCTGGCGCAAGGGCGTGACCGGTGTCGAGCTGTACCGTTACGCCACCGATCAGGCCGAGGCGATGGGCTGGAAACTGAACCTGGACATCAAGGGCCACCGGGTCAGCGATTTCCCTCACGCGATCTATCGCGGCGGCAATCTTGGTGACTTCGATCAGGCGCCGAATGCCGGTGTGTGGATTCTGGAAATCCAGATCGAACACCCCGAGCTTCCGTACGGCGCTTTCTATGAGGACCTGCTTATTTGATTGAACAAGCATGCCCGATTCGGTGATCCGCCGAACCGGGCATTTTTTATTGGCCGTCGATGCTGCGGGGCAGATCGAGTGGATTGGCGTCGCGCAACACCTCCGGCAGTAATGCATCGGGAAAGCCCTGATACGCCACCGGCCGCAAAAAGCGCTCGATCGAGGTCATGCCGACCGAGGTGAAACGGCTGTCCGAGGTGGCCGGGAACGGCCCGCCGTGTACGGTGGCGAAGGTCACTTCCTGCGGATGGGCGAAAGCGTTGACCACGATGCGTCCGGTGCGGCGCTCGAGGATCGGTAGCAGACGCCGGGCCAGATCCAGATCGCGGTCTTCAAGGTGAATGGCTGCGCTCAGTTGACCCTTGAACGAACGGGCGACCGCCAGCAACTCTTCATCATCCCTGACCGTTACCAACAGCGCCGCCGGACCGAACACTTCATGGGCCAGCGCCGGCTCGCTGAGCAGGCCTTGGCCGTCAACTTCCAACAACGCCGAGCGTCCCTCAAACTGACCATCCGCCGGCGCGCCGACCGCCACCAGATTGGCCCCCACGCTTTCCATTGCCACCAGCCCTTTGACGTATGAACCGTGAATCCCCGGCGTCAGCATCGTACGCGCCGACGCTGCACTGACCCGCTTGATCATGGCGCTGCGCAACGCTTGCAGACCTTCGCCCTCGACCGCGATCAGGATCGACGGACACAGACAGGCCTGCCCGACATTCACCAGCATCCGCTCGACAAAGCCATCGCCGATTTCACCGCCACGCGCGGACAGCGCTGCGGGCAGAATGAACGTCGGGTTGACGCTGGTCATTTCGGTGAACACCGGGATCGGATCAGGCCGTAATTGCGCGCGACGATAAAGCGCCATGCCGCCCACCTCTGAACCGGTGAACGTCACCGCTTTAATCAAAGGATGATCGACCAGCGCCTCACCGATGGCATTGCCACCACCGCGCACCATGGAGAAAACCCCTTCGTGCAGACCGTGCATTTGCACCGCTTTACGGATGGCGCGCGCCTGGATTTCCGAGGCACCGGGATGCGCGTTATGCGCCTTGAGAATCACCGTTGCACCGGCCGCGAGTGCCGACGCGGTGTCACCGCCGGCCACTGAATAGGAGATCGGAAAATTGCTTGCACCGAAGATCGCCACCGGGCCGATGGCGACTTTTTGCAGGCGATGATCCATCCGTGGCCGCGGCTGGCGATCGGGTTGCGCCGGGTCGATCGCCAATTGCAGGAAGCGACCCTTGCGCACCACGTCGGCGAACTGGCGGAACTGGGTGGCGGCCTTGGCGGCTTCGCCCTCCAGTTGTGCCTGGGGCAGGCCGGTTTCCAGTGCGGCGCGGGCGGCCAGCTCCTCACGGACGGCGTCGAGGTTGTCGGCGATGCTTTCCAGAAATGCCGCACGCTCGGCCAGCGAGGTGTGGCTGTAGCTGTCGAAGGCCGCATCAGCGAGGGTTGCCGCCTGATCGATCTGCGACGCACCGCCGAGGGCGAATTCCGGTTCGAGCAATTGGTTGGTTGCCGGGTTCAGCGCCTTCATCGTGCCCTCGGTAGCGGGGACGTCAGCGGCGCCGATCAGCAGGTGGCCGGTCAGAGTCATTTTGCGTCACCTTGCGACTGAAGGTTGGCGATCAGTTCGTCTGTAGTGGTGATGACATGGGCGAACGTCGGACCGTTGAGTTCATGGGCGGCGTGCATCATTTCCTCTTTGAACGCGGCGGTGGCATCGCGCACCAGCGTGACGTGATAGCCGAGTTCGGACGCATAGCGGGCGGTGGCTTCGATGCAGGTGTTGGCCAGCAGGCCGACGATGATCACGTGGGTGATGCATTGCTGTTTCAGGCGAAAATCCAGGTCGGTGTTGGCGAAACCGCTGGAGCCCCAGTGTTCCTGAACCACGACGTCGCCGTCCTTCGGTGCGAAATCCGGGTGCCATTCACCGCCCCATTCGCCGCGCGCAAAGTGGTGCATGTGCATGATCTTTTGTTGGGTCGGGGTTGGATGATCCCAGTTCTCGTAGTCGCCTTTGACCCAGCGATGATGCGGTACGATGAACACCGGAATCGGCAGGGCCCGCACGGCGCGATCGAGTTTGCGCAGGTTGTCGAGCAGGCCGTTCTGCTCGGCCATCGGTTTGAGCAGCGGAAAGATCTTGCCGCCCTCGGAGAGAAAATCGTTGTACGGATCGACCAGCAGGTAGGCGGTTCTGTCGAGCGGATAAAGAGGTTTCGACATGACGATGTACTCCGGCAATGAGAGTGATCGATGCTCAGGGCTTGTTCCCGCATCGTGTTGATATGATAATCATAGTAACTGTGTAAGAGGCAAGCCCTGATGGCTGTAAACGATAGTCTTCCTGAGACCCTGTGCCCGATTTCCCGGGCCGAGGCGATCGTCGGCGACCGCTGGACGGTGCTGGTTTTGCGCGAATTGTTCATGGGCAGCCATCGCTATGACGAGATCCTGGCGCAGACCGGCGGCACGCCGCAGATGGTCGCCGCCCGTCTGAAAAGCCTGGAGGCGGACGGACTGGTCGAGCGCCGCTTGTACAACGAGCGGCCGAAACGCTACGAGTACCACCTCACCGCAAAGGGTGAGGCGTTTTATCCGGTGGTGATCGCGTTGCGCGCCTGGGGCGAGACCTGGTGTAAATCGCCGGAGGAGGGGCTGGCGGTGAACATGACCCACAAGAACTGCAACCACAGCGCCGGCCTCGGACCGATGTGCGATCACTGCGGTGAAGTGTTGCGCCGTGAGGATTTGATCAGCCAGCCGCAACAGGCGTACGCCGCCGAACGGCAGGCGCGGCGTGAGGCGTTCAAAGCTAAATAGACGGCTCCATCCAAAACAAAAAAAAGCCCTCATTTGCGAGGGCCTTCGCGTGTCAGCGCAAAACGGATGACTTACAGATTGTTCGCCAGTTTTCCGGAAGTCAGCCGCCGACGATAAGCACTGTCACGAGTCGCCAGCCAGAAATACAGCGGAGAGGTCACCAGCAGGCCAACCAGCCACGACAGGTCCGCGCCGTTGATGTGCGCCGACACGGGCCCGACGTACAGCGGCGTGTTCATGAACGGAATCTGCACCGCGATACCGATCGCGTAAGCCAGCAAGGCCTGCGGGTTGTAACGGCCGTAGATGCCGCCGTCGACCTGGAAGATCGAGCCGATGTCGTACTGGCCTTTGTGGATGGCGTAGAAGTCGATCAGGTTGATCGCGGTCCACGGCACCAGTACGACCAACAACACCAGCACCATGTCGACGAAGTGGCCGATGAAGTCTGCCGACGCGCCGACCGCAGCGAAGCAGCAGGCCAGCAGGACGATGATCGAAATCACGGCGCGGCTCTTGGCGGTCGGGATCCAGCGGTAAGCGAAAGTCTGCACCAGGGTGATCAGCGACAGCACCGCGCCATACAGGTTGAGGGCGTTGTGGCTGATCACGCTGAGCAGGAACAGCACCAGCATCAGCGGGCCGATGGCGCCGGTGGCGAGTTTCACCGCGTCCATGGTGTCCATACCCACTGGCGTTGCCAGCACGGCGACGGCGCCGAATACGAACGACAGGCTCGAACCTAGCGCCGAACCCAGATAGGTCGTCCAGAAGGTCGCTGCCACCGGCACATTCGCCGGCAGGTAACGCGAGTAGTCCGAGACGTACGGCGCAAACGCGATCTGCCACAGCGCTGCCAGCGACACAGTTGCCAGCCAGCCCGAGAGGTTGAAGCTGCCGCGAGTGAGGAAATCATCGGTCTGGATGTGGGTGAGGATGTAGCCGAAGCCGACCACGATGCCGATCCCCAAGACCCAGGTGCCGATGCGGTTGAGCACGTGGATGAAGCGGTACCCGATGATCCCGATGATCCCCGAACCCAGCGCGCCGATGACGATGCCGACCGGCACCGGAACGCTGTCGACCACGCCATGCAGCGACTTGCCGGCCAGCACGATGTTGGAGGCGAAGAAACCGATGTACATGACGCCGGCAATCAACACCACCAGCAGTGCGCCGAGGGAGCCGAATTGTGCGCGGCTCTGGATCATCTGCGGAATGCCCATCTGCGGACCTTGCGCCGAGTGCAGCGCCATCAGCACACCGCCGACCAGATGGCCGACCAGAATGGCGACGATGCCCCACACCAGATTCAGGTGAAACAGCTGCACGCCGAGGGCGCCGGTGACGATGGGCAACGGCGCGATATTGCCGCCGAACCAGAGGGTGAACAGATCCCGAACCTTTCCGTGGCGATCTTCGGGCGGCACGTAGCCGATCGTGTGTTTTTCAATGAGCGGTGCAGACGTTGATGCAGAGGTGGTCATGACGAACTCCAAGGCAAGGACGAGTACGTGGACGTACTTCAATGAGCGCCGGCACGGACGGCGCATTTCTTGTTGGGGTTGATCATGGGCAAGGAAAGGGGAGAGATAAATTAGTAGTTTTGTTGCTTCAGGCGTTAAAAAAACGAGGCTCTCCGGTCAGCGGAAAACGCTCTGTTCCGGTCGTTTCAGAGCCATGAACGACAACGCAGCTGACCTCCATCGGAGCAGCTGTCTGTCGGTGTTATTGCGGCTCGGATGCAGACCTGAATCCAGCAGCCAGGCCGTTTTTTCAGAGGCGGATCGACGCCAGCATCCGTTGCAGCATCGCATCGCAGGCCGTGAGCTGATCGATGCTGACGAACTCGTCCGGCTTGTGCCCCTGATCCATGCTGCCGGGACCGCACACCACCGTGGGAATCCCCACTGCGTCGAACAAGCCGCCTTCGGTCCCAAACGCAACAGTGCCGAAATCGTCCGAACCGCAGAACGTGGCGATCAATTGCGCAGCCTGGCTTCGGGCATCGGTGGCCAGCCCCGGATAGGCCGACAATTCACTGAAACGGATATCGCTCTGCTCGCTGACCGCCCGCATGCGCGGCAGCATTTGCTGCTCGGCGTAGGCCTTGAGTTGCCGCGCAACGACCGCCGGATCCTGCGAGGGCAGGGCGCGGATTTCGAAGTCGAAACGGCAATCGGCGGGGACGATGTTCAACGCCTTGCCACCGCCGATTACGCCGGTTTGCACCGTGGAATACGGCGGGTCGAAACGCGGATCGACGTGTTCGTCCTTGAGCTGCCGGCCGATACGTCCGAGCTCGCCGATCAGCTCGGCGGCGCACTCGATGGCGTTCACTCCGAGCGGCGCGTAGGCCGAGTGACAGGCATGACCCTGGACATCGCAGCGCACAGCCAGTTTGCCCTTGTGCCCAAGTACCGGTTTGAGCTCGGTCGGCTCGCCGATGATGCACAGCAGCGGTTTGACCGGACGTTGCTCCAGCACCTTGAGCAGCGAGCGCACACCGAGGCAGCCGACTTCTTCGTCGTACGACAGGGCAATGTGCACCGGCAGGCGCAGCGGTGCTTCGATCAACGACGGCAGCAGCGCCAGCACGCAGGCGATGTAGCCCTTCATGTCCGCGGTGCCACGACCGTAAAGCTTGCCGTCGCGCTCGCTGAGTTCGAACGGCGGCAGCGTCCACGGCTGGCCATCGGCGGGCACCACATCGGTGTGCCCCGACAACACGATGCCCGGTTGATCGGCCGGGCCGATCGTGGCGAACAGATTGGCCTTGCTGCGCTCATCGTTGTAGATCAACTCGCACGGCACATCGAAACCTTCGAGGTAGCTGCGCACGAAGTCGATCAATTGCAGGTTGGACTCGCGGCTGGTGGTGTCGAACTCCACCAGCGTCTTGAGCAACGCGACGCTGTCGCTCATCGGTCGTCTCCGGCAACTCCATAACCCGGCGCCTTGGCCGGATCGAGGGCGCGGTCGATGTAGTCCTGAAGCTGCGGGCAATAGGCGTCCCAGAGTTTTTGCAATTGGCCGATCGGGTCTGCATCGGCCCAGTCCACCCGCAGGTTGACGATGGGCCAGGTCAGTTCACCCACCACGACCACCGCTGCCGAATGCACCGGACCTGCTTCACCACCCAGGGACTGGGCGGCGTGCAAGGCCTTGATCAGGCGATCGGCCAGTTGCCCTTCGCCTTCTTCGAACGCGCTGACCATGGCTTCGATCACCGAGCGCCCGGCGAGCATGTTGCCCGCCGCCACGCATTGCTCGCCGGATACGGCGTTGTGCACGCCGAGGGTCTGCGCGCCGCTGAAATGCGCGGTCTGGCCGAGGTGATTGATCGCCGTGATCTGCCGGTACTGACTGTAGCCGTTGCGGGTCAGCACCTTGTCCAGTGCAGCCTCGGGTGCCAGGCCTTGCTCCATCAAAGCGAGCACTTCCGGACCGAGCGACGGCAGGGTGATGTTCTGGCTCGACACCGCGCCAACACCCGGCAACAACCAAGGGCAGCGGGCGCCGACGGCGATGCTGGAGGAACTGATGGCGATGCCGAACTGGCCGGTTTCGGGGCAACGGGCGGCGATGGAAAATGTCATGTGTGGCCTCCTTTCGCTAAGGTCGAATTACTCGGGAATCACCGCAACCACATCAATTTCCATCAGCCATTGCGGTTGGCCCAGTGCCGACACCACCAGTCCGGTGGAGATCGGAAAAACACCCTTCAGCCATTTGCCAACTTCCTGATACACCGGCTCGCGGTAGCGCGGGTCGATCAGGTAAGTGGTGGTCTTGACGATGTGGCTGAGGTCGCTGCCTGCCTCTTCGAGCAGTTGCTTGACGTTACGCATGGCCTGTTCGGTCTGTGCGCGCGGGTCGCCGAGGCCGACCAGTTCGCCCTCGAAATTGGTCCCGACCTGACCACGCACATACACGGTGTTGCCGGCGCGCACGGCCTGGCACAGGTCGTTGTCCAAGGTCTGGTTCGGGTAGGTGTCCTTGGTGTTGAACATGCGGATGCGGGTGTGGGTTGGCTGACTCATGTGCGGCTCCTGACGAAATCGGGCCCGGCGCGATGGGCGCCGGGATTGAAGAGGGAAATCAAGCGTCGACGGTGTCGACAGCGTGGTTGTGCAGCGCGGCTTCGCGTTGTTCGGCATCGCGATAGGCCAGGTATTTGCGCTGGGTGGCGATGTGATCGGCCACGTGTTTGGCGTCGTGCCACACGCCCCAGATGAACGACGAGCCGCGTCGCGATTGCCACGGCAAGCCGAGGAAATACACGCCCGATTCACTGGACACACCGCGCTGATGTTGCGGCTTGCCGTTGTCGTCGAAAGCGGCGACTTTCAGCCACGAATAGTCCACGGCAAACCCGGTGGCCCAGATGATCGAGGTGATACCGGCGGCGGCCAGATCGAGATCGGCCAGCGGGTTTTTCACGCATTCAGGGTCCGGATACGTTTCGCGGGCTTCCGGTTCCAGCGGCAGATCGAGGCCGTTGCGTTCGATGTAGGCGTCGGCGGCATCCAGCAGTGCGAGGTAGTTCTCGTCGCCACGCTTGAGGTTGTCGCGCAGGTCCTGTTTGAAGGTCACCACGCCGTTGCTGAACGATTCGGTGACGCCGACCAGGGTCATGCCGCGATGGGCCAGGCCACGGAAGTCGATGGTGCGGCCACCGTGGGCGCCGCTGACGGCGATGGTCACGTGCTCGCGGCCGGGTTTCATAGCAGCTTGATCCCACTCGCCGAGCACGCCCAGCCACCAGCAGAAATCACGGTTGCGGTAAGCGCGGGGAGGGCGGTCGTGGGCGCCGACCGAGAGGTAAACCTGCTTGCCCGAGCGCTGCAATTCATCGGCGATCTGTACGCCCGACGAACCGGCGCCGACCACCAGCACTGCGCCGGCCGGCAGTTGCTGCGGGTTGCGATAGTCGGCCGAGTGAATCTGCAGCAGGCGCTCATCTTTCGGCGCAATCGCCGGGATCACCGGACGCTGGAACGGGCCGGTGGCGGCGACGACGCGGGCCGCTTCGATCACGCCCTCGGAGGTCTCGACGGTGAAGCCCGGACGCCCGACATTGCGCACCACGCTTTTCACATCGACGCCGGTGCGGATCGGCGCATTGAATTTCTTCGCATAGGCTTCGAAGTAGTCGGCGACGCGTTCCTTGTGGGCGAAACCGTCCGGATCGACATCATCGAATTCCATCCCCGGAAAGCGGTCGTGCCACGCCGGACCGTTGGCCACCAGCGAATCCCAGCGCCCGGTGCGCCAGCGTTCGGCAATGCGGCTGCGCTCCAGCACCAGGTGCGGCACCCCGAGTTTGCTCAGGTGTTCACTCATGGCCACACCCGCTTGACCGGCGCCGACAACAAGCGTGTCTGTTTTTATTATTTCAGTGGTCATCTCTGATCCCTTCTCACGAGGCCGTTGGATTCAGGTCGCTGTCGACCTGTTCTCTGTGCTTGGGATCAGACTAGGGAGGGGGTGGTTATCGGTAAAATATTATTAAGCTGGCATGTGAAGATAAAAACGTGATGCAGAGGCCTGAAAGCCCCGTAAACACGGGGCTTCGCCCTGGCACTGAAAACCGGGACAACAAAAAAAAGGACCGCCGACAGGGTTGTCGACGGCCCTTTTCAAGGCGCGTTCAGATCAGCAGGACTCAGCGATCAAGAAACGCCAGCAGGTCTTCATTCAATTGCTGCGCATGGGTGACCGCAAAGCCGTGTGGCGCACCTGCGTAGACTTTCAGTTCAGCGCCCTTGATTTGGGCAGCCGCTTGTTTGCCGGTGGTTTCAAACGGGACGATCTGATCGCCATCGCCGTGAATCACCAGGGTCGGCACATCGATTTTCGCCATGTCCGGGCGGAAGTCGGTTTCCGAGAAAGCGGTGACGCAATCCACGGTGCCTTTGAGCGAGGCCAACAGCGCGATGTTCAGGGTTTGGGTCAGCACGCCGTCGGAGACTTTCTGGCCCTGGTTGGTACCGTAGAACGGAGCGTTGAAGTCAGCGATGAACTGCGCGCGGTCCTTCAGCAGACCAGCCTTGATACCGTCGAACACCGACTTGTCGACGCCCTCAGCAAAGTCCGGCTTCTTGCCGAACAGCGGCGTCACCGCGCCCAACAACACCAGCCCGGCAACGCGTTCGTTGCCGTGGCGCGCAATGTAGCGGCTGACATCGCCGCCGCCCATAGAGAAGCCGACCAGGGTCACGTCGCGCAGATCCAGGTGTTCGATCAGTTGCGCGATGTCATCGGCGAAGGTGTCGTAGTCGTAGCCGGTCCACGGCTGCTCGGAGCGGCCGAAGCCGCGGCGGTCGAAGGCGATGGTGCGATAGCCACGACTGCTCAGGTATTCCATCTGGTATTCCCACATATCGGCATCCAGCGGCCAGCCGTGGCTGAACAGCACGGGCTTGCCGCTGCCCCAGTCCTTGAAATAGATCTCGGTGCCGTCTTGGGTCTTGAACGTGCTCATGAAAACTCCTTATGTCGGGGTGTGTGTGGTTGCCGGGATGGCATCGCTGACTATCGCGGTTAAGGGTCTGGTCTACTTGTACGCAGGTGCTAAGTTTCGCCAGCCGATCAGCGTAGACGCTCGCGGGCGCCAGAGTTGTAAGATGCAACCACGATTTGATGACCGTTTTGCTGGAGAGCGCTGAATGAAACGCAAAAGCCTTGCGGGCAATGCCTGCCCGATCGCCCGGACACTCGACCTGATCGGCGACTGGTGGTCGCTGCTGATCATCCGCGACGCGCTGGAAGGCATCAGTCGTTTCAGCGATTTCGAGAAGAGCCTGGAAATCGCCAAGAACATGTTAAGCACCCGGCTCAAAGGGCTGGTGGAGCGTGACATCCTGCGGCTGGTGCCGGCGTCCGATGGCAGCGCTTACAAGGAGTACGTGCTGACTGAAAAAGGCCGGGCGTTGCAAACCGTGATCGTTGCATTGTCGCAGTGGGGTGGCGAGTTCATGTTCGAGCCGGGCGAGTCGGGTTCTGTGATGGTCGATGCGCAGAAGCGAAAGCCGATCAGGAAGCTGGAGCTGCTATCGGCCGATGGTCGCCAGTTGGCGCCGGAAGATATCGTGACAACTTCTACTGCCTACTGACACCTGCGTCAGGCGAAAAAAAAGCGCCCCGACGTTCTGTTCGGGGCGCTGTGCATTCAGGGGCGCTTGGCGTATTTAACGAAACGCCGGCACCACATGCTTGATAAACAACTCCAGCGACTTCTTCTTCTCCGCATGCGGCAAGC
Organism: Pseudomonas sp. FG35; assembly: GCF_057809295.1. NCBI lineage: Bacteria > Pseudomonadati > Pseudomonadota > Gammaproteobacteria > Pseudomonadales > Pseudomonadaceae > Pseudomonas > Pseudomonas sp. FG35. The sequence continues at coordinate 239,441 of NZ_JBMDJR010000003.1, read as the reverse complement.
TGTTGTCGCACCAGAAACTGAACTCATCCACGCCCAGTTCCTGGTAGTACTTGATCCGCGGAATGATCTCTTCCGGCGTGCCGATCATGGCGGTCTTGTGCAGGCTCTCCAGTTCAAACTCCGGACGCCCGGCAAACTTCTCTTCCGGGCTCGGTGCCAGGAAGCCGTTTACCGGCACTTCCTTGTTGCCGAACCAGGCATCGAACGTGCGATAGAAATGGGAGATGGCTTTGGCGCCCACCTTCCAGCCTTCCGGGTCATCCGCCGAGTGCACGTGGGTATGACGCAGCACCATCAATTGCGGACGCGGTAGATCCGGATTGTTGTCCAGCGCAGTCTGGAACTTGTTCTTCAGGTCTAGGACTTCTTCGTCGCCCTTCATCAGCGGCGTGACCATCACGTTGCAGCCGTTGGCCACGGCGAAGTTGTGCGAGTCCGGGTCGCGGGCGGCGATCCACATCGGCGGATTGGGCTTCTGGATCGGTTTCGGCACGCTGGTGGAGGTGGGGAATTTCCAGATCTCGCCATTGTGGGCGTAGTCGCCTTGCCACAGCGCGCGGACCACCGGGACCATTTCCCGTAGCGCCTGACCGCCGCTGGAGGCGGGCATGCCGCCGGCCATGCGATCGAATTCCACTTGATAGGCACCACGCGCCAGACCGACTTCCATCCGGCCGTTGCTGATCACGTCGAGCAAGGCGCATTCACCGGCGACCCGCAGCGGGTGCCAGAACGGCGCGATGATAGTGCCGGCGCCCAGGTGAATGGTGGTGGTCCTGGCCGCGAGGTAGGCCAGCAGCGGCATCGGGCTCGGCGAGATGGTGTATTCCATCGCGTGGTGTTCGCCGATCCACACGGTGCTGAAACCGCCGGCCTCGGCCATCAACGTCAGTTCGGTCAGTTCTTCGAACAGTTGACGGTGGCTGACGCTTTCGTCCCAGCGTTCCATGTGTACGAACAGGGAAAATTTCATGACGCTACCTCAAATCTCTTGTGGTCGGCCGGTCGCTTGCCGGCCTGTTTAAGTGCAATCGTGCGGATCAGGCGAAGGCGGACAGGGCGCCCATCTTGCCGTGGCAGTACACCAGCGGGCCGGCGTCCTGCTGAGGGAGAATGAGGTTCTTCACCGCGCCGACCATGATCGCGTGGTCGCCGCCTTCGTATTCGCGCCACAGCTCACATTCGATGATAGCTGTCGCGTTGGCCAGGATCGGGTTGCCCAGTTCGCTCAGCGTCCACTCGATGCCCTGCGCCTTGTCCTTGCCTTTGCGGGCGAAGGCATAGGCTTCGCTCTGCTGACCGCCGGACAACACGTGAATGGCAAAGCGTTTGTTCTTGATCAGGACGGGGTAGGAATCGGAACTGTAGTTGGGGCAGAACAGCACCAGCGCCGGGTCCATCGACAGCGAGCTGAAGGCGCTGGCGGTCAGGCCGACGATCTGGCCGTCGTCATCCAGCGTGGTGATGACGGTAACGCCGGACGGGAACGAGCCCATGACTTGTTTGTAGACGGCAGCATCGATCATTGGTCAATCCTCGAGTGCGGTGAAGCGTGTTTTTATGTGTTTATGGGTCTGATGGTATACCGTAATACATCGATTGCAAGCGCTTTTTTGGTGAAACGATAAACGTGGTGTATTCGTCGGAAACTCAACAGTTACGGGCCTTTCGTCTAGCCGTAAGGCCTTGATATCGGAGAGGATGCCGTATCAGTTAACGCCGCAAACAGCGGATCAGTCTTGTGAAAATATTGGAATACCATAATATGGTGTTCATCTGAGGGGCGGCCACGAATCTCCCCCGGTTTGGCTTCATACAACGATAAGAACAGACCCAATCGAGTTCATTTTTATGTCCCAGATGTCCCGGCAAGATCCGTTGATCGAGAATCACACGGTCGACTACGTCCCACTCGCGGAACGCCACGGGAAGGCCCGCGACCTTTTCACTCTTTGGTTCAGCACCAACATCGCGCCACTGCCCATCGTCACCGGCGCCATGGTGGTTCAGGTATTTCATCTCGACTTGTTCTGGGGGCTGCTGGCGATTGCGCTGGGGCACATGATCGGCGGCGTGGTGATCGCCCTGGCGTCGGCGCAAGGCCCGCGCATGGGCATTCCGCAGATGGTGCAGAGCCGGGGCCAGTTCGGGCGTTACGGCGCGCTGTTGATCGTGTTCTTTGCGGCGATCATCTACATCGGCTTTTTCATTTCCAACATTGTGCTGGCGGGTAAATCCATCGTCGGCATTGCGCCGTCGGTGCCGGTGCCGTTGAGCATTCTGATCGGCGCTCTCAGCGCCACGGCCATTGGCGTGATTGGCTACAACTTCATCCACACGCTCAACCGCATCGGCACTTGGGTGATGGGCAGCGCGTTGCTGGCCGGGTTTATCTACATCTTCGCCCATGAGTTGCCGGCGGACTTCTTTACCCGTGGCAGCTTTAATCTTTCCGGATGGCTGGCGACGTTATCGCTGGGGATCATCTGGCAGATCAGCTTTTCGCCGTACGTCTCCGACTATTCCCGCTACCTGCCGGCGGACATCGGGATCGGCAAGCCATTTATCGCGACTTATCTGGGCGCCACGCTGGGCACGATTCTGTCGTTCACGTTCGGCGCGGTGGCGGTACTGGCGACGCCGGAAGGCACTGAGGCGATGGCGGCGGTCAAGCAATCCACCGGTTGGCTCGGGCCGATTCTGATGGTGCTGTTCCTGCTCAACATCATCAGCCACAACGCGCTGAATCTGTATGGCGCGGTACTGTCGATCATTACCTCGATCCAGACCTTTGCCAGCCAATGGACGCCGAGTATCAAAGTGCGAGTGAGCTTGTCGGGCGTGGTGCTGGCGGGCTGCTGCCTGGTGGCGCTGGGCGCGTCGGCGGATTTCATTTCCGAGTTCATCGGTTTGATTCTGGCGCTGCTGCTGGTGTTGGTACCGTGGGCGTCGATCAACCTGATCGACTTCTATCTGATCAAGCGCGGTAGCTACGACATCGCCTCGATCTTCCGCGCCGACGGCGGCATTTATGGGCGCTTCAACTTGCACGCGATCATTGCCTACTTCATCGGCATCATCGTGCAACTGCCGTTCGCCAACACATCGTTGTATGTCGGGCCGTACGCCAATCTGGTGGAAGGCGCGGACCTGTCATGGCTGGTCGGCCTGATCGTGACGTGCCCGCTGTATTACTGCCTGGCGACCCGTGGCCAGACTCAGCAGAGCAGGGCGGCGCGGTTGGGTTTTACCGACTGAGCGTTCGCAGGCTGTTCAAACAATGCCCGGCACTTCGCCGGGCATTGTTGTTTCCGCATCCCGACGGTCACGCAAATTGGCCGTTTCGATCCCCTTTTGGCCAACCGGCTACTGTGCTGCGACTACGCTGTCAGCAAGAATCGGAGCCACAACTAAATGCTGCACCTTCCTTGCCCTTGGCTGATTTGCAAGCCGCTGCCGTGTACAGAACATAAAAACCATCGACTCACGCTGCATTCGGGGAAACACAACATGGTCACGATGAAACGCATTCTGGGCGCCACTGTTTTCGGGCTGACGCTGCTGGCCAGCGCCGTACAGGCCGAACAGCGCGAACTGCGGGTGTACAACTGGGCGGATTACATTCTGCCGTCGGTGCCCAAGGATTTCGCCGCCAAAAGCAACATCAAAGTGACCTGGGACACCTTCGATACCAACGAATCCCTCGAGGCCAAGTTGCTGACCGGTAACTCCGGCTATGACCTGGTGGTGCCGTCGAACCAGTTCCTCGATACCCAGATCAAGGCTGGCGTGTTCCAGAAACTCGACAAGTCCAAGCTACCGAACTGGAGCCACCAGGACCCGGCGCTGCTCAAGTTGCTCGACGCCAACGACCCCGGCAATCAGTACGGCGTGCCCTACATGGTCGGCACGGTGCTGATCGGTTTCAACCCGGCCAAGGTCAAGGCTGCGCTCGGTGAGAATGCGCCGGTGGACAGCTGGGATCTGGTGTTCAAGCCGGAGAACATGGAAAAGCTGAAATCCTGCGGCGTGGCGATGCTCGATTCGCCGTCGGAAATCCTGCCGCTGGCTCTGCATTACCTGGGCCTCGACCCGAACAGCCAGAACCCGGCCGACTATGAGAAAGCCAAGGACCTGATGCTCAAGGTTCGCCCTTACGTCACCTACTTCAACTCGGCCAAATACATGACCGACATCGCCAACGGCGATATCTGCGTGGCCATTGGTTATTCCGGCAGCTTCTACCAGTTCGGCAACCGTGCCAAAGAGGCGGGCAACGGCGTGGTGGTCGACTGGCGCTTGCCGAAGGAAGGCGCGCCGATCTGGTTCGATACCTTCGCCATTCCGAAGAGCGCGAAGAACGTCGAAGAGGCCCACGAGTTCCTCAACACCTTGCTCGATCCGAAGGTCATCGCTTCGATCAGCGACTTCCTCGGTTACCCGAATGCCAACAAGGATTCGCTGCCGCTGATCAACAAGGAAATCACCGGCAACCCGAACCTGACGCCGACCAGCGAAGCGCTGAAGAAGCTGTACGTGGTGCAGCCACTGCCGCAGAAACTGGAGCGGGTGCGGACCCGGGTCTGGACCAGCATCAAGTCGGATAAATAAGCCCAAAACCGGGGAAGCGAACCACGTTCGCTCCCCCGGCTGTTATTTCGCCTGACTTTCTTCAGGCGATTTGTCCTTCGTCAGGATCAGACTCAGCACCACCGACGCCAGAATCAGCCCGCCGACGATCGCCAGCGACCACTCCACCGGCATGTGAAACCACGGCATCACCGTCATCTTCCCGCCGATGAACACCAGCACCAGCGCCAGCCCGTACTTGAGCAGATGAAAGCGGTCGGCCATGTCCGCCAGCAGAAAGTACAGCGCCCGCAGGCCCATGATCGCGAAAATGTTCGAGGTGAAAATGATGAACGGATCAGTCGTCACCGCGAAAATCGCCGGGATGCTGTCGACCGCAAACATCAGGTCGCTGGCTTCGATCAGCACCAGCACCAGAAACATCGGCGTGGCCCAGCGCACACCGTTCTGCAGCACAAAAAAACGCTCGCCGTGAAAGCCGTTGGTGATCCGCAAATGCCCGCGCACCCAGCGCAGCAGCGGGTTGTTATCAAGGTCCGGTTGCTGCTCGGCAAACACCAGCATCTTGATCCCGGTGATGATCAGGAACACGCCGAACACATACAGCAGCCAAGTGAATTGCGACACCAGCCAGACCCCGGCAAAGATCATCGCCGCGCGCATCACGATCGCCCCGAGCACGCCATACAGCAGCACCCGGCGCTGCAACTCCGGGGGCACGGCGAAGTAGCTGAAGATCATCACGAAGACGAACATGTTGTCGATCGACAGCGACTGCTCGATCAGGTAACCGGTGAGGAATTCCAGGGTCTTGACCTTGGCGATTTCGGGGCCGAATTCGCCGTTCAGGTACCACCAGAGCAATCCGGCGAAAGCCATGGCCAGCATGCACCAGGCAATCACCCAGCATGAGGCTTCACGTACCGAGACCCGATGCGCCTTGCGCCCACCGAAGACAAACAGGTCGACGGCCAGCATGGCGAGGACAAAAACGATGAAGGCGACCCACATCCAGGGTTCGCCGATGTTGATGGGGTGCATGCCGTTCTCCCTGTCTTTATGTTTTTTCGGGGTAGACGAGGCCATGCTAGTAGGAGCCTTCCGACAAAGAAAAATCGTTTATTTCGTGGGTATTGTTCGTTATTAACGAAGTGTCTGCCTTGGCAATGGGGTGACGGAAGGTATTTCAGTCAGTGCTTCTTTGCTAACCTCCCTTCGAGCCAGTCCATCATCCCTTGGGAGTCACGATCATCGACACGCCAGATCCTCAAGCCGTCTGCAGCCCGATCACCAGCGCTGCCATATTCATCGTGGCGACCCTCAACGCCGAGGCCGAGGCCGCCGAAAAAGTCCGCGGCTGGTGCGCCGATATCGCCGGCCTGACGCGCTCGGTCGGCAAGCGCGTTCCTTCGGGAAACCTGTCCTGCGTCTGCGGATTTTCTTCCAACGCCTGGGATCGTCTGTTCGGCAGTCCACGCCCCGCGTCATTGCATGACTTTCGCGAGTTTGGCGTAGAAGGGCGGCGCGCCGTTTCCACGCCGGGCGATTTGCTGCTGCACATTCGTGCCGATCAGATGGACCTGTGTTTCGAATTGGCGACGCAGTTGATGTCGGCGCTGGACGGCACCGTGACGGTGACCGACGAGGTGCAAGGATTCCGCTATTTCGACATGCGCAGCATCATCGGTTTTGTCGACGGCACGGAAAATCCGGTCGGCCGCAAAGCCGAGCATTTCACCCTCGTGGGCGATGAAGATCAGCCGTTCAGTGGCGGCAGTTATGTGCTGGTGCAGAAGTACCTGCACAACATGAAGGCGTGGAACGAGTTGCCGGTCGAGGCGCAGGAACGGGTGATCGGGCGCACCAAACTGTCCGATATCGAGCTGGACGATTCGGTCAAACCGAGCAATTCCCACAGCGCGCTGACGACCATCACCAAGGACGGCGAAGAGGTGAAAATCCTGCGCGACAACATGCCGTTCGGCCGACCTGGCGCAGGCGAGTTCGGCACTTATTTCATTGGTTACGCGCGTTCGCCGGAGCCGTTGGAGCAGATGCTGGAGAACATGTTTGTCGGCAAGCCGCCGGGCAACTACGACCGGTTGCTGGACTTCAGCACGGCGGTCACGGGCAGTCTGTTCTTTGTGCCTTCGGCGGATTTACTGGAAGAACTGGCAGAGCGATGAAAAAAAACGGCGGGATCAATTGATCCCGCCGTTTTGCATTTACTTGCCTGTCGCCAGCGCTGGCGTGCGTGGCGGCACCAGACGCCTGGAACCGGTCGCCTCAAACGCCGCTGCCAGACGCAGCAACGTCGAGTCGTCATAGGCGCGACCGGCAAACGTCAATCCCACCGGCATGCCGATGTCGGCCATCACGCCCATCGGCACGGTGACGGTCGGCACGCCGAGGTGGCGGATCGCAAGGTTGCCGTTGGCGACCCAGATGCCGTTGCTCCAGGCGATGTCCGCCGAGGCCGGGTTGACGTCGGCGTCGGCGGGGCCCACGTCGGCGTTGGTCGGGAACAGCACGGCGTCGAGGCCGAGACGATCCATCCAGTCTTCGAGGTCGAGCTTGCGAGTCTTCTCCAGACCGCGCAGGCCGTCCGGCAGGGTCGGGATCTGATCCCACGGCGTGATGCCGCGCTGGGCCATGCGCACGTATTCGTCCATGCCGGCAGCGAGGTCGCCTTCACGATTGGGCAGGGTGCCCGGGTCGTGGGGGAAGATTTTCGGGCCGTCGACGTCTGCCAGACGGTTGAGTTTCGGGTCGTCGTTGGCACGCAGGAAATCATCGAACGCCCAGGCCGACAGGTCCCACAGTTCGTGGTGCATGAACTCTTTCGAGACGATGCCGCGATTGAACACGGTCGGCGCGCCCGGACGATCACCTTCGCAGTTGGAGACCAGAGGGAAATCCACTTCGATCACTTCGGCGCCGGCGGCTTCGAGGGCCTGACGGGCCTGTTTCCACAGATCGATCACCGAGGCACGAGTGTTGATGCGTTGCCCGGTCGGGCCGCCGATGCCCGGTTCTTCGCTGGTGCCGGCTTCAGGGTCGGCGTTGATGTACATGCGCGGCACGCCGAGGCGTTTGCCGGCCAGTGCATCGCTTTTCACGGCGAGTTCAAGGTAAGAAGCCGGGCGCACCGAGGCGACGCTCGGGATCGGCACCCACGGTTGCAGGCGCCACAGGTCGCCACGGGTGTCGGTGTCTTCGGCGACCACCACGTCGAGGACTTCCAGCAGGTCGGCCATGGTACGGGCGTAGGGCACCACCACGTCCATGGTCGGCGTCAGCGGCCAGTTACCGCGTACCGAAATCACCCCGCGCGACGGCGTGTAGGCGCACAGGCCATTGTTCGAAGCCGGGCCGCGACCGCTCGACCAGGTTTCTTCTGCCAGACCGAAGGCCGAGAAACTGGCAGCGGTGGCGGTGCCGGCACCGTTCGACGAGCCGGAAGCAAACGGCGCAGTCAGATAATCAGCGTTATACGGGCTTTCAGCCCGGCCATAGACGCCGCGCTGCATCCCGCCATTGGCCATTGGCGGCATGTTGGTCTTGCCCAGGCAGATAGCGCCGCCCGCGCGCAGGCGCTCGATGGTGAACGCATCGCGCTGGGCCACCAGATCAACGAAGGCCGGGCTGCCGGACGCGGCGGTCAGGCCTTTGACCAGATAGCTGTCTTTGGCGGTGTAGGGGATGCCGTCCAGTGGACCGAGGGTTTCGCCTTTGGCACGGCGGGCATCGGAAGCCTGCGCTTCTTTCAACGCGTCGGGGTTGCGCACGATCACCGCATTCAGGGCCGTAGCGGTGTCCGGACCGTCATAGGCGTCGATGCGCGCCAGATAAGCCTGCACCAGTTCAACCGCCGTGGTCTGGCCGGATTCGAGCGCCGCGCGCAATTGGGCAATGGAAACTTCAGTGACTTCGATCATGCTGTTACCGCCGACAGGTTCGCTAAAGGGTGGTTGGTCATTGTTATCGTCGAAAGATGTCAAAGATTCTTGATGGGCGAAACTCTACCCTGAAATTGGCCCATTGGCATGCACAAAGTCGATAAATATCGGTTAATTTCATCGGAAAAACTCTCCCGGCGTCTCACCAAACTGTTGGCGAAACGCCGCGATAAAGGCCGACGTCGAGTCATAACCACACGCCAAAGCCACGTCGGTGACGCGTTCGCCACGCTCCAGCGGCGTCAGCGCACCCAACAGACGCAGGCGCTGACGCCAGGTGCGGAAGGTCAAGCCGGTGTCGCGCAGGAACAGCCGAGTCAGCGTTTTCTCGGTCACGCCGAATTTTTCGCTCCAGTGCGCCAGGGTGGTCTGCTGTTCCGGATGTTGCTCCAGACTCTGGTATATCTGGCGCAGGCGACTGTCCTGCGGCAATGGCAGCATCAGGTCGATGGGCGGGGCATCGGCCAGTTGATCGAGGATCACCTGGGCCAGGCGCCCGTGCGGGCCGCTCTGGTCATATTCGACAGGAATCTGACTGAACGCTCGAATCAGCTCACGCAAAAGATCGCTGACGCCGAGCACATGGCAACGCTCCGGCGCCCAGTCGGCAACACTGCAATCGATGTACAGGCTGCGCATTTCCGTGTGCGGTGAACTGAACACCCGATGTGGTACGCCCGCCGGAATCCACACCGCACGCTCCGGTGGGGCAACGAAACGACCGACGGCAGTCTGCACTTCGAGCACGCCCTGGATCGCATAGGACAACTGCACCCACGGATGACTGTGGCGGCGGGTGAGTGCACGATTGGGCAGCGATTCGGTGCGCCCGTACAGTGGACGCGGCAGGCTGGGCAGCCCGGGAATGCTGCGTCTGACGCTCTTGTCGTGTCCTTTTGGCGGCATCTGTGGGTTCTTCGGCGTTAGTCGGTAATTTTCAGTCACGTTAGAGTCGCTTCAACGTACTGGCAACCCCCCGGATGAGCAAACCATGACGCGCCCACGATTTTTGCCCGACAACTTCACCCTGACCCTGATCGGCGTGGTGCTGCTGGCCAGCTTCCTGCCCGCCAGCGGCCAGGTCGCGGCCGGCTTCGGCTGGCTGACCAACATTGCCATCGCGCTGCTGTTTTTCCTGCACGGCGCCAAGCTGTCGCGGGAATCGATCATCGCCGGCGCCGGTCACTGGCGCCTGCATTTGCTGGTGTTCGGCCTGACCTTTGTCCTGTTCCCGCTACTGGGACTGGCGCTCAAGCCGCTGCTGTCGCCATTGATCGGCGATCAGCTGTACATGGGCATGCTTTACCTGTGTGCGCTGCCGGCCACGGTGCAGTCGGCGATTGCCTTCACTTCGCTGGCGCGGGGCAACATTCCGGCGGCGATCTGCAGCGCAGCGGCGTCCAGTTTGTTCGGAATTTTCCTCACGCCGCTGCTGGTGACGCTGTTGCTGAACGTTCACGGTGACGGTGGCTCGACCCTCGATGCGATCGTGAAAATCAGTGTGCAACTGCTGCTGCCGTTTATCGCCGGTCAGATCGCCCGCCGCTGGATCGGGGCCTGGGTCGGTCGCAACAAGAACTGGCTGAAATTTGTCGATCAGGGCTCGATTCTGCTGGTGGTCTACGGCGCTTTCAGCGAAGCGGTGAACGAGGGCATCTGGCACCAGATTCCGGTGATCGACTTGCTGGGGCTGGTGGTGGTGTGCTGCATTCTGCTGGCGCTGGTGCTGCTGGCGTCCACAGTGCTGGGCAAGCTGTTCGGTTTCAGTCTGGAAGACCGCATCACCATTCTGTTCTGCGGTTCGAAAAAGAGCCTGGCCACCGGTGTGCCGATGGCGCAGGTGTTGTTCGCCGGCAGCACGATTGGCGTGTTGATTCTGCCGCTGATGCTGTTCCATCAGATTCAACTGATGGTCTGCGCGGTGCTGGCGCAGCGGTATGCGAAACGCCAGGAATCGGTGCCTGAACTGATGGCCCAGGTCGATCCTTGATCTAGGCTTCTGACGCTAACCCGCTCCGGAATACTTGACTGCCGCCGCAGCCCGCGACGGCACGTTGAGCACCCGCAACAACGACGACACATGAATCCGCACCGTGAACGGCGAAATATCCAGTTCACGGGCGATTTCCTTGTTGGTCTTGCCTTGGGCAATCAGCCGCAGCACCTCTTGCTGACGCGGGGTGAGGGCGGTGCCGGTGTCCAGCGGCAGCAGGCCGGACGGGGCGAATTTCACCAGAACCTCACCTTCACGAATCGCCCGGATCGCCTGACCGATTTCGTCGGGGGCGATGTTCTTGCCGATGAATCCATCGATGCCGGCGGCCATGACTTCGCCGATCAGTGCTTCGTCATCGACCATCGACACCACGATCAGGGTGGTTCGCGGCAAACACCGGCGCAGTTCAGCGAGCTGGGTCACACAGGTCAGGCCGGGAAAGCGCAGGTCGAGGATCAAGGTGTCAGGCTCATCGCCCGCCGGCAGCAGGGCGAGCACGGTGTCCAGGTCGCCGGCTTCTTCGATCAGGGCTTCGGGCAGCAGACGCTGGACGGTGCGCAGCAGCGCTTCGCGAAACAACGGATGATCGTCGGCTATGATGATTCGGCACGCCATGGCAAAACCCTCCCTGGGTCAGCATTTCTCACGGCATGCACCTTAGCACCGGGCGAAGGCATTGCCTGTTGATTCGTGCTGTTTATGACGACTGCCGCACAAGGACGTTCCACCATGAAGTTCGAAAAGAACACCGAGCTCGACCAGGCCAATCTGCGCATCATCATCGCCAGCATCGCCCTGGTTTACATGGCCGTGCTCGGTTTCCTGCCGGGGCAGCGCTTCGATACTTATCTGCCGGTGGTCACCTACATTTCCCTGTTTCTGCTGGCCTCCGTTGTGCTTCGTCAAGTCATCGTGCGCTGGCCTGGGCATTATCCGGCGCGGCGGATTTTCGGCATGCTCCACGATTACACCGGCACCAGTTTCGGGCTGGTGGTCGGCGGCGAGGCGGCGTTGCCCATCTATGCCGTCATGGTCTGGGTCAATCTCGGCAACGGCATGCGCTACGGCTCGCGCTACCTGGCGATCGCCACGGTGCTGGCATTGCTGGCGCTGTTGGCGGTCTATCGATTGACGCCGTACTGGCAGGCGCAACCGTTCATGGTGCTGATGCTGATGATCACCAGCACGGTGATTCCGGTGTATGCGCACCTGTTGCTGGAGCGTACGCGCAAAGCATCGGAAGAAGCGGTCGCTGCGAACCTTGAGAAGTCGCGTTTCCTGGCCCAGGCCAGTCATGACCTGCGTCAGCCGATCCACTCCATCGGGTTGTTTACCGCGTGCCTGCGCGAATCGAGGCTAGGCGAGGAGGAGCGGCGGCTGGTGGACAGCATTGACCGTTCGCTGCTCAACGTGTCGCAGCTGTTTCGCTCGATTCTCGATCTCTACACCCTCGACAACGGGCGGATTCTGCCCCGGTTGCAGACGCTTGAGCTGGGTGAATGGCTGGCGGATCTGATCCGCCAGAACGCCGAAGCCGCACGCTGGGCGGGTGTCGAACTGCGCTTGCGGCCTTGCGAACACTGGGTGCGCACCGATCCGGCGTTGCTCGCGACGATGGTGCAGAACGTGCTTTCCAATTGCTTCAAATACGGCGCGCACCGGCCGGTGCTGATCGGTGTTCGCAAGCGCGGCGCGGGGTTGGCCATCGCGATCTATGACCGCGGCAGTGGTATCGCCGAAGAGCATTTGCCCAAGGTGTTCGAGGAGTTTTATCGGGTGCGCCAGTTGCGCGACAAGGACGTTGAGGGCGTGGGGCTGGGACTGTCGATTGTCCGGCGTCTGGGGCAGTTGATCGGTGTCGACGTTGCGATCCGCTCACGGCTGGGGCATGGCACGGCCGTGACCTTGTATGGGCTGCCACTCGCATCGCCGCAGGTGCCGGTCAATCGTGAAGAGGCTCGACAGGTCGGGTTGCTGACAGGGCTGAAGGTGTGTCTGGTGGAAGATGATCGTAACGTTCTGTTGGCGACGTCGGCGTTGCTCGAGCGTTGGGGTTGCCTTGTGCAGGCCGAACTCAGCGGACAGGGCCTGGTCACGGACTGCGACATCATCGTCGCCGACTATGACCTCGGCTCTCACAGCACCGGTATCGAGTGCATCGACGAGGTTCGTCGTCAGCGCGGTTATGCGGTGCCGGCCATGATCATCACCGGGCACGACATCGAAAAAATCCAGGCGGCGCTGCATGACCGCCAGATCGCCATTCTGTCCAAGCCGGTACGCCCGGCCGAGCTGCGCGCGACCCTGCGTGCGCTGCGCGACCGGCAGACCGAAGTGGTCAGCGCTTACACAGATAGTCCTGCGTGATGGTGGTTTGCAGGCAGTTGTACTGGCCCATGGTGCGGCAGATGTTTTTCTCCGAGCCCGATACTTCGGCGCTCTTGTAGCCCCAGATCTTGCAACGGCCTTCAGCCGTGGCCAACCCTTGAGCGGCGGAGGTTTGCCCGCTCTCGAACTGGCCCAGTTCATAGGAGACCTGGACAACGCCGTCGGTCTTGCTGCCGCCGGTGGCTTCCCATTGCTTGGGGGTGGCGCAGCCGGTCAGAACGATGGCTGCGAGGCTGAGGGTGGCGATGAGTGTTTTCATGATCGAGCGCAATCCTTTACCGGATGAGAAGAGGCATTTGAACGGTTTTTCTGCACCGGATTATTGGTACGGAATCGGCGACGCGCCTTTGGGCAGGCAAGACAGCGGAGGCGTCATGATGCCCATGCTGGCCACTGCGATGATCGCGCCGCTGGGCAGCTCGCAGTTGTATTCGCCGGCGGCGGTGTAGGCGGTGTAGTAGGTCAGCGTGCTGTCGTTGCGGATGTTGCCGATCTTGGTCACTGGTTGGCCGATGACGGTCTGGGCGCGTTCGCGCATGCTGTCTTCGGTGGGTTTGGCGGTCTGGCAACCGCTGGCGCCGAGGAGCAGGGCACCGAGAATCGAGATCCTGGCGAGGCTGAGCTGCTGTTTCATGGTGTTTCTTCCTTGGTGTTGTTGTTTTTCCAGGCACAACGATCCCGCGCACTGCGCAGCGGCAATGTTGGGGAGCGTCGGGGGTTGCGAGGGAATATAACGCCAGGGATCGGGGTGGTCGATTAGCACAAATGTGCTAGTGCGGCGCAACCAGCGGTGGGCTGGTTGCGCCGATAGCGGTTATTGAGGACTGTTGAACTGGTCGGAATAGCTGCCGCTCATAAGGGCCGAAGCGACCTGGTCCGAACCAACGCCTGCGCGGGAGTAGGCGAGCCGGTTGGCACCGACCTTGTCTGCGCCATCGGCGGCGAGGGCGCCTGCGCCGACGTGATCCGCGCCATCGGAAGCAACGGCTCCGGCGCCGACGTGATCGGAGCCGTCAGAGGCAACAGCACCAGCGCCGACGTGATCCGCGCCATCGGAGGCAACGGCGCCAGCGCCAACGTGATCGGAACCGTCAGAAGCAACGGCGCCAGCGCCAACGTGATCGGAGCCGTCGGAGGCAACTGCTCCGGCGCCAACGTGGTCCGCGCCGTCAGAAGCTACCGCGCCAGCACCGACATGATCGGAGCCGTCAGAGGCAACGGCGCCGGCGCCAACATGATCCGATCCATCAGAAGCCACCGCCCCCGCCCCCACATGATCCGCCCCATCCGACGCCAATGCCTGCGCCTTCGCAGCCCAGACATTGGGCATTGCCACCGTTGCTGCAACTGCCAGGACAAGGCCCGGCCAAAGCGTATGCTTCATGATGTTCTCCACGCCCCATCAGCCACACAGCAACCGAGCATTAGCCGTCATTCGTTCATTGACGGAAGGCTCGTCGGCCCGGGGTCAACCAGATTGGTGAATGGCACGGGGGCACCGGAGGGTGCACGGGTGTCGACGGTTTACAGGAAATCTGGACAGCGAACTGAAAAGTATAGTTCGCCCTTGGCGGGAGGCAGGCTGAAGGGCCGTGAAGGCGATAGTCGGTTCGCTTCCTTGCAGATCGGGGTTAGAAAACAATCAGTCTAAAAAACGCGTAGCGCAATGCAGCGTGTTTGCTAGGCTCAAGAATGTAGGCGAAGACGCAGACTGATGCGCAAGCGGATAGCGAGGAAGCGTTGGGCGCGTTCCGAAGGGTACACGGTTAGAAAGAACCCCGCGCTGGGTTCCAGCCCTTATGCCGTGTGAAGCAGCAGAGCACATTGCCTGTACTGTGGGAGTCCTGAGAAACCTCGTAAGCCAGAGACCAGCACTGGCCGCCTACTCAAATACCAAAGCCCGCCTCGCGCGGGCTTTGACGTTTTCCGGCGTTAGATACTGGCCAACGCCTGCGCCAGATCCGCACGCAGGTCCTCGATGTCCTCGACGCCCACCGACAGACGCACCAGGCTGTCACCGATGCCAAGTTTGGCGCGGGTTTCCGCCGGAATGGTCGCGTGAGTCATGATCGCCGGGTGCTCGATCAGGCTTTCCACACCACCGAGGCTTTCGGCCAGGGCGAAGATCTGCACGTTCTCCAGGAAACGCCGGGCGCCTGCCAGATCACTGTTCAGATCCAGGGAAATCATTCCGCCGAAACCACGCATCTGACGCTTGGCCAGTTCGTGTTGCGGGTGGGATTCCAGACCCGGGTAGTAGACGCGTTTGACCTGCGGCTGCTGCTCCAGCCAGCGCGCCAGCTCCAGCGCGTTGCTGCAGTGACGCTCCATACGCAGCGCCAGGGTTTTCACACCGCGCAGGGTGAGGAACGCGTCGAACGGGCCGGAGATGGCGCCGACGGCGTTCTGCAGAAAGCCCAGACGTTCGGCCAGCGCAGGATTGTCGCCAACGACCGCGATCCCGCCGATCACGTCGGAGTGACCGTTCAGGTACTTGGTGGTCGAGTGCAGCACGATGTCGAAGCCCAGTTCCAGAGGACGCTGAATCCATGGGCTGGCAAAGGTGTTGTCGGCCACGCAGATGATCCCGCGGGCCTTGCAGATGCGCGCAATGGCGGCGAGGTCGGACAGGCTCAGCAGCGGGTTGGTCGGGGTCTCGACCATGACCATGCGCGTGTCGTCCTGCAGCGAGGCTTCGAACGCTGACAGATCGGCCAGATCGACGTAGCTGAAACGATGCCCGGCACTGCGCTGGCGCACCTTGTCGAACAGGCGGAACGTGCCACCGTACAGGTCATTGCCGGACACGATGTGCGAGCCGGCATCGATCAGTTCGAGTACGGTGGAAATCGTCGCCAGCCCGGACGCGAAGGCGAACGCCTGGGTGCCGCCCTCCAGATCCGCCACGCAGCGCTCCAGGGCAAAACGCGTCGGGTTGTGCGAGCGGCCGTAGTCGAAGCCCTTGTGCACGCCGGGGCTGTCTTGCAGGTACGTGGAGTTGGCGTAGATCGGCGGCATCAGCGCGCCGGTGGTCGGGTCCGGCGTTTGCCCGGCGTGGATCACGCGGGTGGCGAAGCCTTGTTGACGGGCGTTCTTGTCGTGCTGGCTCATGCCAGGGATCTCCGTAATTGATTAAGCATGTCGACGCGGGTGATCAGGCCGTGGAAGCCTGAAGCGTCGGCGATGATGGCCACCAGGCCGCTGCTGAGTACGGCTTCCAGTTCAGCCAGCGTCGCGCCGGGGGCGAGGGTTTGCAACTTGTCGGTCATCGCGCTGGAAACGGGTTTGCTGAAGAGCGAAGCGTCTTCGTGCACACGCACCAGAATGTCCGACTCGTCGATCACACCGACCAGTTGCTTGCCATCCACCAGCACCGGCAGTTGTGAAACGTCGGCCAGGCGCATGCGCTGGAACGCGGTCATCAGCGTATCGTCCGGGCCGACGCTGACGACTTTGCCGTCTTCGAAGCGTCGGGCAATCAGGTCGCGCAGGTCGCCGTAGCGTTTGCGCTGCAGCAGGCCCTGATCGGTCATCCACTGGTCGTTGTAGACCTTCGACAGGTAGCGAGTCCCGGTGTCGCAGACGAAGCTGACCACGCGTTTCGGCTCGGTCTGTTCGCGGCAGTAGCGCAGCGCGGCAGCGAGCAGGGTGCCGGTGGACGAACCACCGAGAATGCCTTCGGCTTTCAGCAGCTGGCGCGCGTGATCGAAGCTTTCCTCGTCGCTGATCGAGTAGGCGTTGCGCACGCTCGACAGGTCGGTGATCGACGGAATGAAGTCCTCACCGATGCCTTCCACCGCCCACGAACCTGCGGTGCCGAGATGCTTGCTGCGGCTGTATTCAGCCATCACCGAACCGACCGGGTCAGCCAGGACCATTTCCAGATCCGGTTGCACGCGCTTGAAGAAGCGGGTCAGGCCGGTCAGCGTGCCGGCCGAGCCAACGCCAACCACGATCGCGTCGAGGTCATGCTCGGTCTGGGCCCAGATTTCTGGTCCAGTGCTGCACTCGTGGGCCAGTGGGTTGGCGGGGTTGTTGAACTGGTCGGCGAAGAACGCGCCGGGAATGTCCTTGGCCAGACGCGCGGCGACATCCTGGTAATACTCGGGATGGCCCTTGCCGACATCGGAGCGGGTGATGTGCACTTCGGCGCCCATGGCTTTGAGGTGCAGGACTTTTTCGGTGGACATTTTGTCCGGCACCACCAGCACGACGCGGTAGCCCTTGGCGCGGCCGACCAGGGCCAGGCCCAGACCGGTGTTGCCGGCGGTGGCCTCGACGATCGTGCCGCCGGGTTGCAGGCGACCATCGCGCTCAGCGGCGTCGATCATGGCCAGACCGATGCGGTCCTTGATCGAACCGCCGGGGTTTTGTGATTCAAGTTTGAGAAACAGGGTGCAGGGACCGGTATCGAAGCGGGTGACTTGTACCAGCGGCGTATTGCCGATCAGCCCAAGTACGGCAGGGCGTGAATCCTTTGACATCTCTTCACCTCTTTGTGGTGTTGATCGCGTTCCATTCGCGGGGAAAAAGCTCGCGTGCAACATAGGCTCAGACCTGCGCTGTCGCAACCTTTAAACGGCCGGAAATACTGCCATTTCGATCTAACGATAGAACGAAATCAGCGAGGGGAAGGAAGTGATTTGCAGGGGTTTATACGCAGGCGTCATCGAGTATTGAAAGGGCGTCTTCGCCGTCACGAACCGCTTGATCCGGCAGTGAAAATCCTGCAGCAGAAATCGCTCAGTGGTTGCTCATCAGACCGTGCAGCACGCCCAGCCGCAAGCCGGGTTCGGACGGCACCATTTGCGAGATGCCGAACACTTTGAATGCTGCCAGCATGACCACCAGACCGCCGGGCAGGATGCTCTGGCGATGGGGTTGCAGGCCGGCCAGTTTCAGCTGTTGAACATTGCTGACTTCCAGCAGGCGTAACGACAGCCGCAACAGGCCGCCGTAGGTGATGCCGCTCTCGCCATGATCGTTCAGGCGATTGGCCTTGAGCACTTTGGCGAGCATCCGCGCGGTGCCCGAGGAGCCGATGGTCTGCTGCCAGCCCTGGGCGCGATAACGGCGGGCGACTTTTTCGAATTGCAGGATGGCTACGCGTTCGGCTTCTTGCAGGGCGCCGGGGGAAATCTCACCGTTGCGAAAGTAGCGGGTGCTCAAGGTGCCGCTGCCGAGGGCGATGCTTTCGGTCAGGAGCGGTTGTGATCCCTGGCCGAGAATCAGCTCGGTGGAGCCGCCGCCAATGTCGACCACCAGACGCATGTCATCGGCGACCGGCAGGGTGTGGGCCACACCGGCGTAGACCAGACGCGCTTCTTCATGCCCGGAAATCACATCGATGCGAAACCCCAGATGCCGCTCCGCACTGGCCAGGAACAGCTGCGCATTGTCGGCCTCGCGCACCGCGCTGGTCGCGACTGCGCGCACGCGACCGGGCTCGAAACCGCGCAGCTTCTTGCCGAACCGCGCCAGCGCCTGCCAGCCGCGATCCAGCGCCATTTCGTCGAGCGCCCGACCGTCGAAGCCTTCCGCCAGCCGCACCGGCTCACGCAAGGTTTTGACCTCCTGAATCATGAAGCCCTTTCTGCTGCGTACCGACTGGCCGATCATCATGCGAAAGGCATTGGAACCGAGGTCGATGGCGGCAAATAGAGAGGTGTCTTCTTTCATGGGGATCCTTGCAAATCATCCGTCGGGAGGCGCGGGACGGTTTGCGAGAATTCTGCCGTGGGTTCGATGACAGCCTGATGACGCGGGCGGGGCGGTTCGGTGAATTAATCGCTGTCATGACACTGTCATTATCGGCTGCCCATACTTGGCCCCAATACATCGCGTGCTTTTCATGATTCGGCTGCCTACTGGGCAGCTTTTTTTTGCCTGCGATTTACCGGGCACGCAACGTTTGCAATCCCGAGCGACACACGATTAATATACGATCCATATACACTTCGTATCGGATATTGCCATGGGCATCGTAAAGATTTCAGAGGACATGCACGAGAATCTGCGCATTTCCAGCAACGCACTCAGCCGCTCGATCAACGCGCAGGCCGAACACTGGATGCGCATCGGCATGCTCGCCGAGCTGTATCCCGACCTTGATCACCACGCCATTTGCCGGTTGCTGATTCGCGCCGAACAGTCGGGCGGTCTGGATCTGCAGCAAGTCTGTGCCCTGGCGGATGCCGCGCAGAACGCCTCGGTCAAAGAGGCGGCCAAGGCATGAGAAATCCGATCAAGATCAACACCCAGGCCGAAATCGCCCAATCCCGAGAGGCCGGCAGACTGGCCGCCGAGGTGCTGGCAATGCTGGTGCCGCACGTCAAGGCTGGCGTCACCACCGACCAGCTCGACCAGTTGTGCAACGACTACATCGTCAATGTGCAGAAGGCGATTCCGGCTAACGTCGGTTATCACGGCTTTCCGAAAACCGTTTGTGCGTCAGTCAACGAAGTGGTCTGCCACGGCATTCCTTCGAAGCGCGTGTTGAAGGATGGCGACATCGTCAACCTCGACATCGCGGTGATCAAGAACGGCTGGTTCGGCGATACCAGCCGCATGTACGTGGTCGGTGAGCCGACGCCCGAGGCTCGGCACCTGATCAAGACAACCTACGACGCGATGTGCGCGGGCATCCGCGTCGTCCGACCGGGCGCCACGTTGGGCGACATCGGTCATGCGATCCAGACGCTGGCGGAGAAGGAAGGGTTCAGCGTGGTGCGCGAGTATTGCGGGCACGGGATCGGCAAGGTTTATCACGATGAACCGCAGGTGCTGCATTATGGTTATCCAGAGCAGGGCTTGAAGTTGAAGGCGGGGATGATCTTCACCATCGAGCCGATGCTCAATGCCGGCAAGCGGCATGTGAAGAGTCTGGCGGATGGCTGGACGGTGGTGACCAAGGATCAGTCATTGTCGGCGCAGTGGGAGCACATGATTGCGGTGACTGACGACGGGTTTGAAGTGTTGACGGCTTGGCCGGATGAGATTGAGGGCTTTAAAGCCATTGTCTGAAAAAATGGCCACCGCAACCCGACGTTGCGGTGGCCAGAAGTGACACGCAGTCTCTATTGAATCAGTGCGCGCCGGCGGCTTTGTTCAAATCACTCTCGGCCCACTCGGTATAGACGCAAGCATCCGCCGTCGCCCAACGCACCCGAACCGGATCCCCAGCCTTCAGCGGCATCCCCGCCGCCGACAATGCTTTCACGGTCATGGACGTGCCACCCGACGTCACCACACTGCAAGTCTGGCTCTCACCCAGAAACAACACCTCGACCACCTTCGCCGAAACCTCATTCCAGCCGGCCGCCAATGGCTCGTCATTCGCCTGCTGCACACTCAACGCCAACGCCTTTTCCGGACGCACCATCAGCAGCACATCCTGACCGGTCGGCAATCCAGCGGTCAGGCGAATCGACAGCGACTGCCCCTCAAAACTCGCCGCCGCATTGCCCTGCGCCTTGAGCTTGAGGAAGTTCGAGTTACCCAGAAACGACGCCACAAACGCATTTGGCGGATTCTGATAAAGGTCATAACCGCTGCCGAGCCCGACAATCTTGCCGTGACTGAAAATCGCAATGCGCTGGGACAGGCGCATGGCTTCTTCCTGGTCGTGGGTCACGTAGACGATGGTGATGCCGAGGCGGCGGTGCAGCTGGCGCAATTCATCCTGCAGGTCTTCGCGCAGTTTCTTGTCCAGCGCACCGAGCGGTTCGTCCATCAGCAGAATGCGTGGCTCGTAAACCAGAGCGCGAGCGATGGCAACCCGTTGCTGCTGGCCACCAGAGAGTTGCGAAGGGCGGCGATGGGCAAATTGTTCGAGCTGCACCAGTTTCAGCATCGCATCGACGCGTTTGTCACGCTCGGCTGCCGCGAGTTTGCGGATCGCCAGCGGGAACGCGATGTTGTCGCGTACCGACAGATGCGGGAACAGCGAATAACGCTGGAACACCATGCCGATGTCGCGCTTGTGCGGCGGCACGTTGACCAACGACTGGCCGTTGACCAGGATCTCGCCGCTGCTCGGCGTTTCGAAACCGGCGAGCATCGACAGCGTGGTGCTTTTGCCCGAGCCGCTGGAGCCGAGAAAGGTGAGGAATTCGCCGTCCTTGATGTCCAGCGAGATGTTGTCCACGGCGGCGAAATCGCCGTAGTGCTTGTTCAGGTTGCGCAGGCTGACCAGGGGTTTGTCGCTCTGCTGGGATGCGTCTTTGATCACGGCACTCATGTCGTACTCCTGGCGCTCAGGCGCTGATTTCGTTGCGCCGGCGCAGCGCGGCGGCGATCACCATGACCAATACCGACAGGCCGATCAGCAGCGTCGAAGCGACGGCGATCACGGGCGTCAGGTCCTGGCGCAGGGTGGTCCACATTTTCACGGGAAGGGTTTGCAGGGTCGGGCTGGCCATCATCACGCTGAGCACCACTTCGTCCCACGAAACCAGAAAGGCGAAGAGGGCGCCGGCCACCATCCCCGGGCGGATCGCCGGGAAGGTCACCTTGAACACCGCTTGCAGGCGTGACGCACCGCAGATCACCGCCGCGTCTTCAATCGACTGATCGAACAGCTTCAGCGAGTTGATGATCGAGATGATGGTGAACGGCAGCGCGACGATCACATGGCTGACGACGAAGGCGAACATCGTGCCGGTGTAGCCGAGCTTGAGGAACAGCGCGTACACCGCCACGGCGATGATCACCAGTGGCACGATCATCGGCAGGGTAAACAGGCCGTAGAGCATTTCCCGACCGGGGAAGCGTCCGCGCACCAGCGCAAAGGCAGTCGGTAAACCCAAGGCGACAGCGCAGATCGTGGTCAGCACCGCGACCTTGAGGCTGGCCAGCGCTGCGCTCATCCAGTCGGCGTTGGAGAAGAACTGCACGTACCATTTCAGCGTCCAGCCCGGTGGCGGGAACACCAGCCACTGGGACGAACCGAACGACAGCAGGACAATGAACACGATCGGCAACAGCAGGAACAGGCCGATCAACCCGGTGGTGAAATACAGGCCGAAGCGCATCCGGCGACTCATGGCATTGGGCGTCAGGAGCATGTTGGCTTACCTCGCGTGACTGGCGCCAACCGGGGATTCCGGCTGCAGCTTCAGGTAGACGTAGAACAGAACCAGCGTGATGACGATCAGCAACGCGGCGCCGGCGCTGGCCAGGCCCCAATTGAGGAACGACTGCACCTGCTGAATGATGAATTCCGGCAGCATCATGTTCTGCGCCCCGCCCAGCAGCGCCGGGGTGACGTAGTAACCGAGCGACATCACGAACACCATCAAGCCGCCGGACGCCAGACCCGGCCGGCACAGCGGCAGGAACACCCGAAAGAAGTTGGTCCACGGGCTCGCGCCGCAGATCGAGCCGGCCTGCAGGATCATCGGGTCGATGGCCTGCATGGTCGCCTGCAACGGCAGCACGATGAACGGAATCATGATGTAGCTCATGCCGATCACCACGCCGGTCAGGTTGTGCACCATTTCCAGCGGCTGATCGATGATGCCCATCGCCATCAAGGCTTTATTGATGACACCCGAAGCCTGCAACAGCACCAGCCACGAATAGGTGCGGGCCAGGAGGCTGGTCCACATCGACAGCAGCACGATGTTGAGGATCCAGCGGCCCCAGCCACGCGGCACCAGGGTGATTGCCCAGGCCAGCGGAAAGCCCAGCAGCAGGCTGAACACCGTCACCAATCCCGCTACCGAAAAGGTGTTGAACAGCACCCGGGCGTAGGCCGAGTTAGCGAACAGTTGCTCATAGTTGCCGAGGCCCGGCACCGGTTCCAGCACGCCGCGCAGCAACAAACCAATCAGCGGGGCGAGAAAGAACAGACCGAGGAACAACAGCGCCGGCGCGAGGTTGCCGGCGCCGCGCCAGCGTTGCTTGAGGGACGGGGCGTGCGCCATTGCACTCGCCTTGCCGGATGCCAGGCCGGCAGCGCTCGGGGCGCTCCCGGTGGCAGTGGAGGGACGGGATGCGGTGGCCGCCATTTTCATTTGACCAGCCATTCGTTCCACCGTGTCGCGATGGCCGGACCGTTCTTGGCCCAGTACGCGAAATCAAGAGTGATCTGATCCTTAGCGTAGGCAGTCGGCAGGTTCGGGGCCAGCGTCGAGTCCAGACGCGCCACGCTGTCGACGTTGACCGGGGCGTAAGCGGTCAGGTTGGAGAAGTCGGCCTGGCCCTTCGCGCTACTGGCGCTGGCCAGGAACTTCATCGCCGCGTCCTTGTTTTTCGAGCCCTTTGGCACCACCAGAATGTCGGCCATGACCAGGTTCTGTTTCCAGCTTACGCCGACCGGTGCGCCGTCTTCCTGCAGGGCGTGAATCCGGCCGTTCCAGAACTGGCCCATGCTCGCTTCACCGGAGGCCAGCAGTTGCTGCGACTGCGCGCCGCCGCCCCACCAGACGATGTCTTTCTTGATGGTGTCGAGTTTCTTGAAGGCGCGATCCAGATCCAGCGGGTAGAGCTTGTCGGCCGCTACGCCATCGGCGAGCAGGGCCAGTTCCAGTACACCGGGGCTCGGCCATTTATAGAGGGCGCGTTTGCCGGGGAAGGTCTTGGTGTCGAACAGCGCGCTCCAGTCCTGCGGCTTGTTGGCGCCGAGTTTGCCCTCGTTGTAGCCGAGGACGAAGGAGAAGAAGAATGAGCCGACGCCGTAGTCGCTGACGAAACGCGGGTCGATCTTGTCGCGCTGGATCTGTTTGAAATCGAGGGGTTCGAGCAGGCCTTCGGCAGCGGCGCGCAGGGCAAAGTCGGCTTCGACGTCGACCACGTCCCATTGCACGTTGCCGCTTTCGACCATGGCCTTGAGTTTGCCGTAGTCGGTCGGGCCGTCCTGCACGACGGTGATGCCGCTGGCCTTGCTGAACGGATCGGCCCAGGCCTGTTTCTGCGCATCCTGGGTGCTACCGCCCCAGCTGACAAAGTTCACACTCTCGGCGGCCATCGCGGCCTGACCGGTCACGCTCAGCAGTCCCGCGAAAAAGATCGCGGTTGCAGCTTTGTTCAACACCATTTTTACGCCCTCATTGTTGTGTTTTTGAGCGGGCTTGCGTTGTTGCCCGCCTGTCGGGAGCAGTAGCTGGACGGTTTTTCAGGTCGTCCGGTCTATGGAATATCATATTATGGTATTCCAAACTTTGTGCAAGCACTTTGCCTTACCGGCTATCTGGCGGCTTATGGTTTTTGAGGTGTTCGATGTGGGGATTTTGGCTGGATTTTAGATCCGACCCCTCACCCCAGCCCTCTCCCGGAGGGAGAGGGAGCAGATCTCTATGCTGTTCAAAACTCGAGTTCGACTCTGAGTTTCAGGTCGATGTATAGCGGTAAAACAACTCGGTCGGCTCCCTCTCCCTCTGGGAGAGGGCTGGGGTGAGGGCAGCATTAGCCGCTTGAAATGCAACATCGAATCACTCGGTAAACGGAATGCTCTCTACCACCTCAAGATCGTACCCAGTCAACCCGGCATACTTCAGCGGCGGGCCCAAGTGGCGCAGCTTGCCTACGCCCAGGTTCTGCAGAATCTGCGCCCCGGTGCCGACCTCCGAATAGATCCGCGATTGCGAGCGACTGAACTGTCGAGGCGGCTGAGTCAGTTGCGGAATGCGCTCCAGCAGCGCCTGGGACGACTCATGATTGGCCAGCACCACGACCACGCCATGCCCTTCGGCCGCGACCCGTTGCAGCGCTGCCCACAACGTCCAGTTTGTCGGCCCGCTGTACTCGGCGCCGACCAGATCGCGCAACGGATCGATCACATGCACGCGCACCAGCGTCGGTTCCTCACGGCGCAATTCGCCCATGACCATCGCCATGTGCACGCCGCCCTCGATGCGGTCCTCGAAAGTGATCAAACGAAAGGTGCCATGCACCGTCGGCAACTCCCGTTCGCCGATGCGCTCAATGGTGTGTTCGGTGCTCAGGCGATAGTGGATCAGGTCGGCGATGGTGCCGATCTTGATCCCGTGCTGGCGCGCAAAGACTTCCAGGTCCGGGCGGCGGGCCATGGTGCCGTCGTCGTTCATCACTTCGACGATCACCGAGGCGGGCGTGAACCCGGCCAGCCGCGCCAGATCACAACCAGCCTCGGTGTGACCGGCGCGGGTCAACACACCACCTTCCTTGGCGCGCAGCGGGAAGATGTGGCCTGGCTGCACCAGGTCTTCTGCGCGTGCGTTCGGCGCAACCGCAGCGGCCACCGTACAGGCGCGGTCGGCGGCGGAAATGCCGGTAGTCACACCGACCGCCGCTTCGATGGAGACCGTGAACGCGGTGCTGAATACGCTGCCATTGCTCGGCACCATTTGCTCCAGTCCCAGGCGCTGGCAATGATCGTCAGTCAACGTCAGACAAATCAGGCCCCGAGCCTCACGGGCCATGAAACTGATTGCCTCGGGCGTGCAACGGTCGGCGGCCAGCAGCAGGTCACCTTCGTTTTCCCGATCCTCGTCATCGACCAGCAACACCATTTTGCCAAGGCGATAATCTTCGATGATTTCTTCGATGCTGTTGAAGGCCATGCTGGACTCTCGATGTGGATGAAATTCGTGGTATACCATAATACAAAATCAACCAAGAGGTCACTATGAAGGCGTACTGGATTGCTCACGTGGACATCACCGATCCCGATCACTACAGCCAATACACCCAGCGCGCGCCGAAAGCGTTCGCCGAGTTCGGCGCGAAGTTCTTGGCCAGAGGCGGGCGCAGCGAAGCAATGGAAGGGCGGACGACGCCGCAGCGCAGCGTGGTGATCGAGTTCGACAGCTACGAGAAGGCGGTGGCGTGCTATCGCTCGGCGGCGTATCAGGAAGCGAAAAGCTATCGCGAGGAGTGGGCGCGGGCGGAGATCGTTATTGTGGAAGGGATGGCGCCGTAAGCGCTTGTTTACGATTCCAGAGGAACTGGCGAATCGATGGTGGCTGCGATCTTTTGATGCTCTTTTTCGTAATCAGAAGATCGCAGCTATCAGCGGTTAAGGGCTGTGATTCTTTGCTCAGGCTTGTGCTTGAATCTGCCGCCCTAATACATCCATTACATCACAGCCGTCACGAAGCAAAATCGCTGCTGCGTGGGCGAGTTGCTGCACATCGACACCCTTGGCAGCTGAAATATCCAGGCTGGCGAGGCTTTCCATCATCTGTGTAGCTGCCAAAAACCTGCTCGCCGCGCTGCTGTGCAAAACGTCCAGCGGTGCCAGTGTTGAGACCAGGAGCACTGGAATGCTGTCTTCGTTGTGGGTCATTGAAATGTGGGTATTCATACGCCAGCACCTGCCTGAAGATTGCCTGTGAAGGTTCTTCTCAGCGCTATCGACATATTGTCGACTAGGAATTGTCTGAGTCGATCGCGGCGAGTGTAGGGGATGAGTTCTATGGTCGATTCCGTCATGGGTGTAGCTCCGTAAGATCCAGTAGAGCTGCCACAAAAACGCCGTCAAACGAAATTGGGTGGCAACTGTGCGTGGGTTGACGGACCGGCTCTCACGGACACCGGCGCACCCGAAGATGCCCCGCGCACAGTCGCCATAAAGAATGCATCGGACACAGGAGTGCTCGAGCAGAGAAGGCTATGCACGTCGTGAGAAGATTACGGGCCGTCAAACCCGATCACGAATGAGTCGTGACAGGCGCGAGGATAGGGAGTGGGGCTAGGGCCGTCAACCAGCGGCACGCCGGAAAACGCAACCAGTCCTGTAAGCCGGTTCCGTTTCGTATTTTGCTCGTTCAGGAGTGATCAAGGATCGGTTACTATCCAGCCATTGTGACGTTCAAAGGAGAGAAACGATGGCAGGAAAGCCAGTCGCACGACTTGGAGACCCAGGAAGTCACGGCGGAAATATCACCACTGGATCGAGCCCTATTTTCGTTAACTCAATGCCTGTTGCTTTGGTAGGAGACACATATTCCTGCCCGGTTCACGGCAGTAATCCCATAACGACGGGTGCTCCTCACGTGTTCGGTCTGGGAAAAGATGTAGCACACGTAGGCTCGCAGACAGCCTGCGGAGCGACGATCACTGCCGGGTCTCCCGATACCTTCGTGGGTGAATCCGGTGGGGGGGCGCCCACTAGCTTTTTCTCGCAGTTCCTGAAAGAAAAGACGTTTGTCGAGTTTCAGTTGCTGAACGATAGAGATGAGCCTGTTGCCAACGAGGCGTACGAACTGACACTCCCCGATGGAACGTTGATGACAGGTGTCCTTGACGAAAACGGCTTCGTGCATGTTGCAAACATCCCTAGGGGAAGTTGCAGTATTAAATTCCCGAAACTTGAAGATACGGAACATCTTTAATGGTTCAGCCTACTAAAACTACCAGCACGACACAGGCAGCAAAAAGTACAGGCGCATCGGGGAAAACTACAAAAACCAACCAAGTAGTCGTGTCGGGTGCATATATGGAGATACTTGTGGGTGGCCCTTACACCCGTGACAAGGAAGAGCATCCTTTCGGACATGCTGCTTTACACGTAGTGGTTGGTTCTAAAGACATCACCTATGACTTTGGGCGCTATGGAAAAACCTGGGGGACGTTTGATAGCGAAGGGGAGGGAGTGCTGAACGTTTGGACATCCTTCAAAGCGTACATCTCGGGTGAGAACAGCTTGGGGCGCACAACAACTGGATTTGTTTATTTTTTGGATAGTGCAACCGCTGAGGCCGTTATCGCTCACTTCGACGGTATTGTCGCCCAGAAAAAGGAGCTGAGAAGAAAGACAGCAACGTCTGCGCGCTATGTATTGCCGTCCAACTATCATCCAACCACCAATAACTGCACAACTGTAACGATAGCGGGAGCCAAAATTTCGGGTAAGCCAATCGTGCAGAATCCGTCCAAATATAGCGAAATGCGTGGATTGTCATTCCTGGAAAGGCAGGCTGCGCGCACGCAGACCAAACCTCAGGACGGGATTTTCATGCCTGCGGATTTACAAGCCATGCTCGAAGGGAATACTGAGGCGCACTATGATAAAAAGAATGTTTACAAATAGGCAGATTGGCTTTTGGCTGACGGCGGCCTTATTTGTAAATGCAGTCTTTATGGCTTTTCTGATTTTTGGCGATACTGCAAAGGAACACACTATGAAGATGATTAAAACTAAAGAGCCACTGCTGATCGAAGGGCAAGGTGGCGATGACAATTACTATGTCCTGCCGATGGGAACAACGCTATATCACGATAAAAGCTTTCCTGAAGGGCACGATCGTTATGTTGTGTATCTGAATCACAAAGGTGCCATTGCCCACGAAGAAGTCCCAATGAAACCTGAATATGGCGGTTCTTTTATCGATCCTCTTTGGCTGGCCAATATTGATGCCGATACCTTGAAAGACATTTTCAAGCGTTTCCCGCTCTCCAAGAAAGACATCTCCGCTGCTCTCAAAGCCAATGAAATCACCAAAGATGATCTGGCGGATATTATTCGTGCGATGCCGGACTGAGCACCTATCTACCGAGGAATCGGGCCGGGCTCTGTATCTCTTGCAAGTGACGGCTGATCAACGCATGAAATGAATCTTGCCGCTGTCGTCATTGCCCATGTACATGCCATACACCCCGGCCTGGCGTTCCTCGATGTAGCGTTCGAGGATCTGCCGGATCGCCGGGTAGTAGATCTGCTCCCAGGGGATGTCTTCGGGGGCGAAGAATTTGCAGGCGAGGGTTTCCGGACCGTACTCGCCAGTGATTTCCAGCGCGAGTGCGCGGAAGATGATGTAGACCTCGCTGATCTTCGGCACGCTGAAGATTGAATAAGGCGAGACGATCTCCGCGCGTACGCCGCTTTCTTCCCAGACTTCGCGCAGGGCGGCCTGTTCGGTGGTTTCGCCGCTTTCCATGAAACCGGCGGGCAGGGTCCAAGTGCCGGGGCGGGGGGGAATCGCCCGTTGGCACAAGAGGTATTTGCCGTCCTGCTCGATGATGCAGCCGGCGATGATCTTCGGGTTTACATAGTGGATGTAGCCGCAGCCGCGGCACATCAGGCGCTCGTGCGTATCGCCCGGCGGCACCTGCTGACCGAGGTCAGCGCCACCGCATTTCGGGCAAAAGCTCGGGCTGAACATGTCAGTGACCTATGCGCGGTTCTTTCAGCGCGATGGGCAGGGTGATCGGTGGAGTGGCGCCTGTCTCTTCCTGTTTGCGCTTCAGATAATCGAGGGCCACGGCAGCGGCGGCGCGAACGTGATCGACGCACGCCTGATGCGCCGCCAGCGGATCGCCGCTCTTGATCGCCTCGACCATTTTTTCCATTTCCTGGTTGCTCGCGCCGCGACGGTTTTCCTGTGACACCGACGTCGCCCGCAGGTAGCTGATGCGCGCCTGCAACTGACGCAGTTGAGTGGCCGCGACATGGTTGCCCGAGCCTTCCAGCAGCACGTCGTAGAAACCCTGCACCGAGTCGATCACCTGTTGCAGCTCGCCGTCCTTGAGCGCCTTGCGGTTCTCGTCGAGGGCTTTTTCCAGGGCCTTGATGTCTTTGGCTTTGGCGCGCAGGGTAAAGAGCTGAACGATCAGGCCTTCGAGCACGCAGCGCAGTTCATAGATGTCGACGGCATCGGCGAGGGTGATGATCGCTACCCGCGGGCCCTTGGCGTCGGCGAACTCCACCAGGCCTTCAGATTCCAGGTGACGCAAGGCTTCACGCACCGACGTACGGCTCACGCCCAGGCGATCGCACAGATCGCGCTCCACCAGGCGATCGCCCGGCAGCAGCTGGAAGTTCATGATGGCGCTTCGCAGTTTATCCAGCACGATTTCGCGCAGGGTGACGGGGTTGCGATTGACCTTGAAGCTGTCGTCGAGTGGCAGGCGTTTCATGGGGTCCGCTCTTTAAGGTGGCTGTCCATGCCAGACGGGCATCAAAACAGCCGAGGGGTTAACTGGAGGCCTCGGCGTCGGCTTCGGCGAAGGCTTCACGGGCGAGCCGGAAACTGTCCACGGCTGCCGGGACGCCGCAATAAATACCGACCTGAAGCAGAATTTCGCGTATTTGCTCACGACTCAGGCCGTTACGCAAGGCGCCGCGCACATGCAGTTTCAGTTCATGCGGGCGGTTGAGCGCCGAGATCATCGCCAGGTTGATCATGCTGCGCTCCTTGAGCGACAGACCCTCGCGTCCCCAGACGTGGCCCCAGCAGTATTCGGTGACCATTTCCTGCAGCGGGCGGGTGAAGTCGTCGGCGTTCTCGATCGAGCGCTGCACATAGGCTTCGCCCAGCACCTGGGTGCGGATCTTCAGGCCTTGCTCGTACTTTTCGTTGCTCATGTGTTTCTCCGCTCAACCCAGTGTCGGCAACGCGCCGAGCTTGCCCTTGTGATAGATCATCGGCGTCACCGGTTGCTCCGGCAGGATCAGGTTCTTTACCGCGCCGACGATGATCGCGTGATCGCCACCGTCGTATTCGCGCCACAGTTCGCACTCGATGATCGCCGTGGCCTTGGCGAGGATCGGGTTACCCAGTTCGCTCAAATGCCACTCGATGCCGTTGGCCTTGTCCTTGCCCTTGCCGGCAAAGGCGTAGGCCTCGGCGGTCTGGTCGGCGGACAGCAAATGGATCGCGAACTTCTTGCTGTCGCGCAGCACCGGGTAGGTGTCGGAGGCGTAGTTGGGGCAGAACAGCACCAGCGCCGGATCAATCGACAGCGCACTGAAGGCGCTGGCGGTGATGCCGACGATGCCGCCGTCCGGGTCGAGGGTGGTGACCACCGTGACCCCGGACGGAAACGAGCTCATGACGTCTTTGTAAATGCCGGGTTCGATCATGTCGCAGGACTCCTAACGCATCACAAACGGATCAGGCATCGGCGCCTGGGAGAGGTTGATCCACACCGTTTTCAGTTCGGTGTAGGCCAGCACCGAATCGATGCCGCTTTCGCGTCCATAGCCACTGTTCTTGAAGCCGCCGATCGGTGCCATGGCCGACACCGCGCGGTAGGTGTTGACCCAGATGATCCCCGAACGCACGTCCCGGGCCAGGCGATGGGCGCGGCCCAGATCGCGGGTCCAGATGCCGGCAGCGAGGCCGAACTGCGAGTCGTTGGCAATCGCCAGCGCTTCGGCTTCATCCTTGAAACGGATCACCGAAGCCACCGGACCGAACACTTCTTCCTGCATGATCTTCATCGAATTGCGGTCGCATTCGAACAGCGTCGGTTCGTAGAACCAGCCGTCACCGACGCCGCTCGGCCGCTTGCCGCCCAGACGCAGACGCGCGCCTTCGGCAATCGCATCAGCCACCAGACCCTCAACCACCGCCAGTTGCTGCGCGGTAGCCATCGGGCCCATTTCGCTGCTGTCGTCCTGCGGGTTGCCGATGCGGATGCGCTGGGCGCGCTCCACCAGTCGGCTGACGAACTCGTCGTAGATTTCGTCCTGCACCAGCAGTCGCGAACCGGATACGCAACTCTGCCCGGACGCCGCGTAGATCCCGGCAATCGCACCGTTGATCGCGCTGTCGAGATCGGCGTCGGCAAAGATGATGTTCGGCGATTTACCGCCCAGTTCCAGCGACAACTTGGCGAAGTTCTCGGCGCTGCTGCGCACCACATGTCGGGCCGTGGCCGCGCCGCCGGTGAAGGCGATCTTGCGGATCAGCGGATGACGGGTGAGTGCGGCGCCGGTGCTCGGTCCGTAGCCGGTGACGACGTTGACCACGCCCGGCGGAATCCCGGCTTCGAGGGCCAGGCGCGCCAGTTCCAGAATGGTTGCCGAGGCATGCTCGGACGGCTTGATCACAATGGTATTGCCGGCAGCCAGCGCCGGTGCCAGTTTGATCGCGGTCAGGTAAAGCGGGCTGTTCCAGGGAATAATCGCGGCGACCACACCCATGGCTTCGTGCACGGTGTAGGCGAACAGATCGGGCTTATCCAGCGGCAGGGTGCCGCCTTCGAGCTTGTCGGCAAGGCCTGCGGTGTAGTGGAAAAACTCCGGCAGATAACCGACCTGACCCCGGGTTTCGCGGATCAGTTTGCCGTTGTCACGGCTTTCCAGTTGCGCCAGTTGTTCCTTGTTTTCGGCGATCAGGTCACCGAGCCGACGTAACAGTTTGCCGCGCGCGGTTGCGGTCAAACCACGCCAGGCCGGGCTGTCGAAAGCAGTTTGTGCGGCCTGCACCGCGCGTTCGACGTCGGCTTCGTCAGCGTCGGGCAGTTCGGCCCAGGGTTCGGCCAGCGCCGGGTTGAGGCTTTCGAAAGTCTTGCCGGAGAGGGCGTCGACCCATTCTCCGCCGATGCACATCTGGAAGCGTGCGAGCGTCATGCAACGATCCCCTTTATATGGTTTTGTCGGGCGTGTGCGGTGTCGAGAAATTCCAGCAGCGTCTGGTTCACCAGCCGTGGCGACTCTACCGGCATCATATGCCGTTGCTCGGGCAGCACGGCAACCTTCGCGCCGGGAATGCGCGCGGCCAGTTGCTCGGCCATTTCCGGGGTCGATCCGGGGTCCAGTTCACCAGTGGCGATCAGCGTCGGCGCCTGAATGCTGCCCAGGTCGTCGGCGCGGTACATGTCCTGGGTGGCGAACAGTTCGTAGGTGGTCAGGTAGCCCTGCGGATCATTGCCGGCCAGGGTCTGGCGGATCGCAGCGATCTGCGCCGGGTTGGCCGCCTGATATTCGCGGCTGAACCAGCGCGACAGCGCCGCTTCGGCATTCGCGTCCGGCCCGTGCTCGGCGGCCTGCGCAGTGCGGGCGATGACCCCGGCGCGCTGCTCTTCGCTGCGGTTGAACACGCTGTTGAGCACCACCAGGCTTTTCAGGCGTTCCGGGTAATGCAGGGCAAACGCCCGCGCCACCAGACCGCCCATGGAAAAGCCGATCACCGATGCCTCGGGCAATTGCAGGTGGTCGAGCAGCTCCAGCAACTGATCGGCATAGCCGAGCAGGGCGGTGCCGCTGGCCGGTCGCGGGCTGGCGCCATGGCCGAGCATGTCGTAGGCGATCACCTGGTATTGCGTGGCCAGGCCAACGATCTGGCCGCCCCACATTTCTTTGTTCAAGCCCACGCCGTGGATCAACACCACGGGTTGGCCAATGCCTGTCGCCAGATAACTGGTGCCGGCCGGGGTGAGTTCAGCGGTGAGCCGAATCATGGAGCGCTCCTGCAATGCCTTTTTTATTGTGATTACTGGGCTTTTTCGGCGGCCAGTTCTTCCAGATCGATGTAGCGGTTGCCGATGCGCGGGTGCAGGCGACCACCGTCGGCGCAACCGAGCACCACGACGATTTCGTCGGCGCGCGGGGCGTCTTCGATCTGCATTTCCAGGGTGATGTAGTGCGAGCGCAGGCCTTCGTCATCCTTGTGCATCATCGGGATCTGAATCGAAGTGCCCGGGCCGCCGCGCTTGTTGGTGAAGCTCAGGTAGCTCTTGGCCTTGACCGCTTCACGGTAGTGGTTGCCGAACCGCAGGGTGTGGATCACCGCCGATGCGTGCTCGATTTCGCCATCAGCGCCGACCACCGCGGCTTTGCCGTAGGCCTCGATCTTCTCGGCGCCGCCGATGATGCCCACCAGACGCTCGACCATCATCGCACCGAGGTCGGAGCAATTGGCGCGGATCTGCGGCTTGAGGTCTTCGACAAAGCCATTGCCGACCCACGGGTTCTTCATCACGACGGCCAGCCCGACCATGGTCACAGGGGTGGCGGACGCCTTGCCGCCTTCAATGAAGGTCTCTTCGACATAGCTGACGATCTTGCGGATTTCGAAACTCATGAGCTGCTCCGTAGGGGATAAAGAGTGTCTGTGCGTCTGATGGTATACCATAATACCGATCGTGCAAGTCCCCCTCGCAAGATTCCCTGCCATCAGTCGGACGAATGCCCGCGCATTCAGCTGCCGCTGTAGTCCCTTTCGGTTAACAAAAGATAACGTTGCGCCGATTGTCAGACGTTTCGAATGCCCGATAGGATGAGCCAGCTTCCGAAGGGGCTCTGGACAGCGGGTTTCAGGACTATGCTTGTGACCAGGCAGTCACCGTGAGCACCCTTGCGGCGCCCTTAAGGTCCATGACCAACAATAATAAACAGGGGAAGGTCTATGAGTCGTTGCCGCCCGCCGGCGTTACGCAACACCGCGTTGCTGGCCACAGCACTCTCTCTGCTGGGCTTTGCCACATTGTCGGCGCCGGTTCTCGCCGCCGAAGCGCCAGCCGACGTGGTCTATTCCACCGAATCGGCCAAGGCCTCGAAAAGCCTGATGCTCGATGTCGTTCACGCCGGAACCCGGCTGGTGGCGGTCGGGGATCGCGGGCACATTCTCTATTCCGACGACCAGGGCAAGACCTGGACCCAGGCCAAAGTGCCGAGCCGCCAGTTGCTGACCGCCGTGTATTTCGTCGATGACAAGCACGGCTGGGCCGTCGGCCACGACGCGCAGATCCTCGCCAGCGAAGACGGCGGCCTGACCTGGACCAAACAGTTCGAAGACCTCAAGCGCGAATCGCCGCTGCTCGACGTCTGGTTCAAGGACGTCAACAGTGGTCTGGCCGTGGGTGCCTACGGCGCGCTGCTGGAAACCACCGACGGCGGCAAAAACTGGGAAGACGTCAGCGATCGCCTCGACAACGAAGACCAGTTCCACCTCAACGCCATCGCTTCGGTAAAAGACGCCGGCCTGTTCATCGTCGGCGAGTCGGGCAGCATGTTCCGCTCCGCCGACTGGGGCCAGACCTGGGAAAAACTCGAAGGCCCGTACGAAGGCTCGCTGTTCGGCGTGATCGGCACGGCGCAACCGCAAACCCTGCTGGCTTACGGTCTGCGCGGCAACCTTTACCGCTCCACCGATTTCGGCAGCACCTGGGAGCAGGTCGAACTGAAAGCTGCGCGCGGTTCGCTGGAGTTCGGCCTGTCCGGCGCCACACTGCTCGAAGACGGCTCCATCGTCATCGTCGGCAACGGCGGCTCGGTGGTCAGCAGCAGTGACAACGGCGAAACCTTCAGCGTATTCAACCGTCCGGATCGCATCTCGCTGTCGTCGGTCACCGCCGCCGGCAACGGCAATCTGATCCTGAGCGGGCAGGGTGGCGTTCGGGTCACTTCGTCGAACGGCGCCGAGCTGGGCAAATGAGCCGAATCAATAATAAGAAGGCGGGGCTATGACTTCCTTGAGCACTCATCATCAGGACAAGGCGACGTTTCTCGAGCGCCTGATCTTCAACAACCGCCCGGCAGTGATCGTGATCTGCCTGCTGGTCAGCATTTTCCTGTTCTGGCAGGCCACGCTGATCCGTCCGTCCACCAGTTTCGAAAAGATGATCCCGCTCAAGCATCCGTTCATTGAAAAGATGATGGAGCACCGCAACGATCTGGCGAACCTGGGCAATACCGTACGCATTTCGGTGGAAGCGAAGGATGGCGACATCTTCTCCAAGGAGTACATGGAGACCCTGCGTCAGATCAACGACGAGGTGTTCTACATCTCCGGCGTCGACCGTTCCGGCCTCAAGTCGCTGTGGAGCCCGAGCGTGCGCTGGACCGAAGTCACCGAGGAAGGTTTTGCCGGCGGCGAAGTGATCCCGCAGAGCTACAACGGCTCCCAGGACAGCCTCGATCTGTTGCGCAACAACGTGCTCAAGTCCGGTCAGGTCGGGCGTCTGGTGGCCAACGACTTCAAGTCGAGCATCGTCGACATCCCGCTGCTGGAGTCCTACCCGGACCCGCAGGACCAGGGCAAGCTGCTGGCGCTGGACTATCGCCAGTTCTCCCATGAGCTCGAAGACAAGATCCGCAACAAGTTCGAAGCGCAGAACCCCAACGTCAAGATCCACATTGTCGGTTTCGCCAAGAAGGTCGGCGACCTGATCGACGGCCTGGTGATGGTGGTGATGTTCTTCGGCATCGCTTTCGTCATCACTCTGATCCTGCTGCTGTGGTTCACCAACTGCCTGCGCAGCACCGTGGCGGTGTTGAGCACCACGCTGGTGGCGGTGGTCTGGCAGTTGGGGTTGATGCACTTCTTCGGGTTCGGCCTCGATCCGTATTCGATGCTGGTACCGTTCCTGATCTTCGCCATCGGCATTTCCCACGGCGTGCAGAAAATCAACGGGATCGCCCTGCAATCCGGCGAGGCCGACAACGCCCTGACCGCCGCACGGCGGACCTTCCGTCAATTGTTCCTGCCGGGGATGATCGCGATTCTGGCGGACGCCGTCGGCTTCATCACGCTGCTGATCATCGACATCGGCGTGATCCGCGAGCTGGCCATCGGCGCTTCCATCGGCGTGGCGGTGATCGTGTTCACCAACCTGATCCTGCTGCCGGTGGCGATTTCCTATGTCGGCATCAGCAAGCGCGCCATCGCCAAGAGCAAGAAGGACGCGCACCGCGAACATCCGTTCTGGCGCCTGCTGTCGAACTTTGCCAACCCGAAAGTCGCCCCGATCTCCATCGCCCTGGCGCTGGTCGCCTTCGGTGGCGGCCTCTGGTACAGCCAGAACCTGAAGATCGGCGACCTCGACCAGGGCGCGCCGGAGCTGCGTCCGGACTCGCGCTACAACAAGGACAACAACTTCATCATCAGCAACTACTCGACCAGCTCCGACGTGCTGGTGGTGATGGTCAAGACCAAGTCCGAAGGCTGCTCGCGCTATGAAGCCATGGCGCCGATCGACGAGCTGATGTGGAGGATGCAGAACACCGAGGGCGTGCAGTCGGCGATCTCGCTGGTGACCGTGTCCAAGCAGATGATCAAGGGCATGAACGAGGGCAACCTGAAATGGGAAACCCTTTCGCGCAACCCGGACGTGCTGAACAACTCCATCGCCCGTGCCGACGGCCTGTACAACAACAGTTGCTCGCTGGCGCCGGTGCTGGTGTTCCTCAACGACCACAAGGCTGAAACCCTCGACCGCGCAGTGCATGCGGTGCAGGACTTCGCCAAGGAAAACAACAAGGAAGGCCTGGAATTCATCCTCGCCGCCGGTAACGCCGGGATCGAGGCGGCTACCAACGAGGTGATCAAGAAGTCCGAGCTGACCATCCTGATCCTGGTGTACATCTGCGTGGCGGTCATGTGCATGATCACCTTCCGCTCGTGGGCGGCGACCCTGTGCATCGTGCTGCCGCTGGTGCTGACCTCGGTGCTGGGCAACGCGCTGATGGCGTTCATGGGCATCGGCGTGAAGGTGGCGACGCTGCCGGTGGTGGCGCTGGGCGTGGGGATCGGCGTGGACTACGGCATCTACATCTACAGCCGCCTGGAAAGTTTCCTGCGTGCCGGCCTGCCGTTGCAGGAAGCCTATTACCAGACCCTCAAATCCACCGGTAAAGCGGTGCTGTTCACCGGTCTGTGCCTGGCCATCGGCGTGTGCA
The DNA here is from genome assembly GCF_057809295.1 of Pseudomonas sp. FG35. Lineage (NCBI taxonomy): Bacteria > Pseudomonadati > Pseudomonadota > Gammaproteobacteria > Pseudomonadales > Pseudomonadaceae > Pseudomonas > Pseudomonas sp. FG35. The sequence continues at coordinate 202,180 of NZ_JBMDJR010000003.1, read as the reverse complement.
CCTGGATCTTCTCGGCGATCAAGTTCCAGGCCGACATGGGCCTGATGCTGACCTTCATGCTGCTGTGGAACATGTTCGGTGCGCTGTGGCTGCTGCCGGCACTGGCGAAGTTCCTGATCAAGCCGGAGAAACTGGCGGGGCAGAAGGGCAATTCGTTGTTTGCTCACTGATCCGGTTGGCTGAAATGAAAAAGCCGCAACCTTGAAGGGTTGCGGCTTTTTTATGGTGCAAGATCAAAAGCCCCTCACCCTAGCCCTCTCCCGGAGGGAGAGGGGACCGATCCGGGGATATTGGAGAACTACACCGACTTGAACGACTTGCTTTGAATCCATAATCGACTCGGTTTTTCAGGTCGATGTGTTACGCAAGACATCGCGGTCAGTTCCCTCTCCCTCCGGGAGAGGGCTAGGGTGAGGGCCAGCGGTCTCTCGGCTTAGGAAAGTTCAGTGCCTAGCACGGCGCTAAGCGCGCTGCGCGCATCATCCAGCTGCACCAACGTCGCATGCCGCGCCCCCAGCGCATCCCGATTCTCGATGGCCGTCAGAATCGCCTTGTGCCGAGGCAATGCCAGCTCATGCAGATTCGGCCGCTGATTCGAATGCTTCAACGCCTCGGCAATCGCCACCGCAAGCATGTTGCACAGGTTGGCCAGCAAGTCGTTGTGGGTTGCGTCAGCAATCCGGCTATGGAAATCCAGATCCGGTTGCAGCAAGGCTTCCGGGGTCGGTGCGGCTTCCATGCGCTGGTAAGCCTCGGCAATCGACGCGATATCGGCATCGGTGGCATGCTGGGCGGCGAGGGCGGCGGCGGCCGGTTCGATGATGCTGCGCACGCTGGTCAGGACGTTGAAGAACTCGTTCTGCGGGCTGCTTTGCATCAGCCAGTGCAGCACGTCCGGGTCGAGCATGTGCCATTCGCGGCGCGGCTTGACCACGGTGCCGACGCGGGGTTTGGAATACACCAGGCCCTTGGCGACCAACACTCGCGTGGCTTCGCGCAACACCGGCCGGCTGACCGCGTACTCCTCGCAGAGCAGGGCTTCGGCGGGCAGTTTGTCGCAGGGCAGAAAGCGTCCGGAAACAATCTGCATGCCCAGTTCCTGGACGATGCGCGAGTGCATGCTTTTACGGTCGGAAGGTTTGCGGTAATCCATGGGGAGTGGCGCGATCCTGAGCGATGGAGATGCCGCGCATCATAGCAATGTGGGAGCGAGCCTGCTCGCGATAGCGGTGTATCAGTCAATATGAATATCAACTGACAGATCGCCATCGCCAGCAGGCTGGCTCCCACAAGGGGATGACGGTGTTAGTGGGAATGGCGCGGGACTTCAGCCCCTCGGCAACCTACCAGGAAGTCGAAATCGCAACCCTGATCCGCCTGCAGCACATGGTCGATATACAACTGACGATACCCTCCCACCAACAGCTGCTGCGGCGGTTGCAGATCCGCCATCCGCGCTGCCAGTTCAGCGTCCGGAATATCCAGATGCAGACGCCCGCTGGCACAGTCCAGCTCGATCCAGTCACCTTCCTTCACCGCCGCCAAAGGCCCGCCCGCTGCGGCTTCTGGGGCAACGTGCAACACAACGGTGCCGTAAGCCGTGCCGCTCATCCGCGCGTCGGAGATGCGCACCATGTCGGTCACGCCCTGCGCCAGCAGCTTGGCCGGCAAGCCCATGTTGCCGACTTCGGCCATGCCCGGATAACCCTTCGGCCCGCAGTTCTTCATCACCAGAATCGAGTTCGCATCGACGTCCAGTTCCGGGTCGTTGATCCGCGCCTTGTACATGTCGAAGTTCTCGAACACAACGGCGCGGCCACGGTGCTGCATCAGTTCCGGCGTGGCGGCTGACGGTTTGAGCACTGCGCCCAGCGGCGCCAGGTTGCCGCGCAACACACAGATCCCGCCGTCGGCGCGGATCGGGTTGTCGAGGGTGCGGATCACTTCGTCTTCACCGTAGATCGGCGCGTCCTTGGTGTTCTCGCCGATGGATTTTCCGTTAACGGTCAGCGCGTTCGGGTTGGGAATCAGATTGGCTTCACCAAGACGCCGCAGCACGGCCGGCAGGCCGCCCGCGTAGTAGAACTCTTCCATCAGGAAACGCCCGGACGGTTGCAGGTCGACGATGGTCGGCATGCCACGACCGATGCGCGTCCAGTCATCCAGATCCAGCTCGACACCAATGCGCCCGGCGATGGCTTTGAGGTGGATCACCGCGTTGGTCGAACCGCCAATGGCTGCGTTGACCCGGATCGCATTTTCGAAGGCTTCCTTGGTCAGGATCTTCGACAGCTTCAAGTCTTCACGCACCATCTCGACCGCACGCATGCCGGACATGTGCGCCAACACATAACGTCGCGCATCCACCGCCGGAATCGCCGCGTTGTGCGGCAGGGAAGTGCCGAGTGCTTCGGCCATGCAGGCCATGGTCGACGCGGTGCCCATGGTGTTGCAGGTGCCGGCCGAACGGGACATGCCGCCCTCGGCCGCGAGGAAATCGTCAATCGTGATGGTGCCGGCCTTGACCTGTTCGCTGAGCTGCCAGACCACGGTGCCGGAACCGATGTCCTTGCCCTTGTGCTTGCCGTTGAGCATCGGCCCGCCGGTGACGACGATCGCCGGCACGTCGCAACTGGCCGCGCCCATCAGCAGGGCCGGGGTGGTCTTGTCGCAACCGGTCAGCAGCACCACGCCGTCAATCGGGTTGCCGCGAATCGCTTCCTCGACGTCCATGCTCGCCAGGTTGCGGGTGAGCATGGCGGTCGGGCGCAGGTTCGATTCGCCGTTGGAGAACACCGGAAACTCCACCGGGAATCCGCCAGCCTCGATCACCCCGCGTTTGACGTGCTCCGCGATCTGGCGGAAGTGCGCGTTGCACGGGGTCAGCTCTGACCAGGTGTTGCAGATGCCTATGATCGGCTTGCCATGGAACTGATGGTCGGCGATGCCCTGATTCTTCATCCAGCTGCGGTACATGAAGCCGTTCTTGTCGGCCGTGCCAAACCATTGGGCGGAGCGCAGGGTGGGTTTCTTATCAGACATGATTGATTCTCTTATTGTAAGACTATTGTTTGCGAGCTTCGGCTAAACATAAGCGCAAAATCGCAGCTTTGGAAGTGTTGTTGCGCAATTAGTATTACTATATAGTCGATTTCGACGGAGGGATGGCCCTGGCGGTTTTCAGCGAGAGGCGTCCCCCGAGGTTCCATAAAAACAACAATCGGAGACCGATCTCATGAGCCAGGAACTGCGGCTTGTCCGGCGCATCACGCTGAAACTGATTCCCTTCCTGATCCTGCTGTACTTGATCGCCTATGTGGATCGCTCCGCCGTCGGCTTCGCCAAGCTGCACATGGGCGCCGACATCGGCATTGGCGATGCCGCCTACGGCCTCGGCGCCGGGCTGTTTTTCATCGGCTACTTTCTGTTTGAAATCCCTAGCAACCTGATGCTCGAACGCTTCGGCGCGCGGCGCTGGTTCGCGCGGATCATGATCACTTGGGGCGCAATCACCATCGGCATGGCGTTCGTCCAGGGCCCGCACAGTTTCTACGTGATGCGCTTTCTGCTCGGCGCGGCGGAGGCGGGGTTCTTTCCCGGCGTTCTGTACTACATCACTCAATGGTTTCCGGTGCGCCATCGCGGCAAGATCCTCGGGCTGTTCATCCTGTCCCAACCCATTGCGATGATGATCACCGGCCCCGTGTCCGGCGGTCTGCTGGGCATGGACGGCATCCTCGGCCTGCATGGCTGGCAGTGGCTGTTCATCGTCATCGGCACCCCGGCGATCTTGCTGACCTGGCCGGTATTGCGCTGGCTGCCGGACGGCCCGCAGCAAGTGAAATGGATGGACCAGGCCGAGAAGGACTGGTTGACCGGCGAGCTGAAAAAGGACCTGCAGGAATACGGCCAGACCCGTCACGGCAATCCGCTGCATGCGTTGAAAGACAAACGTGTGTTGCTGCTGGCGCTGTTCTATCTGCCGGTCACGCTGAGCATCTATGGTCTGGGCCTATGGCTGCCGACTCTGATCAAACAGTTCGGCGGCAGCGATCTGGTGACCGGTTTCGTGTCATCGGTGCCGTACATCTTCGGGATCATCGGCCTGCTGATCATTCCGCGCAGTTCCGACCGTTTGAATGATCGCTACGGCCATCTGGCGGTGCTTTATGTGCTGGGCGCGATCGGCCTGTTCCTCAGCGCCTGGCTGTCGTTGCCGGTGGCGCAACTGGCGGCGTTGTGTCTGGTGGCGTTCGCGTTGTTTTCCTGCACGGCGGTGTTCTGGACTTTGCCGGGGCGGTTCTTCGCTGGTGCCAGTGCTGCAGCCGGGATTGCCTTGATCAACTCGGTGGGCAACCTCGGCGGCTACATCGGCCCGTTCGTGATCGGCGCCTTGAAGGAATACACCGGCAACCTCGCTTCGGGCCTGTACTTCCTGTCCGGGGTGATGGTGTGCGGGCTGATTCTGACGGGTGTCGTCTATCGCTTGCTCGAGCGCAAGCATGTGCTGCCAGTCGAGCAATTTGCAGCGAGCGCGCGCGGCGCGACGCGCACCTGATTTCGATCCGGGATTTGTTTTAACAGGAGAACATCATGCATCTGGTTCAATTCGAATTGAGTAGCGGCGAGCGCCGTGTCGGGGTGGTCGAGGGCGGTCTGGTGCGTGAAGTGCAGGATGCGCGCACAGTCCGCGATCTTGCTTTGGCCGCGATCGAGGCCGGCAGCACCCTCGCGCAGCAAGTGCAAACCCTGGGTCTGGGCATCAGCCACGATTACGCCGAATTGCTCGCCAAACTGCGGATCCTTCCGCCGCTGGATCACCCGGATCCGGCGCACCTGCTGGTCAGCGGCACCGGCCTCACGCACCTCGGCAGCGCGTCGGCCCGGGACAAGATGCATCAGCAGGCTGGCGACGAAGCGGCGATGACCGACACCATGCGCATCTTCAAGTGGGGCGTGGAGGGCGGCAAACCGGCGGCGGGGCAGGCGGGCGTGCAGCCGGAATGGTTCTACAAGGGCGACGGCAGCATCGTTGTGCGTCCCGGTCAGCCGTTCCCGCTGCCGCCGTTTGCCGAAGACGCCGGCGAGGAACCGGAGATGGCCGGCCTCTACATCATCGGCCACGATGGCAAGCCGTATCGCCTGGGGTTTGCGGTGGGCAACGAGTTCTCCGATCACGTCATGGAGCGCAAGAATTACCTGTACCTGGCCCACTCGAAACTGCGCAGTTGCAGCTACGGCCCGGAACTTCGCACGGGTGAATTGCCTCAACACCTGGCGGGCACCAGCCGCATCCTGCGCGACGGCGAAGTGCTGTGGCAGAACGAGTTCCTCAGCGGCGAGGCCAACATGTGCCACAGCCTGGCGAACCTCGAATACCACCACTTCAAGTACCGCCAGTTCCTGCGTCCGGGCGATGTGCACATTCACTTCTTCGGCACCGCGACCCTGTCGTTCGCCGATGGCATCCGCACTCAGCCGGGCGACGTGTTCGAGATCAGCCAGGCCGAATTCGGCGCACCGCTGGTCAACGGCATCACCCCGGTCGCAGCGGCATTCGAACCGGACAGCATTGGCACCCTTTAAGGAGATCCCATGACTCAGATTCTCGGTCACAACTACATCGGCGGTCGTCGCAGCGCGGCGGGCAACGTCAAGCTGCAAAGCGTCGACGCCACTACGGGCGAAGCACTGCCCCACGATTTCATTCAGGCCACGGAAGCGGAAGTCGACGCCGCCGCAAAAGCCGCTGCGGCGGCGTATCCGGCGTATCGCAGCCTCAGCGCCGAACGCCGCGCGCAGTTTCTCGATGCGATTGCCGATGAGCTGGATGCGCTGGGCGATGATTTCGTCGCCGTGGTCTGCCGCGAGACCGCACTGCCGTCCGGGCGAATTCAAGGTGAAAGAGGTCGCACCAGTGGCCAGATGCGCTTGTTCGCCAAAGTCCTGCGACGCGGTGATTTCTACGGTGCACGCATCGACCTGCCGTTGCCCGATCGTCAGCCGCTGCCGCGTCCGGATCTGCGCCAGTACCGCATCGGCCTCGGCCCGGTGGCGGTGTTCGGTGCAAGCAACTTTCCACTGGCATTCTCCACCGCCGGCGGTGATACCGCGTCGGCGCTGGCGGCCGGTTGCCCGGTGGTGTTCAAGGCCCACAGCGGTCATATGGCTACGGCCGAACTCGTCGCTGATGCGCTGATCCGCGCGGCGGAAAAAACCGCCATGCCGGCCGGTGTGTTCAACATGATCTACGGCGGTGGCGTCGGCGAATGGCTGGTCAAGCATCCCGCCATTCAGGCCGTGGGTTTCACCGGTTCGCTGCGAGGCGGACGGGCACTGTGTGACATGGCCGCCGCGCGCCCTCAACCGATTCCGGTGTTCGCCGAGATGTCGAGCATCAACCCGGTGATCGTATTGCCCCAGGCTTTGGCCGTGCGTTCGGACACCGTCGCTCGCGATCTGACTGCGTCGGTGGTGCAGGGCTGCGGTCAGTTCTGTACCAATCCGGGTCTGGTGATCGGCATCCGTTCGCCACAGTTCACCGCGTTTGTTGAGCAAGTCGCGGCGCTGATCGGAGATCAAGCGGCGCAAACCATGCTCAATGCCGGCACCCTCGGCAGCTACGGCAAAGGCTTGGAAAAACTCCTGGCCCACGCCGGCATCGAGCATCTGGCGGGCAATCCGCAACAGGGCAATCAGGCGCAGCCGCAGTTGTTCAAGGCCGATGTCAGCCTGTTGATCGATGGCGATGAAGTGCTTCAGGAAGAAGTGTTCGGCCCGACCACGGTGATCGTCGAAGTGGCCGATCAGGCGCAGTTGAGCGCTGCACTGCATGGCCTGCACGGGCAGCTCACGGCGACGATCATCGGCGAGCCGGCAGACTTCGCGCTGTTCCCGGAACTGACGCCGTTGCTGGAACAGAAGGTCGGACGGATTCTGCTCAATGGCTACCCGACCGGGGTTGAAGTGTGCGATTCGATGGTTCACGGCGGGCCGTATCCGGCGACGTCCGATGCTCGCGGCACATCGGTCGGAACCCTGGCCATCGATCGTTTCCTGCGCCCCGTGTGCTTCCAGAACTACCCCGACAGTCTGCTGCCGGAACCGCTGAAAAACGGTAATCCGCTGCGCATTCAGCGGCTGGTGGACGGCAAGCCATCGCGCGAAGCCCTCTGACTTACGCCACATGATCGTTCCCGCGCGGGGCGTGGGAGCGATCAAGCGCGGGGCTTTGAGCTATCATTGCCCCTTTCCCCCTGAAAGACATGATTGCCATGACTGCCGTAACCGACACCCTTCTCAACGCCCTCGAACACTGCGGTATGGTCGAAATCGACGGCCTGCACGCTTTCGAATTCGCCCTCGACGAAGACGACAACCTGCACATCGAATGCATCGATGGCCGAACAGCCAAGCACTGGGAATTCACCCCGGCCCAGGTGGCGGCGGCGACGTTTGATGAAGACCTGCAGAGCTGGCTGATCGTCGGTTTTTCCAGCGACACCAAGACCGTCGGCGAACACCGTCTGGTCTGCCTCGGGGATGTACTGAGCAGCGCCGACGACGAGGATGAAGTCGAATGAACATGCGTAAATTCTGGCCATTGCTGATGGCCGGCAGCGTCGGCGCGATGGGACTTTCCAGTGCCTCGGCCGAGAGCTTCCAGTTTTTGGTGGGCTCCTACACCGCCGGCACCAGCGAAGGCATCTACCGGATGAACTTCGACAGCTCCACCGGACAGATCGACGCCAAGCCGCTGCAAGTGATCAAGAGCGAAAACCCGTCGTGGCTGACCCTGTCGAAGGATCAGCGCCGGTTGTTCGTGGTCAACGAAAACGGCCCAGGCCAGAAAGATCCGGTCGGTCGTGTGAGCAGCTACGCCATCGATCCGAAGACCCACGCGCTGACCCTGATCAATCAGGTCCAGAGCCTGGGCAACGAGCCGACCCATTCGAGCCTCAGCGCCGACGCCAGCCATCTGTTCGTCAGCAACTACTCGGTGGTTGAAGATCCGGGCGGCACCCTCGCGGTATTGCCGGTGGGCAGCGACGGCAAGCTCAAACCGGTGGTGCAGATGAGCGCGCACCCGGCGAGCCGGGTCAATCCCGAGCGTCAGGCCTCGAATCACGTGCACTCGACGGTGTCCTCGCCGGACGGCCGTTACGTGTTCTCCAATGACCTGGGTGCGGACAAGGTCTTCATCTACCAATTCGACCCGAAAGCCAACCCGGATCTGCCGCTGACCCCGGCGAAAACCGCCTCGGTGCAACTGCCGGCCGGCAGCGGCCCGCGTCATCTGTTGTTCAGCGCGGACGGCAAACATGCCTGGCTGACCATGGAAATGAGTGCTCAGGTCGCGGTGTTCGACTACAAGGACGGCGTGCTGACCCAGACACAACTGGTCGATCTGGCTGCCGGCCAGCCAACCTCGGACAAAGCCGCCGCCGCGCTGCACGCGTCCGCCGATGGCAAATTCCTCTACGTCAGCAACCGTGGCACCGCCAATCAGCTGCTGGTGTTCGCCATCGACCCGGCCAGTGGCCAGCTCAAGGAATTGCAACGACGTTCGGTGGAAGGCGATCACCCGCGCGAGTTCAGCCTCGATCCAAGCGGCAAATTCCTGCTGATCGCCAACCAGAAGAGCAACCAGATTGTCGTGGTCGAGCGCGACGGCAAGACCGGTCTGCTGGGCAAAACCGTGCAAAAACTGCCAATGGACGCCCCGAGCGATCTCAAGTTTCTCGTGCGTCAATAAGCCGCAGGCCCCGGTCTACGGGGCCTGAAGCTTTGTATTAATCCTGCTGATAACAGGTAATGTTGCAAAGCATTTCAAGCGATCAACCCTCGAGCGTTAAGTTTGCTCCACGGCCCAACCGGGCAAGCCAGCCAACTGAACACGAGGGTTACCGCCATGAACTTCAATCTCTTCTCCGTAATTGCCGCTTCCGCCATCTCCGCTACCGTGGCTCTGCCAGCCAGCGCCAACGTTGAAATCAGCGACAAAAAAGCCCACACCCAGAGCTACACCCAGAAATACCTGCAACAAAGCGCCAACTTCTACGCCGCGCTGGATCACAAAGCTCAACACTGAAATTTCCGTCACGCCCTGGAACTGCCCAAGGCTGCGATCCTTTGATCTTGTTTCCCAAAAAGCAAAATCAAAAGATCGCAGCCTTGGGCAGTTTTTTGTCTGCGCAACGACCGGCGATAGCTATTTTCAAACGGCGAGATAGACCGGCTAAATAATCAACGAAGCTGATGGTTGCTATGGAAAACCCTGAGTGGTTACCCCGGCTTTTTTGATCGATTCTGTGGGCCTCGAAACATTGTCCACGGAGCACACATCATGGCCAGTTCAATCATCACTTCCGCCAAACGCGGCGCCTACGTGGCCATCGGTCTGTACCTGGTCATGGTGTTGTTCGTCAGTCTGGCGTCGCAGTCGCAACACAGCTTCGAAGCACCGATCGACGTCGCCCATCCTGGCATCCAGTTCGAACTTCGCTCGCAAAACGCGGCGGTCGGTTCAGCTGAACTCGCGGGAGTCGGCGGAGCATGAAAGGCTACAGACTCTGGGTCATCGCCGGGCTGGCGTTCCTGACCAACGGCGCTTCCCTGTTGGGATTCGGCCAGGGTTCGGTCGGCGGACTGGCCCGGGCCATAGAGGCCAACCACAGCATTGCTCACAACATCGAACGGGCCAATGCGCTGGGGCTGTTGGCCGGCAATCCACCAGTGAAAACTGCCATCGGTTTTCTCGGCCCGTTTGAAGTGGATTGCTCGGCCATCGGCATGTGTGAAGTGCTGGCGTAACGCGCCTACTTTTTCATGATGCCGGTGAACAGCTCCGATTCCAGAAACCGCTGCAACCAGGCCTGCAACCGCACGTAAGGCGTCTGCGCAAACCAGTCACGATCAACGTGAGCGAACTGGCGAACGAACGGCAACAGCGCGATATCGGCCAGGCTCGGATGATTGGCCAGCAAGTAATCGCGACCTTCGAGCAACTCATCCAGTTTCTGCAAGAACAGAGCACCTTCCGCCCGATAAACCTCCATCGGCTGTTCCGGATAACGCTCGGCGTACTTGTAGCGATTCAGGTGAATCTTGAATACGCGATCGTTGGCTTCGATCAACTCGGCGATCCTTGAATCACCACCCAGCAACCAGTCATCCGGATCATGCTGCGCCAGCGCCCAACGCATGATTTCCAGGCTCTCATCGATCACCTGACCGTCCGCGTCCAGCACCGGCACCGTGCCCTTGGGCGAGATCGCCAACATCTGCGCCGGTTTGGCTTTCAGGCTGACTTCAACGATCTCCACCGGCACACCCGAATAACGCAGGGCCATCCGTGCCCGCATCGCGTACGGGCAGCGGCGGAAGGAATACAGCGTGTTCATTTCACCTCCAGTGTGCTCAGACCGTTGCCCTGGCGCTGTACCTGAATCTGCACCGGAATCCGCTCGTGCATTTCCTGCACGTGGGAAATCACCGCGACCTTGCGGCCCTGCGCCTGCAAGCCGTCGAGGGCGTCCATGGCCAGTTGCAGGGATTCCGGATCGAGGCTGCCGAAACCTTCGTCGATGAACAGCGATTCGATCTTCAGCGTGCTCGACGCCATCGAGGCCAGGCCCAGGGCGAGGGCCAGCGAGACCAGGAAGGTTTCGCCGCCGGACAGCGAATGCACCGAGCGCAGTTCGTCGCCCATTTCGGTGTCCATCACCAGCAGGCCGAGCATGCTGCCGCCGCGCTTGAGGCGATAGCGCTTGACCAGTTGCCGCAGCTGTACGTTGGCGTGATGCACCAGCAAGTCGAGGTTGTAGGCCTGGGCGATCTTGCGGAAGGTGTCGCCGGTGGCCGAGCCGATCAGCGCATTGAGCCGCGCCCAGCGCTGATACTCGGCATAGGCATCGGCGATCTGCTGCGCCAGCGCCTGATTGGCGTTCTGGCGCCGCTGGTCTTCGGCCTGCTCGGCGCGCAGTTCGGCACATTGCTGTTCGCTGGCCGTGCACTGGTTTTGCAGGTCGGCGAGGGCGCTGGCGAGCTGTTCGGCATCCAGATTGCCGTTGTGCTGGGCCTGATGGTCGAGCAGACGCTGATCGCGTTCCTGCAACAACACCTTGGCCTGTTCAACGGCTTTTTCGTTGTGCTGCAAGCGCTGGCGCAGTTCGTCGACCTGCGCGTCATCGATCCGCAGCAGCTCTTCGAGGCCACCGTCATCCAGTTCCGGATGGCGCGCACGCCAGTCGGCAATCTTGCCGGCCAGATCACGATCTTCGGTTTCCAGCGCTTGCAGACGCTCTTGCTGCGCTTTCAGTTCGGCGGCGATTTGCACCCGCTGCGTACGCGCCTCCTGCAGCGCCTGAGTCGTCGTGGATTCGGCGTTGCGCGCCTGCTCCACGGCCTGTTCCAGTTGCTGCTGCCAATGTTCGGCGCAGCTGTGATCGCCCAACAATTGCGCCAGTTTTTCCTGACTGACCTGTTGTTGCCCGATCAGCGCGTTGAGTTGCTGCTCAGCGGTTTGCAGTTGCTGCGTACGGCCTTGTTGGCGATCCTGTTCTTTCTCGAGCGTCTGCTGGCGCTGTTGCTGTTCGGCCAGCTCTTCCTTCTGCTGATCGACTTGCGCCAGGCGTTCGGCGATCTGCCGGTCAAGCTGCATGAAGGTCGCCGCCGGTTCGGCGCGCAAGGCTTCGAGGGTGTCGCTCGGCAGCAGTGTGGCGAAAGCCGCCAGCTCTTCGTCCAGGCGCTGGCGGTCAGCGCTCAGCTCGCGTTGCTGATTGCTCAGGTGCTGGGTCGCTTGCTGGTGTGCGGTCTCGGCCTGACGCAATTGCTGGGTCAGGCGCGCCGCATCCTGTTGCAGCGTGAGCAGGGCGGTCTGGCGCTGTTCGTCCTGGGTAATGCTCTGATTCAGTTGATCGTTCTGGCGAGTCAGCCACGCGGCGCGCTTGTCACTGTCCTGATTCAGCAACGATGTCGCGAGCGGATGTGCCTCGATGCTCGGCGTCAGCGCCTGCCGCTGGGCGGCCAGTTGTTCCTGCTGTTGCAGCAGTTCCTTTTGCCGAGCAATCACCCCACCGACATCGGCGCGCAGCTCGGTGAGTTTTTCCTTCAGTTGATCGACGGCTTGCTGCGCGCTGGCCTGCTCGCTTTCATCGTGACGGCCGAGGCTTTGCAGCAGGGCTTCCGGCTGGTGATACGGATGCTCGTTGCTGCCACACACCGGGCACGGCTGGTCGTCCTGCAATTGCGCGCGCAGCTCTTCGACACTGGCACTGCGGGCCAGACGCTGGCGTTCGAGCAGTTCGCGGGTGACGTTGAGGGTCTGTTCGGCGACGGTCAGTTCGGACTTGGTTTTCACCCCGTCCTGGGTAAGGCGCTCGCGTTCGTGTTGCGCATCGAGCTGACGCTGTTGCAGTTCGGCACTGCGCTTGTCCAGCTCCTGCTGACTGGCCCACAGGCGCGTCAGGTCCTCGACGGCGCGCAATTGCTTGCGGTTGTCCTGCAACAGATTGCCGAGGATGCCGATCTGTTCGGCGACGGCGTCCGGTTCGGCACCGGCCTCTTTGAACAGCACTTCCAGCTGCTGCTTCTGCGTGGCGAGCGCTTCGCTGGCGCGGGTGGCGTTTTCTTCGAGGGACGCCAGTTCGCCTTGACCCTTGTTCAACCGATTGCCGATCAGCATCAGTTGCTGCAAGCGGTCGCGGTAGGCATTCCACGCTTCGCTCAACGGTGCCAGATGAGCGCTTTGCTCAAGATCAGCGGCAATGCGCTGCAAGCGTTCGGCGACCTGTTTTTGCTGATCGAGCAGGGACTGGATCGTGCTTTGGCCCTGGGTGCAGGCCTGCTCTGCGGCGTGCTTCGCTTCGGCGCCGGACGCAACGTCCTTGGCGAGGCGGGCGAGGGTGCTTTGCTCCTCGAAAGCCTGGCGCAACAGCGGCGCGCTTTCGCTCAACTGCGTTTGCGCCTGGGTCAGGGCGATCTGCGCGGCGGCGAGATCCTGTTCCAGTCGCGTCTGGCGCTCGGTCAGTTCGCTTTCTTGCCGGGTGTGCGCGCTGATCTGTTCCGCCAGCGGCGTCAGCAGTGCATCCAGTTCGGTTTTGCGGGCGAACTGGTGCCGTTGCGGCGCGAGTTGTTCCAGGCGGGTGAGCTTCAAACGCTCACCGGCCAGCGACTCTCGCTCATGCTCGGCGCTGCGCAGTTGTTCGGCGGCGGCTAGTTGGGAGTCTTGCAGCCGTAGCAGCTCTTTGAGCCAGTCGTGCTGTTGCTCGATCTGCTTGAGCTGCGCTTGCTGCAACTTCAATTGTTGTTGGGCGGCATTGAAGCGTTCGTCGAGTTCGGCGCGGGCTTCAGGGGCCAGCGGGGTCACGCCGGTGGCCTGATCCTGCAACTGCTTGTGGGCTTCGCGGGCCTCTTTGGTCTTGTCGAACGCGCGGCGGCCGAGGCGGGTGTAGAGCGCGGTGTCGGTGAGCTTTTCCAGCAGTTCGCTGCGGTCGTTGTCATCGGCCTTGAGGAAGGCACTGAACTCGCTCTGGGCCAGCAGCACGGCGCGGGTGAACTGTTCGAAGTTCAGGCCCAGCGCAGCTTCGAGCTGAGTCTTGTACTCGCCTTTCTGGCTGGCGAGCAGTTGATCCTGATCGATGTCGCGCAGGCTCTGACGGCTGGCCTGCAACTTGCCACCGGCCTTTTCCCGGGCGCGGTTGGCTTCCCAGCGCGCGCGATAGCGACGGCCATCGACGCCGACAAAATCAACCTCGGCAAATCCTTCGCCCGTACCACGACGCAGCAGGGTGCGCGGGTCACCGGTGGCGATTTCGCCGTCGGCGTCCGGCACCTTGGCGTCACGCCCGGTGTTGTTCAGACGCGGCACGGCGCCGAACAGCGCCAGGCACAAGGCATCGAGCAGAGTGCTTTTACCGGCGCCGGTGGGGCCGGTGATCGCGAACAGACCGGCGCTGGCCAGCGGTTCGGCGGTGAAGTCGATTTCGAAAGGGCCGGCCAGCGACGCGAGGTTCTTCAAACGAATGGCGAGAATCTTCATGGCTGCTCGCCCTCCATTTGTACGTCTTGCAGCAGTTCGGCGAAGTCCTTGAGGGTTTGCTCGTCGACCTCGTTGCCGTAATTGTCGAGCCAGGCGCGACTGAACAACTCCTGCGGCGTGAGCTGGTCCAGCTCGATCAGCGCGCTGCCGTCCTCGGCGCCGTCAGCGCCCCGGTTGCCGGCGTATTCGGCGGCGATCCGCACCAGTCGTACGGCTTTGCCTTGCAAGGCGCTTTCGACCTGATGGCGCAGATCCGGCTGCGGTTCGTCGAGGCGCACCCGCACTTCCAGCCACGGCTGACGCTGGGTTTCGGCCAGCAGGTCGATGTTCGGCAGATCCGCCAGTTGCAGCAGGATTTCGGCCAGCGGCGCAGGGCCGAGGCGTTGCAGATTGACCGCGCGAGGGATCAGTTTTGGCTCGACGCTGACCAGGGTTTCGCCGTCGAGCACGATGTCGAGAATCTGATGTTGATAGGCGATTTCCGAGAACGATAACGGGATCGGCGAGCCGCTGTAGCGAATTCTTTCTTCGCCATTGACCTTCTGCGGCTTGTGCAAATGGCCGAGGGCGACATAGCTGATGCTCGGCCCGAACAGGCTGGCAGGCAGGGCTTCGGCGTTGCCGATGATCAGGCTGCGCTCGGAGTCTTCCGACACCGAGCCGCCGGCCATGTGCGCATGGCTGATGGCGACCAGTGCCTGGCCCGGCTGGCGTTTGGCGTTCGCCGCTTCGATCAGCCATTCATGCACCTGACCGATCCCGCGCAAATAGTTATCGCCCAGATGCGCGCCGGTCACTTCGGCAGGCCGCAGGAACGGCAGCGCTAGGCACCACGCGGCGATCTCGCCGGAAGCATTCGGCAGCGGCAGCAGCAGACGTTCCGCATCCAGCTGCCCGTCATCCAGCCACAACACTCGGCCCAGCGCATGGGTACGCAAACGCCGCATCAACGGCGCCGGCAGTTCGATCCGCGAGCCGGAATCGTGGTTGCCGGCGATCATCACGATGGTCAGCAACGGCTGTTGTTCGTGGGCGCTGACGATGAAATCGTAGAGGCGTTCCTGGGCTTTGACCGGCGGGTTGACCGTGTCGAAGATGTCGCCGGCGATCAGCAGCACGTCCGGCTGCGCCAGCTTCAATTGGCGCAGCAGCCACTCGAGAAAACAGGCGTGCTCGAAATCGCGCTCCTGCCCGTGGAGGTTCTGCCCAAGGTGCCAGTCGGAGGTGTGAAACAGACGCAAGGCTGACTCCGCAATATAAAGAGGTGGTGGCCGCCGGAATGAGAAGGGCGGCGAAAGAGGGGAGAGTTTACAGATTATTGCGACGGGTAGGCTTGTCCGGGAGGTCGGAGTGGCGATCGCCGTTGATCCTTCAATTGACGGCCATACATCGGGTATCTACCATCTGGCCACTAAATTGATATCAATTTTGCTCGAGCAGTCCGCCGGCTTCAACTCGATCGAGAAGATTACGTTTCCCGGTTTTGTAGATTACGTGACTTATATGGAAGGGATTGGTTTTTCCAGACTTTGGGATGAATTGGAAGTTATTTCAGAAAATTTGTAAATTTGGCGAAGAGTAAAAAGGCGGGTGGTTATTAAATAAATTTGTCCCAGTTGATCTCCAGGAAGTATGGGTCTGATTCGCCCGGGTAAAAAAAGTAATGGTTTTCGGGGGAGAGAGAATGTCGACTAAATGTTTGCCTCATGATCTTTTTAAAGAATTTTTGCAGTTGCTGAACTCTTCGGGTCTGCTCTCGATCGAATCCTTGGAGATGGCATTGTCTGATCTGGGCGGCGCGCAGGGCGTTTTGGAAAATGCATACTATATTTCAGCGTATGAACTTTTAGGTAGTGCATTGGTGTCTGCCCATTCATTCCAAAGTCTTTTGATTTTCTTTAAGGATTTTCAACTTTGCCTGGGTGAAGGGGCGGAACAGCGTTATTACTTTGTAGAGTCCGTAGTCGACTGTTTTTTCAGCTCGAGGCGATAATGTTGCCGCTCTCATTGAGGCGGCACCTTTAAGTTATAGGCTTTACTTGAATAACAAATTTCCGCAACAGAAAAGAATGAAGATGGATTCTTAAAAGGGTTCGTGAAGTGATATTGAATCAAGCAGTTTGTGATGGTCTCTGGGAAGGCGAAAAAAGTATTGGTTTTTTTGTATGTCACGGTAGCTGTTTCTGGGTTGTTGATGAGAAATATAATTTCTGCCTTGATGCGGAAAAAGATTATCGCACCTACCTGGAAAGCGGGGATATAACGCAAGAGCAGTATGAGCTGGCGTGCAAGAGTTTTAGAGGAGGGTTGCTGAGGTTGACTGCAGACAACTTTCCGCAGTATCTCGAGGCTTCAGAGGGAAAGGTTCTCTCTCCACTGGAGCTGGATGCTCTGTTTGAACCCGACGGGAAGTTATTTGAGCGAATAGAGCAGCATTATTTGTCGGGTGAAGCGCTGAGTGTTGACGAATTCAAGTTGGCTAATATTTTTGTTTCGCGGCTTCCTAAGTTCTATGTGAACTTTGACAGAAAAATATACATGCATATGGACTATGGGCGCTGTCACGAAGAATCCGTATACCCTGGCTGGATTGCTCAGTGCGTGGATTTCAGTTTCCTGATTCCCGATAGAGAGCGATATTGGGTAAAGGACGGAAGTGATTATTGGAAGCTGAGGTTTCTATAAAACAGGAAGGTGTCCGGGTGGACAAAACTCGAGTTTAGCCATTTATCCACTACGTAATCTTTGCAGGGGCTTTTCAAGCGCAGCCCCAGACCTAATGTTTATCGCGACCCTACTTCGGATAAAGCGGCGGCAACCCACTATCCCCGACCGGATCCTGCACCCGCTCCGCGGTCGGAATCGTCCGGATCGCCCGCCACAGATCCTCACCCTGCCAATGCTGCCCGGTCTCGCTGTACAGCGCGCCGTTCAGCCCATCGAGCGCATCCGACAGAGGCACAAACCGCGCCGCCATGTCCGCCAGTGTTTCCGGCTGCTGACGGGCCCAGGCGTCGAGGGCCTGGCGGGTGGCGTGGGGGTCGTTGGCCTGGCTGGCGCGTTTGATGTCGTCGAGCAGGGTGCGCGGGCTCGGGCCGGTTTGTGCGGCGCGCAGGATCGCCGGTTGCCAGCGGGCACGCCACCACAGGCCGAAGCCGAGCAGGGTGGTGCAGGCGAGAACGAACGTGCTGAGTTTCCACCACCACAAGGCTTCGCTGTCGGCGGCGCTGAGCGGTTGCGCGTTGCCGGCCGGGGTGTCGACTTGCAGGCTCGGGTTGTTCGCCACCTGCAGGGTGCGCGCCGGCAGGCTGGTGTGTTCCAGGTGATCTTCGAAGGTGTTCCACCAGACCACGTCCACCGTTGGTAACTCGATCGAGCCGCTGCGGCTCGGCACCAGCGCTTCGCGTTCTTCGCGGCTGCCGATCAGGCCGCGGTCGCTGCTCTGGTTGTTCAGCACCGGTTGATCCGGGTAGCGGCGCAGGCCGTTGGCTTCGGTGGCGGGCAGGGCGGGCAGTTGTGAACTGGCCAAGCCTTCGACCTTGAGGGTCAGGCTGCGGGTCAGGGAATCGCCGACCTGAGTGTGATCCGGCTCCGGGTTCCAGCTCTCGCTCAGGCTCAGGCTGCGGGCCGGCAGCCACGGCGCATCGCTGGGGTAGGTCATCGGTTTGGGTTTAACCGTCAGCGAAGTCGCGGCGGAGCTGATGTGCATCAGTTTGCCCGGTTTCGGCCCCTGCGCCGTGGCGTCCTGCGAGGGCTGGGTATCGACCAGTGTGGCGCTGAACGTCTGCGGGGCGATGCTCAGCAAGCCGCTGTGCTGCGGATAGATCGCGTAGCGCATCTCGATCACGCCATGGCGCACACCGTTGATGTCTTTTTCGTAAGTGCGCATGTCGCCCAGTTGCTCGATGCGCGCATCGGCGATCTGCAACGGCGTCAGGCTGCTGTCGTCGTACAGCGACACCGAATGGTAGATGCGCAACGTCAGGATGGCCTGGGCCTGCACGTAAACGCTGGTCTGGTCGAGGCTGGCCTCGATGAACACCGGTTCGCGGGCGCTGCTCTCTTCGCGGGTGTCGCTTTCAATCACTTGCACGGTGATCGGCTGGCTCTCGACGTCGCCCAGTTTCAGCGGCGGAATTTCAACGCTGCCGTTCTGCTTGGGCAGCAGGGTGATGATCCAGCGAGTGGTGGCGCGATTGTCTTCGTTGAGCGTGTTCAACTGGTTGACCTGCCGCGTGCCGCGCACTTCGAACAGCGGCTCCAGCGGGCTCAGGTCCGGTTTGCCGAACTGCGTGACATCGTTGGATTCGAGGGTGAGTTCGACCGTCTCGCCGGAGTTCAGGCGACTGCGATCCACACTGGCCGTCAGCTCGGCCGCCTGGGCGGTGGCCGTACAGATCAGCAGGGGCAGCAAGAGAGCGGTGAAACGGGTCATCGAATGTTTTCCTGATCCTGATGTTGTTGCTGTTCGTACCAGAATTTGCGTCGCAGCAGTTCGCCCGGATCATCCGGGATCTTGCCCAGCCATTGTTCCAACGCCTGCTGCTGCTCGCCTTCGAGGGTGTCCTCATTGGGGCGCAGCAGCGGCGGGGTGTTCTGTTCCTTGCCCGGTTCGCTGTCCGGCAGCTCGTTGGCACCCGGCAGCGGCGGGGTGGTCGGCGGCGGTTCGCTGGCGGACTCGCCGGTTTGCGGCTCGCTCTGGGTTTCGCTTTTGACCGCTGGCGGCGGAGCGGTCGCTGGCGGTGGTTCATCGCCCGGCATGTTTGGCTGCGCCGGTTTGTCTTGCGGTTCGGCCGGCGGAGGGGCGTTTTTCTGTTTGAGCAGGCTTTCCACCAGCGCCTTGTTGGTCAGCGCCGGGCGCAGATCCGGTTGGCGTTCCAGAGCCTGTTCATAGGCATCCAGCGCCGCTTCCAGCTCGCCGCTTTTGGCCAGGGCGTTGCCACGATTGTAGTGGGCGTGGGCGTCATTGCCCTCGGCGAAACGCTGAGCGGCGCCACTGTAGTCGCCGGCCTCGTACAACGCCACCCCTTGCCATTGCGGATCCTCAAAATGCTTCGCCGCTTCGGCCGGGCGCTTCTGTTTGAGCAGGTGCAGGCCTTGCTGATCGGGACGCAGCCACAGGTCTTCGAAGTCGAAGGCATAGCTCGGTTGCGGCAATGCCAGCAGCAGCGGCAGGCAGAACAGCCAGCCACGCCGCCCGGCGCACGCGGCGAGCAACAACAGCGGCAACAGCAGCCAGTAACCCTGATCGGCCCAGGTGTCGAGGCGTACGGTCTGGCCATCGTCGCGCAGGCTGCGCGGGCCATCGAGCAGGCCGAGGTCGCCCAGATCGGATTCATCCAGCCGTGCGCTGCGGTACTCGCCACCGACCGCGCTGAGGAATGCGCCGAGGCCCGGACTGTCAAGTTGCGGCACCCGGATCGCGCCCTGGGCATCCTTGAGGAAACTGCCGTCCTCCTGCGCAATCGGCGCGCCCTCGGCGGTGCCGACACCGAGCATCAACAACTGCGCCGATTGGCCGCTCAGCGCATGACGAATGCCCTGGCGTTCTTCTTCCGACAGCGAAGAGCCAATCAGCAGAATCCGCCCCTGGCCCAACGCACCCTGCTTGAGCAGCGCCAGCGCCTTGCTTACCGCCAGATCGGCGCGATGGCCGCTTTCCGGCATCAGCGAAGGCTTGAGCGCATCGAGCAGGTTGCGACTGGTCGCCAGGTCATCCGACAGCGGCACCAGCGTATGGGCGCTACCGGCGTAAACGACGATCGCAGTCTGGGCATCGCTGCGCACTTTCAGCAGGTCGAACAGCTTGCGCCGGGCCTGTTCCAGTCGCGTTGGCGGCGAGTCGGTGGCGAGCATTTCCGGGGTCAGTTCCAAAACCACCACCAACGGGTCGGCGGGTTTCTGGCTGGTCTGTTCGACCCGTTCCCAGCTCGGCCCGAGCAGCGCCAGGATCGTCAGCAGCCAGGCCACGCTCAGGGCGACCCAAGGCAACTTGCTGTCACGACCGCTGCCGCCACTGAGCAGGGTGGCGTGGAAGGCCGGCGGTAGAATCATCTGCCAGCGACCAGCACGTTTCTGTCGGTGCCAGAGCTGCCAGATCAGCCAGCCGAGCAACGGCAGCAGCAACAGCCACCAGGGACGGAACCAGTGCGGCCAGAGGGCGATCATCGGCGCCTCCGCAAACGCAGGCGCTTGAGGCGCTCGCGCCAGTCAGGCAGGGGGCTTTGCAAATACAGTTCCTTGGTGAACAGCCGTTGCAGCGGGTTGTCTGGCCACAACACTCGGGCCACCAGCAAGATGCTCAGCAGCAGCGCGAACGCCAGCGGCCACTGATACAACGCCTGCGCCGGACGGGCCTGGGTCGGTTGTTGAGTCACCGGCTCTAGCTGGTCGAGAGTGTCCTTGATCGCTTGCAGTTGCTGGCCATCGCGGGCACGGAAGTAACGGCCGCCAGTGACCTCGGCGATGGCCTTGAGTGCCGGTTCGTCGAGATCGAGGGTCGGGTTGCCGCCGAGCAACGCCGTGGCGCCGCTTTCTTCGGGATCGGCGCCGATGCCGATCGGATAGATTTTCACGCCTTCGCTGGCGGCCAGTTTTGCGGCGGTCAGCGGGTCGATTTCGCCGCCATTGTTGGCGCCGTCGGTAACCAGAATCAGCACCCGACTTTGGGCCGGACGCATGCGCAGGCGCTTCAGGGCCAGGCCGATGGCGTCGCCAATCGCGGTGTTCTTGCCGGCGATGCCGATTCGCGCTTCATCGAGCCAGACCCGAACGGTGCGCCGGTCAAACGTCAGCGGCGCTTGCAGATAAGCCTGGCTGCCGAACAGGATCAGACCGACCCGGTCGCCATCGCGGCTTTCCAGAAAATCTCCAAGCAAATGCTGGACCAGCGACAGGCGACTGACGTCTTCGTCGTTCCATTGCATGTCCGGGAAATCCATCGAGCCGGACACGTCCACCGCCACCAGCAGATCACGACCGCTGGCGGCAATCGGCAGCGGTTCGCCGAGCCATTGCGGGCGTGCGGCGGCGATCAGCAGAAACAGCCACAGCAGCATGAACGGTGCTTGCTGGCGCCACGCTGGCAGATTGGCCCGGGCGCGACGGCGAGCGAGGCCTTCCAGGTCACCCAGGAAACTCACTTTCAACGCTGGCTCGCCGCTGTCGGCCACCGGCAGCACCAGGCGCATCAGCCACGGCAGCGGCAACAGCAGGAAAATCCACGGCCAGGCGAACTCAAACATGTTTGCGGATCCAGGTGTCGACTGCCTGGGTCAGGCCGGCGATGGCTTTGTCGTCGAGCTTGCACTCGGGTTTGTAGGCGCCTTCGACGAGCACCATCCAGCGGGTCAGGCCGGCGGCGGGGCAACGGTTGTCGAGAAACGCCAGCCATTTGCGGCCGTTGAGGGTGTGGCTCTGGCTGTAGGGGTAATGGTTGCGGCACAGGCGCTTGAGCAAGCCGTTGAGCTGCTGCAGCCAGGCCCCGGCGGGGGCGCCGTCGTAGGGTTTGGGCATCTGCGCCAGTTCGGCGAGTGCGGCGATGCGCACTGGATCGAGCGGCAGTTCGGCGCGCACGACCGGTTTTTTCTTGATCGGAATGAAACGCCGCAGCCGCCAGACTGCAAAACCAATCACCGGCAACAGCAAAAGCAGCAGCCACCAGCCCGGTGCCGGCGGCCAGAAGGCAATCGGTGGCGGGGAGATCAGCGGTTGCAGTTGTTCGAGGCCGCTCATCGACCTTTCCCCGGACGTTGCGGGTTAAGGAATTCGCGCATCTGCTCGACCATTTCGCTCTGAGTGCTCAGCGGCATCAGCAGCACTCGCAGCTTCTGCGCGAGCAATTCCCAGCGGGCGATCCGCGCTTCGGCCTGGGCGCGGTAGGTCTGGCGCAGGTCGAAATTCAGGGTGTCGAGTTCCAGCTGCGCGCCGCGCTCGGCGAATCTCAGCAGCCCGGCAGCGGGCAGGGCGTGATCCAGCGGATCGGACAGCGGCAGCATCAGCAGATCGCAATGGCGCGACAACAGGCTCAATTGCTGTTCGGCGCTGTCGGACAGTGCGCGCTCATCGCAGATCACGATCACCAGACTGCCCGGTCGCAGCACTTCGCGGGCCCGGCGCAGCGCTACGCCGAACGCATCGCGATCCGGCTCCCGCTCGCTGTGCAGCGACTGGTTGACCTTCACCAGGCGGTTGAGCAGTTGCAGCAGGCTTTGCTTGCTGCGGCGCGGTTTGATTTCGTAGTGCTCGTTGTCGCCGAACACCAGTCCGCCAACCCGGTCGTTGTGACCCAGCGCCGCCCAGCCGATCAGCGCCGCAGCCTGCGCCGCGAGCACCGACTTGAACATCAGTCCGGAGCCGAAAAACAGCCGCGTGCTTTGCTCGACCATGATGAAAATCGGCCGTTCACGTTCTTCATGGAACAGTTTGGTGTGCGGTTCCTGCGTCCGAGCGGTGACGCGCCAGTCGATGGTGCGCACGTCGTCGCCGGCCTGATAGACCCGCACCTGATCGAAGTCGACGCCACGACCGCGAAACTTGGAGTGGTGCAGGCCGATCAGCGGGCTGCGCTGGCTCGGCGTCGAAAACAGCTGCACTTCGCGCACGCGGTGACGCATCTCGATCAGCTCGGCGAGGCTGATGCGGATGCCCGGTTCGAACGGCAGGGAGGCGTTCATCGGGGTCAAGCGACGGCTACGACGTCGAGAATCCGTTGCACCACCCGATCCTGGTCGATGCCAGCGGCTTCGGCCTCGAACGACAGAATGATGCGGTGACGCAACACGTCGAACAGCACAGCCTGGATGTCTTCCGGGCTGACGAAGTCGCGACCGGCCAGCCAGGCGTGGGCGCGGGCGCAGCGGTCGAGGGCAATGGAGCCACGCGGGCTGGCGCCGTAGGCGATCCATTCGGCCATTTCCGGGTCGAACTTGGCCGGGTTGCGTGTGGCCATGACCAGTTGCACCAGGTATTCCTCCACGGCGTCCGCCATGTACAGGCCGAGGATTTCCTTGCGCGCGGCGAAGATCGCTTGCTGACTGACTCGGCGTTCGGGCTTGGTTTCGCCGTTCAGGGCTTCGCCCCGGGCCTGTTGCAGGATCCGGCGTTCGACGGCAGCGTCGGGGAAGCCCATTTTCACGTGCATCAGAAAGCGGTCGAGCTGGGCTTCGGGCAGCGGATAGGTGCCTTCCTGTTCGATCGGGTTCTGCGTGGCCATCACCAGAAACAGCGGCGATAACTCGTAAGTGCTACGCCCGACACTGACCTGACGTTCGGCCATCGCTTCGAGCAACGCCGACTGAACCTTGGCCGGGGCGCGGTTGATTTCGTCCGCCAGCACCAGGTTGTGGAAGATAGGGCCTTGCTGGAACACGAAGCTGCCGGTTTCCGGGCGATAGATCTCGGTGCCGGTGATGTCGGCGGGCAGCAGGTCCGGGGTGAACTGGATGCGATGGAACTGGGCTTCTATGCCCTCGGCGAGCTCTTTGATCGCTTTGGTCTTGGCCAGACCTGGAGCGCCCTCGACCAGCATGTGGCCGTCGGCGAGCAGGGCGATGAGCAAGCGCTCGATGAGTTTTTCCTGGCCGAGAATCTGCGTTGAAAGAAAGGTTCGCAGCGCCAGCAGCGCTTCACGATGTTCCATCGATGACTGTTCCTGGAAAGGGAGGCCACAGGCGTTCGGATAACGCCGGGGCTGGGGGCGTTACTTTAATCCATCGCAGGGGGTGGCGACTAACGGCATTTTGCGCAAAGTGCGGGAAATGACCGGGGCAATTGTTGGAATTTTGTAGGGCGGGGGAGGTGCGGTGTGCTTTCGGGCCCTTTCACTCGCGAAAGGGCCGGCCCAGACGCGATCAAATCTGGCTGATATAGGTGCCAGTACCATCCAGAATGTTCTTCAGGGTTTCCTCAACCTCAGCCAGATCCACCATGTCCGGATTGAAGGTGATTTCCAGCACATCGTCCCCGTTCAACGCATCGGCATCCGCCGCGGCGATTTCGATCTTCAGCAGAGTCTTGCTCAGGGTGACCTTGACGCCATCAAGGGTCGACGGCTCGCCATCCAGGGTGATCTCCAGCTCGTCCTCGTCCGGATAGCGGCTCATCAGGAACATGTCGCCCTTGTCGCTGTGGCAGCAGAGCATGGCCATGTTGTCTTCTTCGTCGTCGCACGGGTTGACGATCAAAAGGGCGGTGGTCATTTGCATGGGGGAATTCCTGCCTCGGCGGGCTTGTTGGTCGCAATTGGGCGCGATTCTGCCAGCCCCCGGGAATTTCTGCATGTGAGAGTGTCAGAGGATGTGTCGTGAACGCGACACAGATCAATGGTCATTCCTGGCACGCCTGTACCGTAAAAACGGGCATTCAGACCGGCGTTCCGCCCCATGAATGCTAGTGTTTACCGATGCGCAGGCCTTTGTTTACGTGCCAATGACCGAATATGTCGCAGCACCGCAAGCAGACACATTGTCGCACCCATTAAGCTGCGCAACGGATGAGCACCCGTAAAGGCATTGCCATGGCCCCGCGAGCGGCGCCCGGCAGTCGTTTTTGCAGATGCCCATTCATGGAAGGTGAATGTGACCTGAGTGTCTCGTCCAGCTTCACCCACCTGTCACCCTGTTTCCTCTGCCCGAGATTCAGGAACAGGGCGACGGAACGCCCCGAAAGGGGTTTTGCACGCGACGCTTTCCATCAATAACAAGCCCAAGCGGAGTACCACAGATGGCGTTCTTCACCGCAGCCAGCAAAGCCGACTTCCAGCACCAACTGCAAGCGGCACTGGCGCAGCACATCAGTGAACAGGCACTGCCACAAGTGGCGCTGTTCGCTGAACAATTCTTCGGCATCATTTCCCTGGACGAGCTGACCCAACGTCGCCTCTCCGACCTCGCTGGCTGTACTCTCTCTGCGTGGCGCCTGCTTGAGCGCTTCGATCACGCGCAACCGCAAGTGCGCGTCTACAACCCCGATTACGAACGTCACGGCTGGCAGTCGACCCACACCGCGGTCGAAGTGCTGCACCACGACTTGCCGTTCCTGGTGGACTCGGTGCGTACCGAGCTGAACCGTCGCGGCTACAGCATCCACACCCTGCAGACCACCGTGCTGAGCGTGCGTCGTGGCAGCAAGGGCGAATTGCTGGAAATCCTGCCAAAAGGCACCACCGGCGAAGGCGTTCTGCACGAGTCGCTGATGTACCTGGAAATCGACCGCTGCGCCAATGCGGCCGAATTGAATGTGCTGTCCAAGGAACTGGAGCAGGTCCTGGGTGAAGTCCGCGTCGCGGTCTCCGATTTCGAGCCGATGAAGGCCAAGGTGCAGGAAATCCTCACCAAGCTCGATAACAGCGCATTCGCCGTCGATGCCGACGAAAAGAATGAAATCAAGAGCTTCCTGGAATGGCTGGTGGGCAACCACTTCACCTTCCTCGGCTACGAAGAGTTCACCGTTGTCGATCAGGCCGATGGCGGCCACATCGAATACGACCAGAACTCCTTCCTCGGCCTGACCAAGATGCTGCGCACCGGTCTGACCAACGAAGACCGCCACATCGAAGACTATGCCGTGAAGTACCTGCGCGAACCGACACTGCTGTCGTTCGCCAAGGCGGCGCATCCGAGCCGCGTGCACCGTCCGGCCTACCCGGACTACGTGTCGATCCGCGAAATCGATGCCGACGGCAAAGTGATCAAGGAACACCGCTTCATGGGCCTGTACACCTCGTCGGTGTATGGCGAAAGCGTGCGTGTCATCCCGTTCATCCGCCGCAAGGTCGAGGAAATCGAGCGTCGCTCCGGCTTCCAGGCCAAGGCTCACCTGGGCAAGGAACTGGCTCAGGTTCTGGAAGTGCTGCCGCGTGACGATCTGTTCCAGACCCCGGTCGACGAACTGTTCAGCACCGTGATGTCGATCGTGCAGATCCAGGAACGCAACAAGATCCGCGTGTTCCTGCGTAAAGACCCGTACGGTCGTTTCTGCTACTGCCTGGCCTACGTGCCGCGTGACATCTACTCCACCGAAGTTCGCCAGAAGATCCAGCAAGTGCTGATGGAGCGCCTGAAAGCCTCCGACTGCGAATTCTGGACGTTCTTCTCCGAGTCCGTGCTGGCCCGCGTGCAACTGATCTTGCGCGTCGACCCGAAAAACCGCATCGACATCGACCCGCTGCAACTGGAAAACGAAGTGATCCAGGCCTGCCGCAGCTGGCAGGACGACTACGCTGCCCTGACCGTTGAAACCTTCGGCGAAGCCAACGGCACCAACGTGTTGGCCGACTTCCCGAAAGGCTTCCCGGCCGGCTACCGCGAGCGTTTCGCAGCGCATTCGGCCGTGGTCGACATGCAGCACTTGCTCAATCTGAGCGAGAAAAAGCCGCTGGCCATGAGCTTTTACCAGCCGCTGGCCTCCGGCCCACGCGAGCTGCACTGCAAGCTGTATCACGCCGATACCCCGCTGGCCCTGTCCGACGTGCTGCCGATCCTGGAAAACCTCGGCCTGCGCGTGCTGGGTGAGTTCCCGTACCGCCTGCGTCATACCAACGGCCGCGAGTTCTGGATCCACGACTTCGCGTTCACCGCTGCCGAAGGCCTGGACCTGGACATCCAGCAACTCAACGACACCCTGCAGGACGCGTTCGTCCACATCGTCCGTGGCGATGCCGAAAACGATGCGTTCAACCGTCTGGTGCTGACCGCCGGCCTGCCATGGCGCGACGTGGCGCTGCTGCGTGCCTACGCCCGCTACCTGAAGCAGATCCGCCTGGGCTTCGACCTCGGCTACATCGCCAGCACCCTGAACAACCACACCGACATCGCTCGCGAACTGACCCGGTTGTTCAAGACCCGTTTCTACCTGGCCCGCAAGCTGGGCAGCGATGATCTGGACGACAAGCAACAACGTCTGGAACAGGCCATCCTGACCGCGCTGGACGACGTTCAAGTCCTCAACGAAGACCGCATCCTGCGTCGTTACCTGGACCTGATCAAAGCGACCCTGCGGACCAACTTCTACCAGACCGACGCCAACGGCCAGAACAAGTCGTACTTCAGCTTCAAGTTCAACCCGCACTTGATTCCTGAACTGCCGAAACCGGTGCCGAAGTTCGAAATCTTCGTTTACTCGCCACGCGTCGAAGGCGTGCACCTGCGCTTCGGCAACGTTGCTCGTGGTGGTCTGCGCTGGTCCGACCGTGAAGAAGACTTCCGTACCGAAGTCCTCGGCCTGGTAAAAGCCCAGCAAGTGAAGAACTCGGTCATCGTGCCGGTGGGTGCGAAGGGCGGCTTCCTGCCGCGTCGCCTGCCACTGGGCGGCAGCCGTGACGAGATCGCGGCCGAGGGCATCGCCTGCTACCGCATCTTCATCTCGGGTCTGCTGGACATCACCGACAACCTGAAGGACGGCAAACTGGTTCCGCCGGCCAACGTCGTGCGGCATGACGACGATGACCCGTACCTGGTGGTCGCGGCGGACAAGGGCACTGCAACCTTCTCCGACATCGCCAACGGCATCGCCATCGACTACGGCTTCTGGCTGGGTGACGCGTTCGCGTCCGGTGGTTCGGCCGGTTACGACCACAAGAAAATGGGCATCACCGCCAAGGGCGCGTGGGTCGGCGTACAGCGCCA
Organism: Pseudomonas sp. FG35; assembly: GCF_057809295.1. Classification (NCBI taxonomy): domain Bacteria; kingdom Pseudomonadati; phylum Pseudomonadota; class Gammaproteobacteria; order Pseudomonadales; family Pseudomonadaceae; genus Pseudomonas; species Pseudomonas sp. FG35. The sequence goes on along the minus strand of NZ_JBMDJR010000003.1, from coordinate 174,514 downwards.
CTTCCGCGAGCGCGGCATCAATGTCCAGGAAGACAGCATCACCGTGGTCGGCGTGGGCGACATGGCCGGTGACGTGTTCGGTAACGGCCTGTTGATGTCCGACAAGCTGCAACTGGTTGCCGCATTCAACCACCTGCACATCTTCATCGACCCGAACCCGAACCCGGCCACCAGCTTCGCCGAGCGTCAGCGCATGTTCGACCTGCCGCGTTCGGCCTGGTCCGACTACGACACCAGCATCATGTCCGAAGGCGGCGGCATCTTCTCGCGCAGCGCGAAGAGCATCGCCATCTCGCCACAGATGAAAGAGCGCTTCGACATCCAGGCCGACAAGCTGACCCCGACCGAACTGCTGAACGCCTTGCTCAAGGCGCCGGTGGATCTGCTGTGGAACGGCGGTATCGGTACCTACGTCAAAGCCAGCACCGAAAGTCACGCCGATGTCGGCGACAAGGCCAACGATGCGCTGCGCGTGAACGGCAACGAACTGCGCTGCAAAGTGGTGGGCGAGGGCGGTAACCTCGGCATGACCCAATTGGGTCGTGTGGAGTTCGGTCTCAATGGCGGCGGTTCCAACACCGACTTCATCGACAACGCCGGTGGCGTGGACTGCTCCGACCACGAAGTGAACATCAAGATCCTGCTGAACGAAGTGGTTCAGGCCGGCGACATGACTGGCAAGCAACGTGATCAGTTGCTGGCGAGCATGACCGACGAAGTCGGTGGTCTGGTGCTGGGCAACAACTACAAGCAGACTCAGGCCCTGTCCCTGGCGGCCCGCCGCGCTTATGCGCGCATCGCCGAGTACAAACGTCTGATGAGCGACCTGGAAGGCCGTGGCAAGCTGGATCGCGCCATCGAGTTCCTGCCGACCGAAGAGCAACTGGCCGAACGTGTTGCCGAAGGTCATGGCCTGACCCGTCCTGAGCTGTCGGTGCTGATCTCGTACAGCAAGATCGACCTCAAGGAGCAGCTGCTGGGCTCCCTGGTGCCGGACGACGACTACCTGACCCGCGACATGGAAACGGCGTTCCCGCCGACCCTGGTCAGCAAGTTCTCCGAAGCTATGCGTCGTCACCGCCTCAAGCGCGAGATCGTCAGCACCCAGATCGCCAACGATCTGGTCAACCACATGGGCATCACCTTCGTTCAGCGACTCAAAGAGTCCACGGGCATGACCCCGGCGAACGTGGCTGGCGCCTACGTGATCGTGCGTGACATCTTCCATCTCCCACACTGGTTCCGTCAGATCGAAGCGCTGGACTACCAGGTCTCCGCTGACGTGCAACTGGAGCTGATGGACGAGCTGATGCGTCTGGGCCGTCGCGCTACGCGCTGGTTCCTGCGTGCCCGCCGCAACGAGCAGAACGCTGCCCGTGACGTCGCGCATTTCGGTCCGCACCTCAAAGAGCTCGGCCTGAAACTGGACGAGCTGCTGAGCGGCGAAATCCGCGAAAACTGGCAAGAGCGTTATCAGGCGTACGTCGCCGCCGGTGTACCGGAACTGCTGGCGCGTATGGTGGCGGGGACGACCCACCTCTACACGCTGCTGCCGATCATCGAAGCGGCGGACGTGACCGGTCAGGATCCAGCCGAAGTGGCCAAGGCGTACTTCGCCGTGGGCAGCGCGCTGGACATCACCTGGTACATTTCGCAGATCAGCGCCTTGCCGGTTGAAAATAACTGGCAGGCCCTGGCCCGCGAAGCGTTCCGCGACGACGTCGACTGGCAGCAACGCGCGATTACCATCGCCGTTCTGCAAGCGGGTGGCGGTGATTCGGACGTGGAAACCCGTCTGGCACTGTGGATGAAGCAGAACGACGCCATGATCGAACGCTGGCGCGCCATGCTGGTGGAAATCCGTGCCGCCAGCGGCACCGACTACGCCATGTACGCGGTGGCCAACCGTGAGCTGAACGACGTGGCGCTGAGCGGTCAGGCAGTTGTGCCTGCTGCGGCGACTGCGGAGCTTGAGCTTGCTTGAGTAACCGTTGAATGAAAAAGCCCCGCTCTCGAAAGAGGCGGGGCTTTTTTATGCCTGTTGTTTGGCGGTATTTGTGTGTTGCTGCACAAATCCAGCCCCTCACCCCAGCCCTCTCCCCAATGGGGCGAGGGGGAAAGGGAGCCGATTTGTGTGTTTTTCGAAACTTGAGTTCGACTCGGTATTTCACGTCGGCGTAACTCTAACAAACACCTCGGTCAGTCCCCTCTCCCTCCGGGAGAGGGCTAGGGTGAGGGCAGCGGCCTGACAGTCACTGCAACTTATGTAGTTGTTTACTATCAAGCATCGACACATTACCTGCCGGCCTGGTCAGCAAATTACTGAGCGACTGGTCAAACTTCTGCAACGCCCGAACCTGAACTTCCTGTTGCTGATTAATATCCGCAACAATCTCCTTTGAACGCTTGAAGTCCGCCCACACCGGCGTCAATTCTTTTGCCTCAGACCCCTTGGCCGTACCGATATAGTTGAACTTCCCATCATAAAAATCCGCACTCACATCCGCCTTGATGTTCGAACTGCGCGAGGTAATCAACTGGCTGTGAGTATCGACAACCGCCACCACATCCGGATTGGCCGCACGCAGGCTCTGCATGTCCGGGTACACCGTCACCGAGCCAAACTGACGTTGCAGCGAAGCTTTGACCCAATCCACCGCCATGTCCGGTTTCGAGGTGGCGACGTAGGCGTCGTGGATCGGCTGCACCAGCAAACTCTGGCCGAAACCGGTGCCGGCATTGGCCTGGTAGTTGCGCAGGTAGTCGCGGTTGGTTTGGGTGCTCGGGCTGTAGATCACGCCCAATGAGACACCGGGACCACTTTTCACCTGGGTGGCGCTGCTGCGTCCCACCGGTTGGGTGAATAGCGTGTCGAGAGAGGAAACCGCTTTCGGAGCGGTAGGAACAGAACAGGCGGACAACGCTAAAACTGATATCGCCAAGGTACTGGCAAAGGCAAGTTTCATGGTGAGTCTCCCGTGAAGCAACTTCAGTCGGAAAGTCAGAGGTGTCGAGGTTGATTAAATAGAACCGGCGACAGTCGCCTCAGACTACTCCCGCCAAAACGAAAACAACCTGACAATTTGCTGAATGACTGTCATGTCATAGTTTTATTGGTTGTAAGCATTTTTGATTAATTGCCGCGTGAAATAAAAAAGGCGCAAATCAAAAATTTCCGCCTTTCATTTATGGCTGGTTAAACAACCATCAGTTTTTCAATGGGATCAGCACTTGCTCGTCGGGTGACAGCACCATGAACACCAGCAACCTGGCCGGCTTGCTCTTGCTGGCGTTTTTCGAGATCAAATGCTCGGAGCCGGCCGGCTCGTACCAGTACTGGCCCTTCTTGTAGGTGATCGGTTGCTCACCCTTGACCTGGGAAACGATCTCGCCTTCGAGCACGTAGGCCATGGCGGTGCCGTCGTGTTTGTGGGCGATCGAGGACTGGCCGGGTTTGTAGTCGACTTCGATCATCATGGCTTTTTTGCCCGGGACGTTTTTCAGCATCTGGTCCTGCAGCACCGAGATTTTCTCGGACGGCGAATCGGTGCCGTGGGCCAGTGCCGAAGCGCTGATGGTGAGGGCCAGAGCGGCGAGCGGGGCGGCAAGCAAGTGCAGGACTTTCATGGTGATCACCTGATGAAGTGGGGGAGTCGGTCATCACAGTAGTCCGCGTGCCGGGGTATTCAAACGGCCAATGTTCGGGAAGTTTGGGTGACCAATCTGGGGGATTTCAGCGCATTCAAATACGCCATCGCTGGCAAGCCAGCTCCCACAGGTTTTTGTGTCGTTCATATGATTTGTGAACGATACAAACCTTGTGGGAGCTGGCTTGCCAGCGATGGCGTCAGTAAGTCAAACGATTGGAAAAGAGTTGAAATCCACGCTATTGGCCAGACGACTGTCGATCAGGTCGATGAAGCCCTGGGCTTCCGGGCGATTGAAATGCGCCTGCATTGCCGCTTCCGACTGCCAGCGGGCGCTGACCGTCCAGCGGTGGCTGTCCTCTGGGCAGCGGTCGACCATGTAGGAATCGCAGCCCGGCGTTTCGCGCAGGGTTTCGACGATCTTCTGCAACTGCTTGCCCAGCTCCTCCGATCGGCCGGCGGCAGCCTGCACCTGTACGGTGTTGATCACTTCGTTGGACATTGCTCACACTCCTGAATCAGGCCGGACGAATCCTGCTCATTGAGGGATAACGCTTGTGCAGGATAGGCCTGCACCCCCGGATCACCAATAACCAATCGGCGGTTAATCGTTTAGTCCAATCTAACCAGCGACCTGTTGCAGAATGTCGCGCAGGCGGTCTAGCGCGATATCGATGTCCAGCGTCTCGATGGCGCCGAAACCGAAGTACATCCCGCTTTTGGCCGGCTGCTGATAATAGAAACCATCGATGGCGTACAGCCCGACTTCGACCTTTTTTGCCAGTTCGATCACCAGCGGCAAATCGATAGGGACCTTGCAGAACACCGCCATGTGAAAACCGGCGCTGGGCGGCACGGCTTGCAGCCACGGCGACAGGTCGGTGGCCATGCGCGCCAGAATCCGCTCGCGGCGCTGGGCATAAATGGTGTGGCAGCGGCGGATGTGCTTGAGCAGGCAGCCCTCGGCGATGAACTTGGCCAGCGCCCATTGGGGCAGGGTGGAGGCGTGCAGGTCGGTGAGCTGCTTGGCGCGGATCACCGCTTCGAGGATCGCTGGCGGCAGGATCGCGTAGCCGAGCCGCAGCTCCGGCAGCAAGGTTTTCGAGAAGGTGCCGACGTAGGCGACGATGCCGCGCTGATCGAGCTTGTGCAGCGAATCGGTCGGGCGGCCCTCGTAGCGGAATTCGCTGTCATAGTCGTCCTCGATGATGATCGCGCCCAGCTCATGGGCCCGCGCGAGCAAAGCTTCGCGTCGCGCCTGGCTCATCGGCATGCCCAGCGGGAACTGGTGCGACGGCGTCACATAGATCAGCCGCGTGCCCTCGGGAATCCGCTCGACCTGAATCCCTTCCGCATCCACCGGCACGCCGACCACCGTCGCCCCGTGAGTGCCGAACAGCAGCCGCGCCGGCGGGTAGCCGGGATCTTCCATCGCCACCAGACTGCCGGGGCGGATCAGCACGCGGGTGATCAGGTCCAGCGCCTGTTGCGCACCGTTGCAGACCACGATGTCCTCGTCCTGGCAGTTCACGCCACGGGAAAACGCGATGTGCCGGGCAATCGCATTGCGCAGCGCCGGCAGGCCTTCCGGCACGCTATAGAAGCCTTTGGAATGGGCCATCTGCCGCAGTGCGTGAGAGACGCAGCGGCGCCAGTCATCATGGGGAAACTGGCCCTTGCTGGTGGCGCCGCCGATGAAGTCATAACGCAGCGAACCCTCAAGCGTCGGATGGCGCAGGAACACCGGCAGATTGCGCCAGCTCTCGATCACCTCGGAACTGGCCAGTTCGGAATGGCTTTGCTTGCGCTGTACCGGCGTCGAGCGGGCGTTGACGTAAGTGCCTTTGCCGATCACGCCGGTGAGGAAATTCTCGTAAGTGAGCTGCGCGTAAGTGTCGGAAATGGTCTTGCGCGAGATCCCCAATTGCTCGGCGAGCAAACGGCTGGGCGGTAACTGGGTGCCGGCGGTCAGGCGCCCGGATTCAATGGCGCCGCGCAGTTGCTGGTACAACTGACCGGCCAGGTCCTTGCGGCCATTGATCACGACATGAAGTTCCATTGCGAGGGGGCGCTCCGGGCGATTGAGTGTGCCGGCCAGATTACTCCCGAATGCGGGCGGGGCAGAAGTTGTGTGCTTGAAAAACCGTGAATTGGCCTCCGGTTCAGTGGTCTTCCGTTTTTTCGCAGAATTGGGGCTGTAACCTTGCCGAGCCAGCGCTTACCGTGAAATCACTCTTCTGCTGCCCGAGGCCCGCCCATGTCACCGCGTCTGGATTACTACAGCGCATCACCCAAAGCCATGAAAGCGATGATTGGCCTGGAAGCGCTGACCAGCAACCTGAGCATCGAACCGCCGCTGCTGCACCTGATCAAGATCCGCGCCTCGCAGCTCAACGGCTGCGCGTTCTGCACCGACATGCATTCGGTGGAAGCGCGACGGGCCGGGGAGACGGATCGGCGGCTGTACGCCATCGCGGTCTGGCGCGACAGCGGCTTCTTCAACCTGCGCGAGCGGGCGGCGCTGGCCTGGACCGAGGCGGTGACGCTGCTGGCGGACAGCCGGGTGCCCGACGATGTTTACCAGCAGGCGCGGGAACAGTTCAACGAGACGGAACTGGTGGACCTGACCATTGCCGTCAGCACCATCAACAGCTGGAATAGGCTGGCGGTGAGCTTCCGCCAGATTCCCAGCGATTGATCACGAGCCATCAATCGCTCCGCCCTCTACACGCTGATCGTTCCCACGCGGGAGCGTGGGAACGATCAAGTGAAAGCTAGTTCGGCGGCCGCTGCGGTTTCACCGACGTACCAAACGTGTTGCCCATCCGCGTACTCGTGGCCGCCGGCGTTGCCAGCCCCACCTGATTCGGCGGACGCTTGTTGACCGGCACATTCATCGCTTCCTGATTCTTCTGCGCAGCCGCCGCGCCATTGGGATTGTTGCCCATCTGCTGGCTCAGGCAATCGTAATTCGGCGCCTTGTAGCCACCCACCGTCACCTCGACGCAGCCCAGCGGTTCCTCCGCGTGCGCACTGCCCAACGCCATCAGCAACAACCCGCCGAAGACGACTTTCCAGACTGATTTCATGCCTGCCTCCTGGCCGGCCCGAAGGGGCCGCTCTGGCTCAAGAGTCTAGTGCAACGGCGGCGCCGATCCCGTGATGGTTTTTTTGCAGTGGCCGTCACACCAGATTCATAAACAGCCCTCAGGATGACGGTTTTCAGGGATACATCAGCCGTGCAGCGAGGCCGTGCCAGGGAGGATGTTGTGCGCTCAGCGCTCATGCGCCAGCTCTGTCTGGGGCTGCTGCTTGGCTTGTTTCTGAGCCGCGCCAGCGCCGACCCGGTGCCGGCGACGATGCGCATGACCTTGCACATCCCGGCCCAGGAACTGGCCCGCGCCCTCGAACAGTTCAGCCGCGCCACCGGCATGGCGGTGCTGGTCGACAGCCAGTTGAGTCGCGGTCGACGTTCGTTGGCGGTGGATGGCGAATTCACCGCTGCCGAAGCGTTGCGCCGAATGCTCGGCGGCAGCGGCTTGATGGCCAAGTACAGCCGCGACGACGCGTTCACCTTGCAAGTGGCGCAAGTCGAGGACGTGCCGATGCCGGCGGAGAAACCGACCCCCGCCAGCGCTGCCGTCAACCGCAGTTACGCCACAGCGGTGCAGGCCGCGATTGAACGCAACCTGTGCCGCTCGCCGTTGACCCGGCCCGGCAGTTTTCGCGCGGTGTTGCAACTGTGGATCGGTCGCGACGGCGTGGTGCAGCACAACCGGTTGGTGACCTCGACCGGCGATGTTCGGCGCGATGCAGCGCTGGTAGACAGTTTTCACACGCTCAAAATCGACCGGCCCACACCCGGCGCATTGCGCCAGCCAGTCACGTTGCTGTTGTTACCCGAATCGTCAGGAAAGCGCATGGAATGCACACAATGGGAAGGAGTTTCCGGGGGATGAAAGACGCCGGACAAAGTTCGATGGTCCAGCTGTTCCTGACGTCCTACGAGGACTTTCGGGTGCGCCTGCGACGCCGTCTCGGCTCGGAGGACCTCGCCAACGACGTGCTGCACGAAACCTACCTGCGGGTCGACCGCATGGAAGCGCCGCCGAACCTGCTGCGGCCCAACGCCTACCTCTATCGCATGGCCCTGAACATCGCCGCCGACCGCCGCCAGGCCGATGCGCGGCTGCTCACCGGCAGCGAAGTCGAAGAACTGCTGCAAGTCAGCGACGAAGCGCTGGACCCGATGCGCGTAGTCGGCGGCCAGAAGGAAATCCAGTCCCTGCTCAGCGCCCTCTACGAGCTGCCGGCCAGGCGCCGACGAATCTTCATCGCCGCACGCCTGGAAGAAGCGCCGCACCTGGAAATCTCCCAGCGTTTCGGCATCTCCACGCGCATGGTCGAGAAGGAAATCAAGGCTGCCCTCGGACACTGCGCGGCCAAACTGGAAAGAAAAGTGTTTCAGCGGTTCGGTCGCGGGGCCGGAAAACCGTCTAGTGAATGAAGCTCCCGATCAACCCGTCGAGTACCTGTGCGTTTGAACATCTTCCGTCTGACACCTGCCGAGCCCACGCCTGCCGAGCGTCTGCAAAGCGAAGCCCGCGACTGGCTGATCCTCCTGACCTCCGGCCGCGCCACGGTCGCCGACGCCCGAGCGCTGCGCCAGTGGTGTGCGCAAAGCCCGGAACACGCCCGCGCCTTTGAAGAGTGCAAGGCCTTGTGGCATCTGCTGCAGCCGGCGGCGGAAGCGACACAGGCGCCACGCCGGTTTGGACGAAGGGCGTTTCTTGGCGGCGCGATTGCCGCATCGGCCGCATTCCTGCTGGTACGCGGCACGATTCCGGGCGGGTTCTCCGGGCTCGGCGCCGATTACATCACCGAAGTCGGCCAGCAACGCCGGGTCGAACCGGCCGACGGCTTGAGCCTGGAATTGAACACCCAGACCCGCATCAACCAGCGTTCGGTGGATGAGGGCGTGCAAGGCTTTGAACTGGTCAGCGGCGAAGTCGAAGTGCAGACAGCGCGGTTGCCGATGGCGATGCAGGCCGGTGGCGGCTGGCTGCGGGCGAGCAGGGCGCGGTTCAACCTGCGCAACCTCGATCAACAGGTGTGCGTGACCTGCCTCGATGGTGCGGTGGATGTGGAAGTCGAAGGCCGCAGCTTGCGCCTGGAACCGGGCCAGCAATTGACCTACGACGCGCAACAGGTCGGCACCGTGCAAAGCGTCGACACCGCAGCGGTGATGAACTGGCGGCAGCAGGTGCTGGTGTTCAACGGCGCAACCCTCAGCCAGATGATCGACGAGATCAACCGCTATCGCCCAGGCATGTTGCTGCTGCTCAACCGCGAACTCGGCCAACGCCGGGTTCAGGCACGTTTCTCCCTCGACCAACTGGCCGGCGTAGGCGCGCTGATCCGCGATGCCTACGGCGTCAAATGCACCGAGTTGCCGGGTGGCGTAGTCGTCCTCAGCTGATCACTGCAAGGGCCCCATGACCTGCCGATACTTCTCCACCCCCTGCGCCGTCTCCCGAGTCAACCGCACCTCCAACCCCAACGGATCCTCCCGCCGATTCCCGCTCAACTGCCGCCACCCCTTGTCCGCCTCCCAAACCCGCACCTGCAAATCACTCACCCCGCCCAACACCGCCACCCCAGCAGTCGGCGCCGGCAACGGATACCGACTGCGCGCCGGTGCCACCGCGCGATACAACGTGTCCCCCTTGAGCCACCAGCGCACCCGCTGCAACGCCCCCGGCTGATCCGCCGCACTCCGAATAATGTCCAGCCGAAACCCCTTGCTGTCACTGCTGCGCACCGTAACGGCAGGCGGCGCCGTCGCCGGTTCATCCTCGGTGCCGACCTTCTTCGGCTCCGTCAGCTCGATCCCGGCGCGCATCTCCACATCCCGCTGCATCTGATTCAACGCCCGCAACAGGCTGTCGCTCTGCTCACCACTGGCCTGCAAATGGCTGTCGGCGCGCGTGACACTGTCCAGCCCCTTCCAGGCAATCAGACTGACCACCGCCATCAACAGAATCGCGACCATCACCTCGATCAGCGTAAAACCTTGTTGTCTGTTCATTGCACGCTAATCCGGCCCGAAGCATCGCGCAGCACACTCAACCGATTGAGCCCGTCAGACAGCGTCAACTGCAGCGGCGGATTGATCCACTCCGCGTTCAGTACCACTTTCTGCTTGGGCTCCACCCGCACCTCCAGCTTCGGACTCTGCCAGGGACGCGGCCGCAACTGCGGGTCCCGATCGAAATGATCAAAACCCTTGCCACTGTCACTGCGCCGACTGAACCGAAACCCCTTGCCATCGCTCAACCACGCAATCGGCCGCCCATCGGCGCGGGCCTCAGCCTGGGCAATCTGCAGCAACTGCGCCACGCGCTCGGCGTCCTTGCGCAGCAACTGCAACGGATCGGGCTTGATACTCAAACTGATCGCCGCACTGGCGATACCGATGATCACCAGCACCACCATCAACTCGATCAGCGTAAAACCCTGCTGCCTGCACCGGTTCATCGAATGCGCACTCCCTTGCGTCCAGCCCCGTCCCAAAAAACCATCCTGCACGGCCAACATGTAAGGCGTGTGAAATAAAACCGTGAGAATTGCCGCGTAGTCTGGTCACCGGGACTAAAAGGAGATTCAGCCCATGAGATACACCGCACGCTTTTCACCCCCCCAAATCATCCAGGCCGCCGCACTGCTCGCCGCCCTGGTCGGCATCGCCACCTGGTCATCTCTGCTCCTGACCACCGCCGAATCCCACACCCCGGCGGCCACGCCGCAATTGCTCGCCGCGCGCAGCGATAACCCGGCGTTGCAGTGGTTTTCCAATCGCACGGCGCCGGTGGAGATCAAGGTCAGCGGGGTGATGGCGGGGAGTCGCGGGGCGGTGGCGATACTCAGCCTCAACGACGGACCGCCGAGGAGCTTTTTGCAGGGGGAGCGGGTGAGTCCTGGGGTGAAGTTGGTGGCGGTGGAGGGGGATGGGGTGGTGATTGAGCAGGGTGGGGAGAGGGTGCGGTTGGGGGTGGAGAGGTTGGGGGAGGGGGTGGAGATGCCTAGGTTGGTTAGGCCGTGAGTTGCTGGGAAAAGGAAGTTATTTTGACGTTTGAGCCGGGTAAAGGGTTTTTGGATTGGTGGGAGATCAAGGCACAGTGAGGCTACGGCAATTTGCCAAGATGATGCATGGAATCCATCACGCTCCACCTTGAAGAGTCACGCAATAGATTAAAGGCTTGTATCGATAGGAGTAATTTTAGAAAAAATTCTCTGCTGAAATTGGCGCCGACACTGATTACAGTCTAAGAATGTAGAACTCATAGCCACTACCCATTTCGCATCAGGTAGTAAAAACTCCAAATGATGGGCTGTGAAAAAATGGCGTGTGTTCTGACTCTGAAAAATGACGCTAATCAGTTAAAGCACTTCTAGGCATGGAAGGTTGTATGTATATAAGCTCTCTTAAAATTAGAAATTTCAGGAATTTTTTAGCCTCAGAACTTGTATTTAATAAGGGGGTTAATACTGTATTGGGCGAAAATGGCTCGGGGAAGTCTAACGCTCTATACACTTTGCGTCTCCTTTTAGATGACACCCTTCCTAGAAATGTTGTTAAGTTATGCGAAGCTGATTTTTGTCGAAATTTATCTTCCTGGCGTGGTCATTGGATAATTATTTCCATAGATTTTTCAGAGTTAACGGCTCACGAAGGGTGTCAGACATTAAAGCACCTTATTGGTCATATGGCGGGCGAAGGGCGAGGTACACTAACGTACTATTTTAGACCAAATCTAATTGTTAGAAAAAAATTGTTCGAGTCTAATGATGATTTTGATGAGGCGAAGAAGGTATTAGATAGTATTGTTATCGATGATTACGAAGTGGTATTTACAGGAAGGTCGACAGCAAATTTTTTGATTAAGGAGTCGTATGAGGAGTTGGTTGGGGATTTTGAGAGAAATATTTTTCCTAATCCCGAAGATTTAAATTTTGATGCTTATGGGGTAAAGATATATCCAATTCATGAGGAAGTGTCATTTACTTTTGTTAAAGCACTCCGAGATGTGGTGTCAGATCTAAAAAACCATCGAAGTAGCCCACTGCTTTCTTTGTTGAAAGGACTTGAGTCAGAGATTGATGGGGTTGAAGCGGATGAGATTTCCACATTGGTCTCTGAACTGAACGGAGCGATCTCAAGTCTGGACCAAATAAAGAGCTTGTCCAAAGGGATACAAAATACACTGCACAATACGGTTGGTTATACATTTTCGCCAGTTATTGATATTCAGTCTTCACTGCCAAGTGAGCTTGATAAGTTATTGCAAAAATTATCGCTGACAGTTGGGGATAATTATATAGATGGCTATAGCGGTGATTTGAGTGAGTTGAGCTTGGGCGGGGCTAATTTAATCTATATTGCACTTAAGCTTCTTGAGTATGAGCGTAAGCAAGAGGCGGAAAAGGCTGGTCAGTTTTTGATTATCGAAGAGCCTGAAGCTCATATTCATACTCATATACAAAAGACGCTATTCGAAAAGCATTCGACCGGAAAGACGCAAGTTTTTCTTTCTACACATTCAACGCATATTTCGTCTGTAGCAAAAATCTCAGAGATGAATATTTTAGGGTTGGAGAGCGGTGAGGTTGATGTTTTTCAGCCAGCAAATGGGATTTCGCAAAAAGAGTGTGGTCGCATTGAAAGATACTTAAATGCTACACGTTCGACACTGCTATTCGCAAAGGGAGTAGTGCTTGTTGAGGGGGATGCTGAGCTTATAATCATTCCTGCATTGGCTAAAAATGTATTGGGTGTGTCCTTAGATGAGCTGGGGATTAGTTTGATAAATATGGAAAGTGCCTTTTTTGAGCATATTTCAAAACTATTTGATGATAAGAGAATCAGGAAGTGTTGCGCTATTATCACGGATTTTGATAAAACTATAGTTGTGCTTCCGGAGGATCCGGAAGATGATACGGAATATCAGCGAGATTGCCGAAACTCTCAGGAGTCCGGACAGCAGAGAAAGGCTGCTCTGGATGATTTAATCGCTGATAATGTGTATGTTAATGCTTTTTATGCGACGCATACATTTGAAGTTGATTTCATTATGGCGGATAACTCTCTAGAGGTCATTGAGGTTCTCTCTTCAATATACAGTAAGTCGGCTAATATAGCGGCGTCAAAAAGCAAACTCTCAAATTCAGATATTAGTATCTACGGAAAGGAAGTACTTCGATTAGCTGAAAAAGTAGGAAAGGGGTGGTTTTCGCTACTGTTGGCGGAGAAAATTTCTTCACGGGTCTATATTCCACCTTATATATTGGCTGCGATAGCTTTTGCTTGTGGCGGTCGGCTATCTGAGCAGGTCTTGTACAAGATGTGTGTGCATCGCTTGAGAAATCCGATGCCGATATTCGCAGATAAGGATAAGCCGATTGCATTTTTTAAGGAAAATAGGATAGATCCTTCATCTTGTATAAATGAGTTTTTAAGGGTTTGCCCAGATGATGATTTGAGCCTCCTAATAAATTTGTTGCGCCGGTAATATAAATTATGGAATTGAGTTTGGAGCAGTCTAATGCTGTAGTTTATGGCGGGAATGCATATGTTTCCGCATGTCCTGGTAGCGGCAAAACAAGAGCGTTAACAGCAAGAATTGCAAAAGGTGTTTTCGAGTTATCCTCTCGGACAGAAAAGGTACTGGCTGTAACATTCACTAATCGTGCTGCTGAAGAGTTGCGGTCAAGAATTGAGAGCAACCATACGTATGATCATAATAAGCTTTGGGCGGGGACTATCCATTCTTTTGCCTTAGACTGGATCATTAAACCGTATGCTGCTTATTTGGATTTGACGAAAAATGGGTATTCAATTATAGATGAATATGAGTCAAAGAGAGTTCTCGCTAGGTTAAAAAAAGAATGCGGGGTTGGAATTTACGATGACGTAAATACAAGGCTTGATCGTTATGGGAGAGCTTATAATAAGTCTAAATTAACTGAGGTGGTATTGGATCAATATCACCAATTTTTAAGAGTTAATAAGAAAATTGACTTTGATCAGGTTTTATACTTGGCTTTTCTAATTGTTTCCAGTAACAAGGAAATATCCCAGCTTTTATGCTCACTGTTCCCGCTAATTTGCATTGATGAAGCTCAAGATGTCAGCGATTTGCAATATGCGATATTGTCAGAAATTTATGGTGGAGGGCAAATAAAGCCGAAGTTGTTTATCGTAGGTGATGCAAATCAAGCGATATATACAAACATAGGTGCCGTTTCTAGAGATGTTGACGAGCTTAATGTTGAGTTTGAAGGGGCCAATCTCAGGCTTTTTGAGTTTAAAGATAACTACCGATCTACTCAGCGTGTGGTTGATTATTTCTCTTACTTTAGAGGGGTAAACGGTGTGGTATCAAAGGCCTCATACTCTAATGAACGTGGGGTGATTAAATTCTTTAATAATTCTATATATAAAGCTCAGTTGCCGGATGTGATTGCAGAAATAATACAGGTGACGATTGATTCAGGTGTCTCTGAAAGAGAGATTTGTGTGATAGCCCCTCAATGGGCCCATATTAGATCAATTACTCGGAGCTTGATAAAGCTGCTTCCAGATGTAAAGTTTGATGCTCCGGCACTTACCCCGTTTTATGGGCAGCAAGACAATTTTTGGCTATTAATTGCAAAGCTTGTTTTAACTGAACCCTCCGGACGTTTGGTGTCTACTCGAAGCCGTTGGGCGTCAGAGGCACTTGAAAAGTTAGATAGGGAATTCGGCTTTGCAATTGATAGAAGCTCTAGGGAGTTGCTGTATATTATAAATTCATTTTTCTCATTAGAGATTGTAGGTACTGTTTACTTGTCTGAATGTTTTGTTTATACGATGTCCAGGCTTGGTTTAGATCTAGCAGGTCGACTCAAGGATGAGTATGATATTTTTTTTGAAAAGGCGATAAAAAATATTGAGGCTAATGAAGGTCAATATGAAAATAATGTATGTGTGTTTAAGAGTTTTTTCAAAGAATCGGTTGGGGTTGTGATTAATACCTGTCATGGTGTGAAGGGTGAGGAATATAACACCGTAATTGCATATGGTTTGCTTCGTGGGTTTATCCCACATTGGAACGATATAATTGATAGGCCGGATTATGTTGGCTTAAATTCTGAATCGAAAATGCTATATGTGATAGCTTCAAGGGCAAAAAAGAATCTTTACTTATTTTCTGAGAGCGGGCGTATGACTAGTGGTAAACGTACTTATCAGACATCGGGAATTATACAAAACTATAAGTATGGTTATGATTTATAGGAAGAGCGGGGCAGATTTGTTTTAGAGAAAAAAGGGGTTTTCAAGGTGATAAACCAATCCCCTTTTTAATGTCCAAACCTAGAGAACTTATAAAAAGCTCACGGTAGGCACCAAATGCATGTGACTTTTATGCAGTAGTAGGTCTGTCGGTAAGTTTCTTAAGAAGCCAAGTTCTAGAACTAATGGTCTTAAACGACTTTTGTCATGAAGCGCAACATGATAAAAAACAAGTATTTTTTCATATTCAGAAAGCTGGGCGGAAACCATTGATAGGTACGGTTCGACCGAGTTTGATTCGGACTGTATGTAGCCTAGAATGACAGATAGGCTTTCATGCCAGCTGTGCAAGTTTTTCCTAGTTGGCTCCCAATAATCAGCATACATAATTTTAAGCTCATCCAGGCCTTCAAGCGTAGTAATGTGAAATTCCTTTCCGCCATCTCTAAACCTGCTTCGATATTTTGTTTTTAGCCTAGAGTGGAATCGTTCCATGCAGTCCGAGCCGGTGACTGTTTTTTTGGTTTTGGATAAAACCAAGTCAATTGACTGAGTTAGATTGGAGTGTATCTCAAGCATTTTAAGGAAAGTCACCTCAAAACTTTGTTTCCTGAAAGCGTCTACTTGCTCACTCAACGCATCTGCTGAGCGCCGCATTTCCTCTCTGGAATCTCTCAATTCTACTTTCTGAACGACTATCGTTAAGAGCAGGCCCATAAAGGTGAGAAAAGTCAAAAATGGATTAGCAATGCCACCAAAAAAATCGCCGAAAATACCGTGATTAGGCTCTTCAGATTTATATGTGTATGCCGTTAAGCCAATGTCGATTATAAAAATCGACAATACCACCACTAAAGCAAAAACAAAAATTCGATACAGCCCTTTAACACCTAGATCGTCGCCAGGTTTAACGAAAGACTCAAACCACTGATAAGGTTTATTCCATGTTTGCAGTAGCTTTATCCACATATGAGACATCCTTTATCAGTCAAAAAAACTATTGCGACAGATTCTTAAAAGCGAAGAAAAAGGGGGCGGATTTATTTTCCAGATAATAGATCATTCCCGTTTTTTTCGTTTTTAAGTTCTACAGCGCCCAAAACCATTAGTGCTTTATCCAAGCTTCTATAGTCATTAATTTTCTGCTTTTCTAGGTTCGATTCCAGTAACCTGTCAATTACCTGAATGAATTGCCTATATTTTTTTAATTTGTTTGCTGCGGAGGTTCCTGGTGCAGGAAGCTCTGGATATTCATATCCAGCTAACGCTGGACTTTGATCTATCAGCGCTTTGCAAGCCGCTTGAATATTTCTATCTACAATCGGAAAGTGATCTGGGTGGCAAAAATGAAATACTGCTGAAATTGTCGGTAACTGAAAGCCTTGAGTAGCTACGAGAGTATTGAAAAATGGTTCTAAATTCTTGAATCGATCAGATGCGTCTATAGAGACCTTTCTGATGTTAAGGATAGCCTCTATCGCGGAAATTACATCTTCTGGAAACGGAATTTGAGATTTGTAGTTTTTTATTGCAACTAAAGGTGAAATTATTTCCAGAGCTTGCTTGAATGAGTCGCTGGTTAATACCTTGGATGCCGTATTTAAATCATATCTGGCTACCAATGCTAGAATTTCTGAATAGCGTGCGTCTGAGTATTTTGGATAGTTCGAATCAAACTGCTCCATATATTTTTCAAGGTTTTCCAATTTGACCCCTTCTGCCTAAGTTGAATGCACAATCGCAAGCGCGTTCGTCGAGAGAGTGCAAGTGTTATTTAATGTTTGCGCTCGGTTATATTGGGCATAGTTAAATTTCTGGTCTTTTTCATTTGCTCGGATCTCATAAAAGTCTTCGACGGAGGGGCGGCAATAAGTCAGCTTCTTTGTTTGCCTAACTCGAGTCCTCTTTATTTGGTTCTGGAGATGCGTTCGGACATTCATCGGTCCATCCCGTAACCGTCATGTCTTTAAGCTGCTCAGAGACGGTTTCGACGCGCAAGCAGGCACCTTTCTTCGAATAGAACAGGATGCAGCGCGAGCTATCAAAAGAGCAGGTATCGAGTTCCAGGAAATTGCGTGCAGCCAGCTCGCGCTCGATACCACTGTATTCATAGCCATCGCTGGTGTGCATCCGGGTTGGCTTCCATCCTTGTTCGATCAACCTGGATCTGGCCGACACCAAGGGCTCATCGACGGCGATGTCTGCTGGCCCGTGCTTGACGTTTGTCGCTTGCGAGCCGCCGGCAAACGCCAAGCTTGTACCCGTGCAACACATTGCGAGGAGCAGGAGAGTCGGCGTCTTCATTTGATCGCTCCACAAAAAGGAACAGACTCCTGTCCCCTTTGGTTTCTGGCTTCAATCCTTTTCAGGGCATTTGAAGTTCCAGGAATAAATCTTCATGTCTTTGACTTCTTCGCCGACAGTTCCTACACCTAAACAATCTCCGTTCTTGATGTAGTTGAAGCTGCAGTAACGGACGCCCTCCGTGCAAGACTCGATTTCATTGAAGCCTTTTCTTTGAATGACGCTTTCAACTCCGAACTCACCTGAGTAGGTCGGATTCGGCTTCCAGCCATTTTTGATCAAGGCTTTGCGGGCTTTCGAAAATGGCATTCCCTCTTTGATAGGAAGGTCTGCTGCGCTTGAAAATAAACTGACGCAACCTAAAAGGCTGATGGCTAATATTTTTAGTTTCATTTAACGGTACCGCCAAAGCCTTTATATATTTTTTCTACTTCGTCGTACTCGGTATAAGGTTGGCCGGAAGGCTTTCCGTTGATTGGTCGGTTTGCCAACCCCGGCCCCATAGGCAACGCTTCCCATTTTTTTGATGCTTTTCCAACTGCCGTTTTTAAGTCGCCGCCGATCAGCGGTTCGATGGCACTTACGTTGCGCAGGAGCTCAACGGCAATCAGATCCTGAGTTCCGGGGCTGAAGTCAGATAACCCCATTGCTTTGATGGAGAGTTCCGACCATGTGGCTTTCGTGATTTGGTACCTTCCAGAAGCGGTGGTTGAACCGCCATGACCTGGTCCTGGGTGAGTGGACTCATCGCTGAATGTCCACTTCCCGGATTTCCAGCCGGGTGCCCAGCCATAACCGAATTTCGCGTGATAATCGCCACCCTCGACTTTTGCCAACGTATCCAGGAAGGCCTTCACATTCTGATTCTTTAAGAACTCCGCATTCTCGGCACGCCTCTTTTGTTGCCTTGCGTCTACGGATACAGCTTTAGGGCTGGAGTCTTTGACAGGTGTCACCGTTCTGGTGGCTACAGGTGACATTTTTCGGCCGTTTTTGCTAATGACTTCAGCCATGAGGAAAACTTCCGTTATTTACTTTGACATCCATGTTCAATCCTCCAAAAACAGTTGGATCGTTTCGGCGAGGTGCGAGCTGACTACGTGCGTATACCCCATTGAATCGCTGACACCGTGCTCAATGCTGCCGTCAGCTCGCTGAATGGCGTAATCAAGATTAGCCAGGGGTTCCCCTGACTCGTCATCAATAAGCCTGAACTTGTCGCTGAAGTGCACCGGCATGGGCATCAGGCCGCTGAAGGGCGCTGATACAACGGTGTCGCCGATAATGACCGTGCCAGAGCCACCCACAACCACGTTACCGTGGCCACCGGTGCTGCCTTGAGTCGCGGCATTCAGCCCATTGATAAAAACCGTAGAGCTGACCGCTCCAGTGATTGGGCTACCGCACGCGGATTTATCGGTCATCCGAGCGGCAGGAAGGCCGTCGAAATTGACATTGGGAGAGCCGCTGACAATTGGATTTGTGCCGTGCCCTGGGAGTGGGCAACTGGTGGGATCTGTGACTCGGGCTGCAGGTTTGCCACTCACAGGAAGTTCCTTTTCAAAGATTCAGATGTCCTTGGCCTGATTGGATTAGAAATTCCGGCCACTGAGATAGTGCGAACATCACACGTTTGGCAGAGCAGGAAAGCGTGCTCTGGAGGAGGAGAGCATCAACCTCCGCCACCCATGTACGTTTGCGTCGCACAGGATGCCTGAGGCAAATGTTGCGCTCAACATTTCTTACAATTCTTCGGTTGACGGGTTGTGAACGATCTTCACGCGAGTAGCCCGTAACGCCTTTGCGTTCGGATCGGTTGAAGCTTTTGGTACAGAGAAAAACGCATTTGGCCGAGGTCGTCAGTCACACCTGACAACCTCGGCCATTTTCTTTCTGGCTATTGGGCTACAGCGCTCAGCCGATCACGCCTTCAACTCAACATGATCCAACGCCTGATTCACCGCCAACTCGCTCAACATCACCAACTGCGCAATCCCGATCGCGGTCTTGCGATGAGCAGGCTCCAGCGTGGCAGCAAAGTTGTTGAGCATTTCGCTGGCCGAGCCCAGTGATTCGCTGGCGTTGGCCAGGAGTGATTCGGTGTTGTAGGCCGGGTTGGCCAGGTACATGGGGTCGTGTTTATGGTGGCTGCCCATGATGCGTTGTTGTGGGGTGAGGTAGTGGTCGAGGGCGCGTTCGGCGGCTTCGTTGAGGGTTCGGGAGTCGGGGAATTTGTAGGGGGAGACCGGATCGGTTTCGGGGGGATTGGGCGTCGGTTTGAACATAGATGTAACTCCTCATGCTTCAAAAAGGGAGGCCATCCAATTTCGCTACCAAACGAAGGTGGCGGCCATGCTCAGGTTGGTAGACCGGCACATGAGGAACCCGGCGCACCCGAAGGTGCCCTGTGCATGACCACCATAAAGCCGAGACGAAACGACGCCGCGAATGGTGATGCTGTGCAGAACTCATGTGCGGGCTACCAAACCCGATCACTGTTTTTCAGTGACCCGGAAACGATAAGACCCGCGCATTAGACGCACAAGCCGGCGGATTCTGGCGTAGTCGTAGGTAATGACGCAAGGTTGTGTAGCCTTGAGGAAGTAACGGTGGGTGTCTTTTAAACGGTGTTTTTGGGGTGGGTAAACGGGTGATTCAACAAGCGGCCCTCACCCCAGCCCTCTCCCGGAGGGAGAGGGGGCCGACCGAGGTGTCTTGCGCTTTACATCGACCTGAGAGACCGAGTTGATTATGGATTCAGCGCGGTATGTGCAGGTTGGTTTAGATCTTCAGGTGGGTGTCGGAAATGTCCCACGCTGATTCATTTGCCATCGAGGGGGCCGACATTTAAGGCGGGCTCGGGCTAGGGATTCTCGGGGCGGCTAAGCAACGTTTCAATCTTAGCCAGCGGGGGCCGCTCCTGGCTGCGATCAAAAACCTGCACCCCAACCTTGAGCAACCGCCCATTCTCCGCGGCCCCAATCACCTCCTCACACCGCAACAACAACCTCCCTTGATCACACTCAACCGCCTTGACCCCCATCGGCAATCGCCCCTCCAACCGCAATTCCGCCATCCGACTCTGCGCCGCAATCATCGCAACCGAGCGATCCCGCAAAACCCCGCTGCTCTGCGTCATCAACCCCGCTACACGAACAGCGGCGGACATGGCGACGGCGATGATCGCCAGCGCGACGAGCACTTCAATCAGGGTGAATCCGGTTTGCGGGGAGGGGGTGCGCATCGGGGTCTCGGGCGGTCGGGCAGCCCTTGACGCTAACGCCCGTGCTTGACGGCTTGACGACGAAAACACCCGAGGATTTTCAACATCCCTGACATATCTTCTTGCAACACTGCGCGTCGAATCGAATCAAGCCAGGGAATGACGAGATGGATATCGCGCAATTCAAACAGCCCAATCGACCGAGCCGGATGCCCCGTGGGCAGCAGGGTTTCACGCTGATCGAGATCATGGTGGTCGTGGTGATTCTCGGGATTCTGGCGGCGATGGTGGTGCCCAAGGTGCTCGACCGGCCGGATCAGGCGCGGGCCACGGCGGCGAAGCAAGACATTGGCGGGTTGATGCAGGCGCTGAAGCTGTATCGCCTCGATCACGGCACTTATCCGAGCCAGAGCCAGGGCCTGAAGGTACTGGTGGAGCGGCCGGCCGATGCGAAGAACAGCAACTGGCGTTCGTACCTGGAGCGCCTGCCGAATGACCCGTGGGGTCGCCCTTATCAGTACCTCAATCCCGGTGCCAACGGCGAGATCGACATCTTTTCCCTCGGCGCCGACGGCCAGCCTGACGGCGACGGCGTGAATGCCGACATCGGTTCCTGGCAGTTGTAAGGCCGGTCATGAACAACCAATCGAACCAGCAGGGGATGGCGATCATCAGTGCGCTGCTGATCGCGGCGGTGGTCGCGGTGATCGCCGCCGGCATGCTGACTCGCCAGAGCGTTTCGACCCGGGCGCTGGAAGCCGAACAACTGCGCGTGCAGGGCCGTTGGCTGTTGCACGGCGGGTTGGAGATCAGCCGGCAATTATTGTGGGATGCGCGGCAGCGTGATCCGCTGACCCGACTCGATCAACCGTGGGCGCAGCGGTTGAACACCCAGGGTTTCGAGGGGCGGCTGGAGGACGAGCAGGGCAAGTTCAACCTGCGCAATCTGGTGGCCAACGAGCGGATCGATGACGCGCAGGTGCAGGCGTTCGAGCGTTTGTGCGAGTTGATTGGTGTCAGCAGCGCCTTGAGCCGGCGCATCAGTCAGCGGGTGATCGGCTCTTATCCGCACCTGTTGAATGCCCAAATAGTGGACAAGCCTGTGGCGAAAAACACCTTCGACAGCGGGCGCGCCACGTCGCCGTCCGCGTCGCGCAAACCGCAATCGCCGACCTTGCCGATGTTGCGCACGCTTGATGATCTGCGCAGCGTCGACGGGGTCAACGATGCGGTGCTGGCAAAACTGGCGCCGTACCTGACGGTGATTCCGGCGACCACCTGGCTCAACGGCAACACCGCCACGGCGCCAGTGCTGGCGGCTTACGTGCCGGGGCTGTCGCTGGAGCGGGCGCAGGCGTTGATCAATGAGCGTGATGCCGGGCGCTGGTTCATCAATCGCGGGGATTTCGTCAATCGCCTGCGACTGCCGCAATTGGAGATCACCAGCGTCAAGGTCGGCATCACCAGCGACTGGTTTCGGCTGCGCGGGCAGGCGCGGCGCGATCAGCGGCGGGTCAGCCTCGATGCGTTACTGCATCGCAGTGAAGACCGCTTGCCGCAAGTGATCTGGTCGCGGGTGGGCGTATGAGCCAGTTGCGCGTGAGTTTGCCGCCGCTGGCGGAACTGAGTCTCGACAGTGAATTGGATTGTGCTTGGCTGGATCGACAGGGGCAGGTCGTTCGCCAGGAACGCGTGCGGCTCGGCGCGCTGCCGAAGCAACCGCTGGTGTGCTTTCTGCACCCGTCGGACAGCCTGTTGGCGAGCATTGATCTGCCGCCGCTGCCTGCGAACAAAACCGCTGCGGCTGTGCAATGCGCAGCGCAGGCCTTGATGCTGGGCGACAGCGCCGAGATGCACATCGCCCACAGTGCTCGCAATGAACGCGGCCAGGTGCAGATTGCCTGGGTAGCACGCAAGGATCTGCAGCACCTCGGGCAATTCGGCCTGAACCTCAAAGGCCTGTACCCGGCGGCCTACAGCTTGCCGGTGATGGCGGGCGGCGTCGGCTGTCTGCATGACGATCATCTGTTGCTGCGCCACGGCCCGAATGCGGCGCAGGTGCAGCCGATGATCGACGAAGCGTGGCTGCTGGAAACCGGTCTGCCGGCGCACTGGATCGGAGACGGCGCGCCCGAGGCTGTGCAATCGATATTGGCCGACACGCAACGCTGCTCCGGCCCGTTGCCGAACTGGGGCCTGCACGGCGGCCTCCTGCAACCGAGCACCGAGCATCGCGGCTGGGGCAGGGCGCTCGGTTGCTGTGCGCTGGCGCTGGCAGTGTGGGTGATCGGTTTGAACCTGTACGCCGCCCGCGAGGCCGGGCAGGGCCAGCAGCTCAAGGCGCAGATGGCGCAACGGGTGAAGCAGGCATTTCCCGAGTTGCCGGTGATCCTCAATCCGTTGCAACAGGCTCGTCAGCAAATCGCGGCGCGCCGGCAAGGCGCGGTGGATGCGCCGGGGCAGGATTTCACGCGACTGGTGTCGCAGGCCGGCAGTGGCATGCCGTCCATGGCCGGGACGGTGCAGCGGCTGGAGTTTGTCGACGGCGCGCTGCAATTGAGCCTGCTGCCCGAGGCCCGGCGTTCGGGCAACGACAAGGACTGGCAAGGCACGCTGGCCCAGGCCGGCATCAGCATCAGCCCGAATGACGACGGCTGGGTCCTGCGCCCGGCCGGCGAGGCGACCGCCGCCACCGACAACGACGACAGCAGCGGAGCCGAAGATGAATAGCCCCTCGCTTGCGAAATACCGCGCCGGTTGGCAGCGCTTCAATGCTCAGTTGCAGGCCCGTTGGCAGCCGCTGGCCTTGCGGGAAAAACGCATGGTCGGCGGCATGGCGGCGCTGTTGCTGGGGCTGTTCGTGTGGGTGGCGTTGATTCAGCCGCCGCTGAAGAAGATCGCCGCCTCGCAAGTCGAAACGCCAAAACTGCGCGCCCAGGCTGAAGCGCTGGAAGTGCTGTTGCGCGACGTCAGCGTGCGCCCCGACGGGCAAAACCTGGAGCAGTCGCTGCAACAGACCTTGCAGGCCAGCGGACTGGGCGGCCATTACCAATTGGCGGCCGCGTCCGCCGGTTGGCAGTTGACCTTCGATGCGGCACCGGCCGACGCCGTGCTCGACTGGCTGCTGAGCCAACCCCGGAATTTTTCACTGCAAGTGGTCGAGGCCCGTCTGCAACGTGCAGACGACGCCGCGACCGATGACACGGCCGGCACTCTGTCGGGCACCGTACGCATGGATCAGGCGCTGGGCGCTAAGGAAGCTTCATGAAGGGGTCAGGATCCAAACGCATGGCGTTGCCGATGCTGTTGATGGCATTGAGCGCGTGCAGCAACACCACACCACCGAATCAACCGCCGCTGCTGGTGGACAGCGAACTCGGCCGGCCGCTGGCCAACACCCAGCGCAGTGGCGACGCGGTGCTCGACCGCGAGCGTGCGCAGGCCCAGGCCAGACCTGCACCGAAGCAATTGCACAACATCACCGAACGCGCCCGCAGCGGTGGGTCGGCACGGGGCACGACGTTGCCGGCCAATCCGTTGGGCGATCAACCGGTGACGCTGAATTTTGTCGATGCGGATATTCAAGCGGTGGTGCGGGCGTTGTCGCGCTCCACCGGCCAGCAGTTTCTGGTCGATCCACGGGTCAAGGGCAACCTGACGCTGGTCTCCGAAGGCCAGGTGCCGGCGCATCAGGCTTACGACATGCTGCTGGCGGCGCTGCGCATGCAGGGTTTCAGCGTGGTCGACGTCGGCGGCGTGGCGCAGGTGGTGCCGGAGGCCGACGCCAAATTGCTCGGCGGGCCGATCTATAGCGCTGACAAACCGGCCGGCAACGGGATGCTCACCCGCACGTTCCGCCTGCAATACGAGAACGCGGTGAACCTGATCCCGGTGCTGCGCCCGATCGTGTCGCCGAACAATCCGATCAACGCTTATCCCGGCAACAACACCATCGTCGTCACCGACTACGCCGAGAACCTCACGCGGGTCGCGCAACTGATTCAGGGCATCGACACGCCGAGCGCCATCGACACCGACGTGGTGCAGATCCAGAACGGCATCGCCGCCGACATCGCGCCGATGGTCGCCGACTTGCTCGACGCGCCGGGCAACGATCCAACGCAGAAAATCGCGGTGATCGGCGACCCGCGCTCCAACACCATCATCATCCGCGCCGGCAGCCCCGAGCGCACTGAGTTGGCGCGCAACCTGATCTACAAACTCGACAACGCCCAGAGCAACCCGAGCAATCTGCACGTGGTTTATCTGCGCAACGCCCAGGCCGGCAAACTGGCGCAAGCGCTGCGCGGATTGCTGACCGGCGAGAGCGACAGCGGCACCAGCGACAGTGCGCGTTCGGTGCTCAGCGCCATGGGCAGCTCTACCAACTCGAGTGGCGGGCAAAACGGCCAGAGCGGCACACAAACCAACGGCAGCACTTCGACCACTAACAGCGGCAGCACCGGCGGCAGCTACGCCCAGGGCAGCAGCGCCACCAGCGGCAGCGGTAATGCGCAGAGCAGCGAACAGAACGTGGCCTTCAGCGCTGGTGGCGTGACTATTCAGGCCGACGCCACCACCAATACCTTGCTGATTTCCGCGCCGGAACCGCTGTACCGCAACCTGCGTGAAGTCATCGACCTGCTCGACCAGCGCCGCGCCCAGGTTGTGATTGAGAGCCTGATCGTCGAAGTCGGCGAG
Organism: Pseudomonas sp. FG35; assembly: GCF_057809295.1. Taxonomy (NCBI): domain Bacteria; kingdom Pseudomonadati; phylum Pseudomonadota; class Gammaproteobacteria; order Pseudomonadales; family Pseudomonadaceae; genus Pseudomonas; species Pseudomonas sp. FG35. The sequence continues at coordinate 149,307 of NZ_JBMDJR010000003.1, read as the reverse complement.
GACGATGCCAGCGAATTCGGCGTGCAATGGCAGACCGGCAATCTGGCCGGCAATGGCGTGATCGGCGGCGCCAACCTTGGCGGATCGGGGATCAACGTCAATGGCAAGACCAGTGTCGACGTGTTGCCTAAAGGTCTGAACCTCGGCTACGTCAACGGCACGGTCGATATCCCCGGCATCGGCAAGATCCTCGACCTGAAAGTGCTGGCCCGGGCGCTGAAGAGCAAGGGCGGCACCAACGTGTTGTCGACGCCGAACCTGCTAACCCTGGACAACGAAGCGGCGAGCATTTTTGTCGGTCAGACCATTCCGTTTGTCAGCGGCAGCTACGTCACCGGCGGCGGGGGCACCAGCAACAACCCGTTCCAGACCGTGACCCGCGAAGAAGTCGGTTTGAAGCTCAACGTGCGGCCGCAGATTTCCGAGGGCGGCACGGTGAAGCTCGACATTTATCAGGAAGTCAGCAGCATCGACGAACGTGCCTCGGCTGCTTCGACTTCGGCGGGGATCGTCACCAGCAAACGTGCGATCGACACCAGCATCCTGCTCGACGACGGGCAGATCATGGTGCTCGGCGGTCTGCTGCAGGACGGCTACAGCCAGAGCAATGACGCGGTGCCGTGGCTCTCGAACATTCCGGGGCTGGGCGCGCTGTTTCGCAACGAGCGCCGCTCGATCACCAAGACCAACCTGATGGTGTTCCTGCGCCCGTACATCATTCGCGACAGTGCGGCGGGGCGCAGCATCACGCTCAATCGCTACGACTTCATGCGCCGCGCCCAGGGCGGTCTGCAACCGGAACGCAGCTGGGCGATGCCGGACATGCAGGCGCCGCAATTGCCGACCGCTGCTCAGGGGGTTCCGAGTTCGGTTCCGGCTTCGGGACCCCGCGCAATCATCAAGGCTGTGCCGATTGAAGCAGGCCCGCGGTTATGAGCAGCTTGCCCTACGCCTGGGCCAAGGCGCAGCGGATTCTGCTGCGCGACGGCGTGCTGACGGTGTGCCCGTCGACGCCGGGCTGGTCGATCAGCGAAGTACGCCGGCAGTTCGGCGCGACGAGGCTTGAGCGGGTGCGCGATGACGAACTCGACGGCTTGCTCGCCACGGCCTACGCCGATACTGGCAGCGCAGCAGCGGTGGTCGGTGCGGCGGAGAACGAAGTCGACCTCGACCGCCTGATGCAGGACATGCCGGAAATCACCGACCTGCTCGACACCCAGGACGGCGCGCCGGTGATCCGCATGATCAACGCCTTGCTCACCCAAGCGGCGCGGGACGAGGCCAGCGACATTCATATCGAACCGTTCGAAACCCATTCGGTGGTGCGCTACCGGGTCGATGGCACCCTGCGCGACGTGGTCTCGCCGCGCAAGGCGTTGCACGGTGCGCTGGTGTCGCGGATCAAGATCATGGCCCAGCTCGATATCGCCGAAAAACGCCTGCCGCAGGACGGGCGCATTGCGTTGCGCGTAGCAGGGCGGCCGATCGACATTCGTGTCTCAACCGTGCCCACAGGTCATGGCGAGCGGGTGGTGATGCGTCTGCTCGACAAGCAGGCCGGGCGCTTGCATCTGGAAACCCTGGGCATGGATGCGCAGGTGCTGGCCAAACTCGATCACCTGATCCGCCAGCCCCACGGCATCGTGCTGGTCACCGGCCCGACCGGTAGCGGCAAGACCACCAGTCTGTATGCGGCGCTGGCGCGGCTCGATGCGAGCACCAGCAACATCCTCACCGTGGAAGACCCGGTGGAATACGACTTGCCGGGCATCAGCCAGATTCAGGTCAACGCCAAGATCGACATGACTTTTGCCCTCGCGCTGCGTGCCATTTTGCGCCAGGACCCGGACATCATCATGATCGGCGAGATCCGTGACCTCGAAACCGCGCAGATCGCGGTGCAGGCTTCGCTGACCGGTCACCTGGTGCTCGCGACGTTGCACACCAACGACGCGGTGTCGGCGGTCAACCGCTTGGTCGACATGGGCGTCGAGCCGTTTCTGTTGGCCTCGTCGATGCTCGGCGTTCTGGCCCAGCGCTTGGTGCGGCGGCTGTGCAATCAGTGCAAACAGGAAGACCCGGCGACGCCCGGCACCTGGCGCCCGGTCGGTTGTGCGGCGTGCAATCACACCGGTTACAGCGGCCGGACCGGCATTCATGAATTGTTCTGCATCGATGACGACATCCGCACTCTGATTCACCAAGGGGCAGGGGAGCCGGCGTTGCGCGCGGCGGCGAGCAAGGCCGGGATGTTCAGCCTGCGTGAGGACGGCGAGCGCTGGATTCGCAGCGGTGCCACGGCCCCTGAAGAAATCCTTCGCGTGACACGGGACGCCTGATGAATCGCTATCGTTTTGAAGCCGCCGATGCCAGCGGCAAGATCGAGTCCGGGCATCTGGAGGCGGAGAGTCAGGGCGCGGCGTTCGGCGTGTTGCGCGGTCGTGGCCTGACGGCGTTGTCGGTGGAGAAGGAAAGCAACGTCTCCCAGCACGGCGGCGGTGGATTGTTCAGCGCCAGGCTCTCGGATAACGATCTGGCGTGGGCCACGCGACAGCTTTCGAGCCTGCTCGGCGCCAGTCTGCCGCTGGAGGCGGCGCTGAGCGCCACGGTCGAACAGGCCGAGAAAAAACACATCGCTCACACACTCAGCGCCGTACGTGCCGACGTGCGCAGCGGCATGCGCCTGGCCGAAGCGCTGGCGGCGCGGCCACGGGATTTTCCGGAGATTTACCGGGCGCTGATTGCGGCGGGCGAGGAGTCCGGCGATCTGGCGCAGGTGATGGAGCGGCTGGCGGATTACATCGAAGAGCGCAACAACCTGCGCGGCAAGATTCTTACCGCGTTCATCTATCCGGGTGTGGTCGGGCTGGTGTCGATCGGCATTGTGATTTTCCTGCTGAGTTACGTGGTGCCGCAGGTGGTCAGCGCGTTTTCCCAGGCGCGGCAGGATCTCCCAGGGCTGACTTTGGCGATGCTCAATGCCAGTGATTTCATCCGGGCGTGGGGCTGGTTGTGCGCAGGCGTCATGGCCGGCGCGTTCTGGAGTTGGCGCCTGTATCTGCGCAACCCTGCGGCGCGTTTGAGTTGGCATCATCGGGTGTTGAAGTTGCCGCTGATCGGGCGCTTTGTGCTGGGGCTGAACACTGCACGGTTCGCCTCGACGCTGGCGATTCTCGGTGGCGCCGGGGTGCCGTTGTTGCGCGCGTTGGAGGCGGCGCGGCAGACCTTGTCGAATGATCGTCTGAGCCTGAGCGTCAATGAGGCCACCGCCAAGGTGCGCGAGGGCGTCAATCTGGCGGCCGCGCTGAAAGTGGAGAACGTGTTCCCGCCGGTGCTGATTCACCTGATCGCCAGCGGCGAGAAAACCGGCGCGCTGCCGCCGATGCTCGAACGCGCCGCACAAACCCTGTCCCGCGATATCGAGCGCCGGGCGATGGGCATGACCGCATTGCTCGAACCGCTGATGATCGTGGTGATGGGCGGGGTGGTGCTGGTGATCGTGATGGCGGTGCTGTTGCCGATCATCGAGATCAACCAGTTGGTGCAGTAGTTTTTTCAACTTTTTTGCCGGCGCCCGGATCTCACCCGAGCGCCAAAAACAGCATCCTCGGGTTCTCCTTTCTGTCATCTGCAACGGCCCTTCAAGGGCTGTGGCCGGTTCCCTCGAAAAGCTTGCCGTAGACACTCCGCACAACCCCCGGAACACCCGAGAAAATCCCTCGAAAATCACCTCGCACCTCCCGAGGTTTTTTCCTTTATCTGTCACCGGAAACTGCGAATTTCTCAGTGCGACTTAACCACGGACCCCGCTTGCGAAGGTCAGCGGTGAGTCTTCCCAGTGTCATGCAAGACCCCTGCAAACCTGTGTTCACACCCAACGTTGAAAAGGAGATTCTTCATGTTCAAGCGCACTCTGATCGCAGCTTCCCTGACTGTCGCTGCCCTGGCTTCCGCCCAGGCCATGGCCGCCAACGTAACCGGTGGTGGCGCGACTCTGCCTGCCGCTCTGTACAAAGGTTCTGCCAACAGCATCCTGCCAGCCAACTTCAGCTACCTGGGCACCGGTAGCGGCACCGGCAAGACCGCTTTCCTGACCAACAACTCGGCACTGTTCAACACCACCGGTTCGGTTCACTTCGCCGGTAGCGACTCGATCCTCAGCGCTTCGGAAATCAGCACCTACAACACCAACTTCGGCGCTTCGTACGGCCCGCTGATTCAACTGCCTTCGGTGGCTACTTCGGTTGCCATTCCGTACAAAAAATCCGGTCAGACCGCTCTGAACCTGACCAGCGCTCAGCTGTGCGACGCCTTCTCCGGCGCCAAAACCACCTGGGGCGCTCTGCTGGGCACTTCCGACACCACGCCGATCCGCGTTGTTTATCGCAACGTTTCCAGCGGCACCACGGAAATCCTGACCCGTCACCTGAACTCGATCTGCCCGACCAAGTTCGCCACCAACTCCACCTTCGCCAGCGCTCGTCTGCCAGCCGGTTCGACCCTGCCTACGACCTGGGTAGGCGTTGCCGGTACTGCTGACGTGGCCACTCAAGTCAACGCCGTTGACGGCTCCATCGGTTACGTTGGTCCGGACGGTGTGAACGCCGCCAGCAACGCCGTGGTTGCTCGCGTCAACGGCGTACAGCCAACCACCGCCAACGTTTCGCTGGCACTGGGTTCGGCGACTCTGCCAACCGCGCCTTCGAACCCTGCCCAGTGGGTACCGGTCGTTCCTAACCCAGCCAGCGGTTACCCGATCGTGGCTTACACCAACTTCATCTTCGGCCAGTGCTACAAGGACGCAACCGTGGCCGCTGACGTCAAATCCTTCCTGACCACTCACTACAGCAACCCGGGCAACAACGCTGCCACCATCGCTCACAGCTTCACTCCGGTTCCAACCAACTGGAAAGCGGCCGTGACTGCCAACTTCGTCACCAACACCTCGGGCAACAACCTGGACATCAACAACGCCAGCGTCTGCAACGCTGTCGGCCGTCCTTTGTAAGCCTCGCTTCACGGCAATGAAATGGCAGCAGCCTTCGGGCTGCTGCCATTTTTTTTGGCCGATCTACACCTCGTTCATGAAGTTTGTGTGACATCCGTTCGGTCGCGGCCCGCGCCAACCGCCTATGTCGTAACAGCAGGGGCAAGCCGACCTGCGGCCTCATGTGGCAAACAAAAAGGATCTCGTAGTGATGCTCGCTCGCCCATCCCGTCGCAGTACCCGTGTTCAGCCTCAGCAGCGCATGGCCGCCGATCCGGCGCTGTGGTTGCTCAAGCCCCTGGCGCAGGCGATTGCCTTGTGTCTGGTGGCAGGCAGTGCCGAGGCGGCGACTGCGTTCAGTTCGGGATGGTTTGCCGCCAAGGGCGCGGCGCAACAGGCCGCCGCAGCGCGCCCGAGCGTGGGCGGATTGCCGGGGATGACGCCACCGCTGGCGCAGCAGCAAAAGGCCAATCAGCAGCTGCAACGCTCGATTCAGACCCTGAACAACACCGTGGCTGCGATTGCGGCGCAACAAGCGGCGCAGGCGGCCGGTCGTGCGGCGGCGCTGGGCACGGTGCAGTTTGTGCCTGATGGTCTGGGCGAGGGCGGTCTGAAGGTCGATAACAGCCTCACGCAAGGTTGGCAAAACGCCAAAGGCCCGCAGCAGACTCAGGTTGATGGCAAGACCACGGTGAAGATCGAGCAGACCGCCGACAAGGCGATCCTCAATTGGGAGACCTTCAACGTCGGGCGCAACACCACGGTCGATTTCGTCCAGCAGTCGAACTGGGCGGTGCTCAACCGGGTCAACGATCCGAATGCGCGGGCCAGCCAGATTCAGGGCCAGATCAAGGGTAACGGTACGGTGATGTTGATCAACCGTAACGGCATCGTGTTCAGCGGCACGAGCCAGGTCAACGTGCGCAACCTGGTGGCGGCGGCGGCCAACATCACTGACATTCAGTTCCGCGACCGCGGCCTGTATTTCGACAGCACCGGCAGCCAACCGACGTTCACCGAGGCCGCCGGAAAAGTGTTGGTGGAGCGCGGTGCGTCCATCGAAACGGCGCGGCCGGCCAAATCGACCGATGCTGGCGGCTATGCCTTGCTGCTCGGCAGCGAAGTGCAGAACGACGGCAGCATCAACACCGGCAAGGGCCAGACCGTGCTCGGCGCGGGGGATCGCTTTTACATTCGCAAAGGCTCGGGTACTGAAGGCAACGTCTTCTCCACGACGTTCGGCAACGAAGTCACGCCGGGTTTCAAGGCCGGCAGCACTGCCGGCAAGGTCAGCAACAACGGTCTGATTCAGGCCGCCACTGGCGATATCACCCTGACCGGCCATGAGATCGTGCAAAACGGCGTGTTGCTGGCCAGCACCTCGGTAGCCACTCGCGGCACGATCCACTTGCTCAACCCGGCGACCGACACCCAAGGCAGCGTGACGCTGGGGCAGGGCAGCGCGACGGCGATCCTGCTCGACAGCAGCGATCTGACCGCCCTCGACAGTCAGCATCAGGCGGCGCTGACGGGCGTTACACCGAACAACCGGATTCGCAGCGATCAGTCGCGCATTGATATCCAGAGCGGCGGCAGCGTCGAGTTCCAGAACGGTTCGATCACCCTCGCCACGGGCGGCCAGGTTGCAGTGGCGGCGCAGCGTCGCAGTCTGGTGCGTGACGGCGCATTGATCGATGTCTCCGGTGCCATCGGCGTGAAAGTCGCGATGGAATCCAACAGCATCAAGATCAACGTCCAGGGCAACGAGCAGCGCGATGCTTCGGTCAATCGCGATAAAGGTGCGCTCAACAGCAATGACATCTGGGTCGATGTGCGCGAACTGGTCTACGTCCCGGCCGGCACCAACGGCTACGCCACGGATCGCTGGTACACCGCTGGTGGTCTGCTGGAGGTCGGCGGTTACCTCGGCACCCAGGGCCACAGCATCGGCGAGTGGATGGCTCAGGGCGGCACGGTGAGTTTCGCCGGCAATGACGTGGTGACCGAGAAGGGCTCGCTGATCAACCTGTCCGGCGGCACGCTGGACGTACAAAGCGGCGAGATTCGCCAGAGCTGGCTGCGCGGGGCCGACGGGCGCCTGTATGAGGTCTCCAAAGCACCGGGCGATCTGCTCTACACCGGGCTGTACAAGGGCTATGAAGACAGCAGTGAGCGCTGGGGCCAGACGAGTTATTACTACAACCCGTTGATTGCGCCGTCCAGTCGTCGGGAGTCGGGCTACACCGTGGGACGCGATGCCGGGCAACTGGTGATCGGCACCCGCAACGCTGTGCTCGAAGGGCAAATGCTTGGCGAGGCTTATCAGGGCGAGCGCCAGATCCAGGCACCGCGTGCCGTACTCGATGGCTATGCGCAGAGTCAGACGGCGCTGGCGCGGCGCGGGCAGTTGATTGTCGGCAGTTATGACCCGGCGTACGTGGCGGCTTCCGGTGGTTTGCTCTATGGGCTTAACCCTTTGCTCGAACAGGTGCAGATCGGCGGTGAGCGCCCGGTCGCCGGCAATGATCGGGATCTGACCGGCGCCGTATCCGATGCGCGCAACGGCAAGCTGTTCCTCGATGCCGGGCAACTCAGTGACTGGCAACTGAGCGCGCTGAAAGTGGCGGCCAAGGAACGGATCAACGTCCAGGGTGCCGTCACCGTCGACAATGGCGGCGACATCACCCTGTACGGGCCGGACGTGCAGGTCAACGCAAACCTGACCGCGCGTGGCGGCAGCCTGCATCTGGGCAATGTGCTCAATCAGCTCAACACCGATCGCCTCACCGACACCCGACTCGTCGCGCCGACCGGCAAGGCCACCCGCGTGAGCGTGGCTGAAGGGGCACAACTGGACACTCGCGGTCTGTGGAGCAACCTGCGCACCAACCCGGACGATAGAGTCAGCCTGGCGTATCTGGATGGTGGCGTGGTGTCGATCCGCAGCAGCGGCGACATCGAGGTCGGTGCCGGCAGTCTGCTGGACGTGTCTTCCGGCGGGGCGATTCTGGCCAATGGCAAGACCCGCGGAGGCAAGGGCGGTGACGTGACGCTGGAGGCCGGCGCCTTGACCGCGTCGGGTGACAGTCATCTGACTCTGGACGGCCAGCTGCGGGGTTACGGTGTGTCTGGCGGCGGCCGTTTGTTTCTGCAGACCGGCGATGTGCTGATCGGCCAGACCGATAAGCGTCAGGCCGACTCTGTGTTGCAGCTGACGCCGACGCTGTTTGAAAAAGGCTTCTCGACCTACAACCTGATTGGCCTGAACCGGATGGAAGTGACGGATAACACCGTCATTGATGTGTCGATGCCGGTCTATCGCTTCAGCGAGGCGGCCGCCAATCAGGTCAGCGGTGCCGCGCCGCAGCAGGCACTGGAGCTGTGGACGCCGCCGCTCTATCAGGAAAATCCGACCAAGGCCCAACTGACGCGGCGTGCCGGTGCCAGCCTGACGCTGCAGGCCGGTGCCCGCGAAGTCAGGTTGCTCGATCCTGCGCACACGACCCTGAGCCTCGGCCAGGGCTCGCGCATCAGCGTCGACCCCGGGCAGAGCATCAACTTGCGCGGCGCGGGACAGATCACCCTCAATGGCGAACTGAATGCCTGGGGTGGCACCCTCGACATTCGCCAGCAACAGTTCGGTTTGAACGACGTCGCCGACAACTCACAACTGGCTGACAACGCAGCGCACAACCGCTCGATCTGGATCGGCGAACACGCGGTGCTGGATGTGGCTGGCCGCGCGGCCACGGCGGTGGATGCGCTGGGTCGTACTTACGGGCTGGTGGGCAAGGGCGGCACGATCATCGTCGGCGGTGAAATCGATGCGAAAAAAACCACGGCAACGTCGGCCGACGCCTATGTGATCGTGCGTGAGGGCGCACGACTGGACGCGTCCGGTGCTCAAGCCACGCTGGATATCGCCGGGCAGGGCCCAACGCCGATAGCCACCGATGGTGGACGAATCAGCCTCAGCTCCTATAACGGACTGTTCATCGATGGCAGCCTGCGTGCAGTCGCCGGTGGTGCGGGCGCAGCCGGCGGGCGTCTGGACATTGCACTGGAGACGCCGCTCTACGACCTCAACCTCGCCGCCAATAAAGTGCGTGCCGCCAGGGAAATCATCCTTGGACAGGACGCAGGCAAGTCCCAGCTGCCGCAGGATCTGCAACCCGGTGCCGCTGCTTCAGCCTTGCAATACGGTCGTGCCCGCCTGGGCGCCAATCAGTTGATGGCCGGCGGTTTCGACAACCTCAGCCTGCTGAGCAATGGTTTGCTGTCGTTCGACGGCGATGTCGATCTGCACAGCCGCCAGAGCCTGAGCCTGTATGCCGGCGCGTTGGCGTTGGCCGACGGCGCCAGAGAGACTGCGCGGATCAATCTGTCAGCGCCGTATCTGCGGTTGTCGGGGACCGGCAAATACTTCGACGCGCCGGGTTATCTGCGCCCGCGAGTCATGAACACTCCGACGACCCATGTGGCACCCGCCACGTTCAACGCCACGGCGGACCTGCTGGATCTGGGCAACAGCCTGTCGTTCGGCACGGCGGGGAAGATTGCGTCACTCAACGGTGCGGCAATCGAGGTCAGTCGGCGCGGCTTTGATCAGGTGACCTTGCACAGCCGGGGGGATCTGCGCTTTCTGGCTCCGACCGGGTACACCACTAAAACGGAGTTGTGGACGCCTGGGGACCTGAACCTGCAGGCCGCGCAAATCTATCCGGCCAGTGATGTCACTGCCGAGGTGCGGGTCGGTTATCAGAGCGTGCACCCTGGCGCCGACCCGGCGCGCACCTTGCGCATCACCCGCGCCGGGAGCGCCCCGGCCGTCGTGCCTTACTCGGTGTTTGGCGACTTGACGCTGGCTGCCGGGCACATTGAGCAGGGCGGCGTTATTCGTGCGCCGCTGGGCATGATCCGCCTGGGCGACGAGACCGTGGTCAACACCCATGACCTGCATTTGTTGCCGGGCAGTGTGACCTCGGTCAGCGCGGACGGACTGGTCATGCCCTATGGCGGCACCACCGACGGCATCGACTATCGATACGCAGGCAAATCGGTTGTGCTCAAGGGGATTACCGCAGAAACCGCCGGTGTAACGCTGACCTCGCGGTACGTCGATGTGCAGCAGGGAGCATTGATCGATTTGTCTGGCGGCGGCGACCTGCGAGGGACCGGGTTTGTGTCCGGGCGGGGCGGCTCTACCGATGCACGCTTCAATCCGCTGGTGCGCAATGCCACCGACGGTACGTTCAGCTTGCCAGGCCTGGCCAGCAATCCGGTGTACGCCATTGTGCCCGGCAATCAGAGCACCTACGCGCCGATGCTCGCCGAAGCAGGAGCGGTTGATCCGCGCATCGGCCAGCAAATCACCCTCGGCTCCGGCGTGCCGGGGCTGGCGGCAGGCACCTATACGCTGCTGCCCTCGACGTTCGCCTTGTTACCGGGGGCGTTCCGGGTCGAGGTCAACGGCCAGGCCGCAGCGGGTGTCACGTCTGGCGCGTTGCCTTTGCGCAATGGTTCATGGACCAGCTCGGGGTTGATGTCGATCGCCAACACCGGGCTGCGTGACAACCTGGCCAGCCAGGTCATCCTGACCTCGGCCGATGTCGTGCGCCGTTATTCGCAGTACAACGAAACCGGTTTTACTCAATTCATCCGCAGTGACGCTGCACGGCGTGGCGTGCCACGGGCGTTGGCGCCGATGGATGGCAAGTCGCTGAATCTGTACTTGATGTCGGGCGCCGAGCAGGGCATTGCGCTGGATTTCGCCGGACAGGTGTTGTTCAAACCGGCCACTGGCGGCGTGGTCGGGACGGCGGTGGTGAGGGGCGCGCGGGATGTGGAACTGCTCGGCGACGGGCATCGGCGTACCGAGGGTTTCAGCGGCGTGTCGCTGTATGCCGACAGCCTCAACAGATTGGGTGCAGGCCGTCTGACCATCGGCGCGCAACCGGCGATCGATTACAACACGGCGGGCAATATCGTTTCGTTCATCGGTGATACATCGAATATCACCCTGCGTGAGGGCGCCATGCTGTCTGCGCCTGAAGTGCTGCTGCGTACCACCAGTACCCGTGGCAGCATCACGCTCGAAGCCGGTTCGGGGATCAACACTCTGGGGCGCGGCGACGCACCGTACGATTCATCCGCAGGCTTTATCTATGCTCCGGGCACGGCAGGTCTGCTGGTGGTCTCGAACGGTTGGACCAACGTGCTCGCGCCGTCGTTGTCGACCCCTACTTCCGGCGCGGGGGATATTCGCATCGGCACCTGCCCGACGAACGCCTGCACCAACCCGACGCTGCTTTACTCCAATGGCAGCATCACGGCCGCCACAGACAAACAGTTCGAGCTCGACGAAACGGTACGCTTCGGTACTCGCCATCTGACGCTGGCGGTGGGGACGATCAATGCCGGCAGTGCCGAGGCCTTGAGTGCCGCCGGCAGTCGTGTGCCGACCGGCCTGACCCTGAACCAGAACGTGCTTGACCGGCTGTTGCGCGGTGATACGCAGTTTGGCGCTCCGGCCCTGGAGACCTTGAGCCTGACCAGTCGCGATGCCTTCAATTTCTATGGCAGTGTCAGCCTCGACACGCTGGATCGGCAGACCGGCGTCAGCAAACTGCAGAATCTGATACTCAGCACACCGGCCATTTATGGCTTGGGCCAAGCCGCAGACGTTGCGAGCATCCGCACTGCGAATCTGGTCTGGAACGGCGCCACGCAAGCGCCCGCTGCTGTCATCTCTGGCGGCGCCGGCACCGGTCAGGGCACACTCGACATTCAGGCCCAGCGCATCGAATTCGGCTACGGCCCCAACCCGCAGGCCAGTGGACTGGAGCAGAACGATCGCGTGGTGCTGGGCTTTGCCAACGTCAATCTGACCGCCAGCGACCACATCACCGCCAACCACAAAGGCAGCCTTGCGGTGTATCAGGCGCAAGGCGCTTTCGACCCGGTCGGGGGCTATGCCTACAGCGGCGGCAACCTCAACCTGCGCACCCCGTTGCTGACGGGGGAGGCGGCCTCGGTGAACCTGCTCAAGGCCGGTAACAACCTGACTCTCACGGGCGCCGGTACCCCAGCGGCGGCCAATGTCCTGGGCGCGGAACTGACGCTCGATGCGCGTAATGTCACGCTCGACAGTCGCATTGCTCTGGCCAGCGGCAAACTGGTGATCAAATCGGTAGAAGACCTGACCCTGAACAGTGGCGCTTACCTGGATATGGCCGGGCGTACCCTGGCGTTCAACGATGTGAACAAGTACAGCTGGGGCGGTGATGTGGCGCTGTACAGCAGCCACGGCAATATCCGTCAGCTCGCGGGCTCAAGCATCGACCTGTCGGCGCAGAACAATCAGGCCGGCAATCTCAGCGCCATCGCCTTGGCCAGCGATGCCGGGATGGTCGATCTGCAGGGCCAGATCCTCGGCGCCAGCAGCGGCAGTTATGACGCGGGTGGCACATGGGTGCCGTACAAGGCCGGTGGCGTGGACATCCGCGCGCAACACTTGAATGGCGATCCGAGCCAGCAATTCGCGGCCCTTAACCAGCGCTTGAACGCAGGGCAGGTTTTTGGCAGCCGCAGCCTGCAACTCAAGCAGGGCGATCTGTTGATCGGCGACGGGCTCAAGGCCGGTGAGGTCAATGTCTCGGTGGACAACGGTAGCCTGACCGTCGCGGGTCTTGTCGACGCGAGTGGTTCAAGGGTCGGTTCGATTCGTCTGTCGGCGAAGAACGGCCTGACGGTGACTGGCAGCGCCGTGCTCGACGCCCATGGCCGTGTGCTGCGGGTCGACAGCTACGGAAAAATCATCGATGCACCGAACCGGGCGATGGTCGAGCTCAACTCCGGCGCCGGAACGCTGACGCTGGGCTCCGGCGCACGGATCGATCTGCGCCACGGCACCGACGCTGCACTGGGGCCATTGCCCGGGCAGTCCGATGGATTGCCGCGCGGTACGCTGGAGTTGAACGCACCACGTCTGGCCGGCGGCGACATCGCCATCGATGCCAGCGGCGCGCTGAACATTCAGGGCGCCCGTTCGATCGGGCTCAATGCCACGCGCCGTTACAGCGATGCCAGCGACGGTGCAGACCCGGCGGCCAGCGGACGTCCGTATCAGGTGATCGATCAGGCCTACCTTGACCGCATCCATGGCGACAACACGGCGTTCATCGATGCCGCGTTGCTCAACAGCAACCTGCTGCAGAACAAACTGGCCGGCCTGAACAATGCGTCCTATGCCGATGCCTTCCATCTGCGACCGGGTGTCGAGATCGTCAGCAAAACCGCCGACGGCGATCTGGTGGTGCAGGGCGATGTGGATCTGTCCGGTTACCGCTATGCCAGTCTCAATCCGCATACGCAGAAAACCGCAGCCTATGGCTCTGGCGAGTCTGGCAGCCTGGTGATTCGCGCCGGCGGCAATCTCGATATCCACGGCAGCCTCAACGACGGTTTTGCACCGCCACCCGAGACGGTCGACGATGCGGGCTGGAAACTGTTGCCGGGGATTCAGCCGTTCGGCGGTGATCTGGTGGTGCCGGGTGCAGGCGTCACACTGGCGGAGGGCACGCTGTTCCCGGCGGGCGTCACGCTGAACTACGACGTGCCGCTGCAAGCGACGACCCTGGCCGCTGGCACGTTGTTGCCAACCGAAGCGACCTTGGCCGCGCCATACACGCTGGGCGCCGGTACGGTACTGGCAGGCGCGGTTCACGATGCCTCGGGCCAGTTGATTTTTGCCGCTGGAACGCTGCTGACCGACAACGTCACATTGCCGGCCGGCAGCCGCCTTGGCGCGGGCATTCGCTTGAATGACGTCACGTCTGTCAAAGCGATTCGCTGGCCTAAAGGCGTGCCGTTGCCGGGGAGCGTCGAAGCCGGTACCAACGCGATCAAAGGCGTGCGCTTGAGTGGATCGCTGGCATTGCTGCGCGGTTCTTTGATTCCGTCGATGACCGACGTGGTTCTGGCCGATGGGACGGCCTTTATCGAGTTGCGGCCATTGAACGGCAACCAGCAGGGGCGCAACTGGGCCGTTGCCAGCCTGTTACCGGCCGGCAGCGCGTCCTGGTCGATGCGGGTGGTGGCGGGGGCCGATTTGGGTGCCGCTGATACGCGTGCGATCAAACCGGTTTCCAGCGACGGCAATCTGCGTCTGGCCGACACTCATTACGGGCTCAAAGTCACTGAAAAGGCACCAACCCTGGTTTGGGGTGAAGGCAATCTGGGTGGCTTCACCCCGGGCGAACCCGTGCCTGACGAGCTCAAGGAATGGTGCGACTGGGCACCGAACTCCTGCGTTTCTGCACCGCGATGGACGTGGGCACCGGACAACTGGATGGGCATGCCCCCGGGGTCACCGATAAGCGATGAAGACGTGCTTGCCTGGTGTGGGTCTTTCCCTGAGCTGTGCGTGGAAAACAAACCGGGCATCACCGTCAGGACCCGCACACAGATGTTCAGCGTACTGCGTACCGGTACCGGGGATCTGGACGTGCTCGCCGCCGGTGATCTGAGCATGGACTCACCGTTCGGCGTCTATACCGCCGGCACCCAATCCGAGGAGATCGATCCGCGCTTCAACCAGCCGCGCGGACGTCTGTCGGACAACGGTTCGGTGCTGGGCAGTGCCGGCAGCGATTACGAGCGGTGGGTCACAGGCAACGACAGTCTGTATCAGGCCTGGTACCCGCAAATGGGCGGCAACCTGACCATCAACGCCGGTGGTTCGATTTCGGGGGATGTGCTGGGTCGGCGTGGCCCTTCGGCAACCCTGGAAACACCTGAGCAAGTGCCCAGTGTGGCGGTGGGCAACTGGTTCTGGCGTCAGGGGACCGGCAACAGCGATGTGCCGACGGCGTGGTGGATCAACTTCGGCAGTTATGCGACTCAGCCGTTGCCGGATCAAGGCGTCGATACCGGGCCGTTCCTGGTTGGCTTCACCGGTTTCGGCACGTTGGGTGGCGGCAACATCAGCCTGCGCGCAGGTGCCGATGGGGGCATGGTCAAGGCGTTGGGCGAAAACGCCAACACCAATCTTTACCCCCGTGGCCAAGGCTTGATCGTGGCGGTCGGGAGTACCGGGCGCGTCGGCGACGATGGACGGCTGCAATTGACCGGTGGCGGTGATATGGACATCCGCATCGGCGGTTCGCTCAATCCGTCGTTGCAGGCACGGGCCGGCAACAGTGGCGTGGGAGTCCCCCGACACGACTTGCAAGGCGCTCTGATCAACCTGCGCGGCGCGGCCCGACTGACTGGCGGGGCGCTGGGTGGAATCAATCTGCAGTACGGCGCAGCCTCCTATGTGCAGGACCCACGAGAAGTCCGACCGTTTGACCCGTTCACATCCACCGCTGGCAGTGCCTCCGGCGGCCTGGTCTTGATCCCTGGCGACTCGGGCATGAGCCTCAATACCCGCGGCGACCTGGTGCTGGGTGGTGCGGCGGACCCGGGCCGGGTTCGGTTGCAGAACTCGACGCCGTTCACCACCGCTGACGGTGTCGTGCATGACGGGGGCGGATTGAGTGGTTTCTCGCTATGGACCGATCACACGGCTATCGATCTGTTTTCGGCTGGAGGCAACCTGACGCCAAGTACACAGCTGGGCGAGGTTGACGGGCAGGGCCCCATGATCGGGCGAAACACATCTCCCACCGATGGGCGCTTCGTATATCCGTCGATCCTGCGTGCGGTGGCGGCCCAGGGCTCGATTTATGCCGGGCCGTCGGCGACCTACATGCAAGGCAGCGGATTTTTGCCGGCCACAGCGTACTCCTTGTTGCTGGCGCCCTCGAAGGCCGGGCAACTGGAGCTCCTGGCGCAGGATTCGATCTATGCCGGTGGCTACGCAATCAATCAGTCGGGCGCCAGTCCGTCGGCCATCGCTACGCCATTCACACCGGCCTTCAATGGCTACGGTAACAACACATCGAAAACGCCGATCATGACCAACCGTGGCAGTGATGGGGTTTCACCCGATAAAAACTTGCGATATCCGCTGTTTGCTTTTGGTGCCAACAGTTACTCGGGTTTGAGTGAGGTGCAGGCGCCCGCACGGTTCTATGCTTTGACCGGTGATCTGGTGGGGGTGCGCAGTGGGGAAACACTGACGTTCAGCCTCTCCAAACGTACCTGGTACGAGGCGGCCAGCCCTGTCTGGATGCTGGCAGGGCGAGACATCGTGGCTTCCGGTACCTTTCTCGGGCAACCGACCACGGCGCCCAACGGCGAGATGGGGTTACCGAATACAGAGGGTGTCGCCTCGACCGGCAATCTGTTCGTGCACAACAATTCACGGGATATTTCCCGGGTCTCGGCAGGGCGCGACATCCTCTACAGCAGCTTCGACATCGCCGGCCCGGGTGTGCTGGACATCAAGGCAGGGCGCAACATCCTGATGGAGAACCGTGCCAGCATTACCAGCATCGGACCGATTCTGGCGGGGGACAACCGTCCCGGCGCCAGCCTGGTGATGCAGGCCGGTACGGGCGCACAGGGAGCGGACTATTCGCGGTTCATCGCCCGTTACCTGAACCCGCAGAACCTTGCCGACCCGAGCGTTTCCCTCAACGGGCAACCGGGCAAAGTGGTCAAGACTTACCTCGACGAATTGCAGAGCTGGCTGACCCTCGGCTACGGTTTCAGCGGCAACGCAGAACAGGCGCAAGCCTTCTTCGCTGCGCTGCCAGGCGCCGAGCAGGCGATCTTCGCCCGTCAGGTGTACTTCGCCGAATTGCGTGCCGGTGGTCTTGAGTACAACGACGTCGACGGCCCGCGCAAAGGCAGTTACCTGCGCGGTCGCAACGCCATTGCTTCGCTGTTCCCGACCGTCGATGTGGTCGGCAACCTGATCCGTTATGACGGCGACATCACCCTCTACGGCGGTGCCGGGGTCAAGACGCTGTTCGGTGGCGATATCCAGATGCTCACGCCAGGTGGCGGTCAGGTGTTCGGCATCGAAGGCGCGGCGCCGCCATCGACGGCGGGGATCATCACCCAGGGTTCGGGCGACATTCAGCTCTACTCCGAGGGCAGCATTCTGCTCGGGCAGAGCCGGATCATGACCACGTTCGGCGGCTCGATCCTGGGCTGGTCCGCCGAGGGCGACATCAACGCCGGTCGCGGTTCGAAAACCACCGTGGTCTACACCCCGCCGAAACGCGTGTACGACACCTGGGGCAACGTGACCCTGTCGCCATCGGTGCCGAGCACCGGCGCCGGTATCGCCACGCTCAACCCGATTGCCGAGGTGGCACCGGGGGACATCGACCTGATCGCGCCGCTGGGCACCATCGATGCGGGCGAGGCGGGGATTCGCGTGTCGGGCAACGTCAACATCGCCGCGCTGACGGTGGTCAACGCCGCCAACATCTCGGTGCAGGGCAAGGCGACCGGCGTGCCGGTGGTCTCGGCGGTCAACACCGGCGCGATCACTTCGGCCAGCTCCGCTGCGTCGTCGGCAACCCAGGCGGCGGAAGACGTCGCCCGTCAGCAGCAAGCCGCGTCGCGCCAGAACCAGGCTTCGGTGTTCACCGTGCAGGTACTGAGCTTCGGCAACGAACAACTGGCCCCGACCCGCGACGGCGCCAGCCGCGCACCGACACCGGGTTACAACCCCAACAGCCCGGTGCAGGTGCTGGGCGCCGGAGCGCTGGATGAACAAGCGAAGCAGCAGTTGACCGAGGAGGAGCGGGGACAGCTGACGTTGTAAAGAACTCTCGTGTAGTACGCTTCGGGCGGCCTTTTGGCCGCCCTTTTTTTCGGTTCTTTTATTTAAAAAGCATACGGAATACTCACCTTCGCCCACAGCATTTCCCCCTCTGGCCGGTTCTCCACGTCGAATTCCTTGGCCCAGCGAATCTCCGCGCTGGCGTACTTGAGGAAGGTGAAGTGCAGCGCCGGGCCGATGGCGAAGACCTTGCCGCGTACGCCGTCGTTCACGTCTTCGCCGGCGAACTGCACGGTGTGGCCGAACTGTTTGTCGTCGGTGGTCTGCTTGAGGTAGTAGCCGTTGATGCCGAGCATCAGGTCGTCGGTGATCTTGTAGCTGGCCGAGTAATCGAAGTGGAAGATCTGCCCGGACTTGTAGTCGGTGTCCTTGTTCTTCTCGTTGAAGCTGTAGGTGGTTTTCATCGACACCTCGGTGCGCTCGGTCGGCAGCCAGGTGAAGGAGAACAGCGGTTTGTAGGTGTAGAAATTGTTGCTGGTGTTGGCCAGTCGATCGACGCTGTATTCGCCGGTGGGCACGGTGATTTCCACGGCGGCGCCGAGGGTCAGGTCCTTGCCCATGTCCCACAGGATGATCGGCGCGATGGTGGTATCGCCCATGCCTTCACGGGTGTCGCTCAGGCCGAACACCGAGACTTCCTGCTTGAGCCACGGCTGGGCGATGTAACCGGCCAGACGCCCGCCGAAAATCCGCACCGGGCTCAGGTAATCGATGCGCGGGATGACGGCGGTGGATTCGATCTCGACATTCGGCACCTTGCCGCCGAGCGAACTGATGTTGAGCTTTCGTGACTTGTAATGGTTGTAGTAGAGGTTGAAGGCGACCATGTTCTCCGGAAGGCTGTCGACCTCCAGCGGCAGCATGAAGAAGCCGTCGGTGCCGGGGCCGATGTTGTCGACGCCGGCTTCAGTGGCCAGCACCGGCAGGGTCGCGGCGCAGCCGAGCAGGCTCAGCGCCAGTCGCACAGGGAATGTCGCGCGGTTCGGGGTCATGTCCGTCCTCATTATTATTGTGTTTTGGGCGCAACGCCGGCATTCGGGGTGCCCGGCCACGATAGAAATAAGCCCTTGGCGCACAACAGGGCAGGGTATTGGCGGACACGGAAGGGGGCTTCTGCGGACAGTCCGCCAACCCTGTGCTAACTTCCTTCGACATAACCGGTTACAAAAATAACAATTCAGCGTGATCCGGGATGTCAGCCTCCATGAACGTAAAAGTCCAAGACCCCACCTTCGAACTGGCGCTGGTGTCGCCATTTCTCCTGCAAACCCTGGCCGAAGTCGCCGCCAACAAGGGCGTCGAGCCGCAGAGTCTGTGCCGTGGCCTGGGGTTTGATTTCGACGACCTGCAGGATCCGGCGCAGCGGATTTCCTATCGCCAGGCCGTGGCGATGATCCAGCGTGCGCTCAAGGCTTTGCCCAATCAGGGGCTGGGCCTGTGGGTCGGCGCGCAGAACGTGCTCGGTACGCTGGGTCTGCTCGGGCATGTGCTGTCGCTGTGCAAGACCTTGCGCGACGCGTTCGAAATCGGGGTTCGGCATCAGCACACTTCCGGCGGGATTGTCGTTTCCAGCGTCGATGTGGTGGGCGACCAGGTCTATGTCGATGTTGAGTGCCGGCTGCCGTTTGCCGAGGTTCAGGTGTTTGCGGTTGAAGAGTTTTTCGCCAGCCTGCTGGTCTATGGCCGGGCGCTGGTGGGCGAGACGTTCAAGCCGATTGCCGTGGAGTTCATGCACGCTGCGCCGGATTACCTGGATGAGTACCGGCGGCTGCTGGGGCCGGAGGTGCGCTTCGGGTGCCTGCACAACCGCATGCTGATCGACGTGCAATGGCTGGATGTGAACCTGCCCAACCACCATTCGCTGGCGCTGCGTCAGGCGGTCAAGTTGCTGGAACTGGAGGCGGCGCAGGTTCACCAGAAACTCGATCTGATCCAGGCGGTGGAGCGGGCGATTGCCCGTGACTTGAGCCGGGGCAGCCATATTGAAAAGATTGCCGCCGACTTGAATATGAGCAGCCGCACTCTGCGCCGGCGGCTGACTGAGCATTCGCTGACGTTCGAGGCGCTGCTGGAACAAGTGCGTCAGGCGCGCACCATGAGTTTGCTGGCTAATCCTGATATGCCGATTGAGCGGATTACCGAGGAAGTCGGCTACAGCGACGTGCGTAGTTTTCGCCGGGCGTTCAAACGCTGGACGGGGAAAAGCCCGAGTGCGTGGCGCAGTGCTTCGATTTGATCTGAGACCGATGGCCCTCACCCCAGCCCTCTCCCGGAGGGAGAGGGAGCCGATTGGGGGATATTCGAGAGATACGCCGACCTGAAAGTTTTTCAGCGAATCCCTATTCAACTCTGTCTTTCACGTCGCTGTATCTCCAACAAACAACCCGGTCAGTTCCCTCTCCCTCCGGGAGAGGGCTAGGGTGAGGGGGCCTTTGAGGCTACCCAACCCATTTCAATCCCCCACAAACCCTCCGCCTACAGTTAAACTCCGCGCTCTTTCCAAGGAGTCGACATGAGTTACTACCAGCCGGGCATTCTCGCCACCCCCGTTCCGCCACAAGCACGTCACCTGTTTTTCGCCCTTGATTCGGTTGAAGCGCTGCCGCAGGCGATCGACAACCTGCTGAACCTGGTGGACGGCAAGTCGGCGGTGGTCGGTTTCGGTGAATCCCTGGCCAAGGCCCTGAATGTGAACATCGACGGCCTGCGCAGCTTCCCGGCGCTGACCGGTGTCGGCGTGGAAAACCCGTCGACCCAGCACGCCCTGTGGGTCTGGCTGCACGGCATCGACCGTGGCGACCTGCTCAACCGCAGCACCGCGCTTGAGGCCGCACTGGCCCCGGCGCTGCGTCTGGTGCAGATGCAGGAAGCCTTTCGCCACAAGGACGGCCATGACCTCACCGGTTATGAAGACGGCACCGAAAACCCGCACGACGAAGCCGCCATCGCCGCCGCACTGCAAAGTGACGGCGCGGACGGTCTGGTCGGTGGCAGCTTCGCCGCAATCCAGCAATGGCAGCACGACCTCAAGGGTTTCCATGCGTTGTCCGCCGAGGACAAGGACAACATCATGGGCCGTCGCCTGAGCGACAACGAAGAGATCGACGACGCTCCGGTGTCGGCCCACGTCAAACGCACCGCCCAGGAAAGCTTCGCCCCGGAAGCCTTCGTCGTGCGTCGTTCGATGCCGTGGATCGAAGGCGACCGCGCCGGCCTGATGTTCCTGGCGTTCGGCTTCTCCCTCGATGCCTTTGAAGCGCAACTGCGCCGCATGAGCGGTCTGGAAGACGGCATCACCGACGGCCTGTACCGCATCAGCCGGCCGATCACCGGCGGCTACTACTGGTGCCCGCCACTGCAAAACGGCCACCTCGATCTGCGCGCACTGCGCATCGGCTGAGGCGCAAGCATGAACGTGGTGCGTTGGGGCATGATCGGTTGCGGCAGCGTTGCCGAACGCAAGAGCGGGCCGGCTTTCTACAAGGCGCCCGGCTCGGCGTTGGTGGCGGTGATGGGGCGCCGCCTCGAAGCCGTGACCGATTACGCCGCGCGCCACTGCATCGCCCGGACGTACACCGACGTCGATGCCCTGATCAACGACCCCGAGGTGGACGCGGTGTACATCGCCACGCCACCCGACAGTCACCACGCCTACAGCCTGAAGGTTGCCGCCGCCGGCAAGCATTGCTGCGTGGAAAAACCCATGGCGCTCAATGCCGGGCAAAGCCGCGAGATGCAGCAGGCGTTCGCCGAGGCTGGTCTGCACCTGTTCGTCTCCTATTACCGCCGTTCGTTACCGCGTTTCCAGCAGGTTCGGCAGTGGCTGGAGCAGGGCCGCATCGGCCAGGTGCGGCATCTGAGCTGGACGCTGACCAAGGCACCATCGCCCAAGGATCTGGACGGCAGCGCAAACTGGCGCACCGATCCGGCAGTCGCCGGGGGCGGGTATTTCGCGGATCTGGCCAGCCATGGTTTTGACCTGTTCCAGTACCTGCTTGGCGACATCGTCGAAGTCGCCGGTTTCACCGCGCGTCAGGCCGGGTTGTACGCCGCGGAGGATGCGGTCAGCGCCAGTTGGCGATTCGCCTCGGGCGCGCTGGGCATGGGTTGCTGGAGCTTTGTTGCGGATCGCCGTGAGGATCGGGTCGAGATCTTTGGCAGCCAAGGGCGGATCGGCTTTTCGGTGTTCGACGAGCATCCGGTCGAGCTGCATGCCGACGAACACATCAGCCTGGAAATCCCCCATCACGAACACATCCAGTGGCATCACGTACTCGGTATGAACGCGCAGATTCGCGGTGAGTCCCGGCACCCGGCAATCGCCGCCGAAGCCCTGAAGACCGACTGGGTCATGGATCAGATCCTCAAACGCCACTGAAGGCGCATCTAACCTTATGCTCATTCGGTATTTCTCAAGCTTGTCATAACATCTCTAAGATCACGTCATAACTCGTTATAACAAGTGATCCCGTGATGACCGATAACGTTCTCTCCCTGGGCAGCGTCCCGCTGCACACCCAACTGCGCGACGTATTGCGTGCCCGGATTCTCGACGGCGAATACCCGCAAGACAGCCAGATGCCGTCCGAAAGCGAGCTCGGCACGCTGTTCAAGGTCAGCCGCATCACCGTGCGCCAGGCCCTGGGCGATCTGCAGAAAGAAGGGCTGATCTTCAAGATCCACGGCAAAGGCACCTTCGTCGCCAAACCCAAGACCTTTCAAAACGTCAGCACCCTGCAAGGCCTCGCCGAGTCCATGACCGGCCGTGGCTACGAGGTGATCAACCGTCTGCGCAGCTTCAAATTCATCGCCGCCGACAAACTGGTCGCCGAGCGTTTGCAGGTTGCCGAAGGCGAAATCGTCGCGCAGATAAAGCGTGTACGGCTGATCAACCGCGAGCCGATTTCGCTGGAAATCACCTACCTGCCCAAAGCCGTCGGCGAGCGGCTGGAGAAGGCCGATCTGGTCACCCGCGACATCTTCCTGATCCTCGAAAACGACTGCGGCATCGCCCTCGGCCATGCCGATCTGGCCATCGACGCGGTGCTGGCCGACAGCGACCTGACTCAGGCGCTGAACGTCGAGGCCGGCTCGCCGATCATGCGCATCGAGCGGCTGACCCACGACGCTCACGGCCAGCCGTTGGACTTTGAACACCTTTACTACCGTGGCGATGCGTTCCAGTACCGCCTGCGGATCGACCGGCAAAAAGGGGCGTGACCATGACCCGCAACACCCTCGAACAGGAATACGACATCGTCGTGATCGGCGGCGGCACTGCCGGCCCGATGGCCGCGATCAAGGCCAAGGAAAAGAACAAGGAACTGCGCGTGCTGCTGGTCGACAAGGCCAACGTCAAGCGCAGCGGCGCGATCAGCATGGGCATGGACGGCCTGAACAACGCGATCATCCCCGGCCACTCGACGCCCGAGCAGTACACCAAGGAAATCACCATCGCCAACGACGGCATCGTCAATCAGGCAGCGGTCTATGCCTACGCCACCCACAGTTTCGAAACCATCGAGCAGCTCGACCGCTGGGGCGTGAAGTTCGAGAAGGACGAAACCGGCGATTACGCGGTGAAGAAAGTCCACCACATGGGCGCCTACGTGCTGCCGATGCCGGAAGGGCACGACATCAAAAAAGTCCTGTATCGCCAGTTGAAGCGCGCAAGGGTCAACATCACCAATCGCCTGGTCTGCACCCGTTTGCTGACTGACGAGGAGGGCGCCGTCAACGGTGTGATGGGGTTCGACTGCCGCACTGCCGACTTCCATGTGATCAAGGCCAAGGCAGTGATCCTCGCGTGTGGCGCTGCCGGGCGCCTCGGTCTGCCGTCCTCGGGTTATCTGATGGGCACCTACGAAAACCCGACCAACGCCGGCGACGGTTACGCGATGGCGTATCACGCCGGGGCCGAACTGGCGAACCTCGAGTGCTTCCAGATCAACCCGCTGATCAAGGATTACAACGGCCCGGCCTGCGCCTACGTCACCGGCCCGCTCGGTGGCTACACCGCCAACAACAAGGGCGAACGCTTCATCGAGTGCGACTACTGGAGCGGGCAGATGATGTGGGAATTCCACCAGGAACTGGAAAGCGGCAACGGTCCGGTGTTCCTCAAGCTCGATCACCTGGCCGAGGAAACCATCCAGAACATCGAGGAAATCCTCCACAGCAACGAACGTCCGAGTCGCGGCCAGTTCCATGCCAATCGCTGCACGGATTACCGCACGCAGATGGTCGAGATGCACATCTCGGAAATCGGTTTTTGCAGCGGCCACTCGGCGTCCGGCGTGTGGGTCAACGAGCGCGCCGAAACCTCGGTGAAAGGTTTGTACTCGGCCGGTGACATGGCCGCCGTGCCGCACAACTACATGCTTGGCGCGTTCACCTACGGCTGGTTCGCGGGCAACAACGCGGCGGAGTTTGTTGCCGGGCGCGAGTTCTCCGTGCTGGATGCCGAGCAGATCGAAAAGGAAAAGGCCCGGGTCTATGCACCGCTGGATCGCGAACACGGTCTGCCGCCAGCCCAGGTGGAGTACAAGCTGCGGCGCTTCGTCAACGACTACCTGCAACCGCCGAAAGTGACCAAGAAAATGGAAATCGGCCTGCAACGCTTCAGCGACATCGAGCGCGATCTCAACGAGATGAAGGCCAACAACGCCCACGAACTGATGCGCGCCATGGAAACCAGCGTGATTCGCGACTGCGCCGAAATGGCCGCCCGCGCTTCGCTGTTCCGCGCCGAAAGTCGCTGGGGCCTGTACCACTACCGCGTCGATCATCCGCAACGGGACGACCGCGAATGGTTCTGCCACTGCCACCTGAAGAAGGGCGAAGACGGGCGCATGACCAGTTTCAAGAAAGCCGTCGAGCCTTACATCATCCCCCTCGATGCCGAGGAAATGCAGGCCTACGACCGCCTCCGGGTCGGCGCATTCGCCGCTTGAGGCATCACTAGAGAGAGTCCGAACCATGGCCTACCAAGCCCAGGAAATCTTCTTCCGCTCCAACGCCCCCGTCACCGTGGACGAGGACAAATGCATCGCCGAAAAGGGCTGCACCGTGTGCGTCGATGTCTGCCCGATGGACCTGTTGGCGATCAACCCGGCCACGCAAAAGGCCTACATGGCCTTCGATGAATGCTGGTACTGCATGCCTTGCGAAAAGGACTGCCCGACCGGTGCGGTGAAAGTCGAAATCCCGTACCTGCTTCGCTAAAACGCTATCCGGCAACACCGGACGCCTGATTCAACACACCCCTCGTTTCCCACCGCGCCCTGATCGCGGCGGAGACGAACATCCTATAAATGATTCGAGGGGATTCAACCATGTTGCGTGCAGCAATCGCCGGTCTGGTACTGGCTTCGTTCACCCTGTCGGCCTCCGCCGAAACCATCCGCATCGCCATCGGCACCCAGGACACCACCATCAATTGCGCCGCCGGCGGCCTATTGATTCGCGAACTGGGCCTGCTCGACAAATACCTGCCTCACGACGGCGCCTACAAGGACGCCAGGTACGATGTGCAATGGAAGAACTTCACCAGCGGCGCACCACTGACCAACGAGATGGTCGCCGGCAAACTCGACTTCGGCGCCATGGCCGATTTCCCCGGTGCGTTCAACGGCGTGGCGTTTGAAACCGCCGGCAAACACAGTCTGTTCATCAGCGTGCTGTCGGGCAGCATCAAGGGCAGCGGCAACGGCATCGTGGTGCCGAGCGCGTCTGGCGTGCAGTCGTTGAGCGAACTCAAGGGCAAGACCATCTCCGTGCCGTTCGCCTCCACCGCCCACGGCATGTTGCTGCGCGCCGTGGCGGAGCAGGGCTGGGATCCGCTCAAGGACGTGAACATCATCGCCCAGCCGCCAGAGGTCGCAGGCTCCGCGTTGCAGGCCGGCAAAATCGACGCCCACGCCGACTTCGTACCGTTTGCCGAACTGTTCCCGAGCCGCGGCTTCGCCCGCAAGATCTACGACGGCGCCCAGGCCAATGCACCGACGTTCCACGGTGCGCTGGTCGATCAGGCCTACGCCAGGAAGTACCCGGAAATCGTCGTCGCCTACCTGCGCGCGAGCATCGAGGCCAATCAACTGCTGGCCGCCGAACCGGAGAAATACAGCGAACTGATCGCCAAGGTCACTGGCGTAGATGCTGAGGTCAACTACCTGTTCCACGGTCCGCTGGGCGTGCAGACCCGCGACCTGAGCTGGAAACCGGAATATCGCCAGGCCGTAGGCACCGCCATCGACACGCTGAAGCTGCTGAAGAAGGCCGATCGCGGACTCGATCTGAATACCTTTATCGACGATCAGTACATCCGTGCGGCGTTCAAGGCTTCGAATCTGGATTACACGGCGCAACTGGCCAACTACGCGCAGACGCCGTTGAAGTCGCAGGATGCATTGACCGGCAAAGCGATCACCGACTTCAGCCATGTCGCGGAAATCTGGGTGCGCGGTGAGGACAAGGTCCGGCGTTATGCCTCGGCTGAAGAGGCGTTCACGGCGCTGGCCGGCCTGAAATCGGAAGGCAAGAACATCCGTGCGGTGTATGCCCAGGCGAGTGACAGCGGGATCAAGTTGCTGGCGGAGCAGGCGTGGTTTGCCAGTGATGCGAAGGGGCGGCTCAGCGCGTTTTTGCTCAAGGGGCAGGCGCAGCAATTTGCCACGGCTCAGGGCGGCAAAGTCCTCGACTTTACCGACGCTACCACCCAG
Source organism: Pseudomonas sp. FG35 (assembly GCF_057809295.1). Lineage (NCBI taxonomy): Bacteria > Pseudomonadati > Pseudomonadota > Gammaproteobacteria > Pseudomonadales > Pseudomonadaceae > Pseudomonas > Pseudomonas sp. FG35. The sequence goes on along the minus strand of NZ_JBMDJR010000003.1, from coordinate 122,858 downwards.
GCCGTGGCCACCCGCTAACAGCAGATCAAAAGCCCCTCACCCTAACCCTCTCCCGGAGGGAGAGGGGACTGACGGTGTTGTTCTGGAGAGTTACGCCGACCTGAGATATCGAGCCGAACTCAGGTTTGAAAATCATGAACATCTGCTCGTTCTCGAGTCGGGTACAGGTTTTGAAAGGCTTGAAGATCTGCCCCCTTTCCCCCTCGCCCCCTTGGGGGAGAGGGCTGGGGTGAGGGGGTTCGATCTCAGTCATCACACGGAATTCCGATCCATGAAAATCCCGAAAGCCCGCTGGACCACCAGAGCAACCTCCATAGCGTTCTGCCTGCTCTTCTGGCAACTAGCCGCCAGCCACCACTGGAACCTCGGCCTCGTCACCTTCGCCAACGTCCCGACCCCGCTGGCCGTGATCGAAGCCGCGCTCGGCCTCGGCGACTCCGGCAAGCTCATCCAGCACCTGAGCGCCAGCCTTGGCCGGGTCTTCGCCGGCTACCTCGCGGCGCTGGTGATCGGCATCGCCCTGGGCCTGGCCATCGGCCGTTCGAAATGGGCCGAAGACCTGCTGCTGCCACCGCTGGAAGTACTGCGCCCAATCCCCGCCGTGGCATGGATTCCACTGGCCATCCTGATGTTCCCGTCGTCGGAACTGTCGATGGTCTTCATCACCTTCACCGGCGCGCTGTTCCCGATCCTGCTCAACACCGTGCACGGCGTCGAAGGCGTCGACCCGCGGCTGATCGCCTCGGCCAAAAGCCTCGGGGCCGGGCGTCGGGCGATCCTGCTGGAAGTGATCCTGCCGGGCGCCGCACCGAGCATCATCACCGGGCTCGCCATCGGCATGGGCACCTCGTGGTTCTGTCTGGTGACCGCCGAAATGATCTCCGGTCAGTTCGGCATCGGTTACTACACCTGGGAGTCCTACACCATCCAGAACTACGCCGACATCGTGGTCGGCATGTTGCTGATCGGCGTGTTGGGCATGGGCAGCAGCCTGCTGATCAAACGCCTGGGCGGGCTGTTCACTCCCTGGCATCGACCACGAGGAAAAGCCTGATGAGCGTGATGCAAACCCCGGAAGGGCGGATCGATATCCGCCAGTTGTCCATCGTCCTCGGCGAAGGCCGGCAAGCGTTCGAGGCGGTGCAGGGCCTGGATTGCCAGATCGAGCCGGGCCAGTTCGTGTGCATTCTCGGCCCGTCCGGTTGCGGCAAGTCGACTTTGCTCGGCGCATTGGCCGGGCATCTGCAACCCCATGGCGGACAGTTGAAAGTCGATGGCGCCGAGGTGTCCGGCCCGTCGCCACAACGCGGCATGGTGTTCCAGCATCACACGTTGTTTCCGTGGCGCACGGTGCGCGACAACGTTGCCTTCGGCCTGAAAATGCGTGGCATCGGCAAGGCCGAGCGCCACCGCGCCGCCGACGACATCCTCAAACTGGTCGGCCTCGAAGGTTTCGCCGAACGCTGGCCCGATCAACTGTCCGGCGGCATGCAGCAACGGGTGGAAATCGCCCGGGTGCTGGTCAACCGGCCACGGCTGTTGCTGATGGACGAACCCTTCGGCGCATTGGACGCGCTGACCCGACTGAACATGCAGGAACTGCTGCTGGACATCTGGACACGGATTCGCACCACCGTGGTGTTCGTCACCCATGACATCGACGAAGCGCTGTTCCTTGCCGACCGCTTGCTGGTGATGAGCGCACGACCGGGGCGAATCATCGAAGACCTGCGCCTGGATTTCCCCCGGCCACGCACCACCGAACTGGTGACCAGCCACGAGTTCTCGCGCCTCAAGCGCCACTGCCTCGACCTGCTGCGCCACGACAACGACCGACCGCTGCCGCGCCTCAATCCGCTCGGCCTGCCTCCTGAAAACTCTTTGCCGAGATTTGCCCTGTGACTTCATTTTTTGCTTTGACCGATAACGACGACATTCTCGCCCTGCAACCACGCCTGACCGCCGATGATGCCGGGGTGCGGCGGATTGCCCTGATCGACCTGGCCGACCTCGAAGAGCCGGACGGTCTGCTCTGGCTGGTCGAACGACTGGCCGAAGACCCTGCCGAAGAGGTGCGTGCCGAAGCGGCGCGTTTATTGGAAGCCTGGGAAGACGAGCCGGTGGTTGAGGCGCTGTGCCAGGCGCTGACGGATCCGTCGCCGGCGGTGCAAGCCGCTGCGGCGCAGAGCCTGAGCCTGCTCAAGACCGAAGCGGCGGGCAGGGTGATTCTGCCGTGGACCGCCCATGCCGAAACCGGCGTGCGGATTGCCGCGTTCCGGGCCTTGCGCGAGTTGCGTTTCCCCGGCGCTGCGCCGGCCGCGATTCAGGCGCTGAACGATGCCGATGCCAGTGTGCGCCGCGAAGCCGTCGGCGTGCTCGGCTGGCTCAAGCAACTCGACGCGTTGCCGGCACTGGCCCGCCTGGCGAGTGATGACCCGGACACCGAAGTACGCCGCGCCGCCACCGGCGCCCTGGGCCTGGCAAGTGACGCTGACGTGCTGCCTGCGTTGCGTCAGGCCTTGCAGGATCAGGCCTGGCAAGTGCGCGAAGAAGCCGCGACCACCCTCGGCAAGGTCGGCCACACCGATGCGGGCCCGGCGCTGATCGAAGCCTTGGCCGACGACTACTGGCAAGTGCGCCTGCGCGCTACCCGTAGTCTCGGGCGCCTCAAGTACGTCGCTGCCCTCGACGCCTTGATCGACACCCTCGGCCACCGCATCAGCAACCTGCGCAAGGAAGCCGCGCTGGCCCTCGGCGAACTGAACGATCGCGGCGCCGTGGCCGCATTGCAGGCCGCGCAGGACGACGGCGATCCGGAAGTGCGCAAAGCCGTGCGGATTGCCTTGAGTCAGCTGCAATGAATCCGCTGTCGGTCGGCAATTCTCAAACTGAGCACCGGTTGCGGCTGAGCTGGCCGGATGGCCGCGAGCAGTTGCTTGACCATGCCGAACTGCGCCGCCAATGCCCGTGCTCGCAATGCCGGGCGTTTCGCCTGCGGGGCTCGCCGCCCATGGTTGACCCGCGTGTGCGGGTCATCGAATTGAACGCTCAGGGCTACGGTCTGCAACTGGTGTTCAGCGACGGCCATCAGCGCGGGATTTACCCGTGGGCCTATCTGGCGCAGCTGGAGGGGATCACTGTCCCGCCGTCATCGCTGGCCGACAGCCATGGAAAATATCCAGCCCCGGCTGATACAGCGACGTCCTGACCTCGAACAACCCCAGCACCGAGTGGAACAGGTTGTCGTGGCTCAGATCCGGCTGGCTGCTTTTGCCTTGCAGGCAGCCACGGTCGATGCCCAGTTGCGCCAGGGTGTTGTTGCCGAACCACATCACCATCGGCACATGGGTCTGCGCTTCCGGCGCCAGCGCATAAGGCGCGGCGTGCAGGTACAGGCCGTTCTCGCCCAGCGATTCGCCATGGTCGGAGACGTACAGCATCGACGTATCGAGATGATCCTGATTGCGCTTGAGCAGCTCGATCACCTTGGCCAGGAAATGGTCGGTGTAGAGGATCGTGTTGTCGTAGACGTTGACCAGTTCGTCACGGCTGCAACTGCCCAGCTGGTTGGTGTGGCAGATCGGTTTGAAGCGCTCCATGTCCTTGGGGTAGCGCTCGTAATATTCCGGGCCGTGGCTGCCGTCGGCGTGCAGGACGATGATCGCGTTGCCCTTGAGGCTGTCGATGTAGCCTTGCAGGTCGGCCAGCAGCGCTTCGTCGAGGCAGTTGTTGCCGTCGCAGAACGGCCCCGGCTGGTTCTTCGCGATGTCGCGGTTCGGCACCCGCAGGCAAGTGCCCTTGCAGTCGCTGTTGTTGTCCAGCCACAGCACCTGCACGCCGGCCCGTTGCAGGATGTCCAGCAGGCCTTCGTAGGTTTTGCCTTTCTTGTCGCTGTAGTCCTCGCGCGGGAACATCGAGAACATGCACGGCACCGACACCGCCGTCGAAGTGCCGCAGGAATGCACCTGGGTGAAATTGAGGATGTCGAGTTTGCTCAGCTCGGGATTGGTCTCGCGCTCATAGCCGTTGAGCGAGAAATGGTCGGCCCGGGCGGTTTCGCCGACCACGAACACCATCAGCGATTTCTTCTCGCGGGAGGCCGCCTTGGCGCTCATCACCGCGTCTTCGCCGATGGCCTGCACCACAAAATGCTTTTTGATCCCCAGCCGCTGCTTGGTGTATTTGCTGATCGCGTAGATGTAGTTGGTCGGGTTGATGAAGTGGGTGAGCTTGTCTTCCTCGCGAAAGATCGGTGCGTAGGTCGAATAGAACGCGCCCACCGAAGCGCCGATCACCAGCACACAGGCGACGATCACCAGCACCTTGTTCAGCAAGCCCCGAAAGAACGGCCGATACACCACCGGCCAGCGCCAGATCAGCACGGCCGGCAACACGCCGAGCAACAGCACGTAAGCCAGCAATTTGCCGCTGAACAGCGCCGTGGCTTCCCCGGGATTGGTTTCGAACACGTTCTGGATCATCACCGTGTCGATGGTGATTCCGTATTCGTTCATGAAATACGCCGCGCAGGCCGAGAGCAGGGCCACCAGCGTCAGCACCGGTTTCAGCGTCCAGCGAAACGACACCAGGGTCAGCAGCAGGGTGATTGCCGCCCACAGGAACAACCCGAAGGACGCGAAAAACGCCAGTTTCTGTGCGCCTTGCAGGGTAATCAGCGTTCCCAGCGCCTTCCAGGTCGCCAGGTTGTACAGCGCCACCAGTGCCAGCGAAAACAGCAGCACCAAGCGGGTCGGAGTGATGGACGGTAAACGCAGTCCCTTGCCCAAAGCCATTTCGATACTTTCCTCTACGTCAGTCGAAAACCCATACGGTTACGCGCGTAACTGTAGAAGAGCATTGGTAAAAATTCCGTAAACATCCGGTAACAAAATCACGATAAGTGCAAAAAAATGTGGGCGCCAGCAGGCCGGCTCCCACGGAGAACTGCGGCGGTTCAGAAGGATTTGCTGACGCTGGCGACGACCGTCGCCGTGCACACGTCCTTGAAGCCCCAACTGCTCAGACACTGGCTCTGCGAAAGGTCGGTGTCGATGTAGCTCAGACCCAGTACCACGCCGGCCAGGTTGTGGGTCAGTTTGACTTCCCACTCCCGGTAGGACTCTTCGCTGTGACCGGACGCCGAATACATATGCGGGTCCTTGAAGTCCATGTTGCCGTAGCGCAGCTTCAGCCCGGAATCGAACGGCAATTCGGTTTCATAGCCAATGTAGCTGTAGAGCGAACTCTGTTTGCTGTCGATGCCCGGCGCGTCACTGGAGTAATAGGCCGCGAGTTTCACGCCGTAAGCGCTGAGAATCGAGTACACCTCGCTTTGGTTGAACTGGCTCTCTTTGGGATACGCGTATTTGATGTAGCCCAGATCCAGGCTCACAGCCTCGGTGGCCTGCCACAGCCAGCCGGCGTAGTAATCGACCTCCTGACGGGTTTTCAGGCCGCCACCGAAATCGATGTTCGAACTCCATGCGCCGAGGTACAGGCCGCTGCTGTGGGCCAGGGTCAGACCGGCCTGCAGGGCTGGGTCGTTCTGGGTCTGGGAGATGCCGCGGGTGCGGTAATCGCTGGCCAGGGTCAGATCGACCAGCACCGCGAAATCATCGTTCAGGGCAATTGCGTGGCTGCTCAAAGGCAGCAGGCTCAAGGAAGTGAGGGCGAGCAGGGGCAAGGCTTTCATGTGAAGTCCCGTTGTTGTGGTTGTTATGGGCAGGAAGCGGGCAAGGCTGCGCCGGACCCCGGCGGCTGGCGCGGGGTCGGGCAGCGGATACGGCGATTGTTATTGGAGGGTAGGGGCGTAGACCTGACGGCCGGCGAACCAGGTTTGCAGCACCTGGGTGTCATGCAGGGCTTTGTCATCGACGCTGAACACGTCGCGATCGAGCACGATGAAATCGGCCTGTTTGCCGGGGCTCAGCGAGCCAATCTGTTGTTCCAGGCCGATGGTCCGCGCCGCGTTGGCGGTGTAGGCGTAGAACATGGTTTCACGGTCCAGGCGTTCGTCGGCGTTGAGCACGCCCAGCGGCCCGGTGCGGGTGATGGCCTGGGCCATGGCGTTCCACGGGTTCGGCGAGGACACCGGCCAGTCGCTGGCGCCGGCAATCGTCGCGCCCTGTTTGAGCAGCGAATGCGCCGGGTATTGATAGCGAAAGGCGAGGGCGCTGACGTAAGGCTTGATCATGTCGGTGGTGTAGTCGTCGGCGCTGGCCCACAGCAGTTGCATCGAGGCAATCACGTTCAGCGGCTTGAAGCGGGCGAACTCCTTCGGGTTGACCATTTGCAGGTGGGTGATCGAGTGCGTTACGCCGCTTTGCCGGTCCTTGCGCGCCTGGGCGATGCCGTTCAGCGATTCGCGCACCGCGCGGTCGCCGATGGCGTGGATGTGCACCAGCCAGCCGCGCTGGTCGATGGCACTGACCAGTTCGCCGAAATGCTGCGGATCGATCAGCAATTCGCCCTGTTTGTGCGAGTTGCTGTAGGGATCGATCATCGCCGCGCTCTGGGCCGGGTACTCGATCACGCCGTCGGCGAAGATCTTGATCCCCGGCAGCGTCAGGTTGGGAATGCCCTGAAACTGCCGGCGCACCTTGTCGAGGGTGTCGAGATCGGCCGGGACGCTTTTCGGATTGGCCACCAGCAGTGCGGCGACGTGGGCAGTCATGCCGCCGCTTTCCGACAGGGCTTTATAGGCCGGCAGCACGCCGACGGTTTTCTCGGTGGGCTTGAGGGCGAACACCGGCTCGCCCGGCGCGGCGTTGGCGGCGGGGTCCATCCACGCGGTGATGCCGAGGCTGTTGTTGAAACGCACCGCCGATTGCGCGGCTTTGAGCATGTCGGCCGGGCTCGGCACTGGCATTTTCGAGGCAACCCGATCCCAACCGGCGTCGACCACAAAGCCGTTCGGTTCACCGTTGGCCAGTTTGCCGAGGGTGTCTTTTTCCGCGTCCGGCAGGGTTTTCAGCAGCGCGGCGTCGATGCCCGCACGCTTGAGCATCACGTTGTTGGCCCACGCCGTGTGGTGATCGCTGCCGGTGAACACCACCGGCACGTCGGCCCATTCGCCGTTATTGAAGATTTTGCCCAATGCCTCAGCCTTGGCCCAATACGCCGAACTCATGCCGGCCACGCTCAACACATCGCCATGCCGGGCCTTGCCGTCATCGCGCCAGCCGCGCAGGCGTTTTTCCAGTTCATCCAGACCGACCACGTCGTCTTCCATGTTAGCCGAGACCATTTCCAGTCCGCCGAAAATCGCGTGGGAATGGCTGTCGATCAGGCCGGGCATCAGCGCCTGACCTTTCAGGTCGATCACCTGGGTGCCGGGCTCGATCAAGGCCTTGATCTGCGCATCGCTGCCGACTTTCAGCACCTTGCCGTTCTCCACGGCCAGCGCCTGAACCTTCGGTTGAGCGCGGTCGGCGGTGAAAATCTTGCCATTGAACAGCACCAGATCGGTGGCGGCCATGGCTTCCATCGAGGCAAAACTCATAGCGGCGATCAGCAGATTTTTTGTGAAATGCGGGATGAATCTTTTCATTGAACATTTCCTTGTTATTGCGTCTGATGGCCAGATTAGTGGCTGCCAACGCCCGACAGAACGCCTCCCTCACGAAAAACGTTTTTGCCTGAATGGAAAAAGCATGGACAAGCTGGGTGCACTGAAAATGTTCGTGGTCACCGCGCAGCTCGGCAGTTTCAGCCGCGCTGCCGAGCAACTGGGCAAGACTCCGTCGGCCTTGACCAAAGCGGTCAATCATCTGGAATCCGAACTTGGGGCGCGGCTGTTCGAGCGCAGCACGCGGCGGATTCTGCTGACCGAAATCGGCCGGCTGTATCTGGAAACCGCACGCCAGGTGCTGCAACGGCTGGACGAGGCCAGTGAGGAAATCGAGCAGTTGCAGCATGGCCTGCGCGGCAGCCTGAAAATCACTGCGCCGCTGGCCTATGGGCGAGCGTTTCTCGATCAGGTGTGTGACGGCTTTTTACAGCAATACCCGCAGATCAGCCTGCAAGTGGATTTGTGCGACGAATTCGTCAATCTGCTGGAAAGCGGTTACGACCTGGCGTTGCGTGAAGGGCACGATGATTTGCCGGGGTTGATCGCCCGGGTGGTCGGCAGCAATCGTCTGGCGCTGTGCGGCAGCCCCGAATACCTGGCGCGCAAGGGCTTGCCGGTCACGCCGCAAACCCTCGATCAGCATGAATGGTTGCTGTACCGGCATCCGTTGCTCAGCCGCGAATTCTGGTGGGCCGAGCGCGACGGCCAGCGCCTGAGCCTGGCGCAACCGACGGCGCCGCTGTTGCGCAGTGACAATTACGACCTGCTGCTGGCCAGCGCCCTGGCCGGGCGTGGCCTGCTGCACACGCCGCTGTGGAGTGCCGCGCCGTACATCGCCGACGGGCGACTGGTGCGGGTCATGGCGGATTACGAGATCGATCCGGACAGTTTTGGCCCGCACATTCTGGCGGTGTACCCGAGTCATCGGCGGGCTACGGCCAAGGTTGTGGCGTTTATCGACTACATCGCGGAGTTTCTGGCGGAGCGCGGTTTGAGCTGACTGGTGGTGCTTGTCAGGAAATTCCCACAAGAGTACAAATGTACTCCATGACGACTCTCACTCCTCGCCGTACCGCCATCCTGACCTTTATCCGCGAACGCATCGCCGAACACGGTCAGCCTCCAAGCCTCGCTGAAATCAGCGAGGCTTTTGGTTTTGCCTCCCGCAGCGTGGCGCGCAAGCATGTGCTGGCGCTCACCGAAGCCGGGTTTATCGAGGTCAATCCGCATCAGGCCCGGGGCATTCGTTTGCTCGGGCAACCTGCGCGGCCGGAGCTGCTCGAAGTCCCGGTACTCGGCCGGGTGGCCGCTGGTGCGCCCATCGGGGCCGATGCCGACCTGCACAATCGGCTGATGCTCGACCCGGCGCTGTTCTCCCGTACGCCCGACTACATGCTGCGGGTGCAGGGCGATTCGATGATCGAGGACGGCATTCTCGACGGCGATCTGGTCGGCGTGCGGCGCAACCCCGAAGCGCTCAATGGCCAGATCGTGGTGGCGCGACTCGACGGTGAGGTCACGATCAAACGCTTCGAGCGGGTCGGCGATGAGGTTCGCCTGTTGCCGCGCAACCCGGCGTACCAGCCGATTGTGGTGCGGGCCGATCAGGACCTGGCTATCGAAGGGGTGTTCTGCGGTCTGGTGAGGCAAGGCTGATGGGTGCCGTCGTTGCGCTGGATACGCTGTTCAATGGCGGCCAGGTCTGGAAGGGCCGGCCTGCGCCACCCGCCGCCAGCCCGCAACCCACCGGGCACGCGGCGCTGGACGCAGCGTTGCCCAGTGGCGGCTGGCCAGAAGCGGCGCTGAGCGAAATCCTGCTGGCCGGGCCCGGTGTCGGCGAATTGCAATTGGTGTGGCCGACGCTGGCGCGGCTGTCGGCGGCGGGCGAGCGCATTGTGCTGGTGGCGCCGCCGTTCGTGCCGTACCCGCAGGCGTGGGCCAATGCCGGGGTCGATCTGCGGCAGTTGTCGGTGATCCAGGCCAGCGAACGCGATGCGTTGTGGGCGGCAGAACAATGCCTGCGCTCGGGCAGTTGCGGCGCGGTGCTGTGCTGGCCGCACAAGGCCGATGACCGCGCCTTGCGCCGTTTGCAGGTGGCGGCGGAAACCGGCCAGACCCTGGCGTTCGCGTGGCGCCCCTTGAGCGAAGCGGTCAACCCGTCGCCGGCCGCGCTGCGCATCGCCATCGATGCCCGCCCGGCGCAATTGCGCGTGCTCAAGTGCCGGGGCGGACTGGCGCGCAGCGCACCGATTGCCTTCACCGTGGGGCATTGAGGTCGCCATGCGCTGGGTTTGCATTCTGTTCCCGCAATTGGCCCTCGACGCCGTGCTGCGTCAGCGCCCCGATCCCGAGCAACCGTTGGCGCTGCTCAGCGGCCCGGCCCAGCGGCGGGTGCTGCAAGCGGTCAACCCGGCGGCGCGGGCACTGGGCTTGCGTCCCGGGCAATCGATGACCGCCGCGCAGGCCATGAGCAAAGGGTTTGCCACCGTCGATTACGATTCGGCCGAGGTCGAGCACTGGCAGCAGTTTCTCGCCGCCTGGGCCTATCGTTTCAGCGCCCAGGTCAGCGTGCATTACCCGCGCACCGTGGTGTTCGAGATCGAGTCGAGCCTTGGGCTGTTCGGGTCCTGGGCGCAGTTCGAAGCGCGCTTGCGCACGGAACTGACGGAGCTGGGCTTTCGTCACCGCATCGTCGCCGCGCCCAACCCGGTGGCGGCGCGAGTACTGGCCAACGCCTATGACGGATTGGTGGTGCCCGACGGTGAAGCCCTGCGCCATCACCTCGGGCAATTGCCGGTCGACCGCATCGGGCTTGAGCCGAGCGTGGCCACGGCCTTGTCGCGCATGGGCCTGCGCAACCTCCATCAGGTGCAGAACCTGCCGCGTCAGGCCCTGGCCCGGCGTTTCGAGGCGCCGATGCTCAAGCACCTGGACACGCTGTTCGGCGCGCGACCGCTGGCGCTGGCGTTCTACCTGCCGCCGGATCGCTTCGACGTGCGCATCGAACTCAATTTCGACGTGCAGTCCCATCAGGCGCTGCTGTTCCCCTTGCGCCGCCTGACGTCCGATCTGGCGGCGTTTTTGTGCGGGCGTGACAGCGGCGTGCAGCGCTTCGATCTGCACCTGGAACATGCGGGGCTGCCGGACACGCTGATCAAGGTCGGCCTGCTCAGCGCCGAGCGCGATCCGGCGATGCTCTTTGAACTGGCCCGTGGCCGACTGGAGCAGGTGCAGGTCGAAGCCCCGGTGCGCGGCTTTCGTCTGCGCGCCGAGGATCTGCCGAGTTTCGTGCCGCAGTTTCAGGAACTGTTCGACGACCGCCCGCAGCAGACCTTGCCCTGGGAGCAACTGCGCGAACGCCTGCGCGCACGGCTGGGCGATGAGGCGGTGCAGGGCCTGCGCTTTCAGGCCGATCATCGCCCGGAGTGCGCGTGGCAGAACGCCGACGACAAGCAGCGTTGCCCTGCATTGCCGTGCGTGCAGCGTCCGGGCTGGTTGTTGGGCGAGCCGCAGTCGGTGCCCGAAGGTTCGGCGCGCATCCTCATGGGTCCGGAGCGCATCGAGTCCGGCTGGTGGGACGGTGACGACGTGCGCCGCGACTATTACCTGATCCAGAACCGCGCAGGCCAGCAAGGCTGGGCGTACCGGGCAGTGGGTGAGGTCGGTCCGTTGTGGCTGCAGGGCTGGTTCGCATGAACCAGGGTTATGCCGAGCTGCACTGCCTGTCGAATTTCAGTTTCCAGCGCGGCGCGTCCAGTGCGCTGGAACTGTTTCAGCGCGCGAAAAAGCACGGCTATCAGGCGCTGGCGATTACCGATGAATGCACCCTCGCCGGGATCGTCCGTGCCTGGCAGGCAGCCAAGTCAGTGGAGTTGCCGCTGATCATCGGCAGCGAAATCCGTATCGAGAACGGCCCGAAACTGGTGTTGCTGGTGGAGAACATCGAGGGTTATCAGGCCCTGTGCGGCTTGATCACCCAGGCTCGACGGCGTACCCAAAAAGGCCAGTATCAAATACTGCGCGAGGACTTCAGCGAGCCGTTGCCGGGATTGCTGGTGCTGTGGGTGCCGGAGGCGGTCGATGAGGTGGAAGAGGGGCGCTGGCTGAAACAGACGTTCGGCGAGCGGCTGTGGCTGGCGGTGCAGTTGCATCGTGGGCAGAACGATCAGCAACGGCTTGCCGCACTGTTGAGTCTGGCGGATGAGCTGCAAATTCCAGCCGTGGCCAGCGGCGATGTGCACATGCATGCCCGTGGCCGGCGAGCCTTGCAGGACACCATGACCGCGATCCGCCATCACGTCCCGGTGGCCGAGGCCGGATTGCGCCTGCACCCCAACGGCGAGCGGCATTTGCGCAGCCTCGATGTATTGCGCGAGCTGTATCCACAGACCTTGCTGGACGAATCGCTAAAGCTGGCCCGCCGCTGCACCTTCGATCTGGGCGAGTTGCGCTATCAATACCCCAAAGAGCTGGTGCCCGAGGAACACAGCGCCAGTTCCTGGCTGCGCCACCTGACCGAACAAGGCATCGCCTGGCGCTGGCCGAAAGGCGCACAGCCCAAGGTGCTCAAGCAGATCGACGATGAGCTGGAGCTGATTGCCGAACTCGGCTACGAAAGCTACTTCCTCACCGTGCACGACGTGGTGCGCTTCGCCCGTGAGCAGAAAATTCTCTGTCAGGGCCGGGGTTCGGCGGCCAACTCGGCGGTGTGTTTTGCCCTGGGCATCACCGAGATCGACCCGGACCGCACCACGCTGCTGTTCGAGCGTTTCATGTCGAGGGAGCGCAACGAGCCGCCGGACATCGACGTCGATTTCGAGCACGAACGCCGGGAAGAAGTCCTGCAATACGTGTTCCGTCGTTATGGCCGCCGTCGTGCGGCGCTGACCGCGGTGGTCAGCACGTATCACGCTTCCGGTGCGATCCGCGATGTGGCCAAGGCGCTGGGCTTGCCGCCGGACCAGATCAATGCGCTGGCCGACTGTTGCGGTCACTGGAGCGATGAAACCCCACCCGTGGAGCGCCTGCGCGAGGGCGGTTTCGACCCCGAAAGTCCGCTGCTGCACCGGGTGCTGAGCCTGACCGGGCAACTGATCGGCTTCCCCCGGCACCTGTCGCAGCACCCCGGCGGTTTCGTGATATCCGAGCAACCGCTGGACACTCTGGTGCCGGTGGAAAACGCCGCTATGGCCGACCGCACCATCATCCAGTGGGACAAGGATGACCTCGATGCGGTCGGGCTGCTCAAGGTGGATATCCTCGCCCTCGGCATGCTCAGCGCGATCCGCCGCTGTTTCGACCTGCTGCGCCGCCATCGCCATCAGGACCTGAGCCTGGCCACCATCCCGCCTGAGGATCGCCCGACCTACGACATGATCAGCCGCGCCGATACCATCGGCGTGTTCCAGATCGAGTCCCGGGCGCAGATGTCGATGCTGCCGCGTCTGCGCCCGCAAACCTTCTATGACCTGGTGATCGAGGTGGCCATCGTCCGGCCGGGGCCGATACAGGGCGGGATGGTCCATCCGTACCTGCGCCGGCGGAACAAGGAAGAAGAGGAAACCTATCCGTCCCCGGAACTGGAAGTGGTGCTCAAGCGCACCCTCGGTGTGCCGCTGTTTCAGGAACAGGTGATGCAGATCGCGATTGTCGCCGCCGACTACAGCCCCGGCGAGGCTGACCAGTTGCGCCGCTCCATGGCGGCGTGGAAACGCCACGGCGGGCTGGAACCGCACAAGGAACGGCTGGCCGCCGGCATGAAGAAAAACGGCTACAGCCCGGAATTCGCCGCGCAGATCTTCGAGCAGATCAAGGGCTTCGGCAGTTACGGTTTCCCCGAGTCCCACGCCGCCAGTTTTGCCTTGCTGACCTATGCCAGTTGCTGGCTCAAGTGCCATGAACCGGCGGCGTTCGCCTGTGCGCTGATCAACAGCTGGCCGATGGGTTTCTACAGTCCGGATCAGATTCTTCAGGATGCGCGCCGGCATCATTTGCAGATCCGTCCGGTGGACGTGCGCGCCAGTGACTGGGATTGCAGCCTGGAGCCGATTGCCGGCGAGCAACCGGCCATCCGCATGGGCCTGCGGATGATCAAGGGCTTTCGCGAGGAAGATGCGCGCAGCATTGAAAGCGCGCGGGCGAGGGGGGCATTTGCCGATGTCGCCGATCTGGGTGAGCGGGCCGGGCTCGACAGTCGCGCCCAGGCGTTGCTGGCCGACGCCGGGGCGTTGCGCGGCCTGGCCGGTCACCGCCATCGGGCACGCTGGGAAGTGGCCGGGGTGCAGAAACAGCTCGGGCTGTTTGCCGGGTTGCCGAGTCAGGAGGAACCGGATGTGTTGCTGCCGACGCCGAGTGTCAGCGAAGACCTGTTCACCGACTACGCCACCCTTGGCACCACACTGGGGCCGCACCCGCTGACGCTGTTGCGCAACGAGTTGCGGGCGCGGCGCTGCCGCAGTTCCCGGGAGTTGCTGGAGGTCGAACATGGCCGGCCGGTCAGCGTGGCGGGGCTGGTGACCGGGCGTCAGCGGCCGGGCACTGCCAGTGGCGTGACCTTCGTGACCCTGGAAGACGAGTTCGGCAACGTCAACGTGGTGGTCTGGCGCGATCTGGCCGAGCGTCAGCGGCAGGTGCTGGTGGGCTCGCAATTGCTCAAGGTCGATGGCCGCTGGGAGCGGGAAGGCGAGGTGCGGCACCTGATCGCCGGACGCTTGAGCGATCTGACTCCGCTGCTCAACGGCATCCGCGTACAGAGCCGCGACTTCCACTGATCAGCGCTGTGGCCAGAACCGCTCGCCACCCCCCGGCGCCTCCGTCCACGCTTGCAACGAGCGGGTCGGCAGGTCGAAGTAGTCTCGGGTCCGTGCATAACCATGCCCGCCCATGCGTCCGATCGCATCCAGCCCCAATTGATCGATGTACAGGGTTTTCGGGTCGATCAACTCGTCGCGCACATGCGCCATCAACACCTCGCCAAAAATGATCTCCCGCGACTGACCGATGTTCAGCGCCATCATCCGCCGACATTCCAGCGCCACCGGTGCTTCGCCGATTCGCGGGCATTTGACCGAGGTGCCGGGGATCGCTGTCAGGCCCGCTGCGGTCAACTCATCGAAGCCCGGCGCGAACGGCACGGCGCAGACGTTCATGGCCTCCACCAAGGCGTCACTGACGATGTTGACGGTGAACTCCTGATTCATCTGGATATTGCGCGTGGTGTCCTTCGGACTCTGGTCGCCGTAGTTCTCCACGCCGAGCGCGAGAATGGGCGGATCCGCCGACAGCGCATTGAAGAAACTGAACGGTGCGGCATTGACCCGGCCTTCGGCATCGATGGTGGTGACCAGTGCAATCGGGCGCGGCACCACGCTGCCGATCAGAATCTTGTATTTTTCCCGTGGACTCAGTTGGCTGAAATCGAAGCTGTGCATGGCAGTGTTCTCTAAAGAAGTGGATCGATGGCGCTCAACGGCGCTTCGGCGCTGTAGGCGTCGGCGAACGCAATGGCCGGCTGGAACAGCTTTTTCCAGTCCGGTCGGCCAAAGGCCCGGTCGCTGTGGCTGCGCATCAGTTTTTCGTATTGGCGCTGGGCCTGGCGTTGCAGAGTGGGGTAGTCGACGCCGTTGACCTGACCGTCGTGCATCACGCAGCGACCGTCGATGTAACTGGCTAGGCAGTCGTCGCCGCGCCCGGCCAGCAGCAGGTTTTTCAGTGGATCGAACAGCGGGCCCAGGTGCAGGCCGCGCAGGTTGAACACGGTGATATCCGCTTTGGCGCCGGGGGCCAGGCGACCGAGGTCGTCACGGCCCAACGCCTTGGCGCCGCCGAGGGTCGCGGCGTTGTACAGGTCGAGGCTGCGGGTCTGCGACGGCCCTCCCTCCATGAGCCGGGCGATGTTCAGACCGTGGCGCATGTTGGCCAGCAAATCCGCCGGCCAGGTATCGGTGCCGAGGGCGAGGTTGATGCCTTTGGCCCGATAGCGGCCGAACGAATTCAGCGCCTCGCCGTCACGGGCGAACACCAGCGGGCAGTGCACCAGACTGGCGCCGCCGTCGATGACCCGTTGCAAGTCGTCATCTCCCGAGGTGTAAATGCCGTGGGGCAACAGGCTGCGCGGGTTGAGCAAATCCAACCGCTGCAACCAGCCCAGCGGCGTGGTGCCGCGCAACTGTTCGACCATCGCTACTTCGCCGGGCGCCTGACAGCAATGCAGACGCATCGGTGCGTTCAGTTCACGACTCAAGGCGGACGTGCGTTGGAGCAGCGCCGGAGTGCAGGTCTGGATGCGATCCGGCAGCAGCGCACCGCGAATCAACCCGGCGTGGGCGCCATCGAAATCCTTGAAAAACCGTTCGGCCGCATCCAGTCCCGCCAGGCCCCGAGCCTCATCCCAGTGATGGGCGAGGGTGCCGTCGGCGCGCCAGTAACTCATGCCGCTCATGTAGCAGGGGCCGAGATAGGTACGCAGGCCCAATTCGCCCGCGACGTCGGCGACAGCGGCAAACTCGTCGTAGGTCTCCGCCCATTCGCGGTAGTACATCGAAGTGATCGGCATGGCCGTGGTAATGCCGTTGCGGATCAACTGGGTGAAGGCGTAGCGGTACTTGAAGACCTCTTCTTCGGGGCTGAACGACTCACGCGGGCCGGCC
Source organism: Pseudomonas sp. FG35 (assembly GCF_057809295.1). NCBI lineage: Bacteria > Pseudomonadati > Pseudomonadota > Gammaproteobacteria > Pseudomonadales > Pseudomonadaceae > Pseudomonas > Pseudomonas sp. FG35. The sequence continues at coordinate 106,640 of NZ_JBMDJR010000003.1, read as the reverse complement.
GCCAGATACTCCGCCGACCACATCCGGCCCATCGCGCGTTCGTCGCCGTTGTCCAGAGTCAGCACGGTGGAGTCGAGATCGCCGAGGGCATCCAGGTCGATGAAACCGGGTCCGATCAGCGCATTGCCGTAGTCGATCCACTGATCCACCGGCCCTTGGTATCCGCGCCCGACAAACTCGATCCGTGAACCGGCGAACACCACTTCGCCGTCGCGCCACAGTACATGTTGCGTGCCGTCGAAACCGACCACGCAACCAGCCTTCAGACCGATCCGTTTCACAGACGGCTGCCCAGCAAACGACCGCCGCTCGCGATCAATTCGCCACCGCGATAGACCTGACGCACAGGGCGCGAAACTACTGCTTCGCCGAGGGTTTCGACCGGCATCAGCAGAAAGTCTGCCGGCCGGCCGATGGCGAAGCCGTAATCCTTGATCCCCAATGCGCGGGCACCGTTGCCCGTCGCCGCGTCGAAGGCTGCCGCCAGTTCATCGTCTTTGCCCAGATCAAAACGAAACGCCAGCAACATTGCCCGTTCCAGCATGTCGCCATTACCCATCGGCGACCACGCATCGCGAATGCCGTCGGAACCGAGGCAGACGTTGACGCCGGAGTCACGCAGCGCCAGAAACGGCGGCACCGCGCAGTCGGCCGGCGCCGAACTCATCAGCGAAATCCCCAGCGCAGCGAGGCGTTCGGCGACCGGTTTGACCTGGCTCCAAGGCAACATGCCGAGGCAATAAGCATGGCTGATCATCACCCGGTTGTGCAGGTTGAAACGCTCGGTGTAATCGGCGATCCGGGCGATCTGCCACAGGCCCAGTTCACCTTTGTCGTGCAGGTGAATGTCGACGCCACGCTGGAACTCGCGGGCCAGTTTGAACACGAAATCCAGTTGCGCGATCGGGTCGTTGTCGATGCCGCAGGGGTCGAGGCCGCCGACGTTCTCCACGCCCAGGGCCATGGCTTCGCGCATCAGCTCGGCGGTGCCGGGGCGGCTGATCAGGCCGGTTTGCGGGAACACCACCAGTTGCAGGTCGATCAGGTCGTTGTAGGTTTCGCGCAGTTGTTGCATGGCCTCGACGTGGCGCAGGCCGAATTCCGGGTCGATGTCGACGTGGCAGCGCATGGTCAGCGAACCCCGGGCGATGCAGTTTTCCAGCAGCGCGCCGGCGCGTTCGGCGATCGGCGCCTTGACTTCACGCAGCACACGGCGCTCGTTGCTGATGTAGTCCTTGAGCGTCGGGCCGGCGCTGTTCGGGCGCCAGGGCTGGCCGTACAGGGTCTTGTCGAGGTGGACGTGGCTTTCCACCAGCGGAGCGGTCAGGAGCTGGTTCTGGCCGTCGATGTCGGTGGCGGTCAGTGGAGCATTGGAGGCCGGGCGGCGTTGGCTGAACTTGCCGTTTTCGATCAGCAGGTCTTCGGCGGGGGCGCCGTAGGGGCGGATGTTTCTGAGCCAGCGGGGGTGGGACATGGGAACCTCGGTGTTCTTTGAAATTTTTCCCTCACCCTAGCCCTCTCCCGGAGGGAGAGGGGACCGAATGGGGGATATTGAAGAGCTACGCCGACCTGAACGATTGGCTGTGAATCCGTAATCAACTCGATTTCTCAGGTCGGCGTATCTCTCGAGACAATGCGGTCAGTCCCCTCTCCCTCTGGGAGAGGGCTAGGGTGAGGGGCTTCTCCAGGTCGAACTGGGTGGTCGGCGTTCAGATCAACCAGCGATCCCGAATCAACCCTTGAGCTTCGACCAGATCCGATCCTGCAGCTCCCGCGCCTTGTTGCTGCATTCCTTCTCCGGCCGCAGGCGCGAGGCGTATTCCTCGGGCATGTTGATCGCGTCCATGACCTTCCATTTCGCATCCAGCAACTGATCGCTCTGAATCCCGTTGGCATAGGCAATCGCGTTGGACACGGCCGCCGCGTTCTCGGGCTTCATCATCCAGTCGATGAAGATCCTCGCGTTGCCCGGATGCGGAGCGCTTTTCGGTACGGCGAAGTTGTCCTGGAACATCGCCAGGCCTTCTTTCGGGTACACGTATTTGATCGTGCTCTTCTGCAACGTGGCGCGGGCCGTCGAGCCGTTCCAGTTCTGCATCATGATCACTTCGCCCGAGGCCATGCGGTCGACGGTGTTGTCGGAGCTGTACATCTTCAAAAACGGTTTCTGTTTTTGCAGCAGTTCGAGGATGCGTTTGGCCTCCTGCGGGTTTTCCGTGCATTCGTCGACGTTCAGGTAATGACTGGCGGCGTTGATCACGCTGCTGGAAGTGTCGAGGGCGGCGAGCTGGCCTTGCAGTTCCTTGCGCGGTTCGAAGAATTCTTTCCACGAATCATCGAGCTTGCCGCCCGGTACCCGTGCGCTGTCATAGGAAAACCCGGTGGTGCCCCACAGGTACGGCGCCGAAAACTTGCGGCCCGGGTCGAAGCTCGGATCGCGGAACGGGCCTTTGACGTACTGGAAGTTGCTCAGGGTCGGAGCGTCGATTTCCAGCAGCAGGTCCTGCTTGATCAGCGTCTGCATGATCGACTGCGACGGCACGATCACGTCATACGCCGCGCCGCCGGCCTGCAATTTGGCGAGCAGGGTTTCGTTGCTGTCGTAGCCGTCCATGGTGACCTTGATCCCGGTCTCCTTTTCGAACTTGGCCAGCAGGTCCACCGGGTAGTAATCGGTCCAGTTGTAGAAGAACAATTGCTTGGGCTCGGCGGCGTGGGCGCTGAACGCGGTGAAACAACTCAGGGCCAGACCGGAAATTGCCAAACGCATGCTTTTGGTTTTCATGAACAGAGCGCTCCAGGTTTATTGTTGTTTGCCGCATTGGCCAAGCCAGAAGGCCAGCACCACCAGCACGATGGAAATCACCAGCATCAGGGTCGAAATCGCGTTGATCTCGGGCGTTACGCCGGCCTTGATCGCCGAGAAGATGTACACCGGCAACGTGGTCGAACCGGGCCCGGCGACGAAGAAGGTCATGATGAAATCGTCGAGGCTGACCACGAACGCCAGCACCGAACCGGACAGCACCGCCGGCCACAACAGCGGCAAGGTCACGCGGCGGAACACTTGCCACGGGTTGGCGTACAGATCGTTGGCGGCCTCCAGCAGGCTCTTGTCCAGATCGTTGAGCCGTGCGCGGATCGGCAGGTAGGCGAACGGAATGCAGAAGCCAATGTGCGCGACGATCACCGTCATCAGCCCAAGCTTGATGCCCAGGGCCATGAACAGCAGCAGGGTGGCCACGGCGGTGACGATCTCCGGCAGGATCAGCGGCAGGTTGATCCCGCCCTCGACCATTTTCTGTCCGTAGAACGGCCGGTAAGTCGCCAGGGCTGCGAGCAGTGCAATGGTCGTGGCGCAGACTGTGGCGATGGTCGCGACGATGATCGAATTCAGCGCTGCGGTCTGGATCGATGGATTGGCCAGGATCCGCCCGTACCAGGCGAACGAGAACTCGGTCCACACCGTCGCCGAGCGGTTGGCGTTGAAGCTGTAGGCGATCAACACCAGGATCGGCACGTACAGGTAGGCGAGGATCAGCAGGCTGATTTCCCGGGTTGCGGGGAGTTTTTTCAGGTGCAGAGAGATCATGCTTTCGCTCCCCGGTTCAGGGTTTTCACCGCGCTGCGGCTGTAGAGGGCGTAGAGCACCAGGGACAACAGCAGAATCCCCAGCAACAGGAACGACAACGAACTGCCGAGCGGCCAGTTGCGCGCGGTGCCGAATTGCTGCTGGATCAGGTTGCCGATCATCAGGGTCTTGCCGCCGCCGAGGATCGCCGGGGTGATGAAGGCGCCGAGGCTCGGCACGAACACCAGCAACGCGCCGGCAATCACGCCGGGCATCGACAGCGGCAGGATGATCCGGCGCAGGGCGTGCCAGCGGTTGGCGCCCAGGTCATAGGCGGCTTCCACCAGACGCCAGTCGAGTTTTTCCAGGGTCGAGTAGATCGGCAAAATCATGAACGGCAGGAAGCTGTAGACCAGACCCACGCTCACGGCGAAGTCGTTGTAGAGCAGGGTGATGCCGCCGGCACTCGGGAAGAGCGCGTTGAGGCTCTGGGCGACCCAGCCCTGTTCGCGCAGGATGATCAGCCACGCGTAGTTACGGATCAGCAGGTTGGTCCAGAACGGGATGGTGATGAGCAACACCATCAAATTGCGCCGGCGCGGGGTCAGGCTCGACATCCACAGCGCCACCGGAAAGCCGAACAGGAAGCACAACACCGTGGTGCCACTGGCCTGGAACACCGAGCGCAACAGCGCCTGGGCGTAGACCCAGTTCAGCTCCAGTTCGCCGTCGAAGCCTTCCTGGAAGAACAGCTGCACATAACTCTGCAGTTGCCATTGAGCCTGCCAGTCGACGCCGCCGTAGGTGTTGCGCGGCAACAGGCTGATGTAACCCATGATCCCCAGCGGAATGGCGATCAGGGCGAGCAGGGTCAACACCACCGGGCTGAGCAACAGCGCGCGATTGAGGGAGGGAGAAGTGCTGCTGACGCTCATCTCAGGCCTCCATCAACAGGCAGGCCTGGGGCGGCAGGTGCACCGCCACGGGCTCACCGACTGCGCGACCACGGTTCAGGCCTTCGTTGTTTTCCCGCAGCATGACTTTGATGTCGTTGTTCAAGCGGCACTGGTACAGCGTCGCGGTGCCGACATACAGCACCGCTTCGATCACACCGCGCAGATGATGCGGCTGATTCGCTGCAACCAGTTGCGAGCGCTCGGGCCGGAATGCCAGCTGCACGCTGCTGCCATTGACGCCTTGCGGCGGGCAGGGGATTTCCACCGGCATGCCGTTCGGTACGAAGATGTTTTCGTTGTGTTCCCCGCGTTTGAGTTGGCCGGGAAGGAAATTGATGTCGCCGATAAACTGGGCGACGAAGCGGTGCTGCGGACGTTCATAGATGTCGATCGGGGTGCCGATCTGCAGGATCTTGCCGGCGGACATCACCGCGATCCGGTCGGACAGGGTCAGCGCTTCTTCCTGATCGTGGGTGACGAAGATGAAGGTGATGCCGGCTTCCTGCTGCACGCGCTTGAGTTCGACCTGCATTTCCTTGCGCAGCTTCAGGTCCAGCGCCGACAGCGGCTCGTCGAGCAACAGCACCTTCGGCTTCGGCGCCAGGGCCCGGGCCAGAGCCACGCGCTGCTGCTGGCCGCCGGATAATTGCGCCGGTTTGCGCCCGGCCAGGTGCTCCATCTGCACCAGCGCGAGCATTTCGTCGACCCGTCCGGGAATCGTCTTGCGATCAAGACCCTGCATCTCGAGGCCGAAGGCGATATTCTGCGCGACACTCATGTGCGGAAACAGCGCGTAACTCTGGAACACCGTGTTGACCCGACGCTTGAACGGCGGCAGGTGATTGACCGTTTCGCCCGCCAGACGGATCTCGCCGTCGCTGACGTGTTCGAAACCGGCGATGGCGCGCAGCAGGGTGGTCTTGCCGCAGCCCGAGGGGCCGAGGAGGGTGAAAAACTCGTTGTCGGCGATGTTCACCGAGACGTTGTCGAGGGCAGGCGCGAGGCCAGGGTCATCAGAATACCGCTTGGATACATTACGCACTTCAATGGCTATTGGTTGACCCATAATGGTGCAATCCTCTAATTATTGTATGCAATATCTGAATGCAATTTAGAAATACCCGGATTAATCTGCTGGCGCAACCCCCCATTTCCCTGACTGAGTCGCTCGTCAGGCAGCGCTGCCAGCATTGAAGGAGTTTTCAGATGACCGAGAAAAAACCGGAAACCACGGTCGACCGCGTCTACCAAGGGGTTTACGAGGCGATCAGCAAACGTTCGCTGCGTCCTGGGATGAAGCTGGGCGAGGCGTCGCTGGCAGAATTGTTCAATGTCAGCCGCACGTCGGTTCGTGCCGCGCTCAAGCAACTGGAGGCCGATGGACTGGTCACCACCGAGCCCAATAAAGGTGCATCGGTATCGCTGCCCAGTGATGAAGAGATCCGTTCGCTGTTCGAAACCCGACGTCTGGTCGAGATCGGCATCGTCACCGAACTGTGCCGACGCAAAGACTCTGCGGCGATGCAGGACCTGCGCGATCACTTGCTGCTGGAAGACGAAGCCCACCAAGCCGGCGATCACGAGCGGCTGATTCACCTGCTCGGCGAGTTCCACATCAAGCTCGCCCGCAGCCTGAATAACCCGGTGCTGCTCGACTGGTTCCAGAAGTTGATTTCCCGCGCCTCGCTGTACGCCGCGGCGCTGGATGACGACAGCCACGAAGCCTGTCGCGACGACGAACACCTGCGGCTGATCGAGTACATCGAGGCTGGCAATCAGAGCGCCGCCATCGAGCTGACCTGCATACACCTGGACGGCATCCAGAAGGCGATTCTCGACGTCGCTGCGAAGCTCAAGACCGGCTACCATCCGCTCAAACATCTGATCGAAGTCTGAGCGTCGGCTGCCACTGAAATCGGCTATACCTCTAATGAAACCATCGTTGCCCGATGCGCTCGAAACAGACGGGCGCGACGTTTGACCGCGCAGCGATAGATCCGGATCAACCACAAGGCGTTGAAGCAGCTGATGCAGTTTTTATCCGATAGCCATGGGTGTGACGGCTGGCAAGGCGAGATGGCCGGGCGAATCCGTGCGTTCGACTGGAGCAGGACCGATCTGGGCCCGCTCGAAACCTGGCCGGCCAGCCTGTGCAGCACAGTGCAACTGATGCTGGCATCGCCGCTGCCGATGGTCATGCTCTGGGGCCATGCCGGTTACATGATCTACAACGACGCTTACTCACGATTCGCCGGCGGACGACATCCCTACCTGCTCGGATCGCCGGTGGAACTGGGCTGGCCGGAGGTGGCCGATTTCAACCGGCATGTGGTCGACACCTGTCTGGCCGGCGGCACCCTGGAATATCGCAACAAGGTCCTGGTGTTGCTGCGCGACGGCGTACCCGAGGATGTCTGGCTCGATTTGTATTACAGCCCGGTGGCCAACGATGCCGGTGTGCCTTCGGGCGTCATGGCGATGGTGGTGGAAACCACTGAACTGGTGTTGTCCGAACGCTTGCGTCAGGCCGCCGAAGACGCTTATCGCGCCGATAACGAGCGGGTGCGACTGGCACTGAATGCCGGGGCACTGCTTGGCTCGTTTGTCTGGGACGTCAGAAACAATGTGCTGTCGGCCGACGAGCGTTTTGCCCGGACATTTTCCTACCCGCCTGATCAAGACCTGAGCAACCTGCCTCAGCATATCGCCGAGACGCACATTCATCCGGACGACCGTAATTGGGTACAGGAGTGCGTGGAGAATTCGGTGCGTACCGGCGAGCCCTACAACGCCGAGTACCGGGTGGTGCGTGCCGATGGCAGTTGTCTGTGGGTGCTCGCCAGCGGCGCTTGCGAATTCGACGAGCAGGGCCGGCCGTTCCGTTTCCCCGGTGTGCTGATCGATATTCACGAGCGCAAGATCGCCGAAGAATCGCTGCTCAAGTTCACCCGCAACCTCGAACAGCGGGTAGCGGATGAAGTCGAGGCGCGCCTCGCCGCGGAAGAGCAATTGCGTCAGTCGCAGAAGCTCGAGGCCATCGGCGGCCTTACGGGCGGCGTGGCCCATGACTTCAACAACCTGCTGCAAGTGATCGCCGGCAACCTGCATCTGCTGGCGCGGCATGAACCGGACAATGCCAACGTCCAGCGTCGGGTCAGCGCCTCGCTGGCGGCGGTGGAGCGGGGCGCCAAGCTGTCCTCGCAACTGCTGGCGTTTGCCCGTCGCCAGCCGCTGTCGCCGGCGGTGTGCAATCCCCGGCAGATCTTCGAAGGCGTCGGTGAGTTGCTGCAACGGGCGCTGGGCGAAACCATTCAGATCGACGTGCAACTGCCGGACGAACCGTGGCACATCAACGTTGATCGCAATCAACTGGAAAACGCCATTCTCAATCTGGCGATCAATGCCCGGGACGCCATGAAAGGCGAGGGCACGATTGTGCTCGGCGCCTCCAACCTTTCACTGGATCGGGCGTTCTGTTCGGGCAAGGGGATCGTGCCGGGGGATTTCGTCCGGGTTTCGGTCAGTGACAGCGGCGTCGGCATCGCCCCGCACATGCTCGAGCAGGTGTTCGAACCGTTCTTCACCACCAAGGCCGACGGCCAGGGCACGGGCCTCGGCTTGAGCATGGTGTTCGGCTTCGTCAAACAGAGCGGCGGGCATGTCGAGATCGACAGCCAGGTGGGCCAGGGCACGCGCGTGCAGTTGTACTTTCCGCGCAGCCTGCGAGCGGTGGGTCAAGCGGCGCCAAGCGTGGAGACCCCCCTCACGGGCGGCCACGAGACAATCCTGGTGGTCGAGGACAACGAAGCGGTGCGCACCTCGGCAGTTGAACTACTGCGCGAGGAAGGTTATCGCGTGCTGACCGCCGGTAATGGTGACGCAGCCATGCAGATGTTGATGGAAGGCGCTCGGGTCGACCTGATCTTCACCGACGTGGTCATGCCCGGTCTGATCAAGAGCTCCGATCTGGCGGCGTGGGCCAAGGTGCAAATGCCGCCGGTGGCCGTGCTGTTCACCTCGGGCCACACCCGCGACATCATCTCGCGCAACCACCAGCTCAGTCCCGACACCCATTTGCTCGGCAAGCCCTATGGACCCGAAGCATTGCTGCAGATGATCCGTTCCGTGCTCAGCACCTGAGCTCCAATCCCCTGACCAAGGCTGGCCGATGACTTCCAGACGCAATTCCAGTTCTGCCGCCGGCATGGTTCGCGTGCGCGGTGCCCGTGAGCACAATCTGAAGAACGTGGACGTCGACATTCCTCGCGATGCACTGGTGGTGTTCACCGGGGTGTCGGGGTCAGGCAAGTCGTCGCTGGCGTTTTCGACGCTGTATGCCGAAGCCCAGCGACGCTATTTCGAATCGGTGGCGCCCTATGCGCGAAGGCTGATCGATCAGGTTGGCGTGCCGGACGTCGACTCCATCGAAGGCCTGCCGCCGGCCGTGGCCCTGCAGCAACAGCGCGGCACGCCGAGCACGCGTTCGTCGGTGGGCAGCGTCACCACGTTGTCGAGCCTGATCCGCATGCTGTACTCGCGCGCCGGCAGCTACCCACCGGGTCAGCCGATGCTGTATGCCGAAGATTTTTCACCGAACACGCCGCAAGGCGCGTGCCCGCAATGCCATGGACTGGGCCGGGTCTACGAGGTCACCGAGGCGTTGATGGTGCCGGATCCGAATCTGACCATCCGCCAGCGCGCCGTAGCGTCATGGCCGCTGGCCTGGCAGGGGCAGAACCTGCGCGACATCCTGGTGACCATGGGCATCGATGTCGATATCCCGTGGCGCAAGCTGCCGAAAAAACAGCGTGACTGGATCCTCTTCACCGAGGAAACACCAACCGTTCCGGTGTACGCCGGGCTGACGCCGGAAGAAACCCGCGTCGCCCTCAAGCGCAACATGGAGCCCAGTTATCAAGGCACCTTCACTGGCGCCCGGCGCTACATCCTGCACACCTTCACCCATTCGCAAAGTGCGCTGATGAAGAAGCGCGTGTCGCAGTTCATGCTCGGCAGCCTGTGTCCGTTGTGCGATGGCAAGCGCCTCAAGCGCGAGGCGCTGTCGGTAACGTTTGCCGGGCATGACATCGGCGAGTTGTCGCGGATGTCTCTGTTGCAAGTCGCCGAGGTTTTGCGGCCGGTCGCGGACGCGAGCTGGCTGGAACACGCCGATGAAACCGGTGAAACCCTGACCCACAGCCAGACCCGCGAAGCCCGGCAGCAGCGCGTGGCCCATGGCGCCAGCGGCCACGCCAACGCGCCGGACGTGCGCCATACGCCGAACCTGTCGCTGGAAAAACGCCTGGCCGCGCAGCGCATTGCCGAGGATCTGCTGGAACGGGTGAGCACCCTGACCGATCTCGGCCTCGGTTATCTGGCCCTGGAACGGAGCACGCCGACCCTGTCGTCCGGCGAATTGCAACGCCTGCGACTGGCCACCCAACTGGGTTCGCAATTGTTTGGCGTGATCTACGTGCTCGACGAACCTTCCGCCGGCCTGCACCCGGCTGACGGCGAAGCGCTGTTCGCGGCGTTGCAGCCTCTGAAGGCCGACGGCAACAGCGTGTTTGTGGTCGAGCACGATCTGGACACCATGCGCCGGGCCGACTGGCTGATCGACGTCGGCCCGGCGGCGGGCGAAAAGGGCGGGCAGATTCTCTACAGCGGCCCGCCGCCGGGGCTGGCCGCGATCGAGGACTCACAGACCCGCGCCTATCTGTTCGCCGAACAGCAACGCTCCACACGCACTGCGCGCAAACCGTCGGGCTGGCTGAAGCTCGACGGCGTTACCCGCAACAATCTCGACAATCTCAGCGCCGAATTTCCATTGGGCTGTTTCACCTCGGTCACCGGTGTTTCCGGGTCCGGCAAATCGAGCCTGGTCAGCCAGGTGCTACTGGAACTGGTCGGCGCGCAGCTCGGGCGCAGCGTCAGTGACGCCGAACCGGAAGAACTCAATCTGGAAGACGATACCCCGTCTGCCAGCACCGGCCAGGTCAGCGCAGGGCTGGAGTCGATCAAGCGTCTGGTTCAGGTCGATCAGAAACCCATCGGCCGCACCCCTCGTTCGAATCTGGCGACCTACACCGGGCTGTTCGACAACGTGCGCAAGCTGTTTGCCGCGACCGATGAGGCGAAAGTGGCGGGCTACGACGCCGGGCAGTTTTCCTTCAACGTCGCCAAGGGTCGCTGCCCGACCTGCGAAGGCGAGGGGTTTGTCAGTGTCGAGTTGCTGTTCATGCCCAGCGTTTATGCGCCGTGCCCGACCTGTCACGGCGCGCGTTACAACCCCGAGACCCTGGCCATCCTCTGGCAGGGCTTGAGCATTGCGCAGGTGCTGCAATTGACCGTGGATGAAGCGGTGGCGGTATTTGCCGAGCAACCGGCGATCCGTCGTTCACTGGAAGTGCTGCGCGACATCGGCCTCGGTTACCTGCGCCTCGGGCAACCGGCGACCGAGTTGTCCGGCGGCGAAGCCCAGCGGATCAAACTGGCCACCGAGCTGCAACGCAATCAGCGCGGCGCGACGTTGTATGTGCTCGATGAGCCTACCACCGGTTTGCATCCGCGAGACGTCGACCGCTTGTTGGAACAACTGGACAATCTGGTGAGCGCAGGACACACGGTGATCGTGGTCGAGCATGAAATGCGCGTGGTGGCGCAGAGCGATTGGGTAATCGACATCGGCCTGGGTGCGGGGGATCAGGGCGGCAAGATCGTCGTGGCCGGAACGCCGCAGAAAGTGGCGGCGAGCAAGAAGAGCCGGACTGCGCCGTTTCTCGCCCGCGCCCTCAGCCGCTAGGTGTATCAGGCACCGTCGAGCGTGCGACGCACCTTGTCCAGCAATGCGCTGATCTGAAACGGTTTGACCAGCATGTCCATACCCGCCCCGAGGAACACCTGGCGGTTGATCGCGGTTTCCGCATAACCGGTCATGAACAGGATCGGCAACCCCTCACGCCAGCCCCGGGCAACGTCGGCCAGTTCACGGCCGGTCATGCGTGGCAGACCAACGTCAGTCAGCAGCAGGTCGATCGACGCGTCGTTCTGCAAGCGTTCCAGCGCCGTTTCGATATCGCCGGCCTGGGTGCAGCGGTAACCGGCGTCTTCCAGCACTTCGGTGACGAACAGGCGTACCGCCGGCATGTCTTCGACGATCAACACATGTTCGCCCGAGCCTTGCGGATCAATCGTCACCGGGGCCACATCGACAGCGGTCGGATCGCTGGTGGCCGGCAGCATGATCGTCACTTCGGTGCCGCGTCGCGCGACGCTGCGGATGTGCGCATCGCCACCGGACTGACGGGCAAAACCGTAGATCGTCGACAGCCCCAGCCCGGTGCCCTGGCCCAGCGGCTTGGTGGTGAAGAACGGCTCGAACACCTTGTCGATCACGTTGTGCTCGATGCCGGTACCGTCATCGCGCACCGATAGCGCCACGTAGGATCCATCGGCGAGGTTCGGGTCGCCGTGGGAGTACGCCGCGTAAGTGCTGACCCAGATATTGCCGCCCCGTGGCAATGCGTCCCGGGCATTGATCACCAGATTGAGCACCGCACTTTCGAGCTGAATCGGATCGACCAGCGCGATGGCAGGTTTGGTGGTCAATTCGAGCTTGAGGGCGATGCGTTCGCCGATGGTGCGCACCAGCAATTCTTCGAGCGAGCGGACGTGTCTGTTGATGTCGAGCGGACGGGTGTCGAGTGGTTGCTGACGGGCAAACGCCAGCAGGCGATGGGTGAGCGAGGCCGCGCTCCTCGCCGAGTTCAGAGCCGCTTCGGCGTAGAACTGGACCTTGTCCGTTCGGCCATCGGCAACACGTTTCTGGATCAGTTCGAGGCTGGTGATGATCCCGGTCAGCAGGTTGTTGAAGTCATGGGCGATGCCGCCCGTGAGCTTGCCCAGCGCATCCATTTTCTGTACTTGCAGCAGTTGCGATTCGGCGCGTACCCGGTCGGCGACTTCCTTGGCCAGTTGCGTGGTGGTGTCGTCCAGCTGCGCCAGGTGCGAGCGCTCGCGATGACGGTGTTCGGTGACGTCTTCGACGAACACCAGGCTCAGCTTCGGAGTCCGGTAGGGCGAAATCTGCCATTCGGTCTCGCGAACCTCACCCTGCACGCGCATGTTCAGCGTGCCCTTCCAGCGCTCGCCGTCCACCAGTCGCAGGCGCAGTTCGTCGAGGATCGCGCTCTGATCCTCGGCAAAGCATTCGCTGAGGGTCTGCGGGTCGCGGTTGTCCTGGATCAGCTGGGAAAAGGCGTGATTGCACTCATGGACTTTCAGATCGGCATCGAGCACCGCGATGGGTGCGGAGACGTTGACGAAGATCTCGCGGAAACGCGCCTCGCTTTCGCGCAACGCGTTCTCCGTGTCACGCACCCGCAGCAGGGTGCGCAACGTTGCCAGCAGCACGTCGGGATCGACCGGATGAATCAGGTAGGCATCGGCCCCGGCATCGAGGCCGGTGATGATGTCGCCGGTCTGGATCGACGCGGCGGACACGTGGATCACCGGAAGCAGGGCGGTGCCCGGGTCGGCGCGCAGTTTACGCACGATGTCGAACCCGCTCATGTCCGGCAGGTTGACGTCGAGGATCAGCGCATCGAGCGACTGACTGGCGATCAGGGCCAGCCCCTCGCCGCCGGTGCCGGCCTCGAGCACTTCGTAACCGTGGCGCTCCAGTCGTCGGCGCAAGGCATAGCGAGTGGCGACGTTGTCATCGACGATCAACAGACGGATGTCATGTTTCATCGACGTTCTCCTGGGCAAGTGCCAGCGGAATGATCACGAAAAAGCTTGAGCCCACGCCCGGCGTACTTTCGACACCAACCTCACCACCGAGCAATTCAGCGAAGCGTTTGCACAGCGACAGGCCGAGCCCGGTGCCGCGCAGGCGTTTTTGCAGCGGTGAGTCGACCTGGGAAAAGTCTTCAAACAAGGTGCCGTGCAGCTCCGCAGCGATACCGATGCCGGTGTCGCTGACGGCGAACCGCACCTTGCCCTCACCCTCAAGACGCGCCGAGATCCGGACCTCGCCACGGGTGGTGAACTTCAGCGAGTTGGAAATGAAGTTGCGCAGGATCTGCGCCAGCTTCTTGTCGTCGGTGTAAAGACGCGGGAGGCCTACCGGCTCTTCGAAAATCAGGTCTACGGCCGTGGCATCGACAATCGGCCGGAACATCCCCCGCAGTGCGGCGAACAGGTCGAACATGTCGAACCACGCCGCAGAAATGCTGATGCGTCCGGCCTCGATCTTCGCCAGATCGAGCAGGTCGTCGACCATGTCGCTGAGTTCCCGGGCGGCGGTGCTGACAAACGCCACCTGCTTGTGTTGCTCGGGGCTGAGGGGGCCGTCGAGTTCGTCGGCGAGCAGGCTGTTGATGCTCAAGATCGAGCCCAGCGGCGTGCGGAACTCGTGACTCATGTACGACAGAAAACGGCTTTTCAGGTCGGATGCCTGACGCAGTTGTTCAGCCTGGGTATCCAGCTCGGCGTACAGGGCGAGCACGCCCTGATTGGTTTCGTCGAGCTCTTCGCGCAACGCAGCGGTTTCGCTCTGCAACTGGGCGATCAACGCAGCCTGTTCGGCATTGCTCAGTGTCGGGGACTCAGTCATGGGCGGACTCCAGGGCAACCACCAGCACGGTGACATCGTCGCGCCCGCGGCAGAAGTCGCGGTGCAGGACGGTGGCAATCACGGCGGGATGGCGATGCACCAGACCGGGGTAATCCTGAAGGTTCCAGCGGGACTGCAAGCCGTCGCTATACATGATCAATAGATGTCCGTTCACGTGAGCATAGTCAAAAGGCTGGGCTTTTCTGTATTGGCCACCGACGATGCCCGGATGCGAGGCCAGTCCGCGCGACTTGTCGGAAGCGATCAGGCTGGCACCAATATTGCCGACACCGGTGAACGACAGACTGGCACGGCCGGCGTGAAACTGCGCGAATGCCACCGCGCCGCCCCGGCTACCGATCATCTCACGGTGCATGTCTTCCATCAGCAGCGTCGGCGCACCGAACGGATTCAAGGTAAAGGCCTTTTCACCGGCGCGGGCCGCACGCTCGGCGTCCTCGCCATGGCCCAGACCGTCGACCACCAGAGCACTGACGTCAGCGCCGTGGATCGCCAGATGCCAGACATCACCGCAGGCCGGGTCGTTGTGCAGCGAGTGTTGGCTGACACCATACGGCATATCCACCTGCCGGTCGCTGCGTGGGTATAAACGAGCCAGCAGCACCGCGCCGCGATGATCGGCAAAAACATCAAAGACATCGGCCTGGCGTGCCACGGCTCCCAGACCGATGCCCTGAGTACCGCCGGTGGAAAAACCATCGGCCATGCACGCATCCAGATCAAAGCCCTGGGCCCGGTCGACTGCAATCATTTCGATGCCGTCGTCACCCTGACGCGGCAACAGACGCAAGTGAAGTTCGCCGTGCCCGGCATGCTTGAGCACATTGCTCGCCAGCTCCGTGGCCACCAGCGCGACGCGGCCGGCATCGCTTTCGCCAAAACCGTGTTGCTCGGCCAGACGCTGGGCCGTACGCCGGGCATGGCCGATCTGGCTGCTGTCCTCGATCACCAACACCTGGGTCAATGTCCCGCTGATGTTCATGTCCATCGGGTGATCGTTATGCGAGTGCCTTTGCCGGGCTCGGTGTCCAGTTCGAATTCATCTACCAGTCGCTTGGCCCCGGTCAGGCCCAGACCCAGACCGCTGCCGGAGGTCCAGCCGTCGGTCATCGCCAGTTTGATGTCGGGAATACCCGGGCCTTCATCGCGAAAGGTCAGGCGCAGGCCGACCTTGTGGTTGTCATCGAGGATCTGCCAGTCCATGTCTCCGCCACCGCCATACACCATGGTGTTGCGCGCCAGTTCACTGACGGCGGTCACCAGTTTGGTCAGGTCGATCAAGCGCATGCCGCACTCGGTGGCCAGCTTGCGCGCCGTTTGCCGTGCCAGCACCACATCCTGCTCGATGTTGATCGGTTGGGTACCGCTGCTGCGCACGGTCATTGCTGGCGTACTCGTTCCTGCAGCAGTTTCATTCCGCGCTCGACGTTCAGCGCGGTGCTGACGCCCGGCAGGTACAGGCCGAGCTCCACCAGCGTGATCGCTACTGCCGGTTGCATACCGACCAGCATGGTTTCGGCATCCATGATTTTCGACAGGCCGGAAATGGTGCCGATCATCCGGCCGATGAACGAATCGACCATGTCCAGCGCCGAGATGTCGATCAGCACGCCGCGCGCGGAGGTCTTGCTGATGCGCTCGGACAGGTCGTCTTGCAGGGTGAGGGCGAGTTGGTCATGCATGTCGACCTGGATGGTCACCAGCAGGAAGTCACCCATCTGAAGAATCGGGATACGTTCCATTGTTCAGACCGTCTTGGTGAGGGTGATGCCCAGACGGGTCAGGGCCAGCTTCAGTGCGTCGGCCAGATTGGCTTTGGTGACCACGCCTTGCAGGTCGAGGCCCAGGTGCACGATGGTCTGGGCAATCTGCGGACGCACGCCGCTGATGATGCAGTCGGCGCCCATCAGACGGATCGCGGTCACGGTCTTGAGCAGGTGTTGGGCGACCAGCGTGTCGACGGTTGGCACGCCAGTGATGTCGATGATGGCGATTTCCGAGCCGGTGTCGACGATGCGTTGCAGCAGCGATTCCATCACCACTTGGGTGCGCTGTGAATCGAGGGTGCCGATCATCGGCAGGGCGAGCACGCCATCCCACAGTTTGACCACCGGGGTCGACAGCTCCAGCAGTTCTTCCTGCTGGCGCTTGATCACCGCTTCACGGGACTTCTGGAACGTGCGAATGGTGTACAGGCCGAAAGCATCGAACAGTTCGGAGATTTCCCAAAGCTGTTCGGCGAGCAGGGCGGGCTGGTCCCGATAATGGTTTTGCAGCAGGGCGAACAGCGGGCCCTTGAGCGAGAAAATGAAGCTGGCGGTCTGCTGGGAATCCTGACCGAGCTGGGCGCGGCTGTGGGAGAGTTTTTCGAGGAACTGGCGCATGCCTTCCCAGCCCGGCGCGGCGATGTTGGTGCCGCTGTCGTTTTCCAGGCCACTGACCACCAGTTGCAGGAATTCGCCGGTCTGTTGCTGTATGTCGTGTTCTTTGAGGTTGCGCGTAGCGCCGGTGGTTTGAAGCCCGTTGATCCATTCGCCCAGCAGTTGAACCTGATTGTTTTTAATCGCATTAAGTGTGCTGTTCTGCAGTGCTGCCATGTGCCTGTTGCTCCATTGCGAATTGGGGGCCGGATCTTCGGAAAATGACCGGCGCGAAGTGAATGACCCTGGCCGTTCGAAATAGTTGTTCGTTCCCGCGAGGATATTTTTGATCTGCCGCAAGCAATGCACCGGTAACTCTAGTCGGCGTGGCCGGAAATGCTGATCTTTTGCCTGCAACAAGGCCCCAACGCAAAGAGGCCGCGTCCAATGGAGGCGGCCTCTTTGAGTACCTGGCGGTTACTTGCTGGGGTGTTTGGCCTGTAGCTCTTTGGCGGCGGCCAGGTGTTTTTCCAGACCGGGCAACATTTTCTGCGCAAAGGCTTTGAGTTCGGTGGCGCCTTTGACTTTGTCGTCGGTCACGGTGTTGGCTTGTTTCTTGAACAGCTCGATGGTTTCTTCGTGCGCCTTGACCTGATTGTTGGCATAGGCGGCATCGAAGGATTCATCGCGCATGTCGAGGATTTTCTCTTTGGCCTGTTTGACCAGGGTCGTGGTGTCCGGCACTTCAATGTCGTTGGCCTTGGCAATCGTGGCCAGTTCATCGTTGGCCTTGCCATGGTCGGTGATCATCATGTTGGCAAACGCCTTGATGTCGGCCGATTGGCTCTTTTCCAGTGCCAGACGGCTGGTTTCGATTTCGGCGATGCCGCCGGCTGCTGCGTTATCGACGAAATCGTTGTCGGTGGCGGCAAAGGCCGAACCCATGCCGGTGCTGAGGGCGACAGCCAGAAAGAGATGACGCAGTTTGAATCCGTCCATTGGTGTTTCTCCACGCAGGTTTTTGTGAGCGTTAACCAATGGAGGGATTTCGCCGACCAAAGGTTTTATCGCATTTGCGAAAGGGCGACGAACGGGCACCGCTGGTCTGACAGGAGGTCGACAGAACCGGTCAACCGAGGCCATTCTGATACCTGGCCAGCGCAATCGGTCGCGTTGGCTGCCGATCAACTGACGGAGGTGTTCCATGCCGGTGACCCATGATTTGTTACAGGACTTGAAACTGACAAAGGAAGAGATCCAGCAACGACGCACCGCGGATCCACATCTGGATGCACTGATCAACAAGTATTCCCAGGCGGACGCCGAAGTCGTCAAGGCCGAGACGGCGACCTCGGATGCACCCAGCGACGACACCCTGAAGAAACTCAAAGAGAAACGCCTGCAGGTCAAAGACAAGATCGTCGAGCAGTTGCAGGCCCGATCCTGACCGTCAGTCGCGCCACCGGCCCTCGCTGGTGAAACGACTGGAACGATAGCTACGACCGGCACCTCGAATGTTCAGAGTCTTCACATTGCGACTCTCAACGAGGTGCCTTATGAAAGATCCAAAATTCCCCAGTGAAGAGCAGGGTGCATTCGACCCGGTTCCGACCCAACCCGAGCCGAACAGCCCGGCGCACACCGTTCGTAATCCTGAAGAGAAACGCAAGAGCGAGGCAGTGCCGGAGGACGAGGATCCGGACAAGTTCGATCGATCCAGTAACTGATAGTCCGCCATCGCTGGCAAGTCGAATCGTCGCACCGCAGCTCCCACAGTGACCGTGTTGGTCGCGGAACCTGCAAACGACGAAAAACCCTGTGGGAGCTGGCTTGCCAGCGATGACGTCAGCCGATTTATCACAAATCTCAAAGCCTCACTTCAAGGCGGCGTCCAATGGCATCCGCGCCATGTGCGTGGCCTTCAGCGAGCCGAAATACAACCACTCGCCATACTCGCGCACGGTGGTGATCGGCGAGTAATTGCCGGCGCTGGCGTCCTGCAGATTGGCGATCACTTTGCCGTCCAGATCCAGCCCCAACACGAACCCGCGTTTCTCCACCGGTTTGGGCAGCACGGTCATGGCCCGCACGATCATCTTGCGTACGAACGGTTGTTCAGCGGTGCGGTCGAGCAGCGGATTGCGCGGCGTGTACAGCGCCACCCAGAAGCGATCCCGGCCATTGAAGGCGAGGTTGTCCGGCAGCCCCGGCAGGTTGTCAATGAACAGGTCGTGGGTGCCGGCCCTGGGGCCGGTCAGCCAGTAGCGGCTGATGCGATAGGCGCCGGTTTCGTTGACCAGCACATAAGCGTCTTCCGGGCCGAGGGTTACGCCGTTGGCGAACTCCAGCTTGTCCAGCAACAGGCTGGTTTTTCCGGTCTGGAAGTCGTAACGCAGCAGGCGGCCGTCGCCGCCATGTTCGATGATCGCTTCGCCATCGTGACCGTAACCCCAGCGACTCGAGGCGTCGCTGAAGTAGGCGTAGTGTCCGGACTTGTCGATCGCCACGTCATCCGTGAAGCCGAACGGCAGACCATTGGCTTCGGTGGTCAGCGCCACCAGCTGACCCTGTGCGTCGAGGGACAGCAAACCCTTGACCCCGTCGGCGATCACCAGCAAACCGTTGGGATGCCGCGCCAGCCCCAGCGGCCGGCCGCCGGTATCGGCCAGCACCTTGCGTTGCTGGCCATCGAGGCTGGTTTGCAGCAGGCGTCCGTCGTGCAGGCCGGTGATCAGAAAGTCGTTTTCCAGCAACAGCGCTTCCGGGCCTTCGATGTCACTTGGACCGACCTGCGCCGCGCTCTTGAGCCGCTGATTGTCAGCGTATTGGCCTTCGCTCAGCGAGGGCGCTGGTTGCGGTGTCCATGCTACGGGCTCGACCTTGGTCGGCATGAGCAGCAGGAACGCCACAACGACGACGATCAGCAACAACACCGAATAGCGCCACTTCACACGTGAGCTCCTGCAAGGGCCAGGTGCCTGGTGGCCATGTCGCGCAGGGCCAGCATCGAAGTCGCCGATTCGCGCTCGATGCGACGCTTGAGCAGCAGATGGTTGGCGATGCGCAGGCCGATACCTTCGAACTGGTAGTGGAGAGTGCGCACGAACCGCGTGGCACCGTCGTGCGCCGAGCATTCATAAGTCAGCTGCAATGACAGACCCTGGTCACCCTGGGCCCGGGCACACCAGCGCCGACCGGGCAGGTATTCGGTGACCTCCCAGCGCAAATGCCCCTCGCGGCCGCCGGCGTGGATGTCCTCGTCGAATCGCGCACCGGCATGCAACGCACCGCTCGGGCCGTCGATCTTCAGCGAAGACGGATGCCACTCCGGCCAGCGACTGACGGTGGCGGCGTAGGCGAGGACGGCGATCGGATCGCCGGCGATATCGACTGTGTGCTGCATGCGGGTCATGGGCGTTCTCGAATCGGTCAAAGGGGCGGTTTCCGGCTCCCGGTAGAGGGTGCCGAACAGGTAGTCCATCAGCGGAAAAACGATATTGAAATTACGCTTCTGCATGTGCTCGCGACGGTGATGCAATTCGTGCAGACGGCGCATCTGGCGGATCCACGGCAGGCGGGTCAGCGGGTTCTGCGGCGGCAGATGCTCGCAGGCATGAAACACTTCATAGGTCAGGTAACCGAACACCATGCAGCCGCCAAACAGCCCGGCGACGTTGCTGTTGACCTGCGCGAACAGCCACCACAGGGGCAGGGTGATCGCCAGCGTGTGCAGCACGATCAGCCAGGCCGGGAACAGGATCACCCGCCAGTCGCGGGGGCCGTCGTAGGTCATGTGGCCGGGGGTGAAAAAGCTGTGATGATCGCCGGCATGCCGGGCGTAGAACATCCGCGCGAAGCGCTTTTTGTGGTGGCCGAGGTGGCGGTGCACCATGTACACGCCGAAATTGAAGAACAGCAGGGTCAGCGGCACGGTCAGCCATTCCAGCGGCCGCACCTGGTGCACGCTGCTCCAGAACGCGCCGATGGCCAGCACGCCGAACAGCAGCACGAACGCGCCGTGCAGCCACGGGTTGTAGCGGGGATGGATCGCCGCCCGGTAGCGGCTGCGAAATGCCTCGGTGGTCTGCCTCACTGCGCTCACCTGCGGATATTGTCGTTATCCCGGCAGCGTAGCCGATCCCGCCGTTTGTGCAGGGGCAACCTTCAGGTCACAAGTGCCATGCTCCGGTGTATAGCGGCCGTCAGCTCAACGGGTTCCAGCGCTGCGACCAGTCGTCATCGGCCTTGATCACTTCGCGCAGCAGATCGAACGCCTGTTGCAGGATCGCCGAGTCGCGGTCGCGGGAGTAGACGAGGTAGGTCGGATAGCCGAATTCCGGGGCTTTGGTCACCGGTTCCAGCGCGCCGCTTTCCAAGTAGGTGCGCACGACCCGGGTCCGGAAATAGCCGCTGCCGCCGTTCTCCAGAATGTATTGCAGGGCCAGCGGGCCGAGGTTGAAGCTCAGGGCAGCCTTGGCTTTTTCCGGCAGGGCGGCGTCGTGCTGGCGACGGAAGTCCGGACCCCAGTCGATGTACACGTAGGGGGCAGGGCGGCCGGGCGTGGTCACCAGAATCAGTTTCTCCTCCAGCACCTGCTCGACCTGCAGTCCCGGCCAATATTCCGGTTGATAGACCAGCGCCGCATCGAGCACCCCCAATTCGAGCTGGCGCAGCAGGTTTTCGCCGTCGCGGATGTCCATGCGCAAAGCGTGGCCGGGGATTTTCTCCCGCAGCTCAGCGGCCCAACTGAGCATCAGCGGGTTGCACAGACTGACCTCGCCGCCGATGTGCAGCACGTTGTGATAGCCCTCGGGCAAGGGCAGGTCGCGGCGCGCCGCTTCCCAGGTCTGCACCAGCTGATTGGCGTAGACCACGAAAGCCTCGCCATTGGCGGTCAGCCGCGCACCGGCACGGTTGCGCACGAACAGCGTGCTGCCCAACTGGCTTTCGAGTTTCTGGACGCGGGCGGTGATTGCCGTTTGCGTGACGAACAGCTTTTCCGCCGCCGCGGCGAGGCTGCCGTGACGGACGATTTCCAGAAAGGTGCGGGCGAGGTCGATGTCCATGGGCGGGCCGGTGGTTGAGGTGCCCGCATTGTACGGGCAGCCCCGGGACCGCGTCATTGTTCAGTCAGCCACTTCGACTTCACGCACCCGCGCCCAATCCTCCACCAACCGCGCCGGCGTGCAGCAAGTCTTGCGCTTGTAAACAAAACTCCGGCACTTCTCGGCAAACTGATTGCGGTTGTACAGCATGTCTTCCTGCATCTCCTGCAACTCCGCCTCGCGGCACTGACGAATCAACACATGATCGACCCGCAACTTGCGCTCCCGCACCGCCGCATAAGTGGGATCGCTCAGCACACTGTTGGCACGTTGCAGCAGCCACAGCGAGAACTCGTCCGGGCAGCGCGGGCCGATTTCCTGGACCATGCCCAGTTGCAGCGCCTGCGCAGCGCTGACCGGCAGACAGGCTTGAGTCAGTTGTTCCGCCATGGCCGGGCCGACGGCGCGGGGCAGGCTGTAAGTCCAGTATTCCGAGCCGTACAGCCCCATGCTCTTGTAGTGCGGATTGAGCACGATATCGGCGCGGGCAAACACGATGTCAGCCGCCAGAGCGAGCATCACGCCACCGGCCCCGGCATTGCCGGTAACGCCGCTGACCACCAGTTGCCGTGCGCTGAGCAATTCTTCGCACACATCATCGATGGCCTGGATATTGGCCCAGGCTTCGGCGCCCGGATCTTCGGCAGCCTGAATCACGTTCAGGTGTACGCCGTTGGAAAAGCTGCCGCGCCCGCCCTTGATCAACAGTACGTGCGTGTCGCGGGACTTGGCCCAGCGCAACGCCTCGACCATGCGCCGGCATTGTTCGGTGCTCATGGCGCCGTTGTAGAACTCCAGCGTCAGCTCGCCGACCTGGCCGGACTCGCGATAGCGGATCGGCTGATACGGCTCGTCGCTGAACGGCGCGTTGGCAATCGACCAGTCCAGCACCGGCACGTGCGCCAGTTGCCCGGCCAGTACATGCCGCGCCGGACGCTTGAAGGTTTCCTCGCCCGGTTGCGGTTTGCGTCGTAGCGAGCCGATCCACAGGCTGTGATCACCGGTCGCCACCAGCACCGCGTCGTCGTGTACCGCGAGAATTTCGCCGGGCATGCCGGTGCGCTGGTCGAGGTGCGCGTCGAACACGTAATACTGCCCGCCGGCAAGACTGGCGAGTACGCCGGGCTGGCCGTCCGCCGCATCGATGCAGCGTTTGATGAAGCGGGAGCAGTCATGCCAGCTGAAGGTGCGGTCGTCCTGTTTCATGTTCGGCTGCAAACGCCCGCGCACTTTCGGATCGTTGTAGTCCAGCGCCACCGGCACGAAGCCGTCGATGAATTTCTCCACCACTTCACGGATGCAACAGATCGCCGCGTCGCTGACCCGGCCATTGTACAGCTCGGATTTGCGCAGCCCCGTTGGCAGGTTGAATTCGCAGGTGGCCCAGACCGGGCCGGCATCCATTTCTTCCACCGCTTGCAGGGCGGTCACGCCCCAGGACGGCAGCTCGCGCATGATCGCCCAATCCAGTGCGCTGGCACCGCGATCGCCGACGATGCCGGGGTGGATGATGACGACCGGGCGCTGCGGATTGCTCCACAGTGCGTGGGGCACACGGTCCTTGAGGAACGGGCAGATCACCAGGTCGGCACCGCTGTTTTCAATCTGTTCGCACACGGCGGCTTCGTCGGTGAACAGCACCACGCTCGGCGAGTGCCCGGCCTGGCGCAGGTCCAGCAATGCACGCTGAGTCAGGCCGTTGAACGCCGACGACAAAAGAATGATGTTGAGTGATCGCATGATTGTTCTTCCTTGAAAGGTCAGCCGCAGGCTCCCTGTGAGCCGTCCGTGGCTATCGATGGAGGCGCAAGGTTAGTGACTGGCGTGGCTCGCGCCACTGATCGAGATCAACGTTGTGTCAGCCAATATTGCCGTGGCGACGACGTGCCTTATTCTCAAAGGTTTGCTGATCCTGATTTTTTATTACTTCAAATGTCTCAGGCGCTATTGCACAGTCGCATCCCTGATCACCGCCGGAAGATCCCGGCGTATCCATGGATTTTCGCAGCGGGTGGAACCCGTTTTCAGGGAGTAACGCATGGGGAGTCACAACCCGCATTACCAGGTCATCGGGCAGATGTTCCAAAAGGACTACCGATGGCTGTGCGCGGCGGTCAGCCGTACGCTCGGTTGCCCGCACAGCGCACAGGACATTGCTTCGGAAACCTTTCTTCGGGTATTGGCGCTGCCCGATCCGCTGGCAATCCGCGAACCCCGTGCGCTGTTGACCACGATTGCCCGGCGGCTGGTCTATGAAGGCTGGCGCCGGCAGGATCTGGAGCGCGCTTATCTGCAAAGCCTGGCGCTGGCGCCGGAACCGGTGCATCCGTCGCCCGAGGAACGGGAATTGGTGATCGAAACGCTGCTGGCGGTGGATCGCTTGCTCAACGGCCTGTCGGCCAAGGCCAAGGCGGCGTTTCTCTACCACCAACTCGACGGCCTGACCTACAGCGAAATCGGCGAACGCCTCGGCGTGTCCACCAGCCGCGTGCAGCAATACATGGTCGAGGCGTTCAAGCGTTGCTATCAGGCGATGCAGGCATGAGGCCGGACGAAACGCTGATCGACGAAGCGGCGCAATGGATGGCGCTGCTGCAATCGGGGCACGTCAGCCTGCAGGAGCGCGCCGCCTTCGACGCCTGGCGCACGGCGGATCCACGGCATCAGCAGATCATCGAACAAATGGGTGGCGGGCTGAACCTGTTGCGTCATGCGAACCTGCGCGGCTTGCCGCGTGAGAGTGTGTTGCACAGCCTGAATGCGCCGTCCAGTCGCCGTCGATTCCTCAGCGGCAGTTTGAGCGTGCTCGGTATCGCGGTGCTGGCCGGTTTGCTCGGTCGACGTTATGGCTGGTTGCCCGAGGCCGGCGAGTTGTCGACCGGTACCGGCGAGCGTCGGGAATTCACGCTGGAGGATGGCAGCGCCCTTACGTTGAATGCCCGCAGCCGCGTGGTGCCACGCTTCAACAACATCGAGCGTTTGCTGGACTTGCGCAGCGGTGAACTGCTGATCGATGTGGCGAAAAATCTGTCCCGGCCGTTTGTGGTCGAAACCGAGCATGGGCGGATTCGTGCGCTCGGGACCAAATTCCTGGTGCAGCGCGGTGAGGATTCGACGCGGCTGGTGATGTTGCATTCGCAAGTCGAAGTGGTCACCGCCAGCGGCGCGCGGCAAGTGGTGGAGGCGGGCGAAAGTCTGCTGTTCAACGCTCAGGAGATCCTCGCGCTGAAACCCGGCAACGGGCAGGAAAGTGCCTGGGTCCAAGGGCGGCTTGAAGTACGCGATCGCCCCTTGAGCGAAGTCATCGACAGCCTGCGCAGCTACCGTCGAGGCATCCTGCACTTGAGTCCGGAGGTTGCCGGTCTGCGTCTCAGCGGTCTCTATCCGCTGGACGACAGCGACCGCACCCTGCAACTGCTGGAGCGTTCGCTGCCGATCCGTGTCACTTGGCATAACGCGTACTGGGTTAGCATCGAAGCGCGGTTATAAATCCATAACTTCCCGGTCTATCCGTCCCCCTATAAAAAGCGCCGGCCCGCTGCTCATTCCCTGCAGACGCCTTCAACAGGGAAGCCCCTCGATGTTCTCATTCAAACAACAATTGTCCCGCCTGACGCTGACCATCGTGCTGGTGGCGGGCATGGCTCCGGTCGCCGTTCAGGCACAAGACGCCGCCGCTCAGGTCTTTACCTTCGACATTGCCGCAGGGGCTCTCGACGAGGTGCTGCTGGACATCTCGCGCCAGACTGGCGTGCCGATTTCCTTCAGTCAGAATCTGGTTCAGGGCAAGCGCAGCAGTGCGGTGCGCGGCGCATTGGGTGGTCGTCAGGCGGTAGAGAAAGCCTTGATCGGCAGCGGTCTGCAAGTCGAGCAGGGCACTCAGGGCCTGAGCATTCGCCCGGCCGATGCGCCGAGCGCCGCGCCGGTCAAGGCCGCAGCCGTGGCGCCCGCCAGCAGCGCCGATTACCGCATGGAAAAAGTCACCGTCACCGGCTCGCGCATCGCCCGCGCCCAGAGCGATGGTGCGACCCCGGTCAATGTCATCACCCACGAAGAAATGGAAGCGCGCGGCTACAAGAACGTCTACGACGCCCTCGCCACGCAAACCCAGAACACCGGCATGACCCAGGGCGAAGACTACGGCAACACCTGGCAACCGGCCGCCAGCGCCCTCAACCTGCGCGGCCTCGGGCCCAACCACACGCTGGTGCTGATCAATGGCCGACGGGTCGCCGATTATCCGACGCCATACGACGGCAAGGTCAACTTCACCAACCTGGCGAACATTCCATCGGCGATCATCGAGCGCATCGAAGTGCTCAGCAGCGGCGCCTCGGCGATCTACGGTTCTGACGCGATTGCCGGGGTAGTGAACATCATCCTCAAAGACAAAATGAATGGCGTCGACGTCAATCTCAAGGGCGGCACCAGCGAGCGCGGCGGCGGTGACAACCAGCGCTTGCAGATCAGCGGCGGCGGCAGTTGGGGCGACTTCGACGGTTTGTTCGGACTCGAACTGACCCACCGCGATCCGATCTGGGCCGATGATCGCGGCTTCATGCAGAGCGGGCCCCTGGCGGATGTCGGCTACCGTCGCGACCTGACCAACAACCGCTATTTGGGACCCGGCTGCGGTGCCTATCAGGGCACGTTCGATAACAAGCTCTTCAACAGCGGCGGGCGCTGCCGCACCGACCAGATGTACAACGATTACTGGACGGTGCAGACGCAAAAGGAAAACTACGACGGCTACACCCGTGGCACCTGGCATTTCAGCGACAGTGGTCAGGTCTTCGCCGACCTGATGTACGGCCTCGATCACATCCAGAACAACACACGCGGCCCGAGCTTCACCTCGCCGGACTTCATCAACCAGAACAGCGGCAATCTGGAGCGCTGGTACCGCCGCTTCGGCGAAGAGGAAATCGGCGGACGCACCAGCAACAACAGCAAGTGGCGCGATACCTCATGGACCGGCACCTTGGGCCTCTCGGACAAGATCGCCGACACCGGGTGGAACTATGAACTGGCAGCCAACCGGTCTGAATATAAAAGCGTGCGCACCACGCGTTACACGCCGCTTTCGTCGATCCAGGATTTCTACCTCGGCCCGCAGCTGGGCACCCGCGACGGTTATCCGGTGTTCGCGCCGGATGCCTCGCGCCTTGACCGGCCACTGACAACCCAGGAGTGGGAGCAGTTTCGCGGCAACCTGACGCAGAGCAGCAAGTCGGTTTCCACCAGCTACAACGCGTCGGTCAACGGCGAGTTGTTTGATCTGCCGGCTGGCCCGGTGGGATTCGCCGGGGTGCTGGAGGCGGGCAAGCAGGAATATCGTATCGACCCGGATGACAGCCTCAACGACGGCAGTTTCTACGGCGTGACGCCTGCGCAAAGCTCCGGCGGCTCGCGCAAGCGTTATGCGGCCGGTGGCGAGTTCAGCATTCCGGTCACCGACACGGTGCTGGCGACAGCGGCGGGGCGCTGGGACCAATACAAATTCAGCGGCCGCACCGAACAACAGAAAACCTACAACCTCGGCCTGGAATGGCGGCCGGTGAACAGCCTGCTGGTGCGCGGCAGCTACGGCACCAGTTTCCGCGCCCCGGACCTGAACTACATCTATCAGTCCGACAGCAACGGCTACTACCCGGCGCAGATCGACTATTACGGTTGCAGCCAGGGCGTGGAGGGCGCCTGTGATCGCGGGCGGGTCGATTACACCCAGAGCGGCACGGCGGATCTGGAATCCGAACGCGGTAAATCCTGGACCTACGGTTTCGTCTGGTCACCCTCGCGCAACTTTGACTTCTCGACGGATTTCTGGCGAGTCGAGATCGATGACCTGCTGACCACCGTCGACGAAAACCGTCTGCTGCAGCAAGAGAACGAATGCCGCAATGGCACCCAGGACATCAACTCGGCCAACTGCCAGTCGACCCTGGCGCGCGTCGATCGCAATCCCGGCAATGCGGCCGTCGATCCCAATCAGTTGCAGCGGGTGCGGGTGAACGCGATCAACGCCGCCAGCGAACGGGTCAGCGGCCTGGACTTCAAGAGCAACATCCGCTGGGGCGCCGGGCAGTACGGCGCGTTCAGTTCGGCGCTGGGCTACACCCTGGTGCTCTCGCATTACTACAAGGAGTCGGACGAAGCCCCGACCCAGGACTGGCGCACCTCGCGTACCAACTACGACTGGCGCAGCAAGGTCAACGCCAGCCTGACCTGGGATTACCAGAAGGCCACGGCAACATTGATGGGGATTCGCTACGGCTCGGTCACCAACGGCGCGGGCGACGGGCGTCTGTCGCCGTGGACGGTGTTCAATGCCAGTGCACGCTACAAGCTCAACGACCGGGCAAGCGTCGGGCTGACCGTGAACAACGTGCTCAACCAGGTCAAGCATGACGACTCGGCGGGGTGGCCTTATTACCCGACCGGCAACTACGACCCGTACGGGCGCCAGTGGTGGCTGGATGTGAGTTATCACTTCGGGAGTTGAATACGTAATGACGCCCGACAACGTCCTACGGAAGTTGCCGGGTTTCATGTGAAAGCAGGGATATTTCCGACGACTTTTTCAGGTTGGTCGTCGGAAGCGTGATCTATAGCATCGGCGATGACATTGAAGTCGTTAACGGCCTGATTACTCAGGCCTCTGATAATGGATTGATCATGCGAACTGCACACCTCGAATACGAAACGCCGGCTTATTCCGCACGCCAACAGTGGCGCGATGACCGTGCCAGGTGCCCCATGGAGGATGTCGCGTTGCCCAGCGCAAAAGTAACCCGGTTGGCGGGCTTGAAGAAGGTTGAGGGCAAACCTGTCGAATTGCTCGTGCATGGCCAAAACATCGGTGATGACGCCCTGCTGATTGTTCACCTTACCGATGAAGGTTTCGAGTTGAACGACGTCGTCGACATGCTTTCAACCTCCGAGCTTTACCAGCAAGGCGACGTGGTCAAACTCATCACTGGCAAGTCGGTCAGAACGGTTCGGCGGCTGCTGAAGGAAGGAAAACCGGTACGACTTGACCCGCAGCAGAGTGTCATCGCCTACCAATATGCGTTGGTGCTGGAGTTGGCCATTCGGGCCTTCGGGGGGCAACCACGGGCGGAGGATTGGCTGCAGAAACCCTCTACCTATTTTCACGGTCATGTGCCGCTGGAGTTGACCTTGCATCCATTGGGTTTTCAGATGGTCGAGCAGTATTTGCAGCAGCTTATCTACGGGGTTTACCCATGAACCCCTTGCCGTGGGACAAGCATTGGTATGCCTGGCGGCTGGATCCCGAGGTTTACGGAGGCACGTGGGACAGCGGGATTGGATCGAAGTTGAAAGGCGGTCGCTGGAATATACCCGGACGACGCGTCGTCTACGCCTCAGTCGATCCTTCCTCGGCCATTCTGGAGGTGGCAGCCAACCGCAGTTTTGATGCCCTGGACCGCGAACCTTATGTATTGACGTGCTTTGAGGTCATCAGCGACGCGAAGGTGAAAATCGTGCAGCCCGAAGAGGTGCCGAACCCTTACTGGCTGAGCCCTGCACAGCCTTCACCCAATCAGCAATTGTTCGCCGACGCGTTGCTGGCCGAGCACCCGTTTGTATTGATTCCGTCGGCGGCAACCCGCCATTCGTGGAACTTGCTAGTGAGCTGCGACCTGGCAGAAGGGCAGTTCAGGATGGTCTCGCAGGAGCGGTTCGGCCTCGATACCCGCTTACTCGCGGAAATGGCGTTGGTCTGATGAAGCGTCATGCCGCATTTTGCATAACCTCAGCACCCAACGGTCTAAATCGCACCCTATAAATCGTCATCCGCCATCGCACATCCCTGCATAAACCAAAACGCAGGGATGGCTGTTCATGATCCATTTTTCACCCGTTAAATCCCCTTTGAGCCTGGCCTTGCTGCTGGCGATCAACACGTTGCCGGCTGTCGCTGCCGACAGCAGTGCGACAGAACCGACCACCCAATTGCAACGGGTCGAAGTCACCGGCACCGCGATTCGCCGGGTCGATGCCGAAACCGCTGTGCCTGTCACCATCCTGCGGGTCGAGGAATTGCAGAAGCAGGGCGTGACCACCACCGAAGAGCTGGTAAGCCGTATCTCTGCCAACCAGTCGTCCGTAGGCTCCGGGCGTTCGGTGGGTTCTTCCAGCGGCGGCGCGTCTTATGCGGACTTGCGTGGCATTGGCCCGAACAAGACTTTGGTGCTGCTCAACGGTCGGCGTCTGAGCAACAACGCGACCAATGCGATCAATGGCTCTGGCGTCGACCTCAACACCATCCCGTTCGCCGCCATCGACCGGGTGGAGGTGCTGCGCGACGGCGCCTCGGCGTTGTATGGCACCGATGCCATCGGTGGGGTGATCAACTTCATCACCAAGACCAGCCTCACCGAAGGCCAGATCAGCACCAATTACGATACGCCGACCCATTCCGGTGGCGGTGAAAGCCGCAACTTCAGCGGCAGCTGGGGTTTTGGTGATTTGCAGGACGATCGCTTCAACGTTTTCGGCGTGGTGAGCTACGACAAGCAGAATCGCCTGGCGGCCGACGATCGCGGCTACACCTATAACTACCAGCCGGGACGCGGACTCGATTACACCTCCGGCACGGCATCGCCCGCCAACTGGAGCCAGGGCAGTAACGCCACCAACCCGCTGGCCGGTTCCGGTTGCAATGCGCCGGGGCTGTTGTCACGCAACGGCATCTGCCGCCAGAGCCTGTGGAATTACCTGGATCTGGTGCCGGAAACCGAAAAGACCTCCGCGTTCGCCAAGGCCACCGGCAAGCTGTCGGATGATCACAACGTCAGCCTCGAATACTTCTGGGCGCGCAATGAAAACCGGACGCAGATCGGCCCCGGCACTTTGATGGGCAATCAGGTCAATCCTGGCACGGCGTTCTATCCGGGTAACGGCATTACGCCCGGCCCGAGCGGTTTCGCCCTCGACCCGACGCAACCGGTGGACGTGAATTGGCGCGAAACTGCCGTCGGTGCCCGGCAGCATGAAGATGACAACACGGGTCAGCGCCTGCTGTTGAGCTTCGATGGCACGCTGGTGGGGTGGGATTACAACCTCGGCGCGTCGTACAACCAGAACAAGGTGGTCAACACGATTCGCAGCGGTTACGTGAACGACCGTGCCGTCAGCCAGGGCATCGCCAACGGTGTGATCAACCCGTTCGGTCCACAGACTGCTGCCGGTTCAGCATTGTTGGCGGACAATGAGGTAGACGGCGATTACGCAACAGCAGTGGGCCGGGTCAAGGCGATTGACGGGCGCATCAGCCGCGAGATCGGCGACTGGTTCGGTGCAGGGCCTTCGGCGCTGGCGCTGGGCGGTGAATACCGCAAGGAAGATTTCCACCAGGATTTCGCCGCGTTTGCCGGCGACGTGCAGAGCCTGGGTGTTGATCCCAATGGCAGCGTAAAAGGGGATCGCAGCGTCTCGGCCCAATACGCCGAGGTCAACGTGCCGGTGCTCGACAGCCTTGAATTATCCGCCGCCGTGCGCCACGACAAATACAGCGACTTTGGCAGCACCACCAACCCGAAATACTCGTTCCGCTTCCAGCCGTTCAAGGAGCTGGTGGTGCGTGGTGCCTACAGTGAAGGCTTCCGTGCGCCGTCGCTTTATGAGTTGTACAACCCGACGTTCACCTCGTTCACCAATGCCAACTACAACGACCCGCGCCTGTGCGCCGGTGGCAACCCGAGCAACGGCGGGATCGCCAACCGCGACTGCGCCCAGCAGTTCAATCGCACCTCCGGCGGCAACACCGACCTGAGCCCGGAAACCGCACGCAACGTCACCCTCGGTTTCGTTTATCAGCCGTTCGATCGACTGACCACCGGGCTGGATTTCTGGTGGATCGACATCGCCAACCAGATCGCCGAATTCCCAGAATCGGCGGTGTTCGAAAACCCGGAGCTGTACCCGGAGCGCCTGATCCGCAAGCCTGATGGTTCCATCGATCACATCGTCACCGGCCTCGCCAACCTCGGCAAGATCAAGACCAACGGCGTCGACGTGAGCTTCGACTATCGCCTGCCGAGCACACCGTATGGCGATTTCGGCATTGGCCTGCAAGGCACTTACGTCACCCGTTACGACTATCAGCAGCAGCTCAAGGGCGACTACATCGACAAGCTCGGCGATTTTCGTGGCGGCGACTTTGCCTCGGCCGGCGCCGTGGCTCGTTGGCGTCACAGCCTGACCGGCAGCTGGAACTACGGTCCGCTCGGTGCCAGCCTGACCAACCGCTACACCAGCGGTTACCACGACTCTGATCGCGAGACTCACGATTACGTCGGCTCGTACAACGTCTGGGACGTGGCCGGCACCTATATCTGGCGCAAGACCCTGGCGGTGACCCTCGGGGTGAAAAACCTGTTCGACCGCGAGCCGCCATTCAGCAACCAGACCTACACGTTCCAGAGCGGCTACGACCCGAAATACGGCGACCCGTTTGGCCGCACGCTGTACACGCGGATCAATTACAAGTTCTGAGAAAGATAGGTCGGGGCGGGTTTTAGTAACACATCGTTCTAACCCCCGACCTATAAAAAGGCCCGGCCTGTTGCACATCACCATCAGGCAGGCACGTGGTGAAAGGATCTGCCCATGTTTTCCAGAGTCATTCTGTTCAGCGTCGGTCTGTCGCTGAGCCCGGTGCTGTTCGCGGCGCCCCAACACGCCCTCACGGTCTACGGCGAAGCCCCGAAATACGCCCCGGACTTCCAGCACCTGGCCTACGCCAACCCCGACGCCCCCAAGGGTGGAACCTTGCGCCGCTCTTCGCTGGAGAGCGGCCCGTTCGATCACCTGATTCCCTACATCGACAAAGGCACCGGCGTTGCCGACATAGACGGCTGGCTCTACGCGCCGCTGGCCTATCGCAGCAAGGACGAGCCTTACAGTGTCTACGGTCTGGTCGCCCACCGGATGGAGCTGGACGCGGACCGGCGCTGGCTGCGCTTTTACCTGAACCCCAAGGCTCGGTTCGAGGACGGCACGCCGATCACCGCCGAAGACGTGCGCTACACCTTCGAGCTGTTCACCACTCAGGGCAGCCTCAAATATCGCCAACAGTTTCGCGATGTCGCCGAGGTGCAGGTCGAGTCGCCGACCCAGGTGCGTTTCGTGTTCAAGAACAACGAGAGCCGCACATTGCCGCTGGATCTGGCGACGTTGCCGGTGCTGCCCGAGCACTGGTGGCGCACACGCAATTTCGCCGATGGCGCAGGCTTCGAGATTCCGCCGGGCAGCGGGCCGTACAAGGTCAGCGCGGTGGACGCCGGGCGCAGCGTGAAATTTCAGCGGATCAAGGATTGGTGGGGCAGGGATCTGCCGATCACTCGCGGGCTCTACAACTTCGATCAATTGAGCGTGGAGTTCTTTGCCGACACGGACGTGTCGCGACAAGTGCTCAAGGCCGGTGGCTTCGATTACAACCGCGAATTCTCCGCCACCAGTTACACCATCGGTTACGCCGGCGCGGCGCTGGAGCAGGGCAAGTTGCTGCGCGAACACCTCGCACCCGGGGCCGCGCAAGGTGCCCAAGGCTTTGTGTTCAACTTGCAGAAGCCGGTGTTTCAGGATCGCCGGGTGCGGCAGGCGATCGCCATGCTCTGGGATTTCGAATGGAGCAACCGGCAGATGATGCGCAGTATGTACCTGCGTCAGCGCAGCTTCTTTTCCCACAGTGCGTTGTCGGCCACCGAACTGCCGGATGCCGAAGAGCTGAAAATCCTCGAACCGTGGCGCGGCAAGATTCCCGATGAAGTCTTCAGTCAAGTGTTCGAGGCGCCGCGCACCGACGGCAGCGGCAACGTCCGCGCGCAACAGTTGCAGGCGCTGAAACTGTTGGAGGCCGCCGGCTGGAAACCCCGAGGCGATCAACTGGTGAATGCCGCCGGCGATCCGCTGCGATTCACCTTTCTCAACGGCCAGAAGGGGTTCGAGCGTCTGCTGCTGCCGTTCAAACGCAACCTGGCGCAGATCGGCATCGGCTTCGATATTCGTCAGGTCGACACCGCGCAATACACCAACCGCGTACGCAGCCGCGACTACGACATGATCGTGGTCGGTTACCCGGTGAGTCAGGCACCGGGGCGCGAGCTGTTCAACTATTTCGGCTCCGACGGCGCTGATGATCCCGGCTCCAACAACTACATGGTGCTGCGCGACCCGGCGGTGGATGCGCTGCTTGAAGGCGTGGTGCAGGCCGACAATCGCGAGAGCCTTCTGCGCCACGCCCATGCGCTGGATCGGGTGTTGCAGTGGGGCTATTACTGGATTCCCAACTATTACCCGCCAGGGATTTCCACGGTGTGGTGGAACCGTTTCGGTCGCCCGGCGATTGCGCCGCTGTACGACGCCGGCCTCGACACCTGGTGGGAAATCAGTCCGACCGCGCTGACCTCGACGCAAATGCAGCAACAGCAAAAGGAGTACGCCGCCCATGTGGGGTTATAGCCTGCGGCGTCTGCTGCTGATCGTGCCAACCTTGCTGGCGATTCTGCTGGTGAACTTCGTGATCGTGCAGGCCGCGCCCGGTGGCCCGGTCGAACAAGCCATCGCCCGATTGCAGGGGATCGGTGTCGGTGCGGCGGTGGGTGCCAGTCATGTCGAAAGCATTGGCGGCGAGTCCCGCGCGACCCGTGGGCTGGACCCGAAACTGGTGGCCGAGATCGAGCGCCAGTACGGCTTCGATAAAAGCACCGGCGAGCGCTTGTGGCTGATGCTCAAGAGCTATGCGCAACTGGATTTCGGCAAGAGTTTCTTCCGGGGTGCGTCGGTGACCGAGCTGATCTGGCAGAAGCTGCCGGTGACCTTGTCGTTGGGATTGTGGGCGACGCTGATCACTTATCTGGTATCGATTCCGCTGGGCATTCGCAAGGCGGTGCACAACGGTTCGGCGTTCGATGTCTGGAGCAGCGCGGCGATCATCATCGGCTACGCGATGCCGGGATTTCTGTTTGCGCTGCTGCTGATCGTGGTGTTCGCCGGCGGTACGGCGCTGGACTGGTTCCCGGTGCGAGGGCTGGTCTCGGACAACTTCGTCGAGCTGTCGCTGTGGGGCAAGGTTGCTGACTACTTCTGGCATTTGGTGTTGCCGGTCAGCGCGTTGGTGATCGGTGGGTTTGCAACGCTGACGATCCTGACCAAGAACAGCTTCCTCAACGAGATCTCGCGGCTGTACGTGGTCACGGCCCGAGCCAAAGGCCTGAGCGAACGACAGGTGTTGTACGGGCATGTGTTTCGCAACGCGATGCTGCTGGTGGTGGCCGGATTGCCTCAGGCGTTGGTCACGGTGTTTTTCGGCGGCTCGTTGCTGATCGAAGTGATCTTCTCCCTCGACGGTCTCGGCCGCCTGAGCTACGAGGCGGCGGTGTCGCGGGATTACCCGGTGGTGTTCGGTTCGCTGTTCATCTTCACCCTGTTCGGGCTCTTGATAAAACTGTTGGGCGACCTGTGTTACACGCTGCTCGATCCGCGCATCGACTTCACCGCGAGGACTGCCTGATGCCGACGCTTTCTCCCATCGGACAGCGCCGCTGGGCGCGGTTCAAGGCCCATCGGCGCGGCTGGTGGTCGTTATGGCTGTTTCTCGCGCTGTTCGGCCTGAGCCTGGGCGGCGAACTGGTCGCCAATGACAAACCGTTGCTGGTGACGTATCAGGGCGAATGGTTTTTCCCGGCGTTCAAACGCTACACCGAGCAGGATTTCGGCGGTGAGCTGCCGTTCCAGCCCGACTACCGCAGCGCCCAGGTGCGTGAATTGATCGAGGGGCAGGGCGGACGGATGTGGTTTGCGCCGATCCCGTTCGGCTTCGACACGGCCAACTACGACCTCAGCGAACCGGCCCCGAGCCCGCCCACCGCTGAAAACTGGCTGGGCACCGACGATCAGGCGCGGGATGTGCTGGCGCGGGTGATATTCGGCACGCGGGTCTCGCTATTGTTCGCCCTGGCGTTGACGGCGGTGAGCGCGTTGATCGGCATCGCCGCCGGTGCCTTGCAGGGCTATTACGGCGGCTGGGTCGACTTGCTCGGCCAGCGCTTGCTGGAGGTCTGGTCGGGGCTGCCGGTGCTCTATCTGCTGATCATTCTGTCGGGTTTCGTCGAGCCGAATTTCTGGTGGTTGCTGGGGATCATGGCGCTTTTTTCCTGGCTGAGTCTGGTGGACGTGGTGCGCGCCGAGTTCCTGCGCAGCCGGGGGCTCGAGTACGTGAAAGCGGCGCGGGCGCTGGGTGTCGGCGACGTGCAGGTGATCGTGCGGCACATTCTGCCCAATGCCATGAGTGCGACGTTGACGTACCTGCCGTTCATTCTGACCGGGGCAATTGCCACGTTGTCGGCGCTGGATTTTCTCGGCTTCGGCATGCCCGCCGGCAGCGCTTCGCTGGGCGAGTTGATCGGCCAGGGCAAGAACAATCTGCAAGCACCGTGGTTGGGCCTGACGGCATTTTTTGCCCTGGCGCTGATTCTTTCTCTACTCGTATTCATCGGCGAAGCCTGCCGAGATGCCTTCGACCCCAGGACTTGATATGCGTGAACATCTGATCGAAATACGCGACCTGCGGGTGGCGTTCAAAGGGCAGGAAGTGGTGCACGGCATCAACTTCGACATTTGCCCGGGCGAATGCCTGGCGCTGGTGGGCGAGTCGGGTTCCGGCAAGTCGGTGACGGCCCACAGCATCCTGCAACTGCTGGACCCGAACATCACCCGGATCGACGGCAGCATCCGCTACGGCGGCGAAGAGTTGCTGGGTGTGCACGAGCGCTATCTGCGGCAACTGCGCGGCAACCGCATCGCGATGATTTTTCAGGAGCCGATGAGTTCTCTAAATCCGTTGCACAGCATCGAGCGGCAACTCGGCGAAAGCCTGGCGCTGCACAGAGGCCTGGCCGGCGCGGCGGCGCGCAAACGGATTCTGGAGCTGTTGGAGCTGGTGGGCATTCAACGACCGCGCGAGCGGCTGAAAGCGTATCCGCATCAGCTCTCCGGCGGGCAGCGGCAGCGGGTGATGATCGCGATGGCGCTGGCGTGCGAACCGCAGTTGCTGATCGCCGATGAGCCGACCACAGCCCTCGATGTCACCGTGCAACGCAAGATTCTGTTGCTGCTCAAGGAACTGCAACAACGTCTGGGCATGGCGCTGCTGATTATCAGCCATGACTTGAATCTGGTGCGCACCATCGCCCAGCGGGTGGCGGTGATGCGTGCGGGTGAGATCGTCGAACAGGCAAGCTGCGAGCAGTTGTTCCGTGCGCCGCAGCATCCCTACAGCATCGAGTTGCTCAACGCCGAACCCGGCGGCGCGGCGCTGTGCCGGGATGCGGCGGAGGATTTGCTCGAAGTTCGCGATCTGCATGTGCGTTTTCCGCTGGGAGGCGGCTGGCTGCGGGCCAAGTCGTATCTGCACGCGGTCAATGGCATCGATCTGGACCTGCAGCGGGGCAAGACGCTGGGCATTGTCGGTGAGTCCGGCTCGGGCAAGTCCACGCTGGGTCAGGCGATCCTGCGCCTGATCGATGCCGACGGCAGCATCCGCTTCAACGGCGAGGCGCTTGAGCAACTGAGCGGCAAACAATTGCGTCCGTTGCGCAAACGCCTGCAAGTGGTGTTTCAGGATCCGTTCGGCAGCCTCAGCCCGCGCTTGTGCGTGGAGCAGATCATTGCCGAGGGTTTGCAGGTGCACAGTGACTTGGATGCGCAGGCGCGCGAGCAGGCGGTGATTGATGTACTGAAGGAAGTCGGGCTCGATCCGGCGACGCGTCATCGCTATCCCCACGAGTTTTCCGGCGGGCAGCGACAACGCATCGCCATCGCTCGGGCGCTGGTGCTCAAGCCGGATCTGATCCTGCTCGATGAGCCGACGTCGGCCCTGGATCGCACGGTGCAGAAACAGATCGTCGCGCTGTTGCGCCGGTTGCAGGAGGAGCACGGGCTGACTTATCTGTTCATCAGCCATGACCTGGCGGTGGTGCGGGCGCTGGCTCACGATCTGATCGTGATGAAGGATGGCGAAGTGGTGGAGCGTGGCGAAACGGCCGGGTTGTTTGATTCGGCCCGGCACCCGTACACACGGGAATTGCTGGCGGCATCGTTTGCCGGTGTGAACGCCTGAAACGACAAATCCCGCCACAGGGGCGGGATTTGTTTGCAGACTGGCTGCGGTCTTACGCGGGGAACAGCTCGGACAGTTTCATCGACAGCATCATGTCGCCTTCAACGCGCAGCTTGCCGCCCATGAACGCCTGCATGCCGTCGGTTTCGCCGCTGACGATGCCTTTGAGGGTTTCGCTGTCCAGCACCAGCGTGCAGTTGGCGTCCGGGTTTTCGCCTTCCTGGATGTCGCAGGTGCCGTCTTTGACGATCAGGGCGTATTGCTTGTCTTCGTCAGTGATG
This sequence comes from Pseudomonas sp. FG35, assembly GCF_057809295.1. Lineage (NCBI taxonomy): Bacteria > Pseudomonadati > Pseudomonadota > Gammaproteobacteria > Pseudomonadales > Pseudomonadaceae > Pseudomonas > Pseudomonas sp. FG35. The sequence goes on along the minus strand of NZ_JBMDJR010000003.1, from coordinate 68,583 downwards.
TTGAAACCGAAGACCAGATCCAGACCGGCAGCGGCGGCTGGGTTGAACTTGGCTTGCATTGCTTTTACGGCATCAGCTACGGAGGTCATGGTTCGATCCTTTTTGGTTGATTGCAGCAGGGTCACAGTAATCCGGACTCAGCGAAAGGTGATGAGTTCCGGGGCCTTCAGCAGCTGCAGGTGTGCATGACTGTTGAAGGAAGCCAGAGCCACCTCGCGACCGCGGAACTTCAGCTGGTTGAGCGAGGTGTTGACGATTTGCCAGTTCAGTTCAAAGGCCTGCCGGGCAGGCATTTGAGTGATCAGGTGAAGCAGGGCGGTGATCGTGCCACCGGAGGTGAACACCGCGATTTTCTGGGTGTTGTCAGCCTGTTCGAGAATCCGCTGCAGCCCTGCCTGGACCCGCTTGACGAAACCCAGCCAGCTTTCCAGGCCCGGCGTGTCGTAGGTGCCGGCGAGCCAGCGTTCGATGATCAGGGCGAAGATGCGCTGGAACTCGCCACGGTTTTGCGCGGCGTTACGCAGGATTTCCAGGGCTTCGGGCTCTTCCGGCAACATGGCCGGGAGCAGCGCGCGGATCACGGCGTCGGCATCGAATTCGTTGAAGGCCGAATCGATTTCCAGAGCCGGAACCGGCAAACCGACGGCGGCGAACTGCTCCAGCGCGCTGTTGGCCGTGTGTTGCTGGCGGCGCAGGTCGCCCGACAGGCAGCGGTCGAAGCTGATTCCGAGTTCGGCGAGGTGACGGCCGAGGATTTCTGCCTGGCGTACACCGGTCGGCGACAGGACGTCGTAGTTGTCTGCACCGAAGGAGGCCTGGCCATGTCGAATCAAGTAGATGCTGCCCACGTCCGCGTCATCCCGGTACGTTGAAGGTTGTGGCGAGGTTATGGGGATGACGGTGAGCTGTCAATGAAAAAACATACGCTTGTTTGAAATGCCCGTTCCAGCCTTGTTGCCAGAGGTTTCACGGCTGGCCGACGGGCCGGTGCATGGGTATGCTGGAGCCAATTCCCGCGTGTGTTTCACGACCGCGCATCGTTTGAAGGAGTCACTGTGGAGTTTTTGACTGAATACGCCAGTTTCCTGGCCAAGACCGTAACGCTGGTCATCGCCATTCTGGTGGTGCTGGCGAGTTTTGCTGCGTTGCGCAGCAAGGGCCGGCGCAAATCTGCCGGCCAGTTGCAGGTCAGCAAGCTCAACGATTTCTATAAAGGCCTGCGTGAGCGGCTGGAGCAGACCCTGCTCGACAAGGATCAGCTCAAGGCCTTGCGCAAGGGCCAGGCCAAGTCCGAAAAGAAACAGAAGAAGAAACCCGACGCCAAACCGCGGGTATTCGTGCTGGACTTCGACGGCGACATCAAGGCCTCGGCGACTGAAAGCCTGCGCCACGAGATCACCGCGCTACTGACCCTGGCCACACCGAAGGACGAAGTGGTCCTGCGTCTGGAGAGCGGCGGCGGCATGGTTCACAGCTATGGTCTGGCCTCGTCGCAACTGGCGCGCATCCGGGAAGCCGGCGTGCCGTTGACCGTGTGCATCGACAAGGTCGCGGCGAGCGGCGGCTACATGATGGCGTGCATCGGCGAGAAGATCATCAGCGCGCCGTTTGCGATTCTCGGCTCCATCGGTGTGGTGGCGCAGTTGCCCAACGTCAACCGCCTGCTGAAAAAGCACGACATCGATTTCGAAGTGCTGACCGCTGGCGAATACAAACGCACCCTGACCGTATTTGGCGAAAACACCGAGAAGGGTCGGGAAAAGTTTCAGGAAGACCTGGACATCACCCACCAGCTGTTCAAGAACTTCGTTGCCCGCTATCGCCCGCAACTGGCGATCGACGAAGTCGCCACCGGTGAAGTCTGGCTCGGCATCGCGGCATTGGAAAAGCAACTGGTCGACGAACTCAAGACCAGCGACGAATACCTGGCCGAGCGTGCCAAACAGTCCGAGGTCTATCACCTGCACTATGCCGAACGCAAAAGCCTCCAGGAACGTATCGGCATGGCCGCCAGCGGTTCGGTGGATCGCGTGTTGTTGAGCTGGTGGAGCCGGCTGACCCAGCAACGATTCTGGTGAATCGGGCATAAAAAAACGCCGGTCGAATGACCGGCGTTTTTTTGTGTTTGACTCAGGGTTTTATCGACGACGGAACAGCGGCAGCGGTTCATCGGTGGCGGCCTGATAGGTCACCGAAAAGTCCTTCAGGCTTTCAAGGGCGTCGTACGGGTCTTTGTCCGCGCGCAGGGCGAAGGCATCGAAGCCGCAACGGCGCATGTAGAACAGTTGGTCACGCAGCACGTCGCCAATTGCTCGCAATTCACCCTTGAAACCGTAACGGTCACGCAGCAGGCGGGCGTTGGAGTAGTTGCGGCCATCGGTGAACGCCGGGAAGTTCAGGGCAATTACCTGGAACTCATTCACGTCGTCACCGATTTCCTCGGCTTCTTCGTCGGCGTCCAGCCACACACCCAGGCCGCCATCGCGGGCCTTGAGCATGCGGGCGTGTTCACGCCACAGTTGCAACGGGACGATCAGGTCGTCGCAGTTGCTGATTTCGTCGATGTTGAAATCCTTGGGCAGCAGGTGCCAGGTTTCGTCGACGACCTCGTTGTTCTTAATGATTCGCTGCATAGACGCGTTCCTTGAAGAGGTCGATGCCAATACGCTGGTAGGTGTCGATGAAACGCTCGTCTTCGGTGCGTTGTTCCACGTACACGTCGATCAGTTTGGAGATCACGTCCGGCATGTCTTCCTGAGCGAAAGACGGGCCGAGGATCTTGCCCAGGCTGGCGTCACGGCTGGCGCTGCCACCGAGGGAGACCTGGTAGAACTCTTCACCTTTCTTGTCCACACCGAGGATGCCGATGTGGCCGACGTGGTGGTGACCGCAGGCGTTCATGCAGCCGGAGATGTTCAGGTCCAGTTCACCGATGTCGAACAGGTAGTCCAGGTCGTCGAAACGGCGCTGGATCGATTCGGCGATCGGGATCGACTTGGCGTTGGCCAGGGAGCAGAAATCACCGCCAGGGCAGCAGATGATGTCGGTCAGCAGGCCGATGTTCGGCGTGGCGAAGCCAGCTTCACGCAGCTCGCCCCACAGGGTGAACAACTGGCTTTGCTCGACGTCGGCCAGAATGATGTTCTGCTCGTGGGACGTGCGCAGTTGACCGAAGCTGTAGCGCTCGGCCAGGTCGGCGACGGCGTCGAGCTGCTTGTCGGTGATGTCGCCCGGTGCAACGCCGGTTGGCTTCAGGGACAGGGTCACGGCCACATAGCCCGGCTTCTTGTGCGCCAGGGTGTTGCGCGTGCGCCAGCGGGCGAAGCCCGGATGCTCTTTGTCGAGGGCGGCCAGTTCGGCGTCTTGATTGCTCAGCGCCTTGTAGTCCGGGTCGACGAAGTGTTTGGCGACGCGATGGACTTCGGCTTCGGTCAGGGTGGTCTGCCCGCCGCGCAGGTGTTCCATTTCGGCATCGACTTTCTGGGCGAAGACTTCTGGAGTCAGCGCTTTGACGAGGATCTTGATCCGCGCCTTGTATTTGTTGTCACGACGGCCATAGCGGTTGTAGACCCGCAGGATCGCGTCGAGGTAGCTCAACAGGTCCTGCCATGGCAGGAATTCGTTGATGAACGCGCCGACCACCGGAGTACGACCCAGACCACCGCCGACCAGCACGCGGAAACCGAGTTCACCGGCAGCGTTGTGGACCGGCTCAAGGCCGATGTCGTGGACTTCGATGGCCGCACGGTCGGAGGTCGAACCGTTGACGGCGATCTTGAATTTACGCGGCAGGTAGGCGAATTCCGGGTGGAAGGTCGTCCACTGACGAACGATTTCGCACCACGGACGCGGGTCGATCAACTCGTCGGCTGCGACACCGGCGAACTGGTCGGTGGTGACGTTGCGCAGGCAGTTGCCGCTGGTCTGGATGGCGTGCATCTGCACGGTGGCCAGTTCCGCGAGGATGTCCGGGATGTCTTCCACCGCCGGCCAGTTGAACTGCACGTTCTGGCGCGTGCTGATGTGGGCGTAGCCCTTGTCATAGTCGCGGGCGATTTTCGCCATCATGCGCACCTGGCGCGAGGTCAGCTGGCCGTAAGGCACCGCCACGCGCAGCATCGGCGCGAAACGCTGGATATACAGGCCATTTTGCAGGCGCAGGGGGCGGAATTCTTCTTCGCTCAGCTCACCTGCCAGATAGCGTCGGGTCTGATCACGGAACTGCTTGACGCGGTCCTCGATGATCCGCTGATCGTACTCGTCGTATACGTACATATAAGTCCTGTTCTCAGGCTTTGGCCACTCGGAAAACGCTGCGTTTTCGCTTGCTGGAGTCCGATGGTTCCTCTGCAATTCGGCGCGCACGGCCGCGCACTCCCTGAAGGAGCCGGGGCAATATACCCGTTTGCAGTTATGCGCAAAAGTGATGTTTGAGTATATGGAAAGAACCAAATCGCCTAACGAGAATCACTTTCAACTAACCCACATTTGTCGTGCGGTCAATCATCGTCTTAACTGTGGTCGAGTCTTTCTGCAATCACCGATAAAACCGACAAGAGGCGATGCAATGAGCAACCCAACCAAGGCAAGGAAAAGCGATAGCAGCGTCGATGCATGGGCCATTCTGTTCCTGATCATTCTGGTCGTTGGAACGGCGGTGTTCTGGGTCAGCCATCAGTAAAACGACTCGTCCGGGCCCCGCTTGCGACGATTGTCGGACAAAAGGCGGGATCAAGCGCCAAAGGCCAGGTGATCAATGGCTATAATGCGCGGCCATTTTTCCTTGGGCCCGGATGATTCATGTTCAAGTTTCTCCACCTCAGCCTGCTGCTGTTCGGCGCGGTTTTCGGTACGTGCGCGCGTGCAGAGTCGGTGCTGTTCCTGAATCCGGGCTCGACCCAGGAAGCGTTTTGGGTCAGCTACTCGCAATTCATGCAGGCCGCCGCCCGGGACCTGGGCATCGACTTGCGCATCCTCTATGCCCAGCGCCAGCCGGAACTGACCCTGGCTCAGGCGCGACTGGCCCTGCAGGGGCCTGAGCGCCCGGACTATCTGGTGTTCGTCAATGAACAGTACGTGGCGCCGCAGATCCTGCGTATGGCCAATGGCAGCGGCGTGAAGCTCTTTATCGTCAACTCGGCACTGACGCCCAACCAGAAGGCGATGATGGCCGATCGTGCTGATCGCATCGGCAGTCTGGTGCCCAACGATGAAGAGGGCGGCTACTTGATGATGAAGGAGCTGATTCGTCTGCATCCGGCTGTCGCGCCCGGTGAAAGCATCGACCTGCTGGCCTTTTCCGGTCTGAAGATCACGCCCTCGGCCCAACTGCGAGAAAAAGGCATGCAACGGGCACTCGCCGAGCATCCTCAGGTGCACCTGCGGCAACTGGTCTACGGCGGCTGGACGCAACAGCGTGCCTACGAGCAGGCCAGGCAATTGCTGGTCCGCTATCCCAAGGTGTCATTGGTGTGGGCGGCCAATGATGAAATGGCCTTCGGCGCGATGCGTGCCGTTTCGGAAGCCGGCAAGGTGCCGGGCAAAGACGTGCTGTTCAGCGCGGTCAATACCTCGCCAGAAGCGTTGCAGGCGTTGGTTGACGGGCGGCTGAGCGCGTTGCTGGGCGGCCATTTCACCCTCGGTGGCTGGGCACTGGTCGAGCTGCATGATCACGCGCAGGGTGTCGATCTGAATCAGTACGGCGGTCGTGACCGACAGATTCCGTTGCTGCAACTGATCGATCGGGATCATGCCCGCCGAATCCTTGCCATGGGCGCCTCACCGGACTATGGCGTGCACTTTCGCAAGCTCTCGGCGAAAGGCCGTCCGGTTTCCTACCGCTATCCGTTCAATCTGCAGACACTGATGCACTGAGCGAGTCAGACGCCGGCCAGATGCACCACCAGTTGAACGATGCCGAACAGCGTCAGGGCGAACACTGCCGTGAACGCAATGCCCAGAAAGATGAAATGACTCGGCTTGCCGTGGGTGAAATCCCTCGCCCGGTTCTTGCCGCTTTGCACCCCGAACGCCGCCGCCATGACGCTGTGCAGCATCTGCCAGAAGGTCGGTGGTTTGTTGTCGACTGGATCGTCCATACATCCCTCGTCTCAAAGTGTGCCTGTTGAGCATAGTCAATCGGCCGACAGCGCGCGAAACCGTTGGTAATGCCTTGGTGGCGCCGGCATAACTATCTACTGCGAACGGTCGCCCGCGAAATGGTGTGCTGACGCCTCATCCCACAGGAGAGGCGCCATGCCACCGATTCCCGCCGCTGATATGAGACCCGCGGCCTCACAGAGCATCCACGGTCCGTTTCTTGAACAGGCCATTCCCGATTGGCTGACGGACGCCACGGCGCAGCGACGTGCGGAGCTGGGCAGCGCCAACGCGGCACTGACGCCCGGTTATCGCCAGGCCACCGCGCAGCAGCGTCGTGCGTTGAACGACGCCGTTGTCGCCAGTTTCGTCGCCCAGTCCCGGCTGGACCGACAACTGTCAACCCTGCAAAACATCGACACCTTTGCCAGGCCTTTGCTGACCAAGGCACTGCAGGAGCAATTTGGCGTGGAGATAGATGTCGATGTGATTTATCTGTGCCTGAACAAACCGGTTCAAATGGGGATCCTTTCGATAGAAGTGGGTGTGTTCGAGTTCATCAAACTGCCGCTGCTGCAGGCGGCGCTGCATAACTTTGCAGCCTCGGAATGTGAGCCTGAGGCATTCCACGATTCTTCCGGTTTCTTGATCGAATGGTGGACATCCGGTGTGCTCCTTCCCCTGCAAACCACGTTGACCGTTCCCGGGTTCATCACGCTATGCCGTTCGCTGGACATCGGCGCCAAGTATCAGGCTTACCTCAGGGGCTATCTCCACGCCGAAGAGGTGCAAGCGACCCTGCGGGACAATTTCATCGGCGCCGCCAAGGCTGATCTGCGCGCTGCCGCCGAGCAGGCGCTGCTGTGCAACGACATCGAGCCTGCCGACTACCCGATGATCCTGTCGGTCATCGATGGCAACCGGCATCCTCGCCTGGGCAACAAGAGCGTCTGGTTTCACGAACTGAGCCTGATGAAGCATCGTATGACTGGATGTGTCTGTTTCTCGATCAGCGAGAATGATCGCTATACAGACGATTTGCTGCTCTATATCCCCCATGATCCCCGGCACCCGTTGAAGCGTTATACGCGCAAGCAACTGTGGGACATGTTCAGGAAGCGCTTCAGCGAACGCGACAGCGGCTCGTCGGCAGAGGTTGTGCCGACGGCGTATCAGCGGTTTTTCAGCCGTTTCGTGGCTTATGCCGATCGCGCGGACTATTTCAGTCAGTTCACTCGCGATGCCTCGGACGCATCGGCCGCCGGGCGTGTTGTTCTCAAGCTCCTTACAATGCTCAATCCCTTCACCGGCTTCACATCCGTCCATGAATGGCCCCCCCTGCGCCAGCAACCGCTCCCGGAGGACGACCCTTATCTGGCCCCGGCAGTCATTCCCCGCGAGGGCGATGACCCCGCATCCGAAAACGTTGACCTGTGGAACTATCTTTTCGAGCAACACCGCGACCGGCTCACTGCCGATGCCCGCAGTCACGCCGTACCCACGGCTGATGTCGATGCGAAAGTGCGCAGTGAGAAGCTCGCGGCACTGCTGAACATCGGCATGCTGGTGCTGACCACGGCAGCAGGGTTTGTACCTGTGCTGGGCGAGATCATGACTGGCGTCATGGTCGGTCAGTTGCTGGAAGAGTCCATTGAAGGCGTCATTGACTGGAGCGAAGGGGATCGCCAGGCCGCCAAGGCGCACTTGATCGATGTCGCGGAAAATCTGGTGCTGTTCGGCGTGCTCGCCGGGGCCGGAAAAAGCCTGGACGGTGTCAGACCTGCAACGGCTGCACCCGTGATGGAAAAACTGCATCCGGTCACATTGGCCAGCGGCGAAACCCGGCTGTGGCGTCCGGATCTGACGGCCTATGAAAGCCCCGATTGGCATCTTCACCAACACGAACCCAATGCCCTGGGGCAATTCACCGAAGGGGAGAAAACCTGGATCCGGATCGAGGGCAGGGCGTACGAGAAGCACTGGGACAGGACAATCAAACGCTGGCGAGTGCGGCATCCCCGCGATCCCCGCGCCTACCAGCCGCCGCTCAGCCACAACGGCGTCGGTGCCTGGCGCCATACGCTGGAGCGTCCGTTGTCCTGGGACCGGCTGACGCTGCTGCGCCGCATCGGGCATCGAACCGACAGGCTTTCAGACACGCAATTGCTGGCCATCGCCGATATCGGCGGTGTCAGTGACAACGCTTTGCGCAAAATGCATCTGGATAACCTGCCGCCGCCGCCCGAACTGGCCGATGCGTTGCAATTGTTTGAAGCGCCTCGCGGCACAGCCGCGCCGGACGCGCGAATCATCAAGCTGCAAACGGCGTGTCCGGGACTCGGCGATGCCGCCGCCAGGGAGGTGCTGACCCATGCCGATGCCGACTCGCTGGCGATCTTGCAAACCTCCAGGCCAGTCCCTCGCCGCCTGCTGGAGGAGGCGCGCTGGCATGCAAGTCAGGGGCGGGCGAGTCGCGCGTATGCCGGTTTGTACCTGGAGCATCCTCCAGCCGACAGTGGGCGTCTGGCATTGCAGTTGCTCGAGAAACTGCCGGGCTGGCCGGGCGATGTGCGGCTGGAGTTTCGCGATCGGCATCGACAGGGCGGGCTGCTTGAGGCGATTGGCAGCGAATCGGCGGCACACCGTGTGTATCTGGTGAAACAGGGGCCGTTGTTCCAGGCATTCAGCGAGCAGGCATCGAGCGCTCGGCTCGATCGGTTTTTCCCCGCGCTCATGCGCGCTTTGCCACGGCAATCAACAGAGGCGCTGGGGATATTCGGGATGACGGACGGCGCCAGGCTACAACGTGCGATCATCGATTACGCCACCGCTCACCCGGAGCAGGTTCGCGCCTTCGTGGTTCCACCCGGCCAGGGCGTCCGTGCGTTCACAGCGCCAGTGCGTCTCGAAGGTCGTCGACTGGGGTATTTCGCCAGTGGGGAGGGCGCAGTAGGGCGTTCGGGTGTCAATCCTTCGCTGGTGATCCGATTGCTCGACGTCTATCCGAATCTGGATTTGCGACAGGCCAACGGGGTCATCCTCAGAGCGATGAGAGAAGGCCAAAGCGACGCGCAGATCATGCAAGGGCTGGTCGAACGCGCGCTTGAGTGGGAGCGCCTTGAATCAACGCTCGCTCAATGGGCGGTTCCCGGTGCGCATGTCGAAGAGCGCTTGCGAGCTGTGCGTCAGTTGAAGCAATGCTGGCGCAATGCACCACTTGCTGCCGAAACCCCGGGTTACAGTCACCTCGAATGGGTCTGCGACGACCCGCTGCCACCCATGCCGGGGACTTTTCCTCATGTGAAATCCCTGCGTCTGCAATCACGCCGTTCAGATGCTGCACAAATGCGTGGATTCCTGCGCGCATTCCCCGAGATTCGCCATCTCGATCTCAGTGAATGTGCGCTGACCACCAATCCCGTCCCCACCGATACCCGCGTGAAACTGGTGGAGCTCAACCTGTCCGGCAATCCGCTGTATCGGCTGGACGTCTCGAACATGCCGAACCTGAAGGTCCTGAACCTTCAAGGGACGCAACTGCAACAATGGCCGCGGGCAGCCGAAGAGCTTCGGGCGCTGCGCTGGCTGGATCTGCGCAACACCCGCATCACCACGCTGGCGCCGCAAATGCTTGCCCGTGACGAACTGTTGATCAATACCAATCTGACCGGTGCTCCCCTTACAGACGAAACGCAAGTCCGCCTGCGGGCGGCACAACAACGGGTCGAGTCGACCCTGGGGCTGCCGGAGGGGACGTTGGCAAGGTTTGCCCTTGAACCGATACCCGACCCTTACCCGCACCCCATCGAGACGGGGTCGCGCGTGGCCTCGCGGTTGTTGCCGCTGCCACCGGCATTGCCCGCTGAAGAGCATCCAGGTTCGTTCATCGGTCGCCTGCAGCGAATCATTCCCGAGCTGTCGGAGCAGGAGGCCATTGAAGCAGTCGAGTACCTGCGCATTGGCGCCAGCGACGAACAAGTCAGTGCGCGGCTCGCTGAGTGGAACCGGCGGTTCGACGTGATGACCCGGGAGTTGAATGGCTGGATCTTCGTCCGGCGCAGTTCAGAACAGCGTTTCAGGCATCCGCGAATCTCATCGGAAGGTCGCGGGGACGCGGCACAAAAAATCATCGAGTGCTGGCGACTGGGTCTGCTCGGTGAGGCTGGCGAGGCCGATTATGTGCTGGATCTGGAAGGCACTCTCGGTGTGGGAGCGTTGCCCAGGCTGCCGGAAGCCTTTACCCATGTGGCGGGCTTGAATCTGCGAGGGCTGGAACTGAGCGAGCAAGGCCTCAACGATTTCCTCCTGTCGTTCACGCAAGTTGAAACCCTGGACCTGGCTGCCAATGCACTGGAGAACTTGCCGCAAGCCATCGGCGACATGCAGCGGCTTGAGCAACTGGATCTGTCCGCCAATCGCTTGCAGGACGGGCGCACTGTCGTACAGCGGCTGGAGTCGCTGCAGCACCTCAGGCGCCTGAGTCTGAACTACAACCGTTTCAAATCCTTCAACGCCGCGTCTCTGGAGGCGCTGGAGCTGCTGGAACTGAATCACAACCGACTCAAGGATTTCAACGCAGCGATCCCGCCCTGGCTGGAGCGGCTGCATTTGAACGGCAATGACCTGAAGGAATGGCCGGCCGGGGTGCTGCACGCCGAGCGTCTGCATACGCTGAAGCTGTTCGGCAATCCGATCAGGGATATTCCGGCACAGGCGTTTGACGGCCGCCATGATGAACTGCTTGCCGGAACACATTTATCGGGACACTTGCGATCATTGTCGACAGACAGTCTGCAACGGATCCGTGACCATGCTGAGCGAACGGGCGCTCAGTCGGTGCTGGGAATATCCCGGGAGACGCTTGAGCAATGGATGGCTGATCGCGAGTGGGAGGAACCGGACGGTTCCTCCTCTTCCGACGACTCGGACCGAATCTGATGGCTCAGTTGTCGTAGCCCAGATTGGGTGCCAGCCAGCGCTCGGTCAGGCTCAATTCCTGGCCTTTGCGCGAGGTGTAGCTCTGCACCTGATCCTTGTCGACCTTGCCCACGGCGAAGTACTGAGCCTGCGGATGGGCGAAGTACCAGCCGCTGACGGCTGCCGCCGGGAACATCGCGTAGTGCTCGGTGAGGAACACACCGCTGCGGCCGGCGCGCATTTCCTGTGCTTCAGGGTCGAGCAGGGCGAACAGGGTGGCCTTCTCGGTGTGATCCGGGCACGCCGGGTAGCCGGGGGCAGGGCGGATGCCGGAATACTGCTCTTTGATCAGCGCCTCGTTATCGAGGGCTTCATCCTTGGCGTAACCCCAGTGCTCTTTGCGCACCTGCTGGTGCAGCCACTCGGCGCACGCCTCTGCCAGACGGTCGGCGAGGGCCTTGACCATGATCGAGTTGTAATCGTCGCCGGCGTCCTGATAGGCCTTGGCCACTTCTTCGGCGCCGATCCCGGCGGTGGTGATGAAACCACCGACATAGTCGGTCACTTCGCTGTCCTTCGGCGCAACGAAGTCGGCGAGGGAGAAGTTCGGTTTGCCGTCGGTCTTGATGATCTGCTGGCGCAGGTGATGCAGGCGCGCCATTGGCTTGCCGTCATCGCCGTACAGCTCGATATCGTCGTCGTGCACCTGATTGGCCGGCCAGAAGCCGAACACCGCACGGGCGCTGATCAGTTTCTCGTCGATCAGCTTGGTCAGCATCTCGCGAGCGTCCTTGTACAGCGCGGTCGCCGCTTCGCCGACCACTTCGTCTTCGAGGATGCGCGGGAACTTGCCGGCCAGGTCCCAGGAGATGAAGAACGGCGTCCAGTCGATGTACTCGGCGAGAACGTTGAGGTCGATGTTGTCCAGCACGCGGGTGCCGGTGAAGGTCGGTTTGACCGGGGTGTAAGTGGCCCAGTCGAACTGCGGCTTCTTGGCGATCGCGGCGGCGTAGCTCAGGCGTTCGGTGCGGGCGCTGCGGTTGGCGGTGCGCTCGCGGACGTCGATGTACTCTTCGCGGGTCTTCTGGACGAAACCGGCTTTCAGTTCCTTGGACAGCAACTGCGTCGCCACGCCCACGGCGCGGGAGGCGTCGGTCACGTAGACCACTGCGTCGTTGCTGTACTTAGGCTCGATCTTCACCGCCGTGTGCGCCTTGGAGGTGGTCGCGCCGCCGATCATCAGCGGCAGGTGGAAGTCCTGGCGCTGCATCTCGCGGGCCACGTGGACCATCTCATCCAGCGACGGGGTGATCAGCCCGGACAGGCCGATGATGTCGCACTTCTGCTCCTTGGCCACCTGCAGGATCTTCTCCGCCGGCACCATCACGCCGAGGTCGACGATGTCGTAGCCGTTGCAACCCAGCACCACGCCGACGATGTTCTTGCCGATGTCGTGCACGTCGCCCTTGACGGTGGCCATCAGGATCTTGCCCTTGGCTTCCGGCTTGTCGCCTTTTTCCAGTTCGATGAACGGGATCAAGTGAGCTACGGCCTGCTTCATCACGCGGGCGGATTTCACCACTTGCGGCAGGAACATTTTGCCGGCGCCGAACAGGTCGCCGACGATGTTCATACCGGACATCAGCGGGCCTTCGATCACTTCGATCGGGCGCGCGAAGGACTGACGGGATTCTTCGGTGTCTTCGACGATGTGGGTGGTGATGCCCTTGACCAGCGCATGTTCCAGACGTTTGTTGACGTCCCAGCCGCGCCATTCTTCGGTCTCGGCTTCCTTGACGCTGCCGTCGCCCTTGTACTTGTCGGCGATGGCGAGGAGGGCGTCGGTGCCTTCCGGCGTGCGGTTGAGGATCACGTCTTCAACGGCGTCGCGCAGTTCCTGCGGGATCTGGTCGTAGATCTCCAGCTGACCGGCGTTGACGATCCCCATGGTCAGGCCGGCGCGGATCGCGTACAGCAGGAACACCGAGTGAATCGCCTCGCGCACCGGGTTGTTGCCGCGGAACGAGAACGACACGTTGGACACGCCGCCGGAGCTCAGGGCATACGGCAGCTCGTCGCGGATGTAGGCACAGGCGTTGATGAAGTCCACAGCGTAGTTGTTGTGTTCTTCGATGCCGGTGGCCACGGCGAAGATGTTCGGGTCGAAGATGATGTCTTCCGGCGGGAAGCCGACTTCGTTGACCAGAATGTCGTAGGAGCGTTTGCAGATCTCTTTCTTGCGCGCTTCGGTGTCAGCCTGGCCGGCTTCGTCGAACGCCATCACCACCACGGCGGCGCCGTAGCGCTTGCACAGTTTGGCGTGGTGGATGAACTGCTCGACGCCTTCTTTCATGCTGATCGAGTTGACGATGCCCTTGCCCTGAATGCACTTGAGGCCGGCTTCGATCACGTCCCATTTCGAGGAGTCGATCATGATCGGTACGCGGGAAATGTCCGGTTCGCCGGCAATCAGATTGAGGAAGGTCACCATGGCCTTCTTCGAATCGAGCATCCCTTCGTCCATGTTGATGTCGATCACCTGGGCGCCGGCCTCGACCTGCTGCAGGGCGACTTCCAGGGCTTCGGTGTAGTTGTCTTCACGGATCAGACGGGCGAATTTCGCGGACCCGGTGATGTTGGTCCGCTCGCCGACGTTGACGAACAGCGAGCTGCGATCAATGGTGAACGGTTCCAGACCCGACAGGCGGCAGGCCTTGGGAATGTCCGGAATCTGCCGAGGCGCGTAACCGGCGACGGCTTTGGCGATGGCTTCGATGTGGCCCGGCGTGGTGCCGCAGCAACCGCCGACGATGTTGAGGAAACCGCTCTGGGCGAATTCTTCGATGACCTTGGCGGTGTCCACCGGCAGCTCGTCGTACTCGCCGAATTCGTTCGGCAGGCCGGCGTTCGGGTGCGCCGAAACGTGGGTGCTGGCCTTGTCCGACAGCTCTTCCAGGTACGGACGCAGTTCGCGTGCGCCGAGGGCGCAGTTAAGGCCGACGGAAATCGGTTTGGCGTGAGCCACAGAGTTCCAAAACGCTTCGGTGGTCTGGCCCGACAGGGTACGGCCGGAGGCGTCGGTGATGGTGCCGGAGATCATGATCGGCAATTCGAAGCCCAGTTCTTCGAACACGCCTTGCACGGCGAAGATCGCGGCTTTGGCGTTGAGGGTGTCGAAGATGGTTTCGATCAGGATCAGATCCGCGCCGCCCTCGATCAGGCCTTTGGTGGCCTCGGTGTAGTTTTCGACCAGCTCATCGAAGGTGACGTTGCGATAGCCCGGGTTGTTGACGTCCGGCGACAGCGAGCAGGTGCGGCTGGTCGGGCCGAGAACGCCGGCGACGAAGCGCGGCTTGTCGGGGGTCTCGAGGGTTTTCGCGTCGGCGACCTTGCGTGCCAGACGGGCGCCTTCTACGTTGAGTTCGTAGACCAGTTCTTCCATGCCGTAGTCGGCCATGGAAATCTGCGTGGCGTTGAAGGTGTTGGTCTCGAGGATGTCGGCACCGGCATCCAGATAGGCTTTCTCGATGCCGCCGATCACGTCCGGGCGGGTCAGCACCAACAGGTCGTTGTTGCCCTTGACGTCGCTCGGCCAGTCGGCGAAGCGTTTGCCGCGATAATCCTGCTCTTCGAGCTTGTAGCTCTGGATCATCGTGCCCATGCCGCCGTCGAGAATCAGGATGCGCTCTTTGAGAGCTTGCTTGAGAGCTTGAAGGCGGACGCTGCGATCGGACATTGGGACTACTCGAAAAGACCATGACGAAGGAGCGGGATCATAACAAACCTGTGCGGATTTAGAGCATGTGGCGCTTTTGCATGAATATCGCTCATGTTGGTACGGGCGTCATAACGGTAGAATCGCGGCGTTTTTTCTTCAGGATCAGGATCAGGGACATGTCGTACCGCGTCATCAGCATTGCATTGCTGTTTTTAAGCTTTGGCGCGGCGGCGCAGAGTCCCGCTGTTTCTTCTTCTATCTCCTACACCCGGGACATCCAGCCGATCTTCACCGAGAAGTGCGTGGCCTGCCATGCGTGTTACGACTCTGCTTGCCAGCTTAATCTGGGCAGCGGCGAGGGCGCGGCCCGTGGCGCGAGCAAGATGCCCGTCTACGATGGCGAACGCACCCAGGCGGCGCCGACCACGCGGCTGTTCTATGACGCCTTCGGCAAACGCGCCTGGCAGCAGAAAGATTTCTACTCGGTGCTCGACGCCCAGGGCAGTCAGGCGGCGCTGATGGCGCGCATGCTGGAGCTGGGGCACAAAACGCCACTGACCCCCAACGCCAAATTGCCTGAAGACATCGTGCTGGGCCTCAATCGCGAGAACCTGTGCGCGATGCCCGCCGAGTTCGACGGCTATGCCGGCGCCCATCCGAAAGAGGGCATGCCGCTGGCGGTGACCGGTCTGACCGATCAGCAATATCAGATGCTGCAACGCTGGCTCGCTTCCGGTGCGCCGATCGACGAGCAAGGCCTGGCGCCAAGCGCTAAGGAGGCGATGCAGATCGTCCAGTGGGAAAACCTGCTCAACCAGCCTGGCGCGCGGGAAAGTCTGGTCGGGCGCTGGTTGTTCGAACACTGGTTTTTGGCGCACATCTATTTCAAGGACGGCGAGCCGGGGCATTACTTCCAGTGGGTGCGTTCGCGCACACCGACCGGCCAGCCGATCGATCTGATCGCCACGCGTCGCCCGAACGACGATCCGGGCACCCAGGTTTACTATCGCTTGTGGCCGGTGCAGGGCGTGATCGTGCACAAGACCCACATCACCTATCCGCTGAGCGCGGCGAAGATGGCGCGGGTCAAAAGCCTGTTCTACAACGGCAACTGGCAGGTCAACGCTTTGCCGGGCTACGGGCCGCAGAGTCGAGCCAACCCGTTCGCGACCTTCGAGGCGATCCCGGCGCAGGCGCGTTACCAGTTCATGCTCGATAACGCCGAATACTTCGTACGCACCTTCATTCGCGGCCCGGTGTGCCGTGGGCAGATCGCGACCGACGTGATCCGCGACAACTTCTGGGCGCTGTTCCAGGCCCCGGAACACGATCTGTACATCACTGACCCGAACTATCGCGGCCAGGCCACGCCGTTGCTGGCCATGCCGGGGCAGAACGACGATGTCGGCAGTGTCCTGAGCCTGTGGCACAACTACCGCAACAAGCGAAACCAATACGAAGCCCTGCGCCGTGACAGCTACGCCGACCTGCCGGCACCGAGCTGGTCGACGCTGTGGGCCGGCAACGACAACGCCTTGCTCAGCATCTTTCGCCACTTCGACAGCGCTTCGGTGACCAAGGGCCTGATCGGCGAGGTGCCGCAGACGATGTGGCTGTTCGACTATCCGCTGCTGGAGCGCACCTATTACCAGCTGGCGGTGAATTTCGATGTGTTCGGCAACGTCTCCCATCAGGCGCAAACGCGCTTGTATTTCGACCTGATCCGTAACGGCGCCGAACAGAACTTCCTGCGCCTGATGCCCGCCGATTCCCGCGAGGGTTACCTTGACGATTGGTACCAGAGCAGCGGCCAGTTCAAGATGTGGCTCGATTACGAAGCCATCGACGACGACAAGCCGACCGCACTGAAACTCGACGAGAAAGACCCGAAACACGATTTCGCCATGCAGTTGCTGGCGCGCTACGGCGATCTCAACGCGCGTCCGGATCCGATCAACCGCTGCGAAGACGCCTATTGCTCGCGCCCGAACATCGACCCGGCGCTGCAAAATGCCGAGCAAGCGCTGAGTCGCCTGACTTCGCGCCCGGCGGCGGGGCTGAAAGTGATCGATCAATTGCCGGAAGCCACCATGCTGCGGGTCGAAACCCGTAGCGGCAAGCGCGAGGTCTACAGCCTGCTGCGCAACCGCGCCCACAGCAACGTGGCGTTCCTGCTCGGCGAATCGCTGCGCTATCAACCGGGGCTGGACACGCTGACGATCTACCCGGGCGTGCTCAGCAGCTACCCGAATTTCATGTTCAACGTTCCGGCAGACCAGGTGCCGGCGTTTGTCGATGCGATGGAAGGGGCAAAGGACGCGGCGCAGTTCGAGAAAGTCGTCGAGCGCTGGGGGATTCGCCGCAGTCATCCGCAGTTCTGGTTCTATTTCCACGATTTGAGCCAGTACATCCACGAAACCGAGCCGGTGGAAGAGGGCGTGCTGGATATGAACCGGTACGAGAATCTTTGATCGTTTGAACGATGGCGGTTGTCCCAATCCTGTGATGTACGGAATCGGGAGCGCCATCGATGTTGATTTCAGTGCAGGCCCTGCGAGCGCTCGCCGCGTGGGCGGTGGTCTGCCATCACTTCATGCAGATTTTCTTCGACTTCGAGGCGCGTGGGCCGATCGGTCAGTTGTTCATCGACAAGGGCGCCGTGGGCGTCGATATATTTTTCGTGATCAGCGGGCTGGTGATTTTCCTGTCCACTGAAGGCAAGGCATTGCCGCCGACGCGTTTTCTGCTGTATCGACTGTTTCGGATTGTCCCGGCGTACTGGCTCTACACGGTGCTGATGGCGTTGCTGGTGGTGTTCGCCCGGCCGCTGTTGCCGGACCAGACGGTGGATTGGGGGCATTTGCTCCTGTCGTTGCTGTTCATTCCGACCGAGAACCCCGGCGGCTACGGGATCTATCCGACCCTGAATGTCGGCTGGACCCTGAATTACGAAATGCTGTTCTACGTACTGTTCGCCTGGGCGCTGTTGTTCCGGCTGCAAGTGCGTTTGCTGGTGGTCGCGGCGCTGCTGTTTGCGGTGTGCCAGGCCTGGACCGGGTTTGGCTGGGTCAGCGCGTTTTATCGCTCGGACATCGTTTATGAATTCCTGCTGGGGATCGGCATCGGCATGCTTTACCGTCGGGGATGGATCCGGCCGGCGCTCTGGCTGCCATTACTGGGGATCGGTGCGGCATTAGTGGCGATCTATCATCTGCCGCCGGAACCTCGATTGCTGAATTGGGGCGTGCCCAGTGCGGTGCTGGTCATGGCCAGCATGGCGCTGGAGCGGCATGTCGAACGCAACAGGCTGCTCAAGCTGCTGGGCGACTGTTCGTACTCGGTGTATCTGATGCATGTGCTGGTGCTGTCGGCCGGTGGTTATCTGGCCCGGCGCTACGGAATCAACCCGTATTTGATGTTTATCGTCTGTGCGCTGGCCATTGCTATCGGTTCGTGGCTGAGCTACGAATGGGTGGAAAAACGCAGTTATCAATGGCTTAGGGCACGGATTGACGGCGAACCTGGCGCTTAGCCGATTTGTGAACTATTCCTACGTAAATAGTAGGACTTTGTGCCGCGCGCCGATTGGCGTAAACTCCGCCTCAAGCCTGCGAGGAGTCTCCATGACCGCTATTACCATTACCGACGCCGCCCATGATTACCTGGCCGATCTGCTCTCCAAGCAGAACACCCCGGGCATCGGCATCCGCGTTTTCATCACCCAGCCTGGCACCCAGTACGCCGAAACCTGCATTGCCTACTGCAAGCCGGGCGAAGAGAAACCAGAAGACACGGCGCTGGGGCTGAAAAGCTTCACCGCTTACATCGACTCGTTCAGCGAAGCGTTCCTCGATGATGCCGTCGTCGACTACGCCACCGACCGCATGGGCGGCCAGCTGACCATCAAGGCGCCAAACGCCAAAGTCCCGATGGTCAACGCCGACAGCCCGATCAACGAGCGCATCAACTACTACCTGCAAACCGAAATCAACCCGGGACTTGCCAGCCACGGCGGTCAGGTCAGCCTGATCGATGTGGTTGAAGACGGCATTGCCGTATTGCAGTTCGGCGGCGGTTGCCAGGGCTGCGGCCAGGCGGACGTGACCCTGAAGGAAGGCATCGAGCGCACCCTGCTTGAGCGCATTCCGGAGCTCAAGGGCGTGCGCGACGTGACCGACCACACGCAGAAAGAAAACGCCTACTACTAAGGTGTTCGCTGCGGCATGAAAAACGGCGCCCCGTGAGCGCCGTTTTTTTATGGCCGGTACAAATGCGCATGCCCGGCGCGATACAGCGAAGACTCGCTGAAATGATCGCTGCCCAACACCCGCCCGACCAGAATCAACGCCGTACGCCGAAAGCCCTTCGCCGCCACCTTCTCGGCAATATCTTCCAGCGTCCCCGTCACCCAGTCCTGATCCGGCCACGTCGCCCGGTGAATCACCGCGATCGGGCAATCCGCGCCGTAATGCGGCAGCAGTTCGGCAATGATCTTCTCCAGATGATTGACCCCCAGATGAATCGCCATGGTCGCCCCGTGCTGCGCCAGGTTGCCGAGCTCTTCGCCGGCAGGCATCGCGGTCTTGTCCGCATAACGGGTCAGGATCACGCTTTGCGAGATGTCCGGCAGGGTCAGTTCGGCGCCCAGCAGCGCGGCGCACGCGGCGGTGGCGGTCACACCGGGAATGATCTCGAACGGAATATCCAGCTCACGCAGATAACGAATCTGCTCACCAATGGCGCCATACAGACTCGGATCCCCGGAATGTACCCGCGCCACATCCTGGCCCTTGGCGTGGGCGGTCTTGATCAGGTCGATGATCTGTTCCAGGTGCAGTTCGGCGCTGTTGACCACGGTTTCAGCGCAATGACCTTCCAGCACTGCCGTCGGCACCAGCGAACCTGCGTAGATGATCACCGGACAACGGCGGATCAGCCGCTGGCCTTTGACAGTGATCAATTCCGGGTCGCCGGGGCCGGCGCCGATGAAGTAAACGGTCATCGTTGGATCCTGTAGAAAAGGGGCAGGGCGGTGCTTCACCAGCCCTTCAGATGAAGAATGCTCATGATCGAAAGCGGGGATTATCGGGAATTTACGCCGCGCCGGCCAATGCCAGAGTTGCCTGGGCGTACTTTTGCCGGGAAATCAGCAGTTTTGCCGGGCCGCTGATCAATTGTTCGGCGAGCGCCAGCGCGGCACTTTCCGCTACGCCATAACAGCCGGTGCGTTCGAAGGCGATTTGGGAATGGTGACTCAAGCGTTGCTGATAACTGGCCAGTTCCTCGCTGCTGAAATACAGCAACGGCAGCGCCAGTTGGGCGGCGAGTTCCTGCAAACCGGGTTCGTCGCGTTTCAGGTCGATGCTGGCCAGTGCCTTGACCTTCTCAAGATCAATCCGATGAGCCTGCAATGCCTGATCAAGTAATGCACGCAGCGTACTGGCCGGGCAGCCGCGCTGGCAGCCCAGGCCGACCACGAAGGTCGGCGCTGCGCTGTCATCGGTCATGCGTGGTACTGACCTTCGCTTTTGCGGCGGAACAACCAGGCGCTGATCAGGCCCAGGGCTAGCCAGAACGCGACGTTGGTCAGCTGCGAAGCGATTTTGAACTGGGCTTCGAGGGCTTCCGGGGCGAGCATCGAATGCACTTCCGGTTGCGGCGCGCCGATCACGTGCGGCACGGCAAGGATCGCCACGCCGAGGGTCTTCATCAGCCAGTGGCGGCTGAACGCTATCAAGGCCAGGCCGACAGCGGTGGAGGCCGCAGTGCCGATCCACCACATCTGCCGCGAGGCCAGATCCGCGGCGGCGGTGCCCGGCAGCTCAGGTGGCAGGCCCATGGTCGGCGCGAGTACGAAGGTCGCATAACCGGCCAGACCCCAGAGCAGGCCTTGCGAAGTTTTGGTCGGCGCACGCAGGGTGTACAGGCCCGCCAGCATCAGGGCGAAACCCACGGCTACCACCAGATTGCCGCCGGTGGTGGACACCACGCGCTGCCAGCCGTCTTCCGGCTCCCAGGCTTCGGCATCGTGGGTGTGGGCGGCGGTGCCGGCGGCGTGTTCGTGAACTTCGGCCACCGGTTCGGCTTTCTCGAAGGTCTCGGCCTGCAAAATCAGCGGCGAAACCCAGAAGCTTTGCAGCAACGTCAGGAGCAGGGCGGCCAGAAGGCCGGTGAAACTTGCGGTCTGCGCAATACGCTTGATCATGTCGGCAGGTCTCAGTGGCACGGGAACGCGGCGCTGTGGCGGGTATCGTGCGCGGCGTTGTGCACCGCTTCGATGTGCGAGAAACCGGCGAAGTACACCAGGCACGCACCGAGGATCGACGCGCAGACGGCGGCGGTCAGGCGTTGGCTCAGGGTGGTGGTGCTGGAGATCTTGTCCGAATTGCTGCCGGTGCTGCTGATGATCGACATGGCGCTTCCCTCTGAAGTGTCAGCGGGTGAATAGAGCGCATGAAAACCCCTGCGGCCGGGCGCGCAGAGGTTCGAACAGCGCCCGCCCACCGCGGGTTTGTTATGTTCAGTAACGCAAGATGCGCACTGTGTGTTGCGGGCCGGTCTCCGGGCTCACGAGGGGTGGCTGTCTGCCGACCTGCAAGCGTCACCTTCCCATGCCCGTGGGCACAGTGGATCTGACGCTTCGCTCGCTTACCGTTGCGGGGGCAGCACCGGACTGACATGGCTTTAGAGTAAAGCACATGATTCACCGGTTTCCCGTTTCACCCTGTGAGGGGCACCCGTAACAAGTTGTGTAGGAGACCATGGGCGGGGGATTTGAGTCAATTGGGATTGGGATTGGGATTGGGATTGGGGGCAGATCCGTTGCTGCGGTTATGGCTGCTTAGGGTTCCGCCCTTACGGCGGGTCACTTTTTCCAAACGCCGAAAAAGTAACCAAAAAGGCTGCACCCTGACGTACGGCCCCTCGCTGAGGCTCGGGGTTCCTTCGCTCCGGGATTGATCCGGGGGCATCGCCTACGGTTTGCTTCGCTGCACCTCCTCTCGATGCATGCGGCTGCGCCGCACGGTCGCTGCGCTCCCACCCCCGGATCAATCCCTCCACTCAGCCTGCCGACGGGCCCTGCGATCAAAAGCGGTACTCGAGCTAACGCTCATCGTGTTGAGTGGTGAGGGGCGGGTGTTCGGCTTTGGTTTTTTGGTGGGTTTACCCCTCTCCCCGAGGAGAGGGAGCCGATTTGTGGGCTTTTCAAAGTCTGAGTTCGACTCGGTATTTCATGTCGGCGCAACTCTCCCAATCAACTCGGTCGGTTCCCTCTCCCTACGGGCGGTCCGACGTTTCGGGAGGGCTAGGGTGAGGGGCTCTTGATCTGCTTTTGATCTTTAGCCCCTTCGGCAGGCCGAGCGGAGGTGTCCATCAGGGGGTAGGCGCGCAGCGCCGTGCGGCGCAGCCGCATACATCGAGAGGAGGTGCAGCGAAGCAAACCGTAGGCGATGCCCCCTGATGGACACCGTAGCGAGGGAACACTGCGCCTAAGCGAAGTGCCGTACGCCGGGGCAAAAGCCTTTTGGTTCCTTTTTGGCGTTTGAAAAAGGGACTCGCTGTAAGAGCGAAACCGCCAGCGGCAGCACCCGAAGCAACGGATATGCCCCAAATCCCAAAATCCACCAACCATTGACCCATCCCCACACCCTGCGTAGCCTTGCGCTTTCGAGGTTCTTCGGCCCACGCCGAAGCTAAGAAGGGAACGCGGTCCAAGCCGCGGCTGCCCCCGCAACTGTGAACGGTGCTGTTCGCTGCCACGCCACTGCCAACTCAATCCAGAGCCAGCGGGAAGGCGCAGCGAATACCGGGCCAAGGCCCGAACACCGTCAGCCAGGAGACCTGCCTCGTCACAGATTCTCACTTTCAACCGGGCGGGGTGATCCGGTGGCGAACTCTCCAGGCACGCACCCGCGTTGCCGGTCTCGTCCCGTATGCCCGCCACCTTGCCAAAGGGCATCCGATGAAAACACTGGCCAAACTCCCCGTCACCATCGTCACCGGCTTCCTCGGCTCGGGCAAAACCACCTTGCTGCGGCACATGCTCGACAATGCCCAGGGCCGCCGTATCGCGGTGATCGTCAACGAGTTTGGCGAGTTGGGCATCGACGGTGAAATCCTCAAGCAGTGCACCATCGGCTGCACCGAAGAAGAAGCCACCGGCCGCGTCTACGAGCTGGCCAACGGCTGCCTGTGCTGCACGGTTCAGGAAGAGTTCTTCCCGGTGATGCGCGAGCTGGTGGCCCGTCGCGGCGACCTCGACCACATCCTGATCGAAACCTCGGGCCTGGCCCTGCCAAAGCCGCTGGTGCAAGCCTTCCAGTGGCCGGAAATCCGCAGTGCCTGCACCGTCGACGCGGTGATCACTGTGGTCGACAGCCCGGCCGTGGCCGCCGGCACCTTCGCCGCGTTCCCGGATCAGGTCGATGCCCAGCGCAAGCTCGATCCGAACCTGGATCACGAATCTCCGCTGCACGAACTGTTCGCTGACCAACTGGCCAGCGCCGATCTGGTGATCCTCAACAAGGCCGACCAGACCAGCCCTGAAGACCTCGCGCGTGTCCGCCTGGAAGTCGCCGAAGAGCTGCCGCCAGCCGTGAAAATCATCGAAGCAAGCAACGGTCGCCTGCCGCTGGACGTGCTGATCGGCCTCGGTGCCGGTTCCGAAGAACACATCGACGGCCGCCACAGCCATCACGATCACCACCACGGTGAAGGCGATGACGATCACGACGACCACGATCACGACGCCTTCGATTCGATCTCCATCGAACTGCCGCAAGCTGACGAAAGCCTGCTGCTCGACGCGCTGACGCAACTGGTGGTTCAGCACGGCATCCTGCGGGTCAAAGGCTTCGCGGCGATCCCGAATAAGCCGATGCGCCTGCTGATCCAGGGCGTGGGCACGCGTTTCGACAAGCACTTCGATCGTCAGTGGGGCGCCGACGAGGTACGCGTGACGCGTCTGGTGTTGATCGGTCAGGCACTGGACGCTGCCCAGCTCGAAGCGCAACTGCGCGCCGCGCTCAGCGTTTAAGCCATGCACCTGCTCAGGACCCAGCCCGGCGGATTCGTGTCGGACGACAACATTGCCGACCTTGGACAAACCCCCGCCGAGCTGGTGATCCTGTGCAGCGGCGATTCCAGCCTCGCGCTGCTCGCCGAAGCGGCGCAGCAACTGCCCGAGGATTACCCGAGCGTGCGGCTGGCCAACCCCATGCAGGTGCAGAACCATGCGTCGGTCGACCTGTACGTCGATGAAGTGCTGCGCCACGCCAAGGTGATTCTGATTTCGCTGCACGGCGGCATCGCTTATTGGCGTTATGGCGTCGAGCGGCTGGTCGAATTGTCCGAGCGTGGCGTGCAGGTGATTCTGGTGCCGGGCGATGACCGTCCCGACCCGGAACTCAGCGACCTGAGCACCGTGGGCGCCGAGGATCGCGACCGTCTCTGGCAGTTCCTGCGCCAGGGTGGCCTTGGCAATGCGCTGGACTTTTTCCACTGCCTGGCCAATCGCTGGCTGGCGCGGGATTACGTGTGGGGCGAGCCGCAAGCGCTGCCGCGCACGGCGATTTATCACCCGAATAAAAACACCGCCGCACTGAGTGACTGGCAAGCCGATTGGCGGCCCGGTCAACCGGTCGCGGCGGTGTTGTTTTATCGCTCGCATTTGCAAGCGGCGAACACGGCGTTTATCGACGTGTTCTGCCAACGGCTGCAGGTTGCCGGACTCAATCCGCTGCCGATCGCCGTGGCCAGTTTGAAAGAGCCCGGCTGCCTGTCGGTGGTCGAGGACTGGCTTGATGAGGCCGGAGCCTCGGTGATTCTGAACACCACCGGTTTCGCTCAGTCCAGCCCGGAAGCGCCGCATCTGCGGCCATTCCGTCGCAACATTCCGGTGATTCAGGCGATCTGCGCCCAGGACAACGAGCCCGGCTGGCGCGAGAGCGAGCAGGGCCTCGGCCCGCGGGATCTGGCGATGCACATCGCGTTGCCGGAGCTGGACGGGAGGATCATCAGCCGACCGATCAGCTTCAAGGATCTGGCCTGGCGCAGCGAGCGCAGTCAGTCCGACGTGGTGTGTTATCGGGCCCAACCCGAGCGCATGGATTTCGTCGCCGAACTGGCGCGCCGCTGGGTCGATCTGGCGCGGGTGACGAACGCTGAAAAGCGCATCGCGCTGATCCTCGCCAATTACCCGACCCGAGACGGACGCATCGGCAATGGCGTCGGCCTCGACACGCCCGCCGCCGGGTTGAATATCCTGCGGGCGTTGCAGGCCGAAGGTTATCCGCTGCCGGCCGAACTGCCGGACAGCGGCACCGAACTGATCCGACAATTGCTCGGCGGTGTCAGCAACGATCTCGATACGCTCGATCAGCGCCCGTGCCAGCAAAGCCTGGCGATGGACGATTACCTGAAGATGTTCAATGCGCTGCCAGAAGCCAATCGCGCGGCGGTGCTGGAGCGCTGGGGCTTGCCGCAAAACGATCCGATGTGCCGGGACGGGCGCATGATGATCGCCGGCCTGCGCTTTGGCCTGACTTTCGTCGGCATTCAACCGGCGCGGGGTTATCAGGTTGATCCGAGCGCGGTGTATCACGATCCCGATCTGGTGCCGCCGCACGCGTACCTCGCGTTCTATTTCTGGCTGCGCCAGACCTACGGCGCTCATGGCGTGATTCACGTCGGCAAGCACGGCAACCTTGAATGGTTGCCCGGCAAAGGCGTGGGCCTGTCGGAAAACTGCTGGCCGGACGCATTGCTCGGGCCGCTGCCGAATATCTACCCGTTTATCGTCAACGATCCGGGCGAGGGTGCTCAGGCCAAACGTCGCACTCAGGCAGTGATCATCGACCACTTGATGCCGCCGCTGACCCGCGCCGAGACCTACGGTCCGCTGCGCAATCTGGAATTGTTGGCGGACGAGTATTACGAAGCTCAGTTGCTCGATCCGCGCCGCGCCCGCGAGTTGCAGCGCGACATCCTCCAGTTAGTGCGTGACACGCAGATTGATCGCGAATTGCAGCTGGATGCCGCCCTCGACAGCGACGCCGATGCGGCGATCTGGCTGCCGCGTCTGGACACTTATTTGTGTGACTTGAAGGAATCGCAGATCCGCGATGGCCTGCATATTTTCGGTGAGTCGCCGACCGGGCGTTTGCGCATCGACACCTTGCTGGCGTTGCTGCGGATTCCGCGCGGCGATGGCAAAGGGGCTCAGTCGAGTCTGTTGCGGGCGCTGGCCAAGGCGTTTCAGTTGGGGTTCGATCCGCTGGATTGTGCACTTGCCGAACCCTGGACTGGCCTGCGCCCAATGGAACTGCAATCGTTGAGCGATGAAGTCTGGCGTACGGCGGGGGATACCCGTGAACGCCTTGAGCTGTTCGCGGCGCATTTGATCGAGCAGTCGCTGGTGGGTGATGTGGCGCAACTGGATGCTTCAGGCTGGTCAGATGTGCAGGCGATCATCCACGCCCTGCGCGAAGTGATCGCCCCACGCCTCGACGCCTGCGGCCCGGCCGAAATGCGCGGCTTGCTCGACGCGTTGAGCGGCCGATTCGTCCCCGCTGGCCCAAGTGGTGCGCCAAGTCGAGGTCGCCTCGACGTGCTACCCACCGGGCGCAATTTCTATTCGGTGGACGTGCGCAATCTGCCGACCACCACGGCGTGGCGGATCGGTTTCCAGTCCGCGACCCTGATTCTCGAACGACACTTGCAGGACCACGGCGATCACCTGCGCCAACTCGGCCTGTCGGTCTGGGGCACCGCGACCATGCGCACCGGCGGTGACGACATTGCCCAGGCCATGGCGCTGATGGGCGTGCGTCCGGTGTGGGCCACCGGCAGTCAGCGGGTCGATGATTTCGAGATTCTGCCGCTGAGCCTGCTCGACCGGCCTCGGGTCGATGTAACGCTGCGGGTCTCCGGATTTTTCCGCGATGCGTTCGCCAACCTGATCCGCCTGTTCGACGCTGCCGTGCAAGCCGTGGCCGAACTGGACGAGCCGGACGACCTCAACCCGCTGGCCGCCAAGGTGCGTGCCGAACGTGAGGCGTTACGTCAGTCGGGGCTGGATGACGAGGCTGCCCGGCGTCAGGCCGGCTGGCGAATCTTTGGTGCCAAACCCGGCGCATACGGCGCGGGCGTGCAGGGCGCCATCGACGGACGCCTCTGGCAAACCCGCGAGGATCTGGCCGAGGTCTACTTGAACTGGGGCGCCTACGCTTACGGCGGTTCCGACGAGGGCACCGCCGCCCGCGAGCAATTCGTCCAGCGCCTGAGCCAGGTGCAGGCGGTGCTGCAAAACCAGGACAACCGCGAGCATGACCTGCTCGATTCCAACGACTATTACCAGTTCCAGGGCGGCATGCTTGCTGCCGTGGAAAGCCTGCGTGGCGAGGCGGCGGCCAGTTATCACGGCGATCACAGTCAGCCGGACCTGCCGAAAATCCGCACCTTGAAGGAAGAACTGAACCGGGTTATCCGCTCAAGGGCGGCGAATCCGAAATGGATCGACGGGGTCAAGCGCCACGGCTATAAAGGCGCGTTCGAACTGGCGGCGACGGTCGACAACCTGTTTGCCTTCGATGCCACCACGCAACTGATCGACGATCACCAATACGCATTGCTGGCGGATGCCTATCTGCTGGACCCGGCGACCCGCGAGTTCGTGCGCGAGCATAATCCCCACGCACTGCGCGACATGACCGAACGCATGCTCGAAGCGCAGCAGCGCGGGATGTGGCAGGAGCCGGGCGCCTACAAAGAAGCCCTGGAAAACCTGCTGCTGGACATAGAAGAAGAGAGCTGAGACTGAACATGACCGACACCCCGCATTTCCCGCTCTCCGCCGTGGTCGGCGCCGATGATCTGAAACTGGCGCTGTACCTGACGGCCATCGATCCGAAGATTGGCGGCGTGCTGATCGAAGGCCCGCGCGGCATGGCCAAGTCGACGCTGGCCCGGGGTCTGGCGGATCTGCTGGCCAGTGGTCAGTTCGTCACATTGCCGTTGGGCGCTACTGAGGAGCGATTGGTCGGCACGCTGGATCTGGACGCGGCGTTGAGCGACGGTCGTGCGCAGTTTTCTCCGGGTGTGCTGGCGAAGGCGGACGGCGGCGTGTTGTACGTCGATGAGGTGAATCTGTTGCCGGATCATCTGGTGGATCTGCTGCTTGATGTGGCTGCCAGCGGCACCAACCTGATCGAGCGCGACGGCATTTCCCATCGGCATTCGGCGAAGTTTGTGTTGATCGGGACGATGAACCCGGAAGAGGGTGAATTGCGTCCGCAATTGCTTGATCGTTTCGGCCTTAACGTCGCGCTGAGCGGTCATACGGCGCCGGCCGAGCGGGGGCAGATCATTCGTCGTCGGCTGGATTTCGACAGCGACCCGCAGGTGTTTTGTGCGCAGTGGGAGGCTGATCAGCAAGCTCTGCGTGAGCGTTGTGAAAGCGCCCGCCATGCCTTGGCGAATATTCCCCTCGACGATGAAGCGCTGGCACAGATCACCGAGCGCTGCTTTGCGGCAGGCGTCGACGGTTTGCGCGCCGATCTGGTCTGGCTGCGTGCGGCGCGGGCTCATGCGGCGTGGCGCGGGGCTGAAACCATCGCCGAGCAAGACATTGATGCCGTGGCTGAGTTTGCATTGCGCCATCGTCGCCGCGAACAGTCTTCATCCCCTGCACAGCCACCGGCGCAATCGCCGTCCGGTACTCACGCCGAACCGAGCGAAGGGCAGGGGCAATGGGGTGAAATGCCGGCACCGGCATTGGTTACCGGCGCACGCCGTGAAGTTCCGACCTGGCCAAAAAAGCTTTAGGCATTCGCCCCCGGTCCGACGCGGGGGCGAATGCCAGACCCCGCGCCGGACGCCTCGATAACGGTCGCCAGGGCAAGCGTCACGAGGCTTGCAGTGGCTCGGTGAACTGGCCCGGAACCTTGCTCAATGGCCGTCCGAAAACCCGGGCGGATCTGCTGTTTCAACTGCGCACCCGCACGCCCCATGAACTGTGGCTGGTGATCGTCGACGCCTCGGCCTCGACCCGTCGCCATCAGGCACTGAGCGATGCCAAGGGCGTACTCGCGCAACTGTTCGACGACGCTTACCGGCAGCGCGCGCGCCTGGCGTTGTTGACCGCGAGCGGCGCGGCGCCGAAATGGCAGGTGCAAGGGCTGAAGGCCTCCAACGGGTTGCGCGCGTGGCTCGATGGATTGGGCGCGGGAGGCGGCACGCCTCTGTTGGCAGCGCTGACGGAGGCCGGGCATTGGCTGGCGGTGCGGCGCAAGCGTTTTCCCGCGGAACAACAGCGGTTGCTGGTGATCACCGATGGCCGTTTGAAAAACTGTCCGGAACTGCCAGCGCTCGCGTGTCCCAGCCTGCTGATCGATATCGAGCGCGGGCCGATTCGCCTGGGCCGCGCGAAACAATTGGCGACAGCACTGGACGCCGATTACCGGCATATCGACGAGTTGTTGTCGGTCTGAGAGCTATGCTGCAGTAAGGCCAAATCACAGGGAGTGAATCATGCGCGTACTGGTCGCCAATCCGCAGGACGATTTTCGCGTCAAGGCGTACGCCGGCACCAACGGCGTGCTGCTCGCCATGGACCTCGCCGAACCCCGCCGCAAAGGCTTGCTGGGGTTTGCCATCGAAAAGCAGCAGGGCGACAAACCGTGGCTGTTCCTGTTCAACAGCCTGACCTTTCCCGGCAGGGCCCATACCTTCGCGCAGTTCCACGCCACGCCGAGCGACAAGGCGCCGTTGCAGAAATTTCGCTGGGCCGATTACGCGGTCAATCCGGGCATGACGATTCACTATCGCGTGCACTTGGCGTATGGCTCGCCGGATGCGCCGCAACTCGGTGAGGCGCTGGAACTGACAATCTGCTCCGACGACGGTCATCCCGCCAATCAGGGCGTGATCTTCAACCGCGCCGTGGCCGCCAGTCAGGCGTTTCAGCGCAAGTTTCCCGATCTCGACGCACAGATCAGCGCCAACAAGAACATGCCCATCGAAGCCTGGCCCGACGCTGCACGGCAATGGCTGGAGAACGGCCTGCTCGGGCGTCTGCAAGGTTTTATCGAGCGTGCGGTGGACGGCCAGTGGGCGCTGGACATCGCGATCTACGAATATCAGTTGCAAGCCATCATCGACACGGTGAACGCAGCGTTCGATCGAGGTGTTCAGGTGCGCGTGCTGTATCACGCCCGGCCAGACGACGAAGACACCACGATCAATGAAGCGAGCCTTGCGAAACTGCCGGCGAGCAGCAAGCGCGGGCGGGTCACCCACAATATTTTCCATAACAAATTCATCGTCCTCAGCCGCCTCGACGCAGGCGGCGAACGTCAGCCGCAAGCGGTGCTGTGCGGCAGTACCAACTTCACCGCCAACGGCATATACCGGCAGGCCAACGTGGTGCATGTGCTGGACGATTCGCCGGTCAGCGCGAGTTACCTGAAAACCTTCGAGCAGATCTGGGCCGAGCCGGCGGATGTTGGCGCCACCCGTGACTGGATCAGCCAACACAACCCTATGAATCCGGCGCAGTCTTTGTTCGCCGGATTTTCCCCGCGCACCGGCGGCGCCGACTTGCGGGAGTTCGTCGAGATCATCGAGGGGGCGAAGAAAGACCTGCTGTTCGTCACCGCATTCGCCTTGCCCGACGCGATTCTCAACGCGTTGCTCGGCCAGCCCCACGACGACATCCTGCGTTACGGCCTGCAAAACACCGTCAGCCGCATCACCGGGTTTCACGCCGACCGAACCGCCGAATTCGCCGCCACCGCGTTGCTCAACACCGGGCTGGAAGGCTGGCTGCGGGAGAACATGAAAGGCCAGAAGGGCAACTTGCTGGTGCACACCAAAGCGGTGGTCTCCGACTTCACCAGCGAAAGCCCGACGATCATCAGCGGCAGCCACAACCTCAGCACCTCTGCCAGCACCGGCAATGACGAGAACTACCTGATCATTCGCGGCGACACCGATCTGGCGGACCGCTATGGCCTGGAGCTGCTGCGGTTCTACGAGCATTATCGTTTTCGCTACTTCGCGAAAAAACTGGCGTTGAAGCAGGTGCAGCCGTTGGCGGCGGATGACAGCTGGACCAACGATTACTACGTCGAGGGCGACCTGCGCCGGTTGTCTCGCCTCAGGTTTGCCGGGCGTTAGCCCTTACACCTCCGTTGGTTGCCGATGCTGACGGGGACGGCGATAAGCTGGCGGCGTACAGATTTTGAAATGATTTCCAGCTGTAGGAAAAGTCATCTGAGCCTGTACGCTTCAAGGCCTTTTTTCATTCAGGATTTGCATGAACACCCTCTCGGAGCCTCCCAGTTCTATTCCAGGAACCCCGTTCCCCTCGCGCCATGGCGCGGTCTTGACGCACTCGCAACATCCGGTCTTCCGACTACCGACTATCGTTGTAGGCGCAGCCTTCGAGCTTTCGCGCCG
This sequence comes from Pseudomonas sp. FG35, assembly GCF_057809295.1. Classification (NCBI taxonomy): domain Bacteria; kingdom Pseudomonadati; phylum Pseudomonadota; class Gammaproteobacteria; order Pseudomonadales; family Pseudomonadaceae; genus Pseudomonas; species Pseudomonas sp. FG35. Next base: position 37,391 of record NZ_JBMDJR010000003.1, on the reverse strand, counting down.
CACTTTGCCGTGTCCGGCAGCCTGAATTCACTGACGAGAGATAGAGACAGATTATGGAATGGTTAGCGGATCCCACGGCATGGCTGGGCTTGTTGACACTGATCGTGCTGGAACTGGTACTGGGTATCGACAACCTGGTGTTCATCGCGATCCTGGCGGACAAACTGCCGCCGCATCAGCGCGACCGCGCACGCATCATCGGTTTGAGCCTGGCGCTGATCATGCGTCTTGGCCTGCTGGCGAGTATTTCCTGGCTGGTCACCCTCACGGCACCGTTGTTCGAGGTGTTCGGCAAGAGCTTCTCCGGCCGTGACCTGATCATGCTGTTCGGTGGTGTGTTCCTGTTGTTCAAGGCGACCATGGAATTGCACGAACGGCTGGAAGGCCATATCGGCGAGCGCTCGACCAACACCGCTTATGCGCTGTTCTGGCCGATCGTGGCGCAGATCGTCGTGCTCGACGCCGTGTTCTCCCTGGACGCGGTGATTACGGCCGTGGGCATGGTCGATGAACTGGCGGTGATGATGATTGCGGTGATCGTGTCCATCGGTGTGATGATCGTTGCCAGCAAGCCGCTGACCCGCTTCGTCAATGCCCACCCGACGGTGATCATGCTGTGTCTGGGCTTCCTGATGATGATCGGTTTTGCCCTGACGGCCGAAGGCCTGGGCTTCCACATTCCGAAAGGTTATCTGTACGCTGCCATTGGTTTCTCGATCCTGATCGAGATCTTCAACCAGATCGCCCGCGCTCGTCGCAAGCGCTCGATGCAGGGCTTGCGACCGATGCGTGAGCGCACGGCTCACGCGGTGATGCGTCTGTTGGGTGGTCGCAAACTGGCGGTGGAAGAAGTCGGCGAGGAAATCTCCGACTTGCTGGACAATGGTGAAGCGCCGAGCACGGAGCTGTTCGACCGTCGCGAGCGGGTGATGATCAGCGGTGTGCTGCAATTGGCCGAGCGACCGATTCGTGCCTTGATGACGGTGCGCGCCGATGTCGATCACATTGATCTGGCCGACGACGCCGAGGCTATTCGTACACGGTTGATGCATTCGTCCTATTCGCGCTTGCCGTTGATTCGTAACGGCGCAGTGGATGAGCCGCTGGGCTTCGTGCACAAGAAGGAACTGCTCAAGGAATACCTGGCCGGCAACGAGCCGAACCTTGAACACTTGGCGCGCAAGACCGTCAATCTGCTGGACAGTTATTCGATCCTCAACGCACTGGAACAAATGCGTGCGGCCTCGACCCACATTGCCTTTGTGGTGAACGAGTTCGGTGACTTTGTGGGTGTGTTGACCATGACCGATATTCTCGAGTCGATTGCCGGCGAACTGCCGGACGCCAGCGAAATCGCTGGCCCCGACGTGGTCGAGGAGCAGGGCGGGTTTATCGTCAACGGTGCGTTGAACCTGTCCCGTATCCGCGAACACACCGGTTTTCGCGCCGAGCCGACCGAGGATTACCAGACCCTGGCCGGGCTGGTGATGAGCCTGCTGGATCGCCTGCCGATCAAGGGCGATCGTCTGCAGCATGAAGGCTGGGGCATGACCGTAATGGCAGTCGAAGAACGTCGCGTGACGCGGGTGTTGCTGGTGCGTGAGGCGTGACGGCACTTTCATGAAAGGTTCCGCCGTTTTGCGCGGTGGACGGTGCAAAGGGTGCGGAGGGTGTCACGCAGCCAGTTCAGGTCATGGGCCGATTTGTGCGGCACAGCGGGGTGACGGGTTTTGCCGAGGAGTTGGGTGAAGTCTTGCAGGAGGGATTCTTCCGAACCAATGCCTTTCAGTTTTTTGACCAGAACGCCTTCCTTGTAGAACAACACGGTCGGTGTGCCCTTGACATCCGGATGGCGAATCGACTGTGCGGTATCGAGCATGAAGATATCCATCCAGGGCCGAAAGGGCTTGGCGATCTCAAGAAAGACCGGGCCGGAAAATTCGCAGGCCCCGCAGCGCCTGTTGAAAAAATACAGGACGACAAGGCGCCTGGCTTTCAAGACCTTCCGATATGTGGGGGGCAACGCTGAATATCGAGTCGGCGTCGTCATCGGAGCCTCCTTTATTCGATGTGCTGGGTGGTACGACGTTAGGGCGCGCGCGGCCGTTGCCGCAACTGTCAGAGTTGACAGGTGCAGCCCGCGCTCAATCGTGCATCGCGCACCAGGATGTGGCCCGGATACCCTCCCTGTGTGGCGCAAAGTAGCGAAGTGATTAATCAATGTTGGTTGCAGCGTTTCGCAGGTTTCTTCCATCCCTTTGATTCAAAACAAAATTCAATCCTTTGCAGATTCCCCATGAATCCTGTGGCACACTTTCTGCTGTCTATTCCGTAGTAACAAACCGTGTTCCGGTATAGCGGAATAAACAACTTCCAGGAGTGCTTGCCATGCATCGCCGACCTTCCTTGTTCAAAGCGTGTGTTTTTGTTCTCGCGGCTTCGTCCGCTGTCATGGGTATGGCCCAGGCGGCCGACAGCAAGCTCGACAGCGTCCTGGCCCGTGGAAAACTGATTGTGGGCACCGGCAGCACCAATGCGCCGTGGCACTTCCAGGGCGCGGACGGCAAGTTGCAGGGCTTTGATATCGACATCGCCCGGATGGTGGCCAAAGGTCTGTTCAATGACCCGAGCAAAGTCGAGTTCGTAGTGCAGTCGTCCGATGCGCGGATTCCCAACCTGCTGACCGACAAGGTCGACATGAGCTGCCAGTTCATCACCGTCACCGCCAGCCGTGCGCAGCAAGTGGCGTTCACCCTGCCGTACTACCGCGAAGGCGTCGGCCTGTTGCTGCCGAACAACAGCAAGTACAAGGAAATCGAAGACCTGCAGGCCGGTGGTGACGGCGTGACCGTAGCCGTGCTGCAGAACGTGTACGCCGAAGAGCTGGTGCATCAGGCGCTGCCCAAGGCCAAGGTCGATCAGTACGACAGCGTCGATCTGATGTACCAGGCCGTTAACTCCGGTCGCGCCGATGCCGCTGCGACCGATCAGTCTTCGGTCAAATACCTGATGGTGCAGAACCCTGGCCGCTACCGTAGCCCGACGTATGCCTGGAGCCCGCAGACCTACGCCTGCGCCGTCAAACGCGGCGATCAGGACTGGCTGAACTTCGTCAACACCGCCCTGCATGAAGCCATGACCGGCGTCGAGTTCCCGACTTATGCCGCGTCGTTCAAGCAATGGTTCGGCGTGGATCTGCCATCGCCTGCCATCGGTTTCCCTGTCGAATTCAAATGATCCCGTGAGAGTGGGGCGCCCTGATGCGCCCCGCTCAAGGTACTGCCGACCATGAACTATCAGTTGAACTTTGCCGCCGTGTGGCGCGATTTCGACACCTTGCTGGCGGGGCTCGGTCTGGGCCTCGAACTGGCGCTGGTGTCGATCGCCATCGGTTGCGTGATCGGCCTGCTGATGGCGTTTGCCTTGCTGTCCAGGCATCGCGCCTTGCGGGTGCTGGCATCGGTGTATGTGACGGTGATCCGTAACACGCCGATTCTGGTGTTGATTCTGTTGATCTACTTTGCGCTGCCGAGCCTGGGGATCCGGCTGGACAAGATCCCGTCGTTCATCATCACCCTGTCGCTGTATGCCGGGGCGTACCTGACCGAAGTGTTCCGCGGTGGTTTGTTGAGCATTCCCAAGGGCCAGCGCGAAGCAGGGCTGGCCATTGGTCTGGGCGAGTGGCAGGTGAAAGCCTACGTCACCGTGCCGGTGATGTTGCGCAACGTGCTGCCGGCGCTGTCGAACAACTTCATTTCGCTGTTCAAGGACACCTCGCTGGCCGCCGCAATCGCGGTGCCGGAGCTGACCTACTATGCGCGCAAGATCAACGTCGAGAGCTACCGGGTGATCGAAACCTGGCTGGTGACCACGGCGTTGTATGTCGCGGCCTGTTACCTCATTGCCATGCTGCTGCGTTACCTGGAGCAGCGTCTGGCGATCCGCCGATAGGAGGCTGCGATGTACCAATCCCCCAGTTGGTTGCATGAGTTGTGGATTGCCCGCGAAGTCTTGTGGCAAGGCTTTTTGACCAGCGTGCAGGTGTCGGCGCTGGCCATTCTGTTCGGCACGGTCATCGGCGTTTTCGCCGGACTGGTGCTGACCTACGGCAAGTTCTGGATGCGCGCGCCGTTCCGCTTTTATGTCGACCTGATTCGCGGTACGCCGGTGTTCGTGCTGGTGTTGGCGTGCTTCTACATGGCTCCGGCGCTTGGTTGGCAGATCAGCGCATTTCAGGCCGGCGCATTGGGCCTGACGCTGTTTTGCGGCTCCCACGTGGCCGAAATAGTGCGCGGCGCGTTGCAGGCGTTGCCACGCGGGCAGATGGAAGCCGGCAAAGCCATTGGCCTGACGTTCTATCAATCCCTCGGTTACGTGCTGTTGCCTCAGGCACTGCGGCAGATCCTGCCGACCTGGGTCAACTCGTCCACGGAAATCGTCAAGGCCTCGACCTTGCTGTCGGTGATCGGCGTGGCCGAGCTGTTGCTCAGCACTCAGCAGATCATCGCCCGGACGTTCATGACTCTGGAGTTTTATCTGTTCGCCGGTTTTCTGTTCTTCGTCATCAACTACGGCATCGAATTACTCGGCCGGCACATTGAAAAGCGGGTGGCCCTGCCATGACTCAAGCTCAAGTTTCCAACGTCCAGAACGGTCAGCCCTTGCTGGACATCCGTGGCCTGCACAAACAATACGGCGCGGTCGAAGTGCTCAAGGGCGTCGACCTGAGCATGCAGCGTGGCAACGTGGTGACGCTGATCGGCTCCAGCGGTTCGGGCAAGACCACGCTGCTGCGCTGCGTGAACATGCTCGAGGAGTTCCAGGGCGGGCAGATCCTGCTCGACGGTGAATCCATCGGCTATGACGAACTCAACGGCAAGCGCGTGCGTCACCCGGAAAAAGTCATCGCCCGTCATCGCGCGATGACCGGCATGGCGTTTCAGCAATTCAACCTGTTCCCGCATCTCACCGCGTTGCAAAACGTCACGCTCGGCCTGCTGAAAGTCAAAAAGATGCACAAGGACGAAGCCGTGGCCCTGGCCGAAAAATGGCTGGAACGGGTCGGCCTGCTGGAGCGGCGCAATCACTTTCCCGGTCAGTTGTCCGGCGGTCAGCAACAGCGCGTGGCGATTGCCCGGGCGATTGCGATGAACCCGAGCCTGATGCTGTTCGACGAAGTCACTTCGGCCCTCGATCCGGAACTGGTCGGCGAAGTGCTGAACGTGATCAAAGGCCTGGCCGAGGACGGCATGACCATGTTGCTGGTGACCCACGAAATGCGTTTTGCCTTCGAGGTCTCGGACAAGATCGTTTTCATGAATCAGGGGCGCATCGAAGAGCAGGGGCCTCCCAAGGAACTGTTCGAGCGTCCGCAATCGCCGCGGCTGGCGGAATTTCTCAAAAGCACGCGGTTCTGACTTTTCACTTTTTCAATCAGGAGAAATACCCATGAGCATTACTCGTTACGGCACCGGCAGCACCGCCGCTGGCGGCCAGCCTCGTCCATTCGCCCGCGCCGTTGAAGCCGATGGCTGGCTGCACGTTTCCGGGCAGGTGCCGGCGGTGGATGGCGAGATCATCGTGGGCGGCATCGTCGAGCAGACGCACCAGACCATGAAGAACCTGATCGCGATTCTCGAAGAGGCCGGTTATGGCCTGGAAGATGTAGTGCGCGCCGGCGTGTGGCTGGACGATCCGCGGGATTTCAGCAGTTTCAACAAGGTCTTCGGCGAATACTTCAAGCCTGAACACGCACCGGCCCGAGCCTGCGTACAGGCGAGCATGATGGTCGACTGCAAGGTCGAGATCGACTGCATTGCGTACAAGAAGAAGGCTTGAGAGGTGTGGCGTTGCTGAGCCCATAGCCCCCTCACCCTGGCCCTCTCCCCCAGGAGAGGGGACTGATTTCCATCGATGCAGATTGTTGTGTCAGACGACGGCATTTGCATCGATGCGATCAGGCTCCCTCTCCCTCCGGGCGGTCCGACGTTTCGGGAGGGCGGGGGGTGAGGGCTGCGATCCAACTGACACAACGCCAAGGGGCAGTTACCATCCCGGCATCTTTTAAGGGAACCACTGAAATGACCGAAGACACCATCAAGCGCCGGGCACGCGGTCTGGACCGGGCGTTCGATATCCTCGATTTCCTCAAGGAAATCGGCCAGCCACTGCGCCCGAACGATATCGCCAACGGTATCGGCAGCCCGAAATCCACGGTCTACGAACTGGTGGCGTCATTGCTCGAACGTCGGATTCTGGAGCCGGTGGGCAAGGACGGTCACGTCTATCTCGGTCGTCAGCTGTACTTCCTCGGCCAGGCGCACTTGCGGCATTTCGACCTCAGTCGCGAGGCCGATCACGCCTTGCAGGAGATCGTCAGCCAGACCCGGGAAACCGCGCAGATGTGCCTGCTCAACGGGCGCAAATACACGGTGGCGCTGATGAAGGAGGGCGAGCGGCATTTCCGCATTTCTTCCGATATCGGCGAAAACGCGCCGATCCCGTGGACGGCGTCCGGTCGTTTGCTGCTGGCGCACTTGAGCGATCAGCAGATCAGCGAGCTGATCGACCCCGACGACTTCATCCTGCCGGATGGCGAACGCCTGCCGATGGAAACCTTTCTGGCGGAAATCCGTCAGGCCGGCATCGACGGTTTCTTCTCCTTCGACAGTGTCGCCGACACCTTTACCCACTGCTTCGCCGCCCCGGTCAAAGACCCTCAAGGCGTTGCCATCTGCACCCTGTGCATCGTCGCCCCGCGTGCCGATGCCAAGAACAATTACAACGACTATCGCCGGGTCTTGATCGAGAGCGCCAACAGCCTCGCCCGGCGAATCAACGAATAACCGCGCCTGCCTGCGGGCGCGACTGTGAGGAGTTCGACCATGACGACTGCCAACAACACTGCTGCCGTGGAAAAGGGCGATGCAGCCCTCGGCGCGCAACTGGTGCGTGACATCAGCCTGCCGGCGCTGGTGCTGCACCGTGAAGCGCTGGAACACAACATCCGCTGGATGCAGAAGTTCGTCAGCGACAGCGGCGCCGAACTCGCGCCCCACGGCAAGACCAGCATGACCCCGGCGCTGTTTCGTCGTCAGCTCGACGCCGGCGCGTGGGGCATCACCCTGGCCAGCGCCACCCAGACCCGAGCTGCTTACGCCCACGGCGTGCGCCGGGTGTTGATGGCCAACCAACTGGTCGGTACGCCGAACATGGCGCTGATTGCCGATCTGCTGGCGGCCGATTCCGGCTTCGATTTCTATTGCATGGTCGATCACCCGGACAACGTCGCCGATCTGGGCGCTTATTTCGCATCGCGCGGTGTGCGTCTGAACGTGATGATCGAATACGGCGTGGTCGGCGGCCGTTGCGGTTGCCGCAGCGAGCAGGAAGTCATTGAACTGGCCAAGGCTATCGGTACGCAACCGGCGCTGGCCTTGACCGGTATCGAAGGTTACGAAGGCGTGATCCATGGCGATCACGCCGTCAGCGGCATCCGTGAATTCGCGGCTTCGCTGGTACGCCTGGCCGTGCAGTTGCAGGACAGCGGCGCATTCGCCATTGCCAAGCCGATCATCACTGCGTCGGGTTCGGCGTGGTACGACCTGATTGCCGAATCGTTCGAAGCGCAGAACGCTGGCGGGCGTTTCCTCAGCGTGCTGCGTCCCGGCAGTTACGTGGCTCACGACCATGGCATCTATAAGGAGGCGCAGTGCTGCGTGCTCGATCGTCGCAGTGACCTGCACGAAGGGCTGCGTCCGGCGCTGGAGGTCTGGGCCCACGTGCAGTCGCTGCCGGAGCCGGGCTTCGCGGTGATTGCCCTGGGCAAGCGTGACGTGGCGTTCGATGCCGGGATGCCGGTGCCGCTGCTGCGTTACAAGGCCGGCGTGCTGCCGGCGGTGGGCGACGATGTCGGCGCCTGCAAGGTGACGGCGGTGATGGACCAGCACGCGTTCATGACCGTGGCGCCGGGCGTGGAGTTGCGCGTGGGCGACATCATTTCCTTCGGCACTTCGCACCCATGCCTGACCTTCGACAAGTGGCGCGTGGGGCTGCTGGTGGACGAGCAACTGTCGGTGATCGAAACCATGGAAACCTGTTTCTGATGAGCGCGCTCAGTCCTTTGAGTCCGAACACCCCGCGCATCGCCCTGATCGGCGAATGCATGATCGAACTCCAGCAACGTGCCGACGGCAGCCTGCAACAGAGTTTTGGCGGTGACACGCTGAACACGGCGGTCTATCTGTCCCGCGCGATGGGCGGCAAGGCGCAGGTCGATTACGTCACGGCGCTGGGCGACGACAGCTTCAGCGATGCGATGTGCCGCATTTGGGCCGACGAAGGCATTGGTCTGGATCTGGTCCAGCGCTTGCCCGGTCGTTTGCCGGGCCTGTATTGCATTCAAACGGACGCTGCCGGCGAACGTCGTTTCCTTTACTGGCGCAACGAAGCCGCTGTGCGCGACTGCTTCACCACGCCGGCGTCCGCGCCGATTCTGGCGGCGCTGGCGGATTACGACGTGCTGTATTTCAGCGGTATCACGCTGGCGGTACTCGGAGCCCTGGGTCGGGAAAAACTGATCGAGACCTTGATCGAAGCCCGTCAGCGTGACGCGCGAATCGTCTTCGACAACAACTACCGCCCACGCCTGTGGGCTTCGGTGGAAGAGGCGCGGGCGGCGTATCGCAGCGTGTTGCCTCACGTCGATCTGGCATTGCTGACGGTGGACGACGAGCAGGCGCTGTTCCATTTCGAAGACTGTGACGCGGTGTTTGAAGCGTACGCGCAGATCGGCACGCCGGAAGTGGTGCTCAAGCGTGGCGCTGAAGCCTGTCTGATCCGTTGCGCCGGGGAAGCGTTCGAAGTCCCGGCGCAGAAGGTCGAGAAGGTGGTGGACACCACGGCGGCGGGGGATTCGTTCAGTGCGGCGTATCTGGCGAGTCGCTTGTCCGGGGCAAGCCCTGTGCGGGCGGCGGAGGCGGGGCATCGCTTGGCCAGTCAGGTCATTCAAGTGCCTGGGGCGTTGATCCCCAAGGATTGATGCCGATCCCTGAAGGCGCTGCCGAAAGCCGCGCCTTCAGGGCACTGGATCAGTCGCGGTAAAACACCTGCACCAGGTGATACCCGAACTTGCTCTTGATCGGCCCATGCACGGTGCGCAGCGGTTTTTTGAAGATCACCGCATCGATCGCACCGACCATCTGCCCCGGCCGCACTTCACCCAGATCGCCGCCGCGCTTGCCGGACGGGCAGGTCGAAAATTTCTTCGCCAGCACATCGAACGCTTCACCGTTGGCGATGCGTTGCTTGAGTTTTTCAGCCTCTTCGGCGGTTTTCACCAGAATGTGGCGGGCTTGGGCTTTCATCGTGCAATACCTGTAGCGGGGTGACGGCGGGCGCGGATTATGCCTCAAGTCACGGGTTTTGGCTGATCATCGTGCGGATCTTGCCGGCCAGTTGTTCGATGGAAAACGGCTTGGCGACCATGTCCATCCCGTCCTCGAGGAAGCCCTGACGTTCGGCGGCTTTCTGCGCGTACCCGGTCATGAACAACACTTTGAGCCCCGGACGATGTTGGCGGGCGATCTCCGCCATTTGCCGGCCGTTCATGCCCGGCAGGCCGACGTCGGTCACCAGCAAGTCCACCCGCAGGTCGGATTCCAGTAGCGGCAAGGCACCCTTGGCGTCTTCGGCCTCATGGGCGCGATAACCCAGCTCCTTGAGCAGGTCCATGACCAGCATGCGCACTGCCGGATCGTCCTCGACCACCACCACGGTTTCGCCAGTGGCGACAGCCGGAGCCTCGGCAACCGCTTCGATTGCCGGCTGCTCCGCTTCCAGTGCATACAAACGCGGCAAGTACAGGCGCACGCAGGTGCCCTGGCCCGGCAGGCTGTCGAGGCTGACGTGCCCTCCCGATTGCTGGGCAAAGCCATAAATCATCGACAAGCCGAGCCCGGTGCCTTGCCCGATGGGTTTGGTCGTAAAGAACGGATCGAACGCTTTGGAACGTACTGAAGGCGTCATGCCGGTGCCGTTGTCGCTCACCGCCAGCATCAGGTAATCACCGGCCTTGACCGGTTCGAGGGTAGTGATGTCGTTGCCGTCGAGGTAGACGTTGGCCGTTTCGATCAGTAGTTCACCGCCGTCCGGCATGGCATCGCGGGCGTTGATCACCAGGTTGAGCAGGGCGTTTTCCAGTTGGCTGACATCGGTGCTGACCGGCCATACATTGTCGGCCAGGCGCAACTTGAGCTCGATCGGATCACCTTTAGTGCGGCGGATCAGGTCTTCCAGCGAGTGGATCAGTTCATTGACGTCGATAGTCTTGCGATCCAGCGACTGACGCCGGGAGAACGCCAGCAGACGGTGGGTCAATGCCGCCGCGCGGTTGGCCGAAGACACCGCCGCGTCGGTGAAACGGCCGATCTCATCGGCGCGGCCACTGGCGATGTAGCGTTGCATCAGGTCGAGGCTGCCGATGATGCCGGTCAGCATGTTGTTGAAGTCGTGGGCGATGCCGCCGGTGAGCTGGCCGACCGCTTCCATTTTCTGTGCGTGACGCAGAGCGTCTTCGGCGCGCTCGCGTTCGAACATTTCGTTCTGCAAACGCTGGTTGGCCTGGGCCAGTTGTTCGGTGCGCGCACTCACACGCTCCTCAAGGGTTTCATTGAGGTTGCGCAGGGCTTCTTCGGTCTTTTTGCGTTCGGTTTCGTCGATCACGAAGATGTAGAAACCGTTCACTGCACCGTCCGCACCGTGGCGCGGCAGGTAATTCATCAAGGCATGCCGCTGGCTGCCGTCGCGGTGCGGCGTGTACAGGCTGAACGAGCAGGGGCGACCGGCGAGTGCTTCGGCGATGTAAGGTGCCCGCAGGAAATAGGCCTCTTCGCCGATCACCTCGCGGATCGTGCGACCGTACAGCTCCTGCGGCGTGAGCCCGTACCAGTCGAGGTACGCGGCGTTGTTCAGGCGAAAGCGTTCCTCGTGGTCGACATAACTGATCAGGATCGGCATGGCGTTGATGATCAGTTGCAGCTCGGTCTGACTTTGCCGCAATGCCTGTTCGGTGTGCTTGCGTTCGGTCAGATCCAGCGCAGCGCCGAGAAAGCGCGTCGGCCGACCATGATGATCCTTGTAGCAACGCCCGCGGGCGAACACCCAGCGCAGTTCGCCGTTGGCCTGCAGCAGGCGGTATTCCTCGGCGTATTCGGTGCCGTGGGTAATGCAATGCTTGATACTGCGGGCGATCATTGCGCGGTCTTCGGGGTGCACGCCGTGCAGATACTCGCTGATCGGCAACTGACCGGCCAGCGCCGGATCGACACCGTGCAACTGGGCGAAATGCGCGTCGGCAATGAAGCGGTCTTCGCCGATGTCCCAATCCCAGGTGCCGACCGCATCGGTGGCTGCCAGCGCCAGTTGCAGGCGCTCTTCGCTTTCGCGCTGGGCCTTGAGGCTGTCTTCGGAGCGCTGCTGCAGTTCCAGGGCAATGCGCCGACGTTCGTTGGTTTCGATGGCGGTGACCAGAATTCCGGCCACCTGCGCGCTTTCGTCGCGGATTGGACTGTAGGTCAGGTCAAGCCAGAAGTCGGACTCCTGGCCGTCCCGTTGCAGGGTGAAGCGTCGTTCGCTGTAGGTTCGCACCTGGCCCTGTAGGACGGCGCTGTAAATAGGGTCGGTAAAGTCTCGAAGTTCCGGCCATATCTGGTGCGCTGGTTGTCCGAAAGCGTGCGGATGCTTGTTGCCGGCCAGCAGCGCGAAGCCGTCGTTGTAGATCTGGGTCAATTGCGGGCCCCACAACAGCAGCATCGGCATCGGCGAGTGAAGCACGATGTCCACCGCGGTGCGCAGGCTCTGAGGCCAGGTGCCGGCGGCGCCCAGCGGGCTGCGGCTCCAGTCGGTTCGGGCGATCAATGTCTGGGCGTCGTTGGTGTTCGGTACAGCGTTCATCACATCAATCCTGGGCGTCGGTCGGTGAGGCGGCGTCTACTATCCTAGAGCGGTAGACGCTGTAAGGCCCGTCGCGTCACGACGCACGGTCTTAAGTTCATTGAAAGCTTCGCAGGTGCTTTTGGCCATGGAAATCGACGCATTGCTCAAACAACTGGCGAGCCGTCACGGTTCGGATCTGTTCCTGTCCACGGGCGCACCGCCCAGTGCGCGGTTCGACGGGGTGCTCACGCCCTTGAACGATCAGCCCTTCAAGCCCGGCGAAGTGGCGACTGTCGCCACCTCCCTGATGGACGCCGAGCAGCGCCGGGAGTTCGACCGGGATCTGGAAATGAACCTGGCGATTTCCCGCACCGGCATCGGCCGCTTCCGGGTCAATATATTCAAACAGCGCAACGATGTGTCAATCGTGATCCGTAACGTCAAACTCGACATTCCGCGATTCGAAGACCTCAAATTGCCAGCGGTATTGCTGGAAACGGTGATGCTCAAACAGGGGCTGATCCTGTTTGTCGGTGCTACGGACTCGGGCAAGTCGACCTCGCTGGCGGCATTGATCGATCATCGCAATCGCCATAGCAGCGGGCACATCATCACCATTGAAGACCCGGTGGAATACATCCATCGCCACAAGAAATCGATCATCAACCAGCGCGAAGTCGGGGTCGATACCCGCAGCTTTCACGCTGCACTGAAAAACACCCTGCGCCAGGCCCCGGACGTGGTGCTGATCGGCGAGATCCGTGACCGCGAGACCATGGAGCATGCGCTGGCCTTCGCCGAAACCGGGCATCTGGTGCTGTCGACATTGCACGCCAACAACGCCAATCAGGCGCTGGACCGGATCATCAATTTCTTTCCCGAAGAGCGTCGCCCGCAATTGCTGCACAGTTTAGGCAATCATTTGAAGGCCTTCGTTTCCCAACGTCTGGTACGCACGCTTGATGGCCAGCGACGGGCGGCAGTGGAAGTCATGTTGGGGTCGCCCACCATTGCCGACCTCATTCGTCGCAATGAACTGGGCGAGTTGAAAGTCATCATGGAAAAATCCACAGAGCTGGGCATGCAGACTTTCGATGACGCACTTTACAAGTTGGTGGCTGAAGGTGTTTTAAGTGTGCAGGAGGCACTTAAACATGCGGACTCAATCAATAATTTGAAGTTGAAGTTGAAGTTGAAGTTGGAGCGCCAAGGCGAGACGCCCACTTCAAGTTCGGGTGAATGGGGGCTGGCTGATTGAAGGGGTTGATTTCAGCCTCGGTTTGTTTGATTGAAATGTTGTCTCATGAATAACGACTGGAAAGTTTGTTGGGTGGAAGTAGGATCGCCTCCGCCAAGCAGGCATACATTGTTATTCATGAGGGAACTATGAGCTATAAAGCGAACGAGAAATTTTTCAAGTATGCAGCCGGTATAGACACGCAACAGCGCCTCGATGCTGATGCATCAGAGCGCAATCTGGTATTGGCGGAACTTAAGTTGAGTCTGGCGAACAGTGCGACAGACCAGAAAATTCTGGGATGGGACTACCAGATCGAATTGCAAAAGAACTCTTCTCTGGATTTGATTCATGCGCCTGGCAAGGCGCTCTTGAGTAGTTTGACCCAAACAGTTGCCATGCAAAGTCTGTTGCTGGGCCTGACGCAGCAGGACCGGCCGCCGATTTGCGTTGCTCAGTCGGGAAAAATGGAAGTATTCGCTCCAGATGGCTGGATTGATTTCAAGGATCACAAGAATCGCGAAGGGTTGGGATTTGATCAGTCGGTGTTGTCGCTGATAACGGATATCGCCAAGGAATCGGGTGGGTATGTATGGACAGACAACGAAATTACCGTGGAACAATGGCTGGGGTTTCATGGCTATGATGTGCCCACTACGGCCTCTCAGCTGAATAATCTGATTGCTTACTTCGAGTTCGATTTTCCGGAAGTTGATGAACTTGGGAACTATAGCGGACAACTCGTCGTGGACGATCAATCATTCATTACGTTGTCTTCCGAACAATGCCTGGCGATCAAAAACGTCACGTCTCAGCAATTACCCAGTCAATCCAGGTTGCTGGACAGTTTGATGTCGGGTTCCCGGATCGGGGTCGCAGTGCATGACAATGCCGCGGTGTTGTTAAAACAAGTCATTGGCCATTCGATATCGCAGGACTGGGCGCGCTCATGCCTGCAGCGGTTGGGCTGGTATGGCTCGCAGGCGGGGCAGACGATGTCCGAGTCGCAACTTGACCAGCTGTTGGTGACCGCGCTGTTGCTGGATATCAATCCATTTATCGGCAAGCCGCAGAACAGAAAGTCTATTGGCAGTTACGAGATGTACTCGTCACGTTATCTCGGCAGGCCGGCATCGGTTGTCCTGGAGGGATTGCGTGATCATATGGTGAACAATCAATGGGTCAGGCACGATTCGGCACCGCTGGCGATTCATTTGTGTCTGGCACAGGTTGCCCCTGAATTCATTGTCAGGCAGGTTCCGACCTCCATCACGATCGGATCGCTCGAGTGGGTGGCTTTCTGTCGGGGTGTCGCTTTGGTCGAAGCAGTCGTTCAAGGCGCTGCGCGCGTGATGACTTATGCGCAGATCATGGCGTATGCGCAGCTGGAGCCAGTCAGTCAGGCGCTGGCCGATGTGCATACGCTGGCATTGATCGATCCGATCGTGGACTGGGCGTTGATCAACGCAGTCGTCACTGAAACCGAGCTGAAGCAGGACGAGCAGGCGACAACGCAGCGGGCCATCGTCGCCTATCAGCAATACGTGGCGAATTTCTCTCAGGTCAGCATTGCCTATTCCACGCCACTGCCTGACCGCAGGGCCATCGCCAGGGCAGCGCTGGAGCCTGCCACCCCGGGGTGCGACTTTCTGGAAAAGCCGCGGCTCAATCAGCGTCCTGGACTTGGGGCGTCTCCGACCACCATGTCGATGATCGACCTGCACATGTCCGGCGACCTCACAACACAGCAGTGGAACTTTCGCCCTGTCTTTCCAGACAGCAAGGCACCTGATCTGCTATCCCAGATAACCGGCAGCAGACCTGCACTTCACGATCCATCGGTCGTGAGCATTTACCGCCGCTATCCACAACTGTTGAGGTTGGTAGATAACAATGTCGAATTCATCCGTCAGCTGCGCAGTCATCTGGACCAGTTGAACGAAGCCCTGGCCACAACCCTCAAGCTGGCGCTGTCGCGGATGTCCTATTTCGACCTGCAGGATGTGCTGCGCGGTGAATTGACGTTTCTGACCGTACGTGACTCTGCCGTCATCACTCGTACCACTCCAATAGGCGGGCCGTTGACCCGAGAAGAGCCCGTCGAGAGCCAGGCCGGAAAGGATGCCGCGACGGGACGGTTCGGTGTTGTCATGTGTGCCACCCATGGCGGCAAAACGAGTTGCTATGAAGTGTTCACCTTGCGGGGTGAAATCCACCGTAACGATGAACTGGCCAGGCTGATCGTCAGCAGTGGCAAGCTCCAGGCCCCGGCCCGGGTGGATTTCAAGGGCGATCTGAAGACCCATGTAGCACCGACTCCCAAACAGCGGTTGCCGATCAATATCAAGTGCTACATCGAAGGCGTGGCGAATGATTTCAAAGTCACGCGCAGCGAAGCGATTATCGACAAGTTGATTGTGTTGTCTGCACCGACAACGCCTTCGAAACCGAAAAACAGCGAGTACCAGAATTTCTCTGACCCGCGGATCGAGCAGATTTCGGCTCTTGTCGTGTCGCGGCATCCGTTGATGACCTTTGAGCAACTGCGGGCGGCCGCTACTGTGCCCACGGAACTCGAACGTGAGCGGGCAAAGGGTGAAGTGGTGGCGACCTACATCGTGGATCTCGCCGTGCCATTCAAACGCTGCATTCAGGACCTCAGTTCCGGCGAACACAATCTGGTGGTCGACGGCCTCTACGGTTGCGCCATGGATGCCATTGCACTAGTGGGCACCGTTGCGGGTGTTGCCAGCAAAACAGCTTCGATCGTGTCAAAGGCATCCTCGCTGACCACCAGACTGGGGCACCTCGCCAAGCTGGCAATTGCCACCGGGATTGCCATTTTCAACCCGCTGGATGACCTGCCTTCAGTCGTGCGCGGCACGGGCAAGCTGGTCTATAAGGGCGGGATGCGTTTGAGTCGGCAGACTCAGGAAATCATTGCCCTGGCCAAATCACAGATGAGTCATATCAAAGGCACTCACAAATCCGGGCGACTGCTCGGTACCCGTCACAACGCGATCGTCGGACAAGGCACCTGGCGCCCGAAAGCGGTCAGTGCCGACACCCTGACCGTCCTGGCTGCACGCGAAGACTTCCATTGGTACGCACTTGATCGCACGGGCAAGGCCTGGGGGCCAAAGCTGAGCCATTTCGCGATCGATTCCCCTTTCAGGGTGAGCCAATTCCATAAAACACTGCCGATCAGTTACACCCGGGCCGTCATCGAGAACAGCTTGCCGAAGGCCAAGGCGAAGATCGAACAGGCGATCAAGGCCCTTGGCGATCATGATTTCACCAAGGAGCGGGATTTCATCATCAAGGCCTTTCTAGGCAGCAATACGTCGGATGCCAAGGACCGGTTGTTGAAATACCTGAAGCTGATCCGCACGGACTTCGCCGGTTTTTCCCTGAGCAATCTGATCCTTGACCCGTACAAGGACAACGGCAATATCGCCTCCTTCAATCCGCAGTTGTACCGGCAATGGATCGCCGCCAGCGCCAACGAGCGACCCAAGGTGATGTTCATGGAAATCTATACGCGCAATCTGAACGCTCATTTCATCGGGCACGCTTACAACCACGCTGTAGTGGCGGATGACCTGATTCACGAGATGCTGCACGGTGCAGCGCAGACTGAAGATGTCAGCTACGCCAGCGATACCGCTAAGAGTGGCGGCACTGACCAGATGCTGAACGTTGCGTCGCTGCTCAATCTTGCCAGCGGCAGACTTGCCACGGATGAGGACGGCGCCACGACGCAATACCACTCGGCAGCCAAGGCCGTTGAAAACGCCGACTCACTGGCCTTGGTCATCTCGTTGCTTGGTCAGTACTACACCGACAAACCGGAATTCGAGCGCAACTTCCACACGCTTGAAGCCTGTCTCGCGACCCGTCGCACCGGTGCGATTGCCGACCCGGTGGTGCTGACCCTGAACCGACCTGAATAATCCGTCTGCATTACAGAACGGCGCTCCTGGCACAGGAGCGCTGTTGTCAGCTGTTCAATTCCGGTCGATCGCGAAACTGCTCGAGCGCTTGCGGATTGGCCAGCGCATCGGTGTTTTTCACCGGTTCACCGTGCACCACATTGCGCACGGCCAGCTCCACCACTTTGCCGCTGATGGTGCGCGGAATGTCGGTGACCGCGACGATCTTCGCCGGCACATGGCGCGGTGTGGTGTTGGCACGGATCACCTGGCGGATCTGCTGTTGCAGCGTGTCATCCAGCGTTACGCCGTCCTTGAGGTGCACGAACAGCACCACGCGCACATCGTCCTGCCACTGTTGGCCGATGGCGACGCTGTCCAGCACTTGCGGGACTTTCTCCACCTGACGGTAGATTTCCGCCGTGCCGATGCGCACGCCGCCGGGGTTGAGCACGGCGTCGGAGCGGCCGTGAATCAGCATCCCGCCGTGGGGCAGTTGTTCGGCGTAGTCACCCTGGGCCCAGACGCCGGGGAACTGGCTGAAATAGGATTCGCGCAGTTTCTCGCCATCGGGATCGTTCCAGAGTCCGATAGGCACCGCCGGAAATGACCGGGTACACACCAGTTCGCCTTTTTCGCCAACGACCGGTTGCCCGGCGTCGTTCCACACTTCCACCGCCATGGCCAGGCTCTTGCCCATGATTTCGCCCCGGCGGACTGCTGACATCGGGTTGCCGTTGACGAAGCAGGACACGATGTCCGTACCGCCGGACATCGAGGACAAGCACACATCCGGTTTGAAGTCGCGATAGACGAAGTCATAACTCTGCGGTGACAGTGCGGAGCCGGTGCAAAGCAGGGTTCTCAGGTGGCTCAGGTCGTAGCTTTCGCGCGGTTTGATGCCGCTGCTTTCCAGGGTCGCGAGGAATTTCGGGCTGGTGCCGAACACGCTGACCTGTTCGTCGTCCAGCAGCTCCAGCAAGCGCTCGTTGTCCGGATAAAACGGTGAACCGTCATACAGCACCACCGCGCTGCCGACCGCCAGTGCCGAGACCAGCCAGTTCCACATCATCCAGCCGCAGGTGGTGTAGTAGAACAAACGGTCGCCGGGTCCGAGGTCAACATGCAGCCCGTGCTCCTTGACGTGTTGCAGCAGCACGCCGCCGGTGCTGTGCACGATGCACTTCGGCACGCCGGTGGTGCCGCTGGAATAAAGCACGTACAGCGGATGATCGAACGGCACCGGGACGAATTGCGGCTCATCGCCCGGTTCGTAGAAGTCGTCCCACAGCGTGACGTTGGCGGGTGTCCGGTAATCCGTGGCATGGGCTTGAGGTCGCGCGTAGGGCACGATGATCAGCTGTTGCAGTGACGGCAGCTGTTCGAGGATTTCATTGACCTTGACGGTCTGGTCGATCTCCTTGCCAGCGTAACGGTAGCCGGCGCAGGTGATCAGCACCTTCGGTTCGATCTGGCCGAAGCGGTCGATCACGCCGTGGGTGCCGAAGTCCGGCGAGGAGCATGACCAGATTGCCCCGAGACTGGTGGTCGCGAGCATCGCCACCAGGGTTTGCCAGGTGTTGGGCATGCAGGCCGCAACCCGGTCGCCAACCAACACGCCGGCCGCTTGCAGGCTGGCCTGGAACCCGGCGACTTGCTGGGCCAGCTCGGCCCAGGTCAGCAGTTCACGCTGGCCGTTTTCCCCGATAGCGATCACGGCGATGGCATCGTCGCGTCGGCTAAGCAGATGCTCGGCGAAGTTCAGGGTGGCACCGGGAAACCACTCGGCACCCGGCATTTTCAGGCCTCCGCGCAGAACGGCGTCCGGTTGGGTGTGAAAACTGATGTCGAAGAAATCAACGATCGCTTGCCAGAACGCTTCGCGCTGGTCGATGGACCATTGGTGCAGCGCAGGGTAGTCGTCGAGCTTCAGGTGGTGGCGCTGATTGATGAAGCGCCGAAAGCCGTCCATGCGGGACCGGGCAATGCGTTTGGCATCGGGCTGCCAGAGAATGTCGGACATGGTTTGCCTCTTATTGTTGGTCAGAAGGCTCCCACGACAGCGTGGGAGCGATCATTTGCACGCTTACTGCGCGAGCCACCCGCCATCGATATTCCACGCGGCGCCACGCACCTGGCTGCCGGCCTCGCTGCACAGGAACAGCACCAGTTCACCCAGATGCGCCGGCGTGACGAACTCCAGCGACGGCTGCTTTTCGGCCAGCAGATCGTGTTGCGCCTGCTGCGGGTCGACACCCTTGGCTGCGCGATCATCGATCTGCTTCTGCACCAGCGGCGTCAGCACCCAGCCCGGGCAGATGGCGTTGCAGGTGACGTTGCTGGCGGCGGTTTCCAGGCCGACCACTTTGGTCAAGCCGATCACCCCATGCTTGGCTGCCACGTACGCGGCTTTGCCGGTGGAACCGACCAGACCATGCACCGAGGCGATGTTGACGATTCGCCCCCAGCCCTTGGCGCGCATGCCCGGCAAACTCAGGCGAGTGCTGTGAAACACCGACGACAGGTTGATCGCGATGATCGAATCCCAGCGCTCCACCGGAAATTCTTCCACCGCCGCGACGTGCTGGATGCCGGCGTTGTTGACCAGAATGTCCACGCCGCCGAACTCGCGTTCGGCGTAGGCAATCATGTCGGCGATCTGGGCGGGATCGCTGACGTCCGCCGGGTGATGGCCGACCTTGCCGCCGAACTGCTCGACTTCGGCGATCACCTTGGAGGCGTCGCCAAAGCCGTTTAGGATCAGGTTGGCGCCAGCCTTGGCCAGCGTCAGGGCGATGCCCAGCCCGATTCCGCTGGTGGAGCCGGTAACCAGTGCGGTCTTGCCAGAAAGAGTCGTCATCAATACCTCACACAATGCCAGTAGCGTAGAAAGTGCCGATCACCACGAAAACCGCCAGGGTCTTGATCAGCGTAATACAGAAAATGTCCTTGTAGGCCTCACGGTGAGTCAGGCCAGTGACGGCGAGCAGGGTGATCACCGCGCCGTTGTGCGGCAGGGTGTCCATGCCGCCGCTGGCCATCGCGGCCACCCGATGCAGCACTTCCAGCGGAATGTTGGCGGCGTGGGCGGCGCTGATGAATTGTTCGGACATCGCTGCCAGCGCGATACTCATGCCGCCCGAAGCGGAACCGGTGATACCGGCCAGAAGGGTCACGGTGATCGCTTCGTTGACCAGCGGATTGGGAATGCTCTTGAGCCAGTCGGCCAGCACCAGGAAACCTGGCAGCGAGGCGATAACCGCACCGAAACCGTATTCCGACGCGGTATTCATCGCCGCCAGCAGTGCACCGCTGACTGCGCTTTTGCTGCCCTCGGCAAGCTTGCTTTTGATCGCTTTAAAGCCGAATGCCAGCACCATCAGGATGCCGACCAACAGGGCCGCCTGCACCGCCCAGATCGCCGTGAGTTTGGCGATCTCGGTGGTGACCGGTGCGGCCATGCCCGGCAGCGCGAGGCTGTGGGTCTTGCCATACCACTGCGGAATCCACTGGGTGAACAACAGGTTCATGATGCCCACCGCCAGCAGCGGCGACAGGGCGATCCATGGGTTCGGCAGTTTCAGGTCTTCGGCGGTTTCCGGTTCGTTGCGCAGTTCGGTGCCGTAGCCTTCACCGGCACGCTGCGCCTTGTTGCGCTGGCGCTGCAGGAACAGCATGCCGGCGCAGAACACGAAAATCGTGCCGATCACACCCAGCCATGGCGCCGCCCAGGCGGTGGTGTTGAAGAAGGTGCTGGGGATGATGTTCTGGATCTGCGGCGTGCCGGGCAGGGCGTCCATGGTGAACGAGAACGCGCCGAGGGCGATGGTCGCCGGGATCAGGCGCTTGGGGATGTTGCTCTGGCGGAACATTTCCGCTGCGAACGGGTAGACCGCGAACACCACGACGAACAGCGAAACGCCGCCGTAGGTGAGCAGGGCGCAGACCAGCACGATCACCAGCATCGCCTGGCGGGTGCCGAGCAAGCGAATCGCTGCCGCGACGATCGAGCGGGAGAAACCCGACAACTCGATCAGCTTGCCGAACACGGCGCCGAGCAGGAACACGGGAAAGTAGAGTTTGATGAAGCCGACCATTTTCTCCATGAACACCCCGGTGAAAGCAGGGGCGACGGCAGACGGGTCGGTGAGCAGGACGGCGCCGAGGGCGGCGATCGGGGCAAAAAGGATAACGCTGTAGCCACGATAGGCCGCGAGCATCAGCAGCGCGAGGGCTGCCAAGGCGATGATCACACTCATGGTGTGCTCCTTCGATTGTTATTTTTGTGGGTGGAACGGGTGTGGGGAGGGCTATAGCGAGATCTGTGCCAGATGGTTAACTTGTTGAAATAAAAGGAATTAGTTTGATTTTTGGTGATGGCTTTCGAGGTTTTGTCTCTTTATTGAGACTTCTATGACTGAGAGGACGCTTTCGCGGGCAAGCCCGCTCCGACAATTGAACGCATTCCCCTGTGGGAGCGGGCTTGCCCGCGATGCTTTTGATGTTGTCTTGATTTGGAGAACTGTGTCTCCTTATTGAGACTCTGCGATCCCCAGCGCAATCATTTTCTTGTAAAGCGTCGAACGGCCCAGTCCCAACCGCTCAGCCGCCTCAATCACCTTGCCCCCGCATTGCGCGAGGGTGGATTGAATCAACTGCCGGTCAAAACGCTCCCGGGCTTGACTGAAGGTCTCGTTGATTGCCGGTTCAGGCAAGGGTGCCAGCGTTCGCTCAACCGGTGTAAACGTTCCAATTGCAGAGCGAATGTCATCCGCCGTCAGCATCAAGTCATCGCTGAGCAACGCTGCCCGCTCCAGTACATTGCGCAGCTCGCGGATATTGCCTGGCCAGGCATGCTGACCCAGCAGCTCCAGCGCTTCGCGGTTCAGTTCATGTTGACTGCGCAGTTCTTCAAGAATCGCCTCACTGAGGGCCGGCAGATCGTCCAGTCGTTCACGCAGTGGCGGCACCTGAATTGGCAATACGTTGAGGCGGTAATACAAGTCGGCGCGGAATTCGCCACGCTTGATCGCCGCCTCCAGATCCGTCGAGGTCGCCGCAATCACCCGCACATCGCTCTGGATCACATCGTTGGAGCCTACAGGCTCGAATTCCTTTTCCTGCAGCACCCGCAGCAATTTGCTTTGCAGCGGCAACGGCATGTCGCCGATCTCGTCGAGAAACAGCGTCCCGCCCTGAGCAATCTGCAACTTGCCGGTGCGGCCCTTGCGGTCGGCGCCGGTGAAGGCGCCGGGCGCGGTGCCGAAGAACTCGGCCTCGAGCAGCGCCTCGGGAATCGCCGCGCTGTTGATGCTGACGAACGCCTTGTGTGCCCGAGGCGAAGCGCCGTGGATCGCTTGAGCCAGCAACTCCTTGCCGCTGCCGGTTTCGCCCAGCAACAGCACCGGCGACTCGGCACTGGCGCTGCGACGGGCACGGCGTTTGACTTCCAGGCTCGCAGCACTGGTGCCGATGAAGTGGGCGAAGTTGTATTTGGTCTGCCTTGCACGCAGCAGCGAACGGGTCGAGGCCAGTTCTTCCTGCATGCTCAGGTAGCGCTTGAGCATCGGCGACAGCGTGCGCAGTTCGTCGAACAGGGCAAAACCGATAGCACCGATCACCGCGCCGGCGTCGTCATGGATCGGCAGGCGCATCACCACCAGCGGTTCTTTCGGGGTGTCCTGCATGTCCAGCAGAATCGGCCGCCCGGTGCGCACCACTTCGCGCAGCAGGCTGCCGGGGATCACGCTTTCGCAAGGCTTGCCGATGGCCCCGGCGGCGGAGTCGAGCCCGAAGCGCCGAGCGTAGCGCTCGTTCATCCAGACGATGTTCGCGTCGCGGTCGACAATCACCGTGCCTTCACTGGATTGCTCGATGATCTCGAACAACGAACGGATCGCCAGGGTGCGAACCCGTTGGTAATCCTTGAGGCTTTCGGTGGTGTTCATGGCGGCGTCCATTGGCGGAAGTCAGGTGGCGCGATTATGCCTATCCCGGATGCGCCGCGGCCAACAGCTCTTTGGTATAGGGATGCTGCGGTGAATCGAACACGTCATGGCTGGCGCCGCTTTCGACCACCTTGCCATCCTTGATCACGATCATGTCGTGGGCCAGCGCCCGCACTACGGCCAGGTCATGACTGATGAACAGATACGTCAGGCCGTGTTTTTCCTGTAGCTGGCGGAGCAGGGCGACCACCTGTTTCTGCACGGTGCGATCCAGCGCCGAAGTCGGCTCATCGAGCAGGATCAGCGCCGGTTTGAGCACCAGTGCCCGGGCAATGGCAATGCGCTGACGCTGCCCGCCGGAAAACTCATGGGGGTAGCGGTGACGGCTTTCAGGGTCGAGGCCCACTTCCTTGAGCACGCGGATCACCTGGTCGTCGCACTCGTCGGCAGTGGACTGGCAATGCACCTCCAGCCCTTCGCTGATGATCTGCGCCACCGACATGCGCGGGCTGAGACTGCCGAACGGGTCCTGGAACACCACCTGCATCTGCCGGCGCCACGGCCGCATCTGTTTCTGGTCGAGACCGTCGAGTGCCGTGCCCTGGAAGCGAATGCTGCCCTTGGATTCGAGCAGCCGCAGGATCGCCTGACCGAGGGTAGACTTGCCCGAACCGGACTCGCCGACGATGCCCAGCGTCTTGCCGCGCTGGATGTTCAGGCTGATGCCGTCCACCGCGCGCAGGTATTGCTTGCGCTGGAACAGCCCGCCGCCGACCGTGAAATCAACCCGCAGGTCATCGACTTCGAGCACGTTTTCGCGTTCGTCCCGCGGGAGCGCTTCGCCTTCCGGTTCAGCGTTGAGCAACACGCAGCTGTAAGGGTGTTTCGGCTCGGTGAACAGGGTTTCGCACGGCGCCTGCTCGACGATCTCGCCGGCCTTCATCACGCACACCCGTTGGGCGATGCTGCGCACCAGATTGAGGTCGTGACTGATCAGCAGAAGCGACATGCCCAGGCGCCGTTGCAAGGATTTGAGCAGCAACAGAATCTTGCGCTGTACGGTCACATCGAGTGCGGTGGTTGGTTCGTCGGCGATCAGCAATTCCGGCTCGCAGGCCAGGGCCATCGCAATCATCACCCGCTGGCGCTGCCCGCCGGACAGCTGATGCGGATAAGCCTTCAGCCGTTCTTTCGGTTTCTGGATGCCTACCAGTTCCAGCAGTTCGAGGATCCGCGCCTGAGCCTCTTTGCCGCCGAGGCCGCGGTGCAACAACAGGGTTTCGCCGATCTGCTTTTCAATCGTGTGCAACGGATTGAGCGAGGTCATCGGCTCTTGGAAAATCATGGCGATGCGGTTGCCCCGCAGATCGCGAAGGGTCTTGGGATCGGCGCCGACCAGTTCCTGCCCGCGATAACGAATACTACCGGTCGTTCTGGCATCGGATTCGGGGAGCAGTTGCAGGATCGAGTGGGCCGTCACCGACTTGCCCGAACCAGACTCGCCGACCAGCGCCAGGCACTCGCCGGGGCGGATGTCCAGGCACAGGTTGCGCACCACGGTCTGGCCGTGGAAGGCGACGCTCAGATCACGGATTTCGATCAGGTTGTCAGTCATTTCAAAGATCCGTTCATGAGCGCGGGTCAAAGGCATCGCGCAACGCTTCGCCGATGAATACCAACAGGGAAAGAATCAGCGCCAGGGTGAAAAACGCAGTCAAGCCGAGCCACGGCGCTTGCAGGTTCTGCTTGCCTTGACCGATCAACTCGCCCAGCGACGCGCTGCCGGCGGGCATGCCGAAGCCGAGGAAGTCCAGCGCGGTCAGGGTGGAAATCGCCCCGGTCAGAATGAAGGGAAGGTAGCTCAGGGTCGCGTTCATCGCGTTGGGAAGGATGTGCCGGACAATCACTTTGCGATCGCTCAAGCCCAGGGCCCGGGCAGCCTTGACGTACTCGAGATTGCGCCCGCGCAGGAACTCGGCGCGTACCACGTCCACCAACGCCAGCCAGGAAAACAGCGCCATGATCCCCAGCAGCCACCAGAAGTTCGGCTCGACGAATCCCGAAAGGATGATCAGCAGGTAAAGCACAGGCAACCCTGACCAGACTTCAAGCAGACGCTGGCCGAGCAGATCGACCCAGCCCCCGTAATAGCCCTGCAGGGCGCCGGCCGCGATGCCGATCAGGGCGCTGACAAACGTCAGCATCAGGGCGAACAGAATCGACACCCGCGCGCCGAAGATCACCCGAGCCAGTACGTCGCGCGCCTGGTCGTCGGTGCCCAGCCAGTTGACAGAAGTCGGCGGGCTCGGTGCCGGTTTGTTGAGGTCGTAGTTCGGGGTGTCGTCACTGAACGGAATCGGCGGAAACAACAGCCAGCCACCGTCCTTGCGGATCAGCTTCTGTACGTAATCGCTGCGGTAGTCGGCCTGGAACGGCAGTTGCCCGCCAAACTCCTGTTCGGTGTGGCGCTTGAATACCGGGAAATACCATTGGCCCTGATAACTGACGACCAATGGCTTGTCGTTGGCAATCAGTTCGCCGCCAAGGCTGAGCAGGAACAGACCGATAAACAGCCACAGCGACCACCAGCCCCGGCGGTTTTTCTTGAAGCGTTCGAAGCGGCGACGGCCCAGAGGCGAGAGCTTGAACATCAGGCGTTCCTCGCGGCGAAGTCGATGCGCGGGTCGACCAGCGTGTAGCACAGGTCGCCGATCAGTTTTATCAGGAGGCCGAACAGGGTGAAGATGAACAGCGAGCCGAACACCACCGGATAATCACGGGACACGGCCGCTTCGTAACTCATGCGCCCCAGACCGTCGAGAGAGAAGATCACTTCGATCAGCAACGAACCGGCGAAGAATACGCTGATGAACGCCTGGGGAATGCCCGACACCACGAGCAGCATCGCGTTGCGGAAGACATGCCCATAGAGCACCCGGTTTTCGCTCAGGCCTTTGGCGCGCGCGGTGACCACGTATTGGCGGGTGATTTCATTGAGGAACGAGTTCTTGGTGAGGATGGTCAGGGTGGCGAAACCGCCGATCACCAAGGCCGTGACCGGCAACACCAAGTGCCAGAAGTAGTCGGTGATCTTGCCCAGCGTCGACAGGGACTCGAAGTTGTCGGACACCAGCCCGCGCACCGGGAACCAGTTCAGCGAGGTGCCGCCGGCGAACACCACGATCAGGAACATCGCGAACAGGAATGCCGGCATGGCGTAGCCGATGATGATCGCCGTGCTGCTCCAGATATCGAAATGGCTGCCGTGGTGCACGGCTTTGCGGATGCCCAGCGGGATCGACACCAGATAAGTGATCAGCGTCGCCCACAGGCCAAGGGAAATGGTCACCGGCATTTTCTGCAGGATCAGGTCGGTGACCGTGGCGCCGCGGAAGAAGCTTTTGCCGAAATCCAGTTGCGCGTAATTCTTGAGCATCAGCCACAGGCGTTCATGGGCGGGTTTGTCGAAGCCGTACTGTTTTTCGATGTCCTTGATCAGCTGCGGATCGAGGCCGCGGCTGGCGCGGGACGTGCCGCTCATGGTCTCGCTCGCACCGCCGCCGACGCTGGCGCCGCCGATGCCTTGCAGGTGGGCGATGGCCTGTTCCACCGGACCACCCGGTGCGGCCTGAATGATCACGAAGTTGACCAGCAGAATGATCACCAGCGTCGGGATGATCAGCAGCAGGCGCCGCAGTATGTAAGCCCACATCAGTGCGGCCCTCCGGGTCTGCCACGGCTGATCTTCTCGGCCGTCATCTGCTGATTGGTCAGCGGCGTGCTGCTGATTTCCCACCAGCTCTCGATCGCTTCGTCATTGCTCGCCTGCACGGTGGGAATGCCGAAACGGTTCCACCACACGGTGGACGTGCCCGGCGGGTAATAGTTGGGAATCCAGTAGTAGTTCCATTGCAGCACCCGATCCAGCGCATGGGCATAGCGCAGCATTTCAGGCTGGGTCGAGGCGCGGATCAGGCCGTTGATCAAGGTGTCGACCGCCGGGTTCTTCAGCACCATGTAGTTGTTGGCGCCGGGATCGTTGGCCGATGCCGAACCGAAGTAGTTCAACAGTTCGCCGCCGGGGGAGGTGGTGACCGGGTAGCCGGTGACGATCATGTCGTAGTCGCGGCTCATCAGGCGGTTGACGTACTGCGAGGAATCGATGCGACGGATGTCGAGGTTGATGCCGATCTGTTTCAGCGTGCGCTTGTAGGGCAGCAGCAGGCGATCCATGCCGTTCTGGCTGACCAGAAAGGTGAAACTCAGCGGCTCGCCGCGTTCGTTGACCAACTGGTCGCCATCGGGTTTCCAGCCGGCCTGTTCCAGCAGCTCCAGCGCTTGCAGTTGTTTGTCGCGGATAATGCCGCTGCCATCGGTCTTCGGTGCTTCGAAGACCCGGGTAAACACCTCGTCGGGAATCTGGCCGCGCAAGGGTTCGAGAATCTTCAGCTCGGCGGCATCCGGCAACTGCCGGGCGGCCAGATCTGTGTTGGAAAAGTAACTCTGCTGGCGGATGTACATATTGCGCATCATCTGCCGGTTGCTCCATTCGAAATCCCAGAGCATGGCCAGCGCCTGGCGTACCCGACGATCCTGGAACATCGGCTTTTGCAGGTTGAACACGAAGCCCTGTGCCGACTGCGGCGCTTCGGTGGCCAGATGAGCCTTTTGCAGACGACCGTCGCTCAGGGCCGGGCTCTCGTAGCCGATGGAGTAGCCGGTGGCGGAGAACTCACGGTTGTAGTCGTAGGCGCCGCCGCGCAGGACCTGGCGGGCGACGTCGGTGTCGCCGAAGTACTCGATGCTGAAGTGATCGAAGTTGTACAGGCCACGGCTGACCGGCAGGTCCTTGCCCCACCAGTCGGGATTGCGTTCAAAGGTGATGCTACGCCCGGAGTCGACCTTGCCGACCCGATACGGGCCGCTGCCCAGCGGCGGTTCATAGCCGCCACCGCCGGCGAAATCACGGGTCTTCCACCAATGCTCGGGAAATACCGGCAGGGTCGCGATGTCCAGGGGCAGGGTGCGGTTTTCGTTGCTCTTGAAATCGAAACGTACGGTGAGCGGGGCTTCGACTTCGACGCCTTTGACGTCGGCGAACTGGGTGCGATAACGCAGGCTGCCCTGGGTCATCAGCAAATCATAGGTGTAGCGCACGTCTTCGGCGGTGATCGGCTTGCCATCGGCGAAGCGGGCCTTGGGATTGATAAAGAAACGCAACGACAGGCCGTCATCCGAGCGTTCCATTTTCTGCGCCACGAGGCCGTATACGGTGTAGGGCTCGTCGAGCGAACGCTGGGCCAGCGGGGAATACAGCAGACCGTCGATCTGGCTGACGCCGATACCTTTGTCGATATACGGCAGGACGTGGTCGAAGTGGCCGATCTCGATGGCCGAGCGGCGCATCGTCCCACCCTTGGGCGCCCGGGCGTTGGTGTAATCGAAGTGACTGAACCCGGGCGGGTACTTTGCCGGTTCGCCATAGACGGTCATTGCATGCTGCGGTGCGGCGTCCACACCGGTGATCCCCAGCAGCAGGGTTACGGCAGTGAACATCAATGTCGGGAAAGCCAGTCGCATTGTCAGCCTTAAAGCCGGGTAATCGATAAGCGCAATTTGTACGCGAGCGGCGCGCCGTTCGCCAGCGGTGTGGTGTAACCAAAACAAAACGGCCCGCCATCAGGCGGGCCGTTGCACAGCAGGTCGGGCTGAAAATCAGTCCTGACGGCTGGTGACTTCCAGCAGGTGGTAGCCGAACTGGGTCTTCACCGGGCCTTGTACGACGTTGATCGGCGCGCTGAACACTACGGTGTCGAATTCCTTGACCATCTGGCCAGGACCGAACGAACCCAGGTCGCCACCCTGACGGCTGGACGGGCAGGTGGAGTTGGCCTTGGCCACTTCGGCGAAATCGGCGCCACCTTCGATCTGGGCCTTGAGTTCGTTGCACTTGGCTTCGCTGGAAACCAGGATGTGGCGGGCAGTGGCTTTAGCCATGGTGAAACTCTCCAATCAAATCAGTAAAGGGGTGAGCCTACCGGATTCAGTGGCCGATTTCTCGGCAAAGTTCCATTCGCTTGTCTGATGCCGGTCGCTAGAGATTAGCGGCTTGCAAACGCAGAGCATGCTCCACGTAAAGTTCGATCGAGTCGTTCGCCACGGCGCGCTGTCCGGCTGCTCGTCGCAGAGTGCGCAAATGGTCGAGTGGGTAATCTGAACGGATCACCGTACCCAAGTGAGAGCTGAAGCGACCGACAAAACCGTCGTTCTGCGCGGGTTCTGTAATGAAGTATTCGGACAGGGCGCTGCAGATATCCTGTACGGGGTCGAGTGTCGGCCCGTCAAACTCCGGCACGACCCCGCTCCACGAGTAATAGCGAACGCCATTGACACACTCGGCACCTTGACCGCCCCAGACGTGTGGCAGGCCCTGCGGGTACTTGTCATTAAAGTTGCAGACTCCTTCCGTCGTCAGCGCACCCAGCGCCGCCAATGCGCTGTGTGGCAACGGCGTGCGCCCGCTGAGCAAGGACAGGAAGTCTGCAAACCGTGTCGCCACGTTCTGGGCCACGATTTCCGGCAGTCTTCCTGGTTTCAGCGCCTTGATCAGGAAGTCGGCCAGTTCCGAACCGTGGTTGGGCCCGCTGACCGACGTCACAGAAGCAACCCTGCCTGGGGCAAGCGCTGCAGCGTAGCGTGCTGTGAGTGCGCCCTGACTGTGACCAATCAGGTTGACTTTGCTCGCGCCTGTGCCCCTGAGCACGGAGCCGATTTGCGAAAGCAGCTGTTCCCCGCGAACTTCATTGTCATGGATTGCTGACAGATGAGGCACAAATACCTGGACGCCGACCGCCTTGAGCGCCTGCCTGACGTCATGGAACAGCTCGAAAGGGCCAATGCGCTCGAATCCGAACAGGCCATGCACCAGTAGAACGGGATGATTGGTTGTCGCATTTAGTAGCATTTTTCGTCCTTGATCGCAGAAGATCGTCGATGTTTTCTGCGTGCCACTCTAAAACAGTCGTGAGGCTTGGGATGCCTGAAGATTCGCCGTCATGCATCGGAAACTCGATCAATGTGTGTGTGAATTTTCACTTCTGTATGAAATCCACTTCGGAACATTTAGAAAGCTTTCGCCTCGTTGAAAGTATTTTTCCTTTCTTTGCCTACTTCCTTTGGTGCATTCGGCTCTGGCTTGAAGCGTGATGAGCTGACATCGGGTCAATGATGAAACGCTTTAAATAGAGACTCTTCGACACAGCGCTCAGGCGACGTGTCATTTCCAGGGAGTGGAGAGGCAACTGATGAAAGATGCAGAAACTACGGTTTTGCAAGAAAAGGACACAGGGATGGACGGTGAGGGTATTCGGTCGCCCGGGTTGTGTCGGGAGGGTGGTCGGGCTCTGCCGTTGCCGGCTCCCGCACTGGATTCCATTACAGGGGCGGTCATTGATCCGTCATTGAGCAGGGTTGTCGTCAGGATTGCGCCCTGGCCTGGAATGGCGTGCGGGGACCGGGTGGTTTTGAGTTGGCATGGTCTCGATATACAAGGTTTGCCATATCGGCACGACATTTCGCGATCCGTCAGTGAAGGGCAATTGGGCAAGGATATCGTTCTGATCGTACGGGACGCTCACATCGCTGCGCTGGACGGGGGGACTCTGGAAGTCTACTGGACGTTGACCAGCGTCACGAGATCGGAGCCTGTCACTTCATTGCGTACACAGCTGGACGTTGGGGACATCCGTTACAGTCTGTTGCCAGCCATCGTCGAGGATGCCGTCGGAGGCAGTCTCGATCCGGCTCGCGTACCCTACGGAACGACTGCCATTCTTCAACCTTATGCAGGCATGAGTGCAGGCGATCGGGTGCAGTTGATCTGGCAGGGGCCTTCACCGGAGGCATCGTTTCGAGACGCGCTTATCGTTGAGTTCTTTGCTGTTGGTCAGCCTCTGGTGTTCGGGATCGCTCCTGAATTCATCGCCCCGCATTTTGGGGGCGAGGTGGTGATTCGCTACCGTATCGAGCAGAAGAGCGGAGCCGTACACGAGTCAGGTGTTACGCGAGTCAGCATTGCTCCATTGGTACGAGGTGAGCTGCCGGCTCCTCAGGTGCTTGAAGCGGATGATGGAGTGCTCAATGTGACGGATGCCATCGATGGTGTCAGCGTGCTGATAAGTGATGCGCGAGTCGAGGAGGGCGAGCTGGTTTATCTCAAGTGCGATGGCGAGTCGTTTTTTCACCGTGACGACCGAGAAATCATCAGCGGGATGGCCATGCAGTCTTTGGTGTTCATCGTGCCTTATCGGTTCTGGCGCGAGCACGTCAATACCGTCGTGCGGCTATCCTACTCGGTCGAGCGGCTGGACGACGTCAGTCAGCAGTCCGAGGCGATGTTGCTGCAAGTGCAGGCGTGATCATCTGTTGTGAACACTGCACCGCCCTCCGTGAGAACGCGCAGCGGAGGGCGGTGTTCACTGTCAGGCTGAGGCCTGTTTTCGCATGCGATGCGCTGCGTCCAGCAGCAACTGCCTGGTGGAATCGAACCCGAGGCAGGCATCGGTAATCGAAACTCCGTACCGAAGCGACTCGCTCAACGGCTGGCATCCTTCAAACAGGTGTGACTCAAGCATCATGCCGACCAGCGAGCGGTCGCCCTTCAAGCGTTGCTCCAGCACATCGTTGAACACGCCTGGCTGCCGGAGTGGGTCCTTGCCACTGTTGGCATGACTGCAATCAACCATCATCCGCTTCGGGATCTTCAGGCGGTTCAACTCGGCGTTGATTCTGGAAACGCTTTCGCGGTCGTAGTTCGGCCCTTGGTGGCCACCGCGCAGCACCAGATGTGTGTCCTGGTTGCCCGGGGTCTGGATGATTGCCGGGTGGCCCTGGCTGTCGACGCCGAAGTGACGATGGGGATGTGCTGCCGAACGCATCGCGTCAACGGCGACGGTCACGCCGCCATCGGTGCCGTTCTTGAAGCCGACCGGCATGCTCAGTCCACTGGCCATTTCCCGGTGGATCTGGGACTCGGTAGTACGGGCGCCAATGGCGACCCAGCTCAGCAAGTCATCGAAGTACCCGGCGGCCATGGGCTGCAGCAGTTCGGTGGCAATCGGAAGTCCGACGCGGATCATTTCGAGCATCAGTTCGCGCGACAGGGTGAGGCCTGCAGCCATGTCGTCGCTGCCATTCAGATGAGGGTCATAGGCAAGGCCTTTCCAACCGACGGTGGTGCGAGGTTTTTCGACGTAGGCACGCATCACCAGCAGCATGTCATCACGGACTTCTTCGGCCAGATGCGAAAGTTTGCTGGCGTATTCAAGCGCGGACTCAGGGTCGTGTATCGAGCAGGGGCCGACGATCACCAGCAAACGCGGGTCATGGCCATCGAGAATCGCGCGGACCGCCTGGCGGTGTGCAACGACTTGCTGGTTCAGCGCATTGCTCAGGGGCAATTGCTGTTTGAGTTGCAGCGAACTCGGCAGACGCAGGGTCAATGCTTCGTTGGCAGGGTTCAGGGTGGACAGTGGCAGAGCAGAAACGGACGAGTTCATATTCGGTCTTCCAGGGCGGAGGGCGGGGTCTTCCCGCTCAATCGGCCCTACTGGGGTGTTCGACAATTGGCCGGATTGGCTACGTGTGTTGGCTTGCCACCTGTGGGTGACCGATCGGAGGCGGCAGGCTGTCCCGAGCGGAGGCTGGTAAATCGCCAGGCGGTAAAACTGTCGTAACGGTAATAAGTGGCGTAGTTCATTGGTTGAATCCTCAAAGTGTCTGGTGTGTTGCTGAAAAAAGTTCGGGCCTGAAAAAACAAAACCCCCGGTCGGGAGGCCGACCGGGGGTTGAGAAATCTCTGGTAGGCGACCCGTTCAAATGGGCGCCGGTTGGGTATCAGGCGCGCCAGTGGCTAAACCAATACCCAAAATAAAAGCTTGCTGGAGCCGAGGCACCGTTCACCCGGGCAGCCGCAACCGAGCGCGAGGCGCTGCTGGTATGGGGCTGTGAAAGGGCGTTGAACATGAGCTGTCTCCGATGAATGCGCCGAGCTTACTAGAGGCTGCTGCGCATCAGCAATCAGAAAATGCTATCGGAGTAGTAAGAAGGACTTTATGGGTTGAGCGCTCGCCTGGTTGTGCCACACTCTGCTTTTGACGCGTATCGAGGCGGGAATGAGTTTTGAATTGCGCCAGGCAACGGCCGCCGACCTGTCGTTTGTGCGAGAGCTGACTTGCCGAAACATGCTCCGCTACTACATTCACTATGACTTGCTGTGGCAGGATGAGGCGTTCGATGTCGCCTGGGCCGGGCGCGACAACTGGTTGATCCTTCAGGAAGGCGAATTGACGGGGTATTTCAGTCTCAGTCGTGATGCTCGGGCCGTGTATATCCGCGAATTGCAGATCGTCGAAAGCGCTCAAGGCCAGGGCGCGGGATCCTGGGCGATCGATCAGGTTAGTGCGATGGCCCGGCTGGAGCGCAGGCCGGCGCTGCGCCTGACGGTATTCAAAAACAATCCGGCGCAAAACCTTTATCGAAGAAAAGGAATGTTGGTGCAGGGCGAGGACGAGTGTTTCCTGCGAATGCAGCTCGATTTGAGTACACCTGTGCTCTGAAACCCACGGCCGGCAAGCCCCCGATGAAGAATTGAAACTTTTTATATGTCGCTTGCCGCTAGGTCTGCCCGGCACTTTTTGCTAAGGTGTCCGGCATCCCAATAAGACCATATCGCGAGGTGTCTGCTTGATTAGGGTGCTAGTGGTCGACGACCATGATCTCGTTCGTACAGGCATTACACGTATGCTGGCCGACATCGATGGCCTGCAGGTAGTGGGCCAGGCCGAGTCCGGGGAAGAATCCCTCATCAAGGCTCGTGAGTTGAAGCCCGACGTGGTGCTGATGGACGTCAAGATGCCGGGCATCGGCGGCCTGGAAGCCACGCGCAAACTGTTGCGCAGCCATCCCGACATCAAAGTGGTCGCGGTCACCGTGTGTGAGGAAGACCCGTTTCCTACACGGTTGCTGCAGGCCGGTGCGGCGGGCTATCTGACCAAGGGCGCCGGACTGCCGGAAATGGTTCAGGCCATACGCCTGGTGTTTGCCGGCCAGCGCTATATCAGTCCGCAAATTGCCCAGCAACTCGCCATAAAATCCTTTCAGCCGACCAACGATTCACCATTCGATGCGTTGTCGGAGCGGGAGATCCAGATTGCGTTGATGATTGTCGGCTGTCAGAAGGTTCAGATCATTTCCGACAAATTGTGCCTGTCGCCGAAAACCGTTAACACCTACCGCTACCGCATATTCGAGAAGCTCTCGATCAGCAGCGATGTCGAACTGACGCTTCTTGCGGTTCGTCACGGCATGGTTGATGCCAGCCTCTGACCATGACTGAAGCATTCGATTCGGGCGCCTTTCTATCGACCGTCAGCGGGCGCCCCGGCGTGTATCGCATGTTCGATAGCGATGCGCGTCTGCTGTACGTCGGCAAGGCGAAGAACCTCAAAAAACGTCTGGCCAGCTACTTCCGCAAGACCGGCCTTGCGCCGAAAACCGCAGCACTGGTCGGGCGTATCGCCCAGGTCGAAACCACCATCACGTCCAACGAGACAGAGGCGTTGCTGCTCGAGCAAACTCTCATCAAGGAGTGGCGGCCGCCGTACAACATCCTGTTGCGCGACGATAAATCCTATCCCTATGTCTTTTTGTCTGACGGGCAATTTCCGCGCCTGAGCATTCATCGCGGGGCTAAAAAGGGCAAGGGCAAGTATTTCGGTCCCTACCCGAGTGCCGGGGCGATCCGCGAAAGCCTCAGCCTTTTGCAGAAGACGTTCTTCGTGCGTCAGTGCGAGGACAGTTACTACAAGAACCGGACCCGGCCGTGCCTGCAATATCAGATCAAGCGTTGCAAGGCGCCCTGCGTCGGATTGGTCGAGCCTGAGGTTTACGCCGAGGACGTGCGTCACTCGGTGATGTTCCTCGAAGGGCGCAGTCATGCGTTGACCAATGAGCTGTCGACGGCGATGGAAGAGGCAGCAATCAACCTCGAATTCGAACGCGCCGCCGAACTGCGCGACCAGATTGCCTTGCTGCGTCGGGTGCAGGATCAACAGAGCATGGAGGGCGGTACCGGCGACATCGATGTGATCGCTGCGTTCGTCAATCCGGGCGGTGCCTGTGTCCACCTGATCAGCGTGCGGGGAGGGCGGGTGCTTGGCAGCAAGAATTTCTTCCCGCAAGTCGGGATTGAAGAGGAAGTGGCCGAGGTCATGGCCGCTTTCCTCGGGCAATATTTCATCAGTAGCCCGGAGCGCGATTTGCCGAGCGAACTGATCGTCAACGTCGTGCACGAAGACTTCCCTGCACTGATCGAGGCCATTCAGGCGCTGCGCGGGCGTGAATTGAGCATCAGTCATCGGGTGCGCGGAACACGGGCGCGCTGGCAGCAACTGGCCGTGAC
The DNA here is from genome assembly GCF_057809295.1 of Pseudomonas sp. FG35. Classification (NCBI taxonomy): domain Bacteria; kingdom Pseudomonadati; phylum Pseudomonadota; class Gammaproteobacteria; order Pseudomonadales; family Pseudomonadaceae; genus Pseudomonas; species Pseudomonas sp. FG35. Next base: position 1,880 of record NZ_JBMDJR010000003.1, on the reverse strand, counting down.
CAATGCCGAACAGGCACTCGGCGCCAGGTTGGCCAATCGTCAACACGTTGCAGCACGTTTCGAGGCACTGGCTGAAGTGTTGAATCTCGATGAGCCGCCACAAAGGCTGGAGTGTTACGACATCAGTCACTCCAGCGGTGAAGCCACGGTTGCGTCCTGTGTGGTGTTCGGCCCGGAAGGGGCGATCAAGTCGGATTACCGTCGTTACAACATCGAAGGTGTGACCGCCGGCGACGATTACGCCGCCATGCATCAGGCCCTGACCCGACGCTTCAGCAAGCTGAAAGAAGGCGAGGGCAAACTGCCGGACATCCTGTTGGTGGACGGCGGCAAGGGGCAGCTGTCGATGGCGCGTGATGTGCTCAACGAACTGGCGGTTCCGGATCTGATCTTGCTGGGGGTCGCGAAAGGCGCCACGCGCAAGGCGGGATTCGAGACTTTGTATCTAAATGATGCGGCAAACGAGTTCACCTTGCGGGGGGATTCGCCGGCGCTGCACCTGATCCAGCAGATTCGTGACGAAGCCCACCGCTTTGCAATTACAGGCCACCGTGCACGACGCGGCAAGACCCGCCGCACGTCAACGCTGGAAGGTGTGGCAGGCGTCGGGCCGACCCGGCGTCGGGACTTGTTGAAACATTTTGGTGGATTGCAGGAGCTGTCTCGTGCAAGCATCGAAGAGATCGCCAAAGCACCGGGGATCAGCAAAAAGCTAGCAGAGTCGATTTATGCAAACCTGCATAGTGAGTAGAATGCCCATTCACCTCGTAGCCAGTTGTGCCGATGAATATCCCTAATCTGATAACCGTTCTCCGCGTCCTGCTCATCCCGATTTTCATTCTGTTGTTCTATCTGCCTTACCAATGGAGCTATCTGGCCTCAAGTTCGGTATTCGCCTTTGCGGCGGCAACGGACTGGCTCGACGGCTATCTCGCGCGACGCCTGGAGCAAAGCACGCCGTTTGGTGCGTTTCTGGATCCCGTCGCTGACAAACTGATGGTTGCCGTTGCCCTGGTGCTACTGGTGCAAGAACACGGCAATCTTTGGCTCACACTTCCGGCGGCTGTCATCATCGGTCGCGAGATCGTAGTTTCGGCATTGCGTGAGTGGATGGCCGAGCTTGGTGCACGGGCCCATGTGGCCGTGTCGAATCTGGGCAAGTGGAAAACTGCTGCACAGATGCTCGCGCTGGTGATCCTGCTGGCCAATCCAAAAGATTTCAGCTTTTGGGTTCTGGTCGGTTATGCGTTGCTGATGGTCTCTGCAGGCCTGACCCTGTGGTCGATGGTTCAATACCTCCGCGCTGCCTGGCCACATCTGAAGACCGATGTTGAAAAGAAATAAAACTTTTTTGAATCAAAGGGTTGACGGGGCATCTGGAATCTATAGAATGCGCCACACCAAGCGGGAATAGCTCAGTTGGTAGAGCACGACCTTGCCAAGGTCGGGGTCGCGAGTTCGAGTCTCGTTTCCCGCTCCAAGTTTGTATAACGTTTGTTGTTGCGCTACTGACAGCAAATGTTTTGAGGCCGAGTAGCAAAATGGTTATGCAGCGGATTGCAAATCCGCCTACGCCGGTTCGATTCCGACCTCGGCCTCCACTATAAACAAGCTCCGTAGATCCATGATTTACGGAGCTTTTTTATTTGCGTTGCACGGAAAGATTTAGTCTTTGAAACGGCAACTGCAAACTTGCTTCACCGGGAAGTGATGTATATATTTCCCCCTCTGCCGCCGACATGCAGTTCCTGTCAGGACTGCGAATCGTCATCAGAGCCAAGCAACACCGCGCTACCGCCCGAATGGCGAAACTGGTAGACGCATGGGACTTAAAATCCCCCGCTCGTAAGGGCGTGCCGGTTCGATTCCGGCTTCGGGCA
>NZ_JBMDJR010000029.1:0-21132 GCF_057809295.1 Pseudomonas sp. FG35 | reverse complement strand
CGTCGGGCTCATAACCCGAAGGTCGTCGGTTCAAATCCGGCTCCCGCAACCAAACTTCAAAAAAGGCTACTCGAAAGAGTGGCCTTTTTTGTATCTGTGGAAAAAGTCCTTTCGCAACAATGATCTGTCACTGTGCAGTGAACCGTTCAGGATCTTCAGACCCACCGAGTTGCGACTATGCTTCAAGTCGCGGGCAAGGCGTCTGCAATCCAGGAGCTGCCCTCGCCGATACCCGGTGAGAGGCGTAGTATTTTGTGATTATTTTTTTCTACAGGGATTGGTAACTTGGCTGGATACCTCCATCCTGTCGCGCACAATCCAAGAGGTGATTGATGCGCGCCAACTCGTCTGATTCACAAGACACCATCACAGCGAACCCACCGATCAAGCCTGAGCGTCTGCGCCTGCTGGATCGGATCAGCAAATACCGGCAACCGATCGGTCTGGCGGTCACTTTGCTGCTGTTCGCCATCGCACTGATTGCCTGTCGCCATCTGCTCAGCGAACTCGATCTCGACGCCCTGCACGACTCGATACTCGACGTGCCGAAACCGGCCCTGCTCGGTGCCCTCGGTGCGACGGTCGTCGGCTTCATTATCCTGCTCGGCTATGAATGGTCGGCCAGTCGTTATGCCCGCGTGACGCTGGCGCCGAAAGTGCTGGCACTGGGCGGTTTCACCGCGTTTGCCATCGGCAACGCCATCGGCCTGTCGATGCTGTCCGGTGGCTCGGTGCGTTACCGTTTATATGCACGACATGGCCTGGGCGCTTCCGAAGTCGCGCACATGACCCTGTTCGCCAGCCTGTCGCTGGGCTGCGCCCTGCCGCCGCTGGCTGCGCTTGCGACCCTGAGCAACCTGCCCGCCGCGTCACAGGCCCTGGGGCTGTCCGAGACCTTGTTGGGCACGATTGCCGGCGTGGTGCTGCTGCTCGGCGCGATCCTGGCCATCGGCATCTATCGCCGTCGCCTGCCGGAACAACCCTATCCGGACAACCTGTTGGTCCGGGCCGGTCGCCGCACCCTGCGCCTGCCGGGTCGCCGCCTGACCTTCCTGCAACTGGTCATCACCGCCCTCGACGTCGCCGCTGCTGCGACCGTCCTTTATCTGCTGCTGCCGGAAGCGCCACCCTTCGGTGCATTCCTGCTGGTTTATCTGCTGGCGCTGGCGGCCGGCGTGCTCAGTCACGTTCCGGGTGGCGTGGGCGTCTTTGAAGCAATTCTGCTGGCCGCGTTCGCCGACAAGCTCGGCGCCGCGCCACTGGCTGCTGCCCTGCTCCTGTATCGCCTGATCTATGTGGTGCTGCCGTTGCTGGTGGCCTGCGTGCTGCTGCTGATCAATGAAGGCCAGCGCCTGTTTCAGTCGCAGACCATGCGTGCGGCTTCCGGTCTGGCGGCACCGATTCTCGCGGTGCTGGTGTTCCTGTCCGGCGTGGTGCTGCTGTTTTCCGGGGCGACGCCAGAGATCGACACCCGTCTTGAACACATCGGTTTTCTGATTCCCCACCGTCTGGTCGATGCTTCGCACTTTGGCGCCAGCCTGATCGGCGTGCTGTGCCTGATGCTCGCTCAAGGCCTGCGTCGCCGGTTGTCGGCGGCGTGGATGCTGACCACCATTCTGTTGCTGGTGGGCGCCCTGCTCTCGCTGCTCAAGGGTTTCGACTGGGAAGAAGCGACCCTGATGACCCTCACCGCCGCGCTGCTGGGGGTGTTCCGCCGTTCGTTCTACCGCCCGAGCCGCCTCACCGAACTGCCGTTCTCGCCGCTGTATCTGGTGGCCAGCCTGTGCGTACTCGGTGCCTCGACCTGGCTTTTGCTGTTCGCTTATCAGGACGTTCCTTACAGCCATCAACTGTGGTGGCAGTTCACCCTCGACGCCGACGCCCCGCGCGGCTTGCGCTCACTGCTCGGCGCCGCCGTGTTGCTGCTGGTGATTGCCCTGACCTGGCTGCTGCGCACTGCTCGCCCGGTGATTCACCTGCCGACACCCGATGAGCTGGAACGCGCCTCGAAAATTCTGATGGCCTCCTCGCAACCGGACGGTGGCCTGGCCCTGACCGGTGACAAGGCGCTGCTGTTTCATCCCAACGACGAAGCCTTCCTGATGTACGCCCGTCGCGGCCGCAGCCTCGTGGCCCTGTACGACCCGATCGGCCCCGGCCAGCAACGGGCCGAAATGATCTGGCAGTTCCGCGACCTGTGCGACATCCATCACGCCCGCCCGGTGTTCTATCAGGTGCGCGCCGAGAACCTGCCGTACTACATGGACATCGGCCTGACCGCGATCAAGCTCGGCGAAGAAGCCCGGGTCGATCTGCATCGCTTTGACCTGGAAGCCAAGGGCAAGGAGATGAAAGACCTGCGCTACACCTGGAACCGTGGCACCCGCGACGGCCTGTCGCTGGAAATCCATGAGCCGGGCCAGGCGCCGATGGATGAGCTCAAGGTGATTTCCGATGCCTGGCTGACCGGCAAGAACGTGCGCGAGAAAGGCTTCTCCCTCGGCCGCTTCAGCGACGATTACCTGAAGCATTTCCGCATCGCGGTGATTCGCTTCGAAGGGCGTCCGGTGGCGTTCGCCAACCTGCTCGAGACCTACAGCCATGACCTGGCCAGTCTCGACCTGATGCGCGCGCACCCGGACGCCCCCAAACTGACCATGGAATTCATGATGGTCGGTCTGATTCAACACTATAAGAGTCACGGATACGCGCGCTTCAGCCTGGGCATGGTGCCGCTGTCGGGGTTGCAACCCCGGCGCGGGGCACCGCTGACCCAGCGTCTGGGTTCGATGGTTTTCCGCCGTGGTGAGCAGCTGTACAACTTCCAAGGCTTGCGCCGCTTCAAAGACAAGTTCCAGCCTGACTGGGAACCCCGTTATATGGCAGTGCCCGCCGGACTCGATCCGCTGGTGGCACTGGCCGATACTGCTGCCCTGATCGCGGGCGGCTTGACTGGATTGGTGAAACGCTGATGATTCAACGCTCCCTGAAGTACATCCTGGTCGCACTGCTGGTGCTGGCCGCGATTGCCGGTGGCGGTTTCTGGTACCTCAAACGCCCGGCACCGGAACCGACCCTCGAACAGCTCACTCCGGCCGATGGCGCTGCCATGACCCGGGTCATCCCCGGTACCAAGCCCAAGGCGCAGGTGCTGGTGGCGGTCAACGACGACCAGAAACTCAGCGACAAGCAACTGAGCACTCTGAGCCGCAGCGCTTCGGCGCAGATCGTTCAGGTGATCCTGCCCAAGGACTGCCTGCTGCAAAGCCGCGCCCTGCAGGCCGGCCTGCGCGAACTGAACGGCCCAGCGACCCTGGTCAGCGGCATCGGCCCCGGCGCCGTCCTGGCGTGGCGCTGGCTGTCCGAGCAGAAAGACGACAAGGCACAGGCCGTCTCCGTCGACCTGGCCCTGGAAAAACCCGGCTGCACTCACCTGCTGCCAAAAGCCGCCGCCCACGGCCACTGGCTGGTGGCGTGGAACGACAACCCGGACGACACCAGCGCCGGTTTCGTGCGCGATCAACCGAACGCCGAGACCAGCATCAGCGACTACGACATCAACCTGCCGCAAGTGCTGAACAACGAACTGCGCAAGATCCTCGTAGGCGGCGACAAGGCCAACGGCGGCCTGCAGATCCCGGTGGTGGAAGTCCCTGCCGGCCAGGCCAAGGACACCGTGACCCTGTTCCTGTCCGGTGACGGCGGCTGGCGCGATCTGGACCGCGACGTGGCCGGTGAAATGGCCAAGATCGGCTACCCGGTGGTCGGCATCGACACCCTGCGCTACTACTGGCAGCACAAGAGCCCGGAACAGAGCGCCCTGGACCTGACCGAACTGATGCAGCACTACCGCCAGAAATGGGGCACCAAGCGCTTCATCCTGACCGGCTACTCGTTCGGCGCCGACGTCCTGCCGGCCATCTACAACCGCCTGCCGGAAACCGAGCAGCAGCGCGTCGACGCAATCATTCTGCTGGCCTTCGCCCGCACCGGCAGCTTCGAAATCGAAGTCGAAGGCTGGCTCGGCAACGCCGGCAAAGAAGCCGCCACCGGCCCGGAAATGGCCAAGCTGCCACCGGCCAAGGTCGTGTGCATCTACGGTGAAGAAGAAACCGATGAAAGCGGTTGCACCGACAAGACGGCGGTGGGCGAAGCGGTGAAGCTACCTGGCGGCCACCACTTCGACGAGAACTACCCGGCGCTGGCCAAGCGTCTGGTGGATCTGATCGAGAAGCGCCAGAACTCGGCGCAGGTGGCGGAGGAGTGATCTGAAGCGCCCCCAAAAAAGCCCCCGCAACTTCGCAGTTGCGGGGGCTTTTTCGTTTTGGCAAACACCCGAGATCCTTGTGGGAGCCGGGCTTGCCCGCGATGGCGATGGGTCAGGCAGCTGATTTGTAAACTGATACACCGCATTCGCGGGCAAGCCCGCTCCCACAGGGATCTCCACTGGATTCTGATAAGTGCACAAACACAAAAAAGCCCCCGCCAGCCACAAGGCTGACGGGGGCTTTTTGATGACGCCGGTTTACATCTCCACCTGCGTCCCCAACTCAATCACCCGGTTCAGCGGCAGATTGAAGAACCGCAGGTTCCCGTTGGCATTCTTCAACATGAACGCAAACAGCGCTTCACGCCAACGGGCCATGCCTTCGAGCTTCGAGGCGATAACCGTTTCGCGGCTGAGGAAGTAGGTGGTGCGCATCGGGCTGAAGTCCAGATCATCCAGGTGGCACAGTTTCAGCGCCTGCGGGACGTCCGGTTCGTCGGTGAAGCCGAAGTGCAGGATCACCCGGAAGAAGCCTTCGCCGTGGGCTTCGACTTCGAAGCGCCGGGATGGCGGGACGCGCGGGATGTCTTCGTAGACCACGGTCAGCAGCACCACTTGTTCGTGCAGCACCTGGTTGTGCAGCAGGTTGTGCAACAGCGCGTGCGGCACCGCGTCGGAACGGGCGGTGAGGAACACGGCGGTGCCCTGCACGCGGTGTGGAGGCTGCACGCGGATGCTGCTGATAAAGATCGGCAGCGGCAGCGCGCCTTCGTCGAGGCGCTCGACCAGCAGTTGCTTGCCGCGCTTCCAGGTGGTCATCAGCACGAACAGCGCGATACCGGCGATCACCGGGAAGGCGCCGCCCTGGACGATTTTCGGCACATTGGCGGCGAAGTACAGGCCGTCCACCAACAGGAAGCCGATCAGCACCGGCACCGCCAGAATCGGTGGCCATTTCCACAGCAGCAGCATCACGGCCGACACCAGAATCGTGGTCATCAACATCGTGCCGGTCACCGCCACGCCGTAGGCCGAAGCCAGGGCGCCGGAGGACTCGAAGCCGATCACCAGCAACACCACGCCGACCATCAGCGACCAGTTCACCGCACCGATGTAGATCTGGCCCTGCTCGTCGCTGGAGGTGTGCTGGATGTACATGCGCGGGATGTAACCGAGCTGGATCGCCTGACGGGTCAGGGAGAACGCGCCGGAAATCACCGCCTGGGACGCGATCACCGTGGCCAGGGTCGACAGACCGACCAGCGGAATCAACGCCCAGCTCGGGGCCAGCAGGTAGAACGGGTTGCGCGCGGCGTCCGGGTTCTCCAGCAGCAAGGCGCCCTGACCGAAGTAGTTGAGCACCAGCGCCGGCAGCACCAGCAGGAACCACGCACGGGCAATCGGCTTGCGGCCGAAGTGGCCCATGTCGGCGTACAGCGCTTCGGCACCGGTCAGCGCCAGCACCACGGCGCCGAGGATCGCCACGCCCATGCCCGTATGAACCATGAAAAAGCGCACGGCCCAGACCGGGTTCATCGCGTGCAGCACTTCCGGGTAATGGCTGATGCCGTAGACGCCGAGGGCACCGAGCACCAGGAACCAGGTGACCATGATCGGCCCGAACAGAATGCCGATCCGCGCCGTGCCGTGTTTCTGGATCAGAAACAGACCCACCAGCACCACCAGTGACAGCGGCACCACCCAGTGGTCGATGCCGTCAAAAGCCAGGCCCAGACCTTCGATGGCCGAGAGTACGGAAATCGCCGGGGTGATCATGCTGTCGCCATAGAACAGCGCTGCGCCGATCAGCCCGCAGACCACCAGCAGCGTGCGCAACCGCTTGCGCCCCGCCGCCGCCCGACGGGCCAGCGCGGTGAGCGCCATGATCCCGCCTTCGCCCTGGTTGTCGGCGCGCAGCACGAACATCATGTACTTGATTGAAACGACCCAGATCAGCGACCAGAAAATCAGCGACAGAATGCCGAGCACCCCGTCGTGATTGACAGGCACGCCATAAGCGCCGGAAAACACTTCTTTGAGGGTGTACAACGGGCTCGTGCCGATGTCGCCGTAAACTACCCCGACCGCCGCGACCAGCATGCTCAGCGGCTTGGTGGCCGAACCTTCGGCGCCCGCCGCGTGACTACTTGCCTGACCCATCCAACACTCCTGATTCCCAGACCGGCTTCTTATATGAAGCACTATGCTTTGTGTGCAGCATGCGCGTTTTTACGCCCTGTAACAGACGTTTTCTTGACTGTAAAAATTCAGTAAAGCGCAACGGCGCGAAGCATAGCGCAGCACTCGTCGTATTTCCCTGTATAAAGCTGGTCAAGTGCGCTGCTCGTCGCTAGAATTGCGCACTTTTTGATCAGAGGCGCAGTTCAAGCGCCCATCCGTCGGTTACCGAACCAGGCAAGCGACGTCACAAAACACCGAGGTTAGACATGTCCACCACTCCTGCGCCGGCCAATCCAAAGGTTGGCTTCGTTTCTCTGGGTTGCCCGAAAGCACTGGTCGACTCCGAGCGCATCCTGACCCAGCTGCGCATGGAAGGCTATGACGTGGTGTCCACCTATCAGGACGCCGACGTGGTCGTGGTCAACACCTGCGGCTTCATCGACTCGGCCAAGGCCGAATCGCTGGAAGTCATCGGCGAAGCGATCAAGGAAAACGGCAAGGTCATCGTGACCGGCTGCATGGGCGTCGAAGAAGGCAATATCCGTGACGTGCACCCGAGCGTGCTGGCCGTCACCGGTCCGCAGCAGTACGAGCAAGTGGTCAACGCGGTGCACGAAGTCGTGCCGCCGAAGCAGGATCACAACCCGCTGATCGACCTGGTGCCGCCGCAAGGCATCAAGCTGACCCCGCGCCACTACGCGTACCTGAAGATTTCCGAAGGCTGCAACCACAGCTGCAGCTTCTGCATCATCCCGTCGATGCGCGGAAAACTGGTCAGCCGTCCGGTGGGTGACGTGCTCGACGAAGCCCAGCGTCTGGTCAAATCCGGCGTGAAGGAACTGCTGGTGATTTCCCAGGACACCAGCGCCTATGGCGTTGACGTCAAATACCGCACCGGTTTCTGGAACGGCGCGCCGGTGAAAACCCGCATGACCGAACTGTGCGAAGCGCTGAGCACCCTCGGCGTCTGGGTCCGTCTGCACTACGTTTACCCGTACCCGCACGTCGACGAGCTGATCCCGCTGATGGCCGCCGGCAAGATCCTGCCGTACCTGGACATCCCGTTCCAGCACGCCAGCCCGAAAGTCCTCAAGTCGATGAAACGCCCGGCGTTCGAAGACAAGACCCTGGCGCGGATCAAGAACTGGCGCGAGATCTGCCCGGACCTGATCATCCGTTCGACCTTCATCGTCGGCTTCCCCGGCGAAACCGAAGAAGACTTCCAGTACCTGCTGGACTGGCTGACCGAAGCCCAGCTAGACCGCGTCGGCTGCTTCCAGTATTCGCCGGTCGAAGGCGCTCCAGCCAACGATCTGGATCTGGAAGTGGTTCCGGACGACGTCAAGCAAGACCGCTGGGAACGCTTCATGGCGCACCAGCAGGCCATCAGTTCGGCGCGCCTGCAACTGCGCATCGGCCGTGAAATCGAAGTACTGGTGGACGAAGTCGACGAGCAGGGCGCGGTCGGCCGCTGCTTCTTCGATGCCCCGGAAATCGACGGCAATGTGTTCATCGACAACGGCAGCAACCTGAAGCCAGGCGACAAGGTCTGGTGCAAGGTGACCGACGCCGACGAATACGACCTCTGGGCCGAACAGATCTAAGCGCGAAAAATACAGAAAGCCCCGCTCTCTTTTACGAGATGCGGGGCTTTTTTACGGCTATCGTTTGGGGTGGGAAGGACTCCCTCATCCATGACAAAGAGGCTATCGGGCATGCGTCACCACTCGGTCATCCACACGCCGAAACTCAGCGATTATCAGGAACTGACCCGGGTCTGGGAGGCCTCGGTTCGCGCGACCCACGATTTCCTGCCGGAATCCTACATCGAGCTGCTGAAGAATCTGGTGCTGACCCGCTACCTCGATGCGGTGATGCTGATCTGCACCCGCGACAGCCACCAGCGCATCACCGGGTTTGCCGGGGTCGCGGCGGGCAAGATCGAAATGCTGTTCATCGACCCGGCCCATCGCGGCCAGGGCCTTGGCAAGAAACTGTTGAAGTACGCGATGGAACACCTGAACGCCGACGAACTGGACGTCAACGAACAGAACCCGCAGGCGCTGGGGTTTTACTTCAAGCAAGGGTTCGAAGTGATCGGCCGCTCGGAAGTCGATGGCATGGGCCAGCCGTATCCGCTGTTGCACATGCGCCTGAAACAACCGGAGCAGCGCGCGGTACGCGGCTAAAAGCCACACGGCGCAAATGCAATCGGGCTTAACCGGCCCCAGGCAGGTACAATGCCCACCCCTTTTTTGTTACGGCCCCTGTCATGACTGACCCGATTCGCCTCTCCAAACGCCTCATCGAGCTGGTCGGTTGCTCCCGCCGGGAGGCCGAGCTGTTCATTGAGGGCGGCTGGGTCACCGTGGACGGCGAAGTCATCGACGAGCCGCAGTTCAAGGTCGGCGACCAGAAAGTCGAGCTCGACAAGGACGCCAAGGCCACCGCGCCGGAGCCGGTGACTATCCTGCTCAACGTGCCGGCGGGCATGGATGTCGACAGCGCCATGCAGTCGCTGAACGCCGAAACCCTCAGCGAAGAACACCGCTACGGCAAACGTCCGCTGCGCGGGCACTTCCTGCGCCTGACCGCCAGCGCCGACCTGCAACCCAAGGCCAGCGGCCTGCTGGTGTTCACCCAGGACTGGAAGGTGCTGCGCAAGCTCACCGCCGACGCGGCCAAGATCGAGCAGGAATACGTGGTCGAAGTCGAAGGCGACATGGTTGCCCACGGCCTCAATCGCCTGCAGCACGGCCTCACCCACAAGGGCAAGGAGCTGCCGCCGGTCAAGGCCAGTTGGCAGAACGAGAACCGCCTGCGCTTCGCCATGAAGAACCCGCAACCGGGGATCATCGCCCAGTTCTGCGAAGCGGTCGGCCTGAAGGTGATCGGCATCCGCCGCATCCGCATCGGCGGCGTGTCCATCGGCAAGGTGCCGGTCGGCCAATGGCGCTATCTGTCCGGCAAAGAGAAATTCTAAGGCTCGCAAGCCACCCTACATTTCCGGCATCGCGCCCGCGCAATGCCCACAGCGAACAATCAGGATTGCACACATGGTTCACAACGACGTTCTGCGCAGCGTGCGCTACATGCTCGACATCAGCGACAAGAAAGTGGTCGAGATCATCAAACTCGGCGGCCTGGACGTCACGCTGGCTGATGTCGTGACGTACCTCGACAAGAAAGAAGAAGACGAAGAAGGTTTCGTGCGCTGCCCGGACGAAGTCATCGCGCACTTCCTCGACGGTCTGGTGATCTTCAAGCGCGGCAAGGACGAAAGCCGTCCGCCGCTGCCGATCGAACTCCCGGTGACCAACAACATCATCCTGAAAAAGCTGCGCGTGGCCTTCGAACTGAAGGAAGACGACATGCACGCGATCCTCAAGGCTGCCGAGTTCCCGGTGTCCAAGCCTGAGCTGAGCGCGCTGTTCCGCAAGGTCGGCCACACCAACTACCGCCCGTGCGGCGATCAGTTGCTGCGCAATTTCCTCAAGGGCCTGACCCTGCGCGTTCGCGGTTGACCCATTCGATCACGGCGACTTCGGTCGCCGTTTTCATGCATGCCGTTCCATTCCTTCCAAAAATAGTGGCTCCGCTTTTTGCGGCCGGCGACTAGGGTGTACTGAACCCTAGCCCTCAGGATTCGCCATGCACCCGTATTTCTCCCTGCAAGGCCGCACCGCCCTGGTGACCGGCGGCACCCGTGGTATCGGCAAAATGATCGCCAAGGCCTATGTCGAGGCCGGCGCCCGCGTGTACGTCTGTTCCCGTGACGCGAAAGCCTGCCATCAAACCGCTGAAGAACTCAGTGCTCTGGGCACTTGTCTGGGCATGGCGGCGAACCTGGCGACCGAAGAAGGCGTGAAAGAGCTGGCCGCGCGACTGGGCGAGCAGATCACGCATCTGGACATTCTGGTGAACAACGCCGGCACGACGTGGGGCGCGCCGCTGGAGAGCTACCCGGTCAAGGGCTGGGAGAAAGTCATGCAGCTCAACGTGACCTCGGTGTTCAGTTGCATCCAGCAATTTCTGCCGTTGTTGCGCAAATCCGGCTCGGCGGCCAATCCGGCGCGGATCATCAACATCGGTTCGGTGGCGGGGATTTCTTCCTTTGGTGAACAGGCCTACGCCTACGGACCGAGCAAGGCCGCCCTTCATCAGCTGTCGCGGATCCTCGCCCGGGAACTGGTGAGCCAGCACATCAACGTCAACGTCATCGCACCGGGGCGCTTTCCGAGCAAGATGACCCAGCACATCGGCAGTGATCAACAGGCGCTGGCCGAAGACACCGCGCTGATCCCGATGAAACGCTGGGGCCGCGAGGAAGAGATGGCGGCGCTGGCGATCAGCCTGGCGAGTACAGCCGGGGCGTACATGACCGGGAATATCATTCCGCTGGATGGCGGGTTCAGTCTTTAGATCGGCGACGCGGCCGGACGGGTTATCATGCCCGCCCTGCTCCGCTTCGAATGCAAACCATGACTTACAGCGTCTCCCCCATCGGCTTCGTCCGCTCCTGCTTCAAGGAGAAGTTCGCCATCCCGCGCCAGCCGCAACTGGCCCCCGCCGCCCGTGGCGTGCTGGAGCTGGTGGCGCCGTTCGATCAGGGCGATGCGGTGCAGGGGCTGGAGCAGGTCAGTCATGTCTGGCTGCTGTTCCTGTTCCATCAGGCGCTGGAAGACAAGCCGCGCCTCAAGGTCCGCCCTCCGCGCCTCGGTGGCAACAAATCCATGGGCGTGTTCGCCACCCGCGCCACGCACCGGCCGAACGGCATCGGTCAGTCGGTGGTGAAGCTGGACAAGGTCGAGGCCAATCGCCTGCTCATCTCCGGTATCGACCTGCTGGACGGCACGCCGATTCTCGACATCAAACCCTACGTGCCCTACGCCGACATCATCACTGACGCTTCCAACAGCATCGCCAGTGCCGCGCCGCACCTGATCGACGTACAGTGGACGGACGCGGCGCTGCAACAGGCGCACACGCACGCTCAGCGCCTGGCCGAGCCCTTGGTCGAGCTGATCGAGCAATGCCTGGCCCAGGATCCGCGCCCGGCGTATCAGACGCCAATGCCAGAGCGCGAATACGGCGCGCAGTTCTGGGATCTGGATGTGCGCTGGCATTACCCGACGCCCGAACAGATCCGCGTCCTGGAAGTCATCCCCGCCGCTGACTGAACCCCGAAAACGAAAAAGCCCGCGCTGCCTTCTCAGGCAACGCGGGCTTTTCTATCGGCATCGTCGGGATTATTTCTCGACGAATGCGCGCTCGATCAGGTAGTCACCCGGCTCGCGCATCCGCGCCGAGATCTTCAGGCCGAAGCTGTCGAGCACTTCGCTGGTCTCGTCGAGCATGCTCGGGCTGCCGCAGATCATCGCGCGGTCGTCCTGCGGGTTGATCGGTGGCAGGCCGATGTCGCTGAACAGCTTGCCGCTGCGCATCAGGTCGGTCAGGCGACCCTGATTCTCGAACGGTTCGCGAGTCACGGTCGGGTAGTAGATCAGCTTGTCACGCAGCGCTTCGCCGAAGAACTCGTTTTGCGGCAGGTGCTCGGTGATGAACTCGCGGTAGGCGACTTCATTGACGTAACGAACACCGTGAACCAGGATCACTTTTTCGAAGCGCTCGTAGGTTTCCGGGTCCTGGATCACGCTCATGAACGGCGCCAGACCGGTGCCGGTACTCAGCAGGTACAGGTGCTTGCCCGGGTTCAGGTCGTCCAGCACCAGGGTGCCGGTCGGTTTTTTCGAGATGATGATCTCGTCGCCTTCCTTCAGGTGCTGCAACTGGGAGGTCAGCGGACCGTCCGGCACCTTGATGCTGAAGAACTCGAGATGCTCTTCCCAGTTCGGGCTGGCGATCGAGTAAGCGCGCATAAGCGGGCGGCCGTTTGGCTGTTGCAGGCCGATCATCACGAACTGACCGTTCTCGAAGCGCAGGCCCGGATCGCGGGTGCACTTGAAGCTGAACAGAGTGTCGTTCCAGTGATGAACACTGAGGACACGCTCGTGGTTCATGTTGCTCATGTACGTGGGACTCCTGGAGATTGATCTGCGCCTGCCCGGCTCTTGTTGAAGAATGCCGACGGTGCGCAATTGCATCGCATTCTAATAGCGCCGACAATATCTGTTAACTGGATTATTAAGATAAGGGTTATCGGTTATATCGATATGCGATTTACTCTTCGTCAACTGCAAGTCTTCGTCGCCGTCGCCCAACAGGAGAGCGTGTCCCGCGCAGCGGGTCTGCTCAACCTGTCGCAATCGGCCGCCAGCACTTCCATCACCGAACTGGAGCGCCAGTCCAGCTGCCAGCTGTTCGATCGCGCCGGCAAACGCCTGAGCCTCAACGCCCTCGGCAAACAGTTGCTGCCGCAAGCGGTGGCCCTGCTCGATCAGGCCAAGGAAATCGAAGACCTGCTCAACGGCAAATCCGGTTTCGGCTCGCTGTCAGTGGGCGCAACCCTGACCATCGGCAATTACCTGGCGACGCTGCTGATCGGCGGTTTCATGCAGCGCCACCCGGAAAGCCAGGTGAAGCTGCATGTGCAGAACACTGCCAATATCGTGCAACAGGTTGCTCATTACGAAATTGATCTGGGTCTAATCGAAGGCGATTGCAGCCATCCGGACATCGAAGTGCAGAGTTGGGTCGAGGATGAACTGGTGGTGTTCTGCGCCCCACAGCATCCGTTGGCCAAGCGCGGCAGCGCGACCATGGAAGAGTTGACGCACGAAGCGTGGATTTTGCGGGAGCAGGGTTCGGGGACGCGCCTGACCTTCGATCAGGCGATGCGGCATCACCGCAGCGCGCTGAACATCCGGCTGGAGCTGGAACACACCGAAGCGATCAAGCGCGCCGTGGAATCAGGCCTGGGAATTGGCTGCATCTCGCGTCTTGCGCTGCGTGACGCCTTCCGGCGCGGCAGCCTGGTACCGGTGGAGACGCCGGATCTGGATCTGGCGCGGCAGTTCTATTTCATCTGGCACAAGCAAAAGTACCAGACCTCTGCCATGCGCGAATTCCTCGACCTGTGCCGCGCTTTCACCGCCGGGGTGCAGCGCAGCGACGAGATCGTTCTGCCGAGCATCGCTTAAAGCAGAATCACCGCCCACACCAGGGCGATCATGCTCAGTGCCACGAATTGCGCGGCACTGCCCATGTCCTTGGCGTTCTTGGACAGCGGATGCAACTCCAGCGAGATGCGGTCGATGGCCGCCTCCACCGCCGAATTCAACAGCTCGACGATCAGCGCCAGCAGGCACACGGCAATCAGCAGCGCCTGCTCGACCCGGCTGACATTGAGGAAAAACGTCAGTGGAATCAGCACCACGTTGAGCAACACCAGTTGGCGGAAAGCCGCTTCGCCGGTGAAGGCGGCGCGCAAGCCGTCCAGCGAATATCCGGAAGCGTTGAGGATGCGTTTCAGGCCCGTCTGGCCCTTGAAAGGTGACATAAAGTAGATAACCGACCGAAAGGAAGTGGGGAAGCTAGATCAACGAAAGTCAAAAAAGCGTGAAGACGCCAGCGCTTACTGGCTCGGAATTGACTCAAGTTGTTGCAGCAGTAAAGCGGCCTGGGTCCGGGTTCGCACGTTCAACTTGCGAAAAATCGCCGTGACGTGGGCCTTGATGGTCGCTTCGGACACGCTCAGCTCGTAGGCGATCTGCTTGTTCAACAAGCCTTCGCAGACCATGGTCAACACCCGGAACTGCTGTGGCGTCAGGCTGGCGAGGCCATCGCTGGCAGCCTTGGCTTCATCCGAAACGCTGACCGCTTCGAACGCCTGGGGTGGCCAGAACACGTCCCCGTCCAACACTTTACGCACCGCTTCCTGAATCACGCTCAGGTCGCTGGACTTGGGAATGAAACCACTGGCACCGAATTCCCGGGACTTGACCATCACCGAGGCTTCTTCCTGGGCCGAAACCATCACCACCGGAATCTGCGGGTATTGACCGCGCAGCATCACCAGCCCGGAAAATCCGAAAGCGCCCGGCATGTTCAGGTCCAGCAGCACCAGATCCCAGTCAGCCTTTTCGGTCAGGCGGGTTTCCAGCTCGGCGATGCTCGCCACCTCCACCATTCGTACGTCCGGGCCAAGGCCCATCGTCACCGCTTGATGCAGTGCGCTACGAAAAAGAGGGTGATCATCGGCAATCAGGATGTCGTATGTGGCCATTTTTCAAATGATCCTGTTTTTGATGGCCGGCCCGCGCATTCGGGTCGTGCCAAAGCAAATCCAGATACCGCCCGGCAGCGGCATCCACAGGGGCACGTTCAACGCCAATCACGAACAAAAACGGCGTTTCAAACCTTGGCCGCACCCCAATCGGCGCCAAGCATGACCAGCGAAGCCGGGGTGGTCAAGCCGCACGGCCACTGCTTTAGCAGTATGGGCCAGGATCAGGCCGGTGCTGGCGCCGCGTTTCGGATATAGGGCAGCAATTCGGCATGGGCCGGCGTCGACACATTGACGTCCAGTTGCTGCTTGGCCCCCAGATAATGCTGGCTGAACACATCGAAATAGGCATCCAGCGCCGATGCGGCGTCAGAATCGCCGGCCAGTTCCAGGCACAGCGCCGCCACTTCGGCGGTGCACAGGTGCTCGCTGCGGGTCGAGCGGCGCAGGCGATAGCGCGACAGCTTGTCGGGCAACAGGCTCAGAATCGGCAAACGGTCGAAATACGGGCTCTTGCGGAAAATCTTCCGGGCTTCGGTCCAGGTCGCGTCCAGCAGGATGAACAGCGGACGCTTGCTGCTATCGAGATCCACGGTGTTGGTCACCCGCGAAGGTTCGACGTACTCGCCGGGGAACACCAGATACGGCTGCCATTGCGGGTCGTTCAGCAGCGCCAGCAGTTGCTCGTCGGGCTCGGTCCGCGACCAGATAAAGGCATGGTTGTCGCGCACGATGTCGGCGATCAACCAGCCGGTGTTGCTGGGTTTGAACACTTCCTTGCCGGTCATGATCAGGCAAACGCCCGAACGCGCATCGACCGTCGGCCGCCAGGCACACAGGCAATGGCTGATGATCACCCGGCAATCGCGGCAACGCGGGGAGCGAAAGCCCCGGGCCTGGATCGGCTTGATGCCCTCGTCCTCGCGCTGATCGCGCAGGCGGGCCACGGCGTTGGGGGCATGATTCATCGCAGACGGCACCGGCAGGCAGGGAAACTCGACACGAACGACACTCAGCAGGGCAATAAAGGCCGGCAGTTTACCAGAGCGACGGGCACAAGCCTGTACCCTCCCGACCGGCTCCCCTATAATTCGCCGCCACTGAACGCACAGTCACGTGGCTGGTCGAACCACCAGTCACTGAACCAGGAGAGTTTCATGCTGCGCCTTATCGTTCCCACCGCTGCCATTCTGCTGGCCTCGTCCTTCAGCGCTCAGGCTGCATCCCTGAGTGAGCAGAATCTGAACCGAGAGCTGCGCAATGTCGCCGCACAAAGCAGCGTCGGCACGCCACGGGCGATCAACGAAGACATTCTTGATCAGGGCTACACCGTCGAAGGCACCACGCTGGTCAATCACCTTAGCGTGCAAAAGAGCCACGCCGACAAAATGCGCGCCGATCCCAAAGCCGTGTATTTCCAGCTGGGCGCTTCGGTCTGCAACAACCCGTCGTACCGCAAGCTGATGGCCAAGGGCGCGATCATGCGTTACGACTTCACCGAAGTGAAAACCAACAAGGCGATCGGCTCCGCCAGCTACCAGGAATCGGATTGCCCGAAAGCGGCTCCAGCGAAGAAGAAGTAATCATCTCGACGTGGCGCGCCGCTGTTCATCCTCGGCGCGCAGTTCGGCCAGCAAGGCCTGCAAGTAACGCGAGCGGCGCTCCCCTCCCGCCAGGCGTCGGCAGCACTCCTCTTCGAGACTCACATGATTGGTCTCGGCTGATGCTTTCAACAATCGATACAGCTGCGCATCGATCTCCAGAATGACTCTGGTCATGTGTCCCGCCTCCTTGCCACCCGCAAATCCTTGAATAGCGTGCACCTTGCGTACGGTCGTTGACGCAAAGTTGTCGTACGGCGCCTTTAACTTAGTAAATCAGAGCATTCAGCCCTCGACGTGGCATCGGACGAGCGGTGAAAACACTTCGAAAAGCGGCAATAAGCAGTTGCCAGGAAAGACTTTGCGGCGTAATGCTCGATGAGCGAAAAATGCTTTGAGGGTCTAGATTCAACGTATTCCCGTTCATTTTTCTAACGGCAGGAAAGGAGCTGCCGGCTGTTTGTTTTCTTGCAGCGCGGCACTGACGCCGCACGTCAGGGCCGAAAGCTCTGTGCAGAAGGAGAAGTTGCATGCCTTACCAACCGAATGACCTGCTCAGCCGTCATTTTCAGGAAAGCGGCCACGACCTCATCAGCAAGGTCGAAGAACAACTCAACCTGGTGTCACCCGACAGCCCGAATTCCCCCATTTACCGAGACATGATCCTGACCGTGCTGCGCATGGCCCAGGAAGACCACAACCGCTGGAACGCCAAGATCACCCTGCAAGCCCTGCGCGAACTGGAGCAGGCCTTTCGCACCCTTGAACAGTTCAAGGGGCGACGCAAGGTCACGGTGTTCGGTTCGGCTCGAACCCCGGTCGAACATCCCCTTTACGCCATGGCTCGGGAACTCGGGGCCTCGCTGGCTCGCTCGAACATGATGGTCATCACTGGTGCCGGCGGCGGAATCATGGCCGCGGCCCATGAAGGCGCCGGCCGCGATCACAGCCTGGGGTTCAATATCACCCTGCCCTTCGAACAACATGCCAACCCCACCGTGGACGGCACCAACAACCTGCTGCCGTTCCATTTTTTCTTCACCCGCAAGCTGTTCTTCGTCAAGGAAGCCGATGCGCTGGTGTTGTGCCCCGGCGGGTTCGGCACCCTGGACGAAGCCCTGGAAGTGCTCACGCTGATCCAGACCGGCAAAAGCCCCTTGGTGCCGGTGGTTCTGCTGGACGCACCGGGCGGGACGTTCTGGCAAGGCGCGCTGGACTTCATCCGCCAGCAACTGGAGGAAAATCGCTACATCCTGCCGACCGACCTGAAGCTGATGCGCCTGGTCTACAACGTTGAAGAGGCGGTGGAGCAGATCAACCAGTTCTACGGCAACTTCCATTCCAGCCGCTGGCTCAAGCGCCAGTTTGTCATTCGCATGAACCACAAGCTGAGCGATCAGGCCCTCGACCATATGCAGGAAGCGTTTGCCGATCTGTGCCTGAGCGATCAGTTCCATCAACACGCCTACAGCGGCGAAGAACACGACGAGGCTCAATTCAGCCACCTCACGCGTCTGGCATTCGCCTTCAACGCCCGGGATCACGGGCGTCTGCGGGAGCTGGTGGACTACATCAATCTGCCGGAAAACTGGGCCCAGTCAAAACCCCAGACCGCGCAACGCACCCGCGAACCGTCGAAGGTAACGTGAAGGCAAAAAAAAACGGCCCGCTATCGAAATAGCGGGCCGTTTTTTTTTGATTGAAGCTGGAGCGATTTAATCGTCCATTCCTCTGCCGCTGAACAAGCGGTTGATCATCTCCATCGAGAATCCCCGGTACGCCAGGAATCGACCTTGTCTGGCGCGTTCCTTGGCATCGCCGGGAAGTTGTCCGGAGAACTTCCGTTGCCACGTGTCCGTTAGCTGCTCCTGCCAGTTGATGCCGCTATCGCGCAAGGCGAGTTCGATATCGGCGCGTTGCAAACCGCGCTGGCTCAGTTCTTCGCGAATCCGCAGAGGGCCATAACCGGAGCGGGCGCGATAGGAAACAAAGCTTTCAAGATAGCGGGCTTCGGAAAGCAGCCCTTCTTCCGTCAATCGGTCGAGGGCTGTTTCGATCATCTCGGGGGGAGCGCCACGCTGACGCAGTTTGCGCGTCAGCTCGACTCGACCGTGCTCGCGGCGTGCGAGCAGGTCCATGGCGGTTCGCCGCACCGCGACGAGGGTATCGAGTACGGCGGTTGTCATCGGTGCAATCAGATGTCAGCGTCAGCCAGGTCGTCTTCGGTCTCTTTGACCGCAGAAGCCTTGGAGTCGGCGATCACGGCTGGCGACAGTAGCTTGTCACGCAGTTGCTTCTCGAGCTTGGCCGCGACTTCCGGGTTGTCCGCCAGGAACTTGGCCGAGTTGGCCTTGCCCTGACCGATCTTGGTGCCTTCGTAGGCATACCAGGCGCCGGACTTCTCGACGAACCCGTGCAGAACGCCCAGGTCGATCATCTCGCCGTTCAGGTAGATACCCTTGCCGTAGAGAATCTGGAACTCGGCCTGACGGAACGGCGAAGCCACCTTGTTCTTCACAACCTTGACGCGGGTTTCGCTGCCGACCACTTCGTCGCCTTCCTTCACCGCGCCGGTACGGCGGATGTCGAGACGAACCGAGGCGTAGAACTTCAGCGCGTTACCACCGGTGGTGGTTTCCGGGCTGCCGAACATCACGCCGATCTTCATGCGGATCTGGTTGATGAAGATCACCAGGCAGTTGGCGTTCTTGATGTTACCGGTGATTTTACGCAGCGCCTGGGACATCAGACGGGCTTGCAGGCCCACGTGCATGTCACCCATTTCGCCTTCGATTTCTGCCTTCGGTACCAGAGCGGCCACGGAGTCGACGATGATCACGTCAACGGCGTTGGAGCGCACCAGCATGTCGGTGATTTCCAGGGCCTGCTCGCCGGTGTCCGGCTGGGAAACCAGCAGGTCGTCGACATTGACGCCCAGCTTGCCGGCGTACTCTGGGTCGAGGGCGTGTTCGGCGTCGACGAAGGCGCAGGTCGCACCGGCTTTTTGAGCCTGGGCGATCACGGACAGCGTCAGTGTGGTTTTACCGGAAGATTCAGGACCGTAGATTTCAACGATACGGCCTTTTGGCAGGCCGCCGATGCCGAGTGCGATGTCCAGACCCAGAGAGCCGGTGGAAATGGCCGGGATCGCCTGACGGTCCTGATCGCCCATACGCATTACGGCACCCTTGCCGAATTGACGTTCGATCTGACCCAGGGCCGCAGCCAAGGCTTTCTTCTTGTTGTCGTCCATTAAAGTCCTCACGTAATCAATAAGGCCTGACGGCCAACACCTGTATAAGTAGCCAGTATTATTCCACAGCGTTCACGGATCGCCTACCCCTGATTTTCGATTTCTCGTGCCGCTAGTCGCAGCAAGCCCTCTAGCGCGGCCTTCACCGTTTGTCGGCGGACGTCGTCGCGGTTGCCGGGGAAGTGCTGGACCTCGCTGGAAACCTGGTCGCCCACGCCCCACGCCAGCCAGACGGTGCCCACCGGTTTGTTCGGCGAACCACCGTCCGGCCCGGCCACGCCGCTGACCGCCACGGCAAACCGCGCCAGGCTTTTCTCCCGGGCGCCGCGCACCATGGCCTCGACCACCTCGCGACTGACCGCACCCACAGTGCCGAACAGCTCCGTCGGTACATTCAGCTGCTGGGTTTTCTGGCGGTTGGAGTAGGTCACGTAACCCGCTTCGAACCACGCCGAACTTCCCGGAATCCGGGTGATGGCTTCGGCAATCCCGCCACCGGTACAGGACTCGGCCGTCGTGACGTGGGCATTGAGCAACTGCAGGCGTCGGCCAAGTTCGGCCGCCAATTGAGTGATTTCTTTCACGGCGCGCTCCGGATCGGATGGAATGGGTACCACCGTACACGAGCCGGTTGCGCTTTCAATACACAAGCTTATTCAAAATGTGCGGGCGCCAGCGCTCTGATATAGGCCTGACAAGCCTGCAAGGCAATCAGTCCGCGGTCGCCTTCGCCGGTGATGGCGACAATTCGTCGAGCATGCGCCGGGTCAAGTCGGGCGCGTACGGCTGCATGATCCACGCCGCCGGCGCCGGAGGTGGCTGGCACACCGCAGCCTTGGGCAGCGTCGCCTGCGTCGATGAGGACTGACAGGCGCAGATCAGCAGTGGCAAGACGATCACGCAAGCGATCCTGATCACGTTGGGCATCGTTCAGTGCTCGGTAATGGGTTTGTTCACTGGCCGTGAGTCGTTGCTCCAGGGCCATGCGCTTGTCCTGTTCGGCCTGTTGCGCGGTGGCGGCCGTCAGAGTCAGTTGATTGAGGGTTTCGGCGTGCAACCGCGCCTGTTCGGCCAGTTGGCGGCCGTAGCGCCAATCCTGAAACTGCCAGGCCAGCGCCGCCGAACCTGCGGCCAGCAGCATCAGACCGATCAGCCGCCAGACGCTCAGACCGAAGGCAGGCATAACACCGCCCTCGCCCGCCCCCAGAGTTCCAGGCGATCCTGCAAACCGTTCAACCCTCCGTTGATCCGCCGGGTAATGCTGTTGAACTGATCCTGATCCGCCAGCGCGTTCAAACCGTTCTGCGCCCAGAACCACGCGGCGGACTCGGCCGCCCATTGCGGTTGTTCCAGCAGTTCCGGCAGCGCCAGCAAGCGCTCGTCACCGAACAGCCCGAGGCTGCACTGGCGATAGTTGGCGCGGCCGGTGATCTGGATCAGCCCGCGCCCGCGATACTTCTGCCCGTCGCCATCGGCCTCGGGCGTGTTGCCCAATCGCAACGCCAGCGTACCGGTGTCGTACTTGCTCAGGTATTGGTTGTTGCCCAGTTCACGCACGTACTGCAATTGCCCCGATTCGTGTCCGATCTGGGCGAGAAACGCGGCAATACGCTTGGGCGTGTCGAGGGGGGGGGGGGGGGGGGGG
>NZ_JBMDJR010000028.1:0-30477 GCF_057809295.1 Pseudomonas sp. FG35 | reverse complement strand
CCATAGAGCGTTGGAACCACCTGATCCCATCCCGAACTCAGAAGTGAAACGATGCGTCGCCGATGGTAGTGTGGGGTTTCCCCATGTGAGAGTAGGTCATCGTCAAGATTGAATTCCGAAACCCCTGTCTGCTAACGCAGACAGGGGTTTTGTCGTTTCAGTGCCCACAAAAGTCCGATCTTCAACCCGCTCTGCGTGCCATGCTGCACCGACGAGCCTGCCACTTGCGCCACCAGATGTAGACGCCAGTTCCCGACAACCCCGCAATCAGAACACCCAATATCGCGATCATCACTTGCCCGGTGAAGCCTATGATCCGTCCCCCATGTATCGGCAATTGCAACCGATAAAACCGCTCTCCCAACGTCCCTTCTCCTGCGATCTCCTGCCCCAGTAATCGTCCGTCAGTACCGTGGAAGAACAACCAGGATTTACCGTGGGCCTCGGTGTCATGCTCTCCAAACCCCGCTCCGTAGAAGTTGTACTCAAAGCTGTAATACAACTCGCCGATCGCCGCTGTCAGCCCCAACCTTTTCCCCTCCTGCTGTGCCCTTTCGTATGCCTGTTGATAACTCAATCGGGTGATCCCCAGTTCTTCGGCAGGCATCCGCCCCCGCGCCTCATACACGCTCGGTTCAATCGGAGAAAACAACGACACCACCGGTTTGAAAACCTGGCTCGGCAGGTTCATCGCCACGCTGCTGACGGCGATCGGCAGCAACAACAACCACAGCCACAAGCCCCCTGCCCGATGCAGACCGAAGTTGAGTCGATAGGCATGACCGCCCTTGATCTTCCAGGCCATAGACCACTTCTTCCAGAACGGTTTACCCCGCGGCAACGTCAGCCAGAGGGCGATGAAGCAATCGATTACCCAGGCGATGGCCACCAACCCCATCAACAGCAAACCCCAGTTGCCGGGCAGTGTCAGGTTGTAGTGGAACTCGAGAATGAACGGAACGAAGTTCTCACGCTGGAAACAGCATTCGCCCCAGTAACGCTGGCCCTTTTGCTCGCCATTGACCGGGTCGAGATAGAACACTTGATTGCGTTCTTCAAACGGTTCGCCGGTCGCCGGACCATTCCGCGCAACCGCCGCGAGCAATGCCGTGTGGCCTGCCTCATTCGGGTACTCCATGTACCAGACCTGCAACTTCGGATGTGCCGATTGCAGCGCATCAACCAGCTCGCCTGGCGCTAGGCGCTCCCCCTCGGCCGACGCCGCGTAAAACTCCGGATTCAACCACTCATCCAGCTCATGATTGAATGCCAGAATGCTGCCGGTAATCCCCGCCAGCAGCAGAAAAACCGCCGTGGCCAACCCGATATACCGGTGCAATAAAACCAGAAACGAACGCATGAAAATTTCCCCACAGTTACGACAAAGCCAGCCCCTGAAATCAGGGGCTGGCTTTTTTATGCACAAGACAAAGGCTTAGAACTGGTAACTGACCGTGGCGGCGACGTTGCGCTCTTCGCCCATGTAGCAGAAGTCCAGACTGGCGCAGGAGGCTACGTAGGATTCGTTGGTCAGATTGTTCGCATTCAGGCGTACGTCGACACCCTTCAGACCGACCTTGCCGAGGTCATAGCCAATCGATGCGTCGAACAATGTGTAGGACGGCACCTTCATGGTGTTCTCTGCATCCGCCCAGCTATAGCCGACATAACGTACACCACCGCCCAGTCGCAGCCCGTCGAGTGCCGCGCTGTCGAACTTGTAGTCGGCCCACAGCGATGCCATGTGCCGTGGCGCCTGGGTTGGCGAGTTGCCTTTGTTCTCGATCACATTGGTCGGTGTGCTCAAGGTGCTGGTCATCGACTTCGAGTATTCAATGTCGGTAAAGGTGTAGCTGCCGAGGACTTTGAGGTTGTCGGTCAGCTGCATGTGCGCTTCCAGTTCCAGACCCTGAGAGCGGACAGCGCCTACAGCGCGATAGAAGTTTTCCTGCGGCAGTTTGGTCGCCAGGTTCTCCTGATCGATGCGGAACAACGAGGCGGTGAACAGATTGTCAGTACCCGGCGGCTGATACTTCAGGCCCATTTCCCACTGCGTTCCATCGGTCGGTGCGAGCGGATTGCCGGCGCTGTCAGCGTAGGAATTCGGGTTGAACGACTCGGAATAGCTGACGTACGGCGCGAGCCCGTTATCGAACAGATACAGCGCGCCGGCACGGCCGGTGAGCTTGGTGCGTCGATCATTGATCTCGGTGCCGACCGGACGGCCCGCTTCGGCGATACGGTTTTCGTCGGAGGTTTCCACCCAGTCCTGACGCAGTCCCAGCGAGAAGCGCCACTTGTTCATCTCGATCAGGTCTTGCAGGTAAACGCCGGTCTGCTCCAGGCGCCGCAAATAGCTGGTCTCGCCGTAAGGCGTGATAGCGGAATTGCCATACTCCGGGTTGAACGCGTTGATCGGCGCCAGGCCGCCACTGGTCCAGTCGACCACGGTTTTGCGTCGCTGATAATCCGCTCCCATCAACACTGTGTGCTTGGTCGCTCCGGTGAAAAATTCGGCCTGGAGCATGTTGTCGACGATGAACGCGTGGAGACGCTCGTCACCGCCGGTGTAGTAGCGATTCAGTTCGTTACTGGTCGGCGACGTCCAGCCATAGGCGTACACCTGATCCATGTTCACTTTGGAGTCGAGGTAGCGGAAATTCTGCCGCGCGGTGAAGACGTCGTTGAAGCGGTGTTCGAACTGGTAACCGAACGACTGCTGATCACGGGAGTAGCCATCGATGCCCGGCTCGCCTTCGAAGAAATGCGGCGAAATGCGATTGCCGTTGCGCTGATGAATCGTACCGTCGGCCGGCACGCCACCGTGGTAGCCGCCATCCGGGTCATGCTGCAGATACGCTTGCAGCGTCAGCGACGTGTCCTCGTTGAAATCGATGCTGACGGTCGGCGCGAGGGCGAAGCGCTTTTCCTTGTTGTGGTCGAATTGCGTGTCGGACTGATCCGTCAAACCGATCAGACGATAGGCGATGCGCTTGTCGTCATCGACCGGTCCGCTGAAGTCAAAACCGACACCGCGCTGGCCCTGAGTGCCGACGGTGGCCTGAACCTGGTGATAGGCCTCGTACAGCGGCTTCTTGCTGGTCAGCGCCACCAGACCGCCCGGCGAGCTACGGCCGTAAAGTACCGACGACGGGCCTTTGAGAATATCGACGCGCTCGAGGAAATACGGATCGACCTGCATCGTGCTGTAGGTGCCGCTGTCGCCCATCGACTTGAGGCCGTCGAGGTAGATGTTGTCCACCGAACCGTCGTTGAAGCCGCGCATTGCCACGTAGTCGTAACGGTGCGTGGCGCCGTAAGGATTGGTCAGCACGCCGGGGGTGTAACGCATGGCTTGGGACACGGTTTGCGAGCCCTGGTCATCCATTTGCTCACGGGTGACCACGGACACGCTTTGCGAAGTTTCCAGCAACGCGGTACTGGTCTTGGTGGCGATCTGGCTGTGCGTCGCGTTATAGCCATCCATGCTGCCCAGCGCGTTGCCGAGGGCGAAGCCTTTGATGTCGGTGGTCGGCAGGGCCAGTGCTTCGGTTTCTGCGACGGAGCGCAACACATAGCTGCTGCCGTCCTGGCTGACCGCCTCCAGACCCGAACCACCGAGCAGATGACTCAGCGCCTGATCGGTCGAATACTCGCCCTGCACGCCGGGTGATTGTCGGCCTTGAGTCTGCTGTGGGGTCATCGACAAGGTGATGCCGGCTTGGCGTGCGAACTGGTTCAGCGCCTCGCCCAATGGCCCGGCGGCGATGTTGTAGCGGTGGCTGCTGACCTCGCTGGCATTGGCCGCCATGCTCAGGCCCGGCAACATGCCAACACCCATTACGGTAGAAAACAGCGCCGCCCGAACGGCGTGGCGCAACAGGCCGGATTCGGCAGAGAAATTCAGAGGGTTCTTACAGGTAACGCGCGCAGTCATTGTAGGTTTCCGTAGGCAGTCGCGAAGGCTGAGTTGAAGTGCTTACTGACTAAGCCGGACTTGCCGCGAAAACCCGCCAAAACAATTTCAGGCCACAGACTCCAGCGTCACCCACCAATGGGTGCGGTAGCGCAATTGCACCGGCAGGGTCTGCGGCAGGATTGCCAGCAGCTTGTCGGTGTCCTCAAGACGGAAAACGCCGGACAGGCGCAGATCCGCAATGTCCGACGCACAACTCAGAAAGCCCTGACGATACCGACCGACTTCGTTGAGGAAGTCACCCAGCCGCATGTTGCGGGTCACGATCAGCCCGTCGACCCAGGCACCGGCGTCCATGTCCAACGGCGGCGCCGGGCGAATTTGATGGTGGTCGATCAGATAGCTCTGACCGGCGATGGCCTCCATCGAGTTGCCTGCGGAGTGAATTGCGACCCGGCCACTGGTGACGCTCAGGCGCGTGCATCCATCTTCCTGGCGCAGAATGAATCGCGCCTTGAACGGCTCGTAACTGCCATGACGACTCTGCACCCGCAGCGGTCGATCAATTGGCGCACCTTCATCGGCGCCACCGCAGGTGACGATGATTTCGCCACGGGTCAGCCTGATCAGCCGTTGCTGTGCGGTGTAATCGAGATCCACGCTGCTGGCGGTGTTGAGTTCGATCCGCGTGCCGTCCGGCAACTGGAAGCCACGGCGTTCGCCGGTGGCGGTGGCGTAGTCGGCGCTCCATTGTTGCCAGGCGGAAGTGTCGCTGGCCAGCCACCCCGCCGAACCCATCAACAGGGCGCCGGACAACAGCTTCAACGCCTGACGTCGACCCAGACCCTGCGCACTGTTTTCCAGCGTGTTGAATGCCACCTGCGCACCGGGCACGGCGCGCAGATTGTGGGTCAGTTCAGCTTGCAGAGACTGCACCCGTTGCCAGGCCAGTTCGTGGTCATGGTGTTCGGCGCGCCATTGTTCGCACTGGCGATTCAGGCGCGGATTGCCATGGTTGTTGCGCAGGCGCAAGAGCCAGTGAATGGCCTGTCGGACGACCTGTTGCGGTGGCTCGGCGCGACGGCCAAGCGAGAGGTTATCCACTGGCATCAGTTTTCGTACCGCAGCACGTAGCAGTGAAACAGGGCGTCGGCGACGTAGCGTTCTACCGAGCGCAGAGACAGTCCCATCTGCTCGGCGATCTGCTTGTGGGTCAAACCTTCGCACTGCGCCAGCAGAAATGCCTGACGCACTTTCGGCTTCAGGCCTTCAAGCATGCGGGCAATGCCCTCGAGCAGTTCGATCACCAATGCGCGGGATTCGCCACTTGGGGTTTCGGCTTCAGGCAAATGGGCGATGGTTTCCAGATAGGCGCGCTCAATTTCTTCACGGCGCCAATGATCTATCACCAAACCCCGGGCAACCGTGCGCAAGAATGCGCGAGGTGCCTTGAGTTCCAGACGCTCGGTGCGTTGCAGCAAACGCACGAACGTGTCCTGAGCCAGATCCGCCGCATCGGCGGCATTGCCCAGTCGCGCGCGCAACCAGCCGTTGAGCCAGCCGTGATGACTACTGTAAAGCGCCTGTACTGCAAACTCAGATGAGGACATGAACGCGACAGCCCGAACGTCACAAATGATAATTAGTCGCATTGTCATCAAGGGTTACAGAATTTGCAACCGGCGCTGCAAAACAGTCATCAAAAAATGACAAGCGAACGCTCTGGCACGCCGTTCGGCGGGAATCTGCCAGAAATGCCGTCCATTTCCTGCAAAGCCCTAAGTTTTATCCGAAGCGTGCCGACAGACTGGTGAGACATGCGTGCACCAAAGTAGAGCAGCCGTCAGAACGCTGCCTGCGCTGTACATGGAATGTTGCATCCGGAACGCATCCCCACTTTTCGCATAAGAAGTCCCATGAAATGAATCTCAAGTTCAGCCATAAAATCCTGCTGGCCGCCTCGGGCGTTGTGGTCCTGGCGTTCGCGCTGTTCACTTTGTACAACGACTATCTGCAGCGAAATACGATTCGCCAGAACCTCCAGTCCTCGGTCCAGCAGGCCGGTGACCTGACCGCCAGCAGTGTGCAGAACTGGATGAGCGGACGGATTCTGGTGCTGGAAAACCTCGCGCAGAACGTCGCTCATCAAGGCAAGAACGCCGACTTCCCGGGCCTGGTCGATCAACCGGCCTTCACCTCGAACTTCCAGTTCACCTACGTCGGCCAGGCCAACGGTGTGTTCACCCAGCGCCCTGACGCGAAGATGCCGGACGGCTACGACCCGCGTCAGCGCCCGTGGTACAAGCAGGCCGTGGCCGCTGACCAGACCATGCTGACCCCGCCATACATGGCTGCCGTTGGCGGGCTGGTGGTGACCATCGCCATGCCGGTGAAAAAGAACGGCGAACTGCTCGGCGTAGTGGGCGGTGACCTGAGCCTGGAAACCCTGGTAAAGATCATCAACTCGGTGGACTTCGGTGGCCTGGGCCACGCGTTCCTGGTCAGCGGTGACGGTCAGGTAATCGTCAGCCCGGACAAAGACCAGGTGATGAAGAACCTCAAAGACATCTACCCGAACGCCGGTGTGCGCATCGAGAAGGGCAATCAAAACGTGGTGCTCAACGGCCAGGAACGCATCCTGTCGTTCACCCCGGTTGCCGGTCTGCCGAATGCCGAGTGGTACATCGGTCTGTCGATCGACCGCGACAAGGCCTACGCCGCACTCAGCCAGTTCCGTACCTCTGCAGTGATTGCGATGTTCGTTGCGGTGGGCGCGATTGCAGTGTTCCTGAGCCTGCTGATCACCGTGCTGATGCGTCCGCTGATCACCATGGGCCGCGCGATGCAGGACATCGCCCAGGGTGAAGGTGACCTGACCCGTCGTCTGGTAGTGGAAAGCAAGGACGAGTTCGGCGAGTTGGGCAGTTCGTTCAACCAGTTCGTGGAGCGGATTCACGCTTCGATCTCCGAAGTGTCTTCCGCGACTCGCCACGTACACGATCTGTCCCAACGGGTGATGGCATCGTCCAACGCTTCGATCATCGGCTCCGACGAGCAAAGCGCGCGCACCAACAGTGTCGCTGCGGCGATCAATCAGTTGGGTGCCGCCACCCAGGAAATCGCCCGCAACGCCGCCGACGCTTCGCAACACGCCAGTGGCGCGAGCGAGCAGGCCGATGACGGTCGTCAGGTGGTCGAGCAGACGATTCAGGCCATGACCGAGCTGTCGCAGAAGATCAGCCTGTCGTGCACCCAGATCGAAACCCTGAATGCCAGCACCGACAACATCGGCCACATTCTCGACGTGATCAAAGGCATCTCCCAACAGACCAACCTGCTGGCGCTCAACGCAGCCATCGAAGCGGCCCGTGCCGGTGAAGCCGGACGCGGTTTTGCGGTGGTGGCGGACGAGGTGCGTAACCTCGCTCACCGCACTCAGGAATCGGCGGAAGAAATCCACAAGATGATCACTTCGCTGCAGGTCGGCTCCCGCGAAGCGGTGACCACCATGAACGCCAGTCAGGCGTCCAGCGAGGAAACCGTTGAAGTGGCGAACCAGGCCGGTCTGCGTCTGGTCAGCGTGACCCAGCGCATCGGCGAAATCGATGGCATGAACCAGTCGGTGGCCGCCGCTACCGAGGAACAGACTGCCGTGGTGGAAACCCTCAACGTCGACGTCAACCAGATCAACCTGCTGAACCAGCAGAGCGTGGCCAACCTCAATGAAACGTTGAAGGATTGCGATGCGTTGTCGCAGCAGGCCAACCGTTTGAAACAGCTGGTCGACAGCTTCAAGATCTGATCGCTTGCGGTAAAAAACAGCCCGCTGCGGAGTGATCCGCAGCGGGCTCTTTCATGCCTTACACAAACAGCTTCAGCACATTGCCCATCGCGTCATCGGCAAACCCCTGCACGAAATCCTTGAACCCCGGCAGCGCCTCGGGCCCACCGCTGGCCGGCTCGGCAATGATCGTCCAGGTCGCCCGCGACTTGCCCGCGCCTAGTGACTCCACATTCATCGCCGCCCACAGATTGGCCACGCCCAGGGTGTTGTAGATGGTGGTCCAGGTCATGCTCAGCGCGTGGTCGTCCCGTGAGTTGAGTTGCTCGACCACGACGTTGCCATCCTTGAAGAACTTCTTGCGCAGCGAAGACACGCCTTCGCCGGTCATTTCGATGTGCGACAGCGCCGGAATGAAACGGTCGAAACCGTCGAATTTACCGACCACTGCCCACACTTGCCTGGCGTCCACCGGCACTTCCACCGAAGATACGACGTGGCAGCCGTGAGGGTTTTTGATCAGGGTGTCGGGTTGCAGATTGCTCATGGTGTTGCTCCTTGGTTGATGAGTCAGATGAAGTTGATTTCTTTCAGGTAGTCGCAGCCGCGACGCAGCAGCGCCGGGGATTTTTCCGGGTAGTGCGCGCCCATCTGCTGCACGCCGGCCTGGGCGTTGGCGTGGCCGATCAGGGAGATGTCGCCGATGTCTTCCTCGAAGCCGTTGAGGTAGAAACCGAGCACGCCGAACAGCGCGTTATCCGCATCGACCCGGCCCAGTTGCTGCTGCCAGTCGGCGACGCTGACCAGCGAAAACTCGCTGCCGGTTTCGCGAAACGACGCGACGTAGGCATCCCAGCTCAGGGGCTCCGGGTTGTGCAGGTTGAACACCGCTCGTTCCGGCGAATAACGGCTGGCGTGGAAGGCGATGAAACGGGCGAGGAAGTCCACCGGCATCAGGTCGAAATTCAGCGCGAAGGCCGGCACCTGACCGAGCTGGATCGAGCCCTTGAGCATCAGCATCAAACGGTTCTTGTGCGGCTGGCAGACGCCGCTGAGGCTGTTGAAACTGATGTTGCCGGGCCGATAAAGATTGACCCGCACCCCGCGTTCCCGCGCCCGTTCGAGGATGCGTTCACCGACCCATTTCGACAGGTTGTAGCCGTTGCGGATGTAGATCGGCGGCGTCGGTGCGGCGGGCAGTTCCAGCACCCGGCCTGCGTCGTCGACGGTACTGGACGCCGACAGCGTCGAGACGAAATTGAACACCTTCTTGCTGCGCCCTTCGCACAGCCGCACCAGTTCGAAAATCGGCTCGACGTTGTCCGCCGCCAGCGACTCGTAATCGAGCACGTGATTGACGTTGGCGGCGTTGTGTACCAGCGCGCCGAACTCGCGATCCAGTCGCTCGAAGTCCCCATCAGCCAGGCCCAGTTGCGGCTGTGTAATGTCTGCCGAATAGATCCGCACCCGACTCAGGTCCAGATGCTCCAGCCGGTTCTCTCGCAACGATTGGGCAAAGCGCTGCGCCGCGGTTTGCCCGCCGCCGTCGCGCACCAGACACGCCACCTCGCTGGCGCCCCATCCCAGCAGCGCCTCGACGATGTGCACACCGACAAAACTGTTGGCGCCGGTGACGATCACCTTGTGCACATCGCCCATGCGGCTGATCGGCAATGGCTCAATTTCCAATGGTCGCTCGGCGTCGGCCATCGCCTGGGCGCTGAGCACCGCGCTGTCATCGGTGCCGCGTACCAGGGTGGCGAGCTTGGTGATGGTCGGCAGTTCAATGAAGCGGTTGATCGAAATGCTGCGGCCGAACTCTTCCCGCAGACGCAGGAGCATGCGTGACAGCAGAATCGAGTGACCGCCGAGATTGAAGAAGCTTTCGTCGGTGGAAATGTCGCTGATCGGCAGCTCCAGCAACTCGCCCCAGATTTCCAGCAGCAGCGCTTCGTCGGCGTTGGCCGGCAGGCATTTCGGGCCGCTGTCCTGCACGCTGACCGGCAGTTCCAGCAGCGCCTTACGGTCGACTTTACCGTTGGCGGCGAATGGCATGTTCGGCAGTTCCGTCCATGCCACCGGTTGCATGTAGTCGGGCAAAAACTGCTGCGCGTGAGCTTTCAAAGACTCCCGTGCGGCATCCGATTGCGGCTGGGCGAGGAACGCCAGAATTCGCCGCTGACTGTCGATCACCACGGCGATCTGCCGATACAGCTGGCTCTCGCGCAGGCACCGCTCGATTTCTTCCGGCTCGACCCGGAAGCCGCGGATCTTCACCTGATTGTCGCGGCGTCCGCACAGCTCGATGCCATCCTCGCCCCACTTGGCCATGTCGCCGCTGCGGTAGGCGCGCAGACGTTGGCCGTCAGGCAATTCCAGATCCAGATAGCGCTCCGCCGTCTGCTGTGGGTTGTTCAGGTAACCCAGGCATACGCCGGGACCGACGATGAACAGCTCGCCCACCGTTTGCTCCGGCACCGGTTGCAGGTCGTCATCGAGGATCAGCACCTGACTGTTGGCAATCGGCCCGCCGAGGGTGCGATTGCTGTCGCCCGGTTGCAGTTGCCGCGCGGTGATCAGCACCGTGGCTTCGGTCGGGCCGTAGAGGTTGTGCAGCTTGCCCTGACGCGTCAGTTGCTCGATCACGAACGGTTCACACACGTCGCCGCCGGTCATGATCTGCCCGACGCTTTGCAATTGCTCCAGCGGCAGGATGCTCAACAGCGCCGGCGGCAGGAACGCGTGGGTCAGTTGCCGGCGGCGGATCAGCGCCACCAGTTGCAGCGGATCGCGGCGCTGGTTGTCATCGGGCACTACCAGTTCCGCGCCTTCGAGCAGGGTCGGGAAAATATCGATCAGCGACGAGTCAAAACTCAGCGACGAGAACTGCAACACCCGACTCTCGGCGTGCAACTGCACATAGTCGGCGTACCACGCGGTGAAGTGCGCGAGGTTTGCCTGACTGAGCAGCACACCCTTCGGATGCCCGGTGGTGCCCGAGGTGTAGAGCGCCATGCACGGCGTGTCGAGCTCGGGCCGGTGGTGCATCAACGGTTGCGACAGATCGGCGTCGGTGCTGTCGATGCGACAGACATCCAGCCCCGGCATCGAACCGCTCAGCGGGTGTTCGCCGTCGTGCAGCAACAGCACCGCCCCGGCGTTTTCCAGAATGTACTGCTGGCGCTGAAGCGGATGGCTCGGTTCCAGCGGCAGGTACACCGCGCCGCTGCCGAGAATGGCCAGGATAGAAGCAAACAGCGCATCGCATTTCGGCAGGCAAATCCCCACCACCCACGGTTGCGGTTGTGCCTCCAGCATTGCCAGCAACCGTTGCTGGATCGCCCGGCTGTGATCATGCAACTGGCGATAGCTGATCGACTGCTCTGCGAGGTGCAGTGCCGGGCGTTCCGCGTGTTCGATCAGGCTCCGTTGCAGCCGCTCGATCACCGGGATCTGCGCCTGTTGCAACAACGCCGGATTGGCCGTGGCATTGAAGCGATGGACATAAGCCAGGCTGTCGAGAAACAGCAGGTTTTCCACCTGCTCGAAGTCCGGCGCACGAGCCGTCTCTGCGTGCTGGAAATACTCGGCATCGCGGGAAAAACGACTGACCAGCAGCGCCACTTCGTCCACCACCTGCGCCAGTGCTCGCTGGCGCAGGGCCTGACCGTTGCCGGACGGTTCGTCGGCGATGGGCACGCGGCTCAGCAGCGTCGAGTTGCACAGGCACAGCAGATCAAGCACCGGCAAACCGCCGGCGCCCGTTGCACCGATGCCCAGACGCAAGGTCAGGTACGGTGTCGTGCCATGATCCTGCGGCGCAAGGCTGCCGTCATCGATCACCAGGTCCATCGACGGAGCGGTTTCTGTCAGCAATGAATGACCGTGTTGTTCGAGCTCCTGCGCCAGGTCGGTCAAGGCCTGGCTGCGGCCCCTCAGCAAAATGTCGAGACGTCTCATGTCAGCCTCCTTGTCAAACCAGGTAGTCGCGCAGGGCGTGCTGCACGCACGGAGTGTCGAGCAGTGAGCTGTTGTGGAAAAAGCGCACGATGTTGCCCACCAGCGGGTGATGACGATTGATCGGGAAGGCCAGTCCGGCCATCTCGTCCTTCAGCGCTCGACGCGTTGCATCGTTGACCGGCAAGGCATCGATCAGGCGCAGGTCGAAGGACTTCTGGATGTCGTTGGTCAGGTAATGGCCGATGAACACCGGCAGGATCTGCGCGATGCATTCGCGATCCGCATCGCTCGCGGTATGCCAGTAGATACGCACCATCCGCGCCCAGAAATTCGAGTGCCGGCCCTCGTCGAGCAAGTGGTCGGCCATCAGGCCCTTGATCGACGGCTTGACCGTGTCGTCCCGGGCGAACGCTGCGACATCGCCGGTCACGGTGTTCTCGGCGATGGCGACGCAGATCAGTTCCACGGCGCTGCGCAGGTGCTCCGGGGCCAGTTCGACGGCAGCCGGAATCGCCCGGCTCAGTTCGATTTCATTCGGCAGCTCGATCGGCTCGACGCCGGTCATGGCCACGGTCTGCTGCATGAAATCCATCGCTACCAACGCGTGGTAATCCTCGTCCACCACCACGGTCATGGCGTCGTAGCGACAGGCGAACGGGAAGGCCACGGCGAAGCGGTTCTTGGCGATGCTGCGCGCGGTTTTGTCGACGATCTCGGTTTCGAAAATCACCACGTCGTTGATGAATTTGTACAGCGTCTGCACCAAGGCGAAATCACGCTGTTCCGGGCATTCGCGCAGGAAGGTTTCGCTGAGCACCAACGGCTGGCGGCTGAGCGGATAGATCAGCCGCGCGTCGCCCTCCAGCACGCGGCGTGGTCTGGTGCGAATGGTCGCGCGGCTTTCCCAGGCGTCGGCGAAAGACTGGTAGTCGGCGGCGTTCATTGGGCCACCTCCGCCAGCGGTTCGCGCATGCTCAGGCGCAGACCGTCCCACAGGGCGATGCGGCTTTCCACGGCGGCGATGGCGCTGGCGTAGACCTCGGCTTCGCGCTGCGGATCGCCGTCCACCAGTCGATCCAGCAGTTGCTCGGCGGCCGGGCCGTGGTCTTCGGAGTCGACCTCGATGTGTCGCTCCAGGTAGTAACGGAAGGTCGGCGCCTGCTCGACGCCAATGCCCCAGGCATCGAGCATGCGCTGGAACATGGTCGGGATCACGCTCTCGCGACCGTGCAGGAATGCGGCGGCAACGCTGTGACCGGGTGCATTCAGTGCGGTGTGCAAGGTGTCACGGACGAATCGCGCCGCCGCTGGATCAACCTCGACGCTTTGCAGGGCGACGTCGTAACTCACGCCTTCCTGTTGCAGTGTCACGAAGCGCTCCACCGCTGTCGTGTCCGCACCGACTTCGCGCATCGCATCGAGGTACAGTTCGAAGTGACTGTAATGCCCGTGTGACAGCCGATCGTCCGATTCTTCGCCGAGCACGATTTCATTGATCAGTCGTGCCGCGCGCGGATCCCGTGGCGGCAACCACGGCAGGCGAGTGCAAGTCAGTTCCTGCTGCAGGCGCTTGGTCAGTGACATGAAGTCCCAGACGGCAAATACATGGGATTCCATGAACCGGCGCAATGTCGCCAAAGAATCGATTTCGGAAAAGATCGGATGAACGCTGAGTTCGGCTTTCTTTAGTGTAAGTTGCTCTTTGGTTGGCATGGTTGCGAGACTCTGGCTAATAGGGAATAGGGATTGCTCAATCAATTGCTAATAACGTTGAACAAGTTTCTCCAGGCGAACGACAGCCTCATTCGGTTTCGATGAAAACAGGCAATGTCTGAAGGGCCCGATACAGCAGCGGACGGTCAAGCCGTAGCAATCGAGGCCGTACTGCAAGGTTGTGCCGGGTTTGTCATTTCGGATCCAAACTCGGCGAAGAAAAACTAATACATCGCAAAACAACTTAACAAGTTTATTTTTAATTATTTTTAGTTGGTGGTTTTTGAAGTATGAGTGGGCCTGATAAAACTTATAAGTTAAGTTTTATTTGGGCGTAGTTACTCCTTTCGGCGGTTAATGGCCAAAATTGAACGACAAGAGTGAATGCCTCACTCGAAGCAACTTTCCAATTGAGTATTTGAATGAATATGAGGGGATGAAGTCGGGCTGTGATGGCGCCGTTTCTTCCTGTTCCCGTGACAAGGCTCCTTCCGTAGGTTCCTGGTGCGGGGACTGCTGCCGGGGCGGCGCGTCCCCGTTCTATATTGGGTTGGCGATCCAAGGGTGCGCGTAAATCGGCGCCGCGGCTATCGTCGAAAATGACTTCCTTGCGGTGCAAATTCCGGGCTGTTCAAAGCAGGGGGGAGGTTAGAGCGCAGGCATCGATGTGCCACGGCAAATGACCGTGACCGGTGGGGGGATTTGTAAGCGGGTTATTCGCCGGGTGAGTGGAGGCTCACCCGGGAGGGAGGATTCAGCGCGCCGCTTTGCGGCTTTGGCCGGCGGAGCTGGCCAGGTAACGGGTGATCACCTCGACACCGCGATTGAGGTGCTGCTCCAGCAGTGTCACGGCGTGCGGTGTGTCACGCTCTTTCACGGCCTGCAACAACGCGCGGTGATCGTCCTGGGAGAGCTTGCCCAGGCCCATGGCCTCGAGGTTGAAGCGCAGGAAGCGTTCTTCCTCATTCAAGCCGTCTTCCACCAGCCGCAACAGCCGGCCATTGGGCGCCTTGCTGTAGAGTGCCATGTGAAACAGACGGTTGAGCCGACCGATTTCGGTGTAGTCGTGTTCGATTTCCAGTTCTTCGATGTAGCCGGCCGCGCGTTCGTGATCGGCCGGGGACAGCAGCGGGATCGACTGGCGCAGCGCTTCGGACTCCAGCAGGATGCGCAGCTCGTAGGTTTCCGTTGCATCGCCCTGGATCAGCGGCGCCACCACCGCGCCTTTGTGGGCAATCACGTTGAGCAGGCCCTGGGCTTCGAGTTGACGCAAGGCTTCGCGTACCGGCATGCGGCTGACGCCGAACAGATCGGCCAGATCCTGCTGGCGCACGGCGGTGCCGCAGGGCAGGCGCCCGTCGAGAATCGCGGCGCGCAGGGTTTCTTCGATGACCGAGCGTGCCAGATGCGCGGGAATCGGGCCGTCGACTTTGATGCTGTGGAGTGGCTTGGGCTTCTGGGTCACAACTGCACACCCTATGACTGCGATATTTGGATCCAAAGGACACTAGTGATTGCTCTACAGGTTGTCAAACCGTGTAGAAGAACCCTGTCACATCTGAAGTTTAGCGCGCCAGCGATGATCTCAGGGTGCCATTGTTTTTTGCTGGGCTAACCTTCACCATCAAGCGCTTTCTTCTCTGCCCTGGATGCCTTGCATTGGCGGTACGTTTCGCAATCCCACGGATTGCGCGCTGGCTTGCCTGCGCGCTGCTGCTGGCCGGCATCATGCTGGGCGGCCTGCATGCCGATTGGGATTTTTCCGCGATCAGCCGCAAGGCCACGGCACTGTACGGGCCGTTGGGTGCCGGGCAACAGCGGATCGATGCCTGGCAGAATCTGCTGGCCACACAGAAGCAGGTCAGCGAGATGGAAAAGCTCAAAGTGGTGAACCTGTTTTTCAACAAACAGATGCGCTACGTCGAAGACATCGATCTGTGGCACGAGGTCGATTATTGGGAAACCCCCATCGAAGCCTTGTGGAAAGGCGCCGGCGACTGCGAAGACTACGCGATCGCCAAGTATTTCAGCCTGCGCCACCTCGGTGTGGCCAGTGACAAGTTGCGCATCACCTACGTAAAGGCCCTGCGCCAGAACCGCGCGCACATGGTCCTGACTTACTATTCCAGCCCTGACGCCATGCCGCTGGTGCTCGACAGCCTGATCGACCCGATCAAGCCGGCCGCCGAGCGAACCGATTTGCTGCCGGTCTACTCTTTCAATGCCGAAGGTTTGTACCTGCCGGGAGCGAAGGGCAACAAGAAGGTCGGTGACACCAAACGCCTGTCACGCTGGCAGGATGTGTTGAAGAAAATGCAGGCCGAAGGATTTCCGGTCGAGACGACTAACTAGGAGCACGCGCTCAGATGTCTTTGTTCAAACAGCTGTTGATCGCTATCTGTCTGTTCCTGGTGGTCGCCTTCGCCGGCAGCTTCATGGTCAGTCTGGAGAGCTCGCGTACCCAGTACGTCAACCAGTTGCGCTCCCACGCCCAGGATGCGGCCACGGCGCTGGCGCTGTCGTTGACGCCGAACATCGATGACCCGGCGATGGTCGAGCTGCTGGTCAGTTCGATCTTCGACAGCGGTTATTACTCGAGCATCCGCGTGGTCGATCTGAAGACCGACCAGACCATCGTCGAGCGCAACGGCATTCCGGCGGTCACCAACGTGCCCGACTGGTTCGTCAAACTGATCGGCCTGGAGCCGGCCGGTGGCGATGCGCTGGTCAGCCGTGGCTGGGAGCAGGCGGCACGGGTCGAGGTAGTCAGCCACCCGATGTTCGCCCTGGCCAAGCTCTGGCAGAGCGCACTGGGCAGCCTGGGCTGGTTGCTGGTCTGCGGCGCGGTGAGTGCGGTGCTGGGCGCGTTGTTGTTGCGTCGGCAATTGAAGCCGCTCGATTACATGGTCAAGCAATCCCACGCCATCGCTCGTCGTGAGTTCCTGAGTCTGCCGGACCTGCCGCGCACGCCTGAATTGCGCCGCGTAGTGCTGGCGATGAACCAGATGGTCGAGAAGCTCAAGGCACTGTTCCAGGAGCAGGCCGAGCGCAGTGAAAAACTGCGTACCGAGTCCTACCAGGACAACCTCACCGGGTTGGCCAACCGGCGTTATTTCGAGATGCAGCTGAATGCGCGGGTGAGCAACCCGGAGCAGGCCAGTTCCGGTTATCTGCTGCTGTTGCGGGTCAAGGATCTGGCCGGGCTGAACCAGCGCCTTGGCGGTCAGCGCACCGATGAATTGTTGAAAGCGGTCGGCGAGCAACTGTCCCGCGAGTGCGCCAAATATCCGGAAACCCAGAACCTCGTCACCCGGATTCGCGGTGGTGAATTCGCCGTGCTGGCGCCGGGGATGACCCGCGAAGAGGCGCTGCAACTGGCGCAGAGTCTCGACAGTGCCCTGAGCAGCCTGTACGCGACGGGTGCCACCGACGTGGCCGCCGTGGCTTCTATCGGCCTGGCACCGTTCGCTCACGGCGATTCGCCGCAAGCGGTCCTCAGCCTCGGCGATCAGGCGCTGGCCCAGGCCGAAGGGCAGGGCGAGCAGAACTGGGCGTGCCTCGATCAGAGCCTGGTGGCAGACGTCGGTGACGATCACCACGCCTGGCATCGCCTGCTCGATCAGGCGTTGAATCAGCGGCGTTTCGAGCTGTTCTTCCAGCCGGTGGTGGCGGCGCAGGACACGCAACTGGTGCTGCATTACAAGGTGCTGTCGCGCTTGCTCGACGAGCAGGGTCAGACCATTCCCGCCGGGCGCTTCCTGCCCTGGCTGGAGCGCTTCGGCTGGACCGCGCGACTGGACCGGTTGATGCTCGAGCGGGTGCTGGAGCAGATGGCCGGACATGAAGAATCTTTGGCGCTGAACCTGTCCTCGGCGACCCTGGCCGATCCGCAGGCGTTGAACAAAGTGTTCGAGATTCTGCGGGCGCATTCCAACCTCGGAGCACGCCTGACCCTGGAAATCGGCGAGGAACAATTGCCGGAGCAAGCGGTGCTGGAACAGCTGACCCGGCGCCTGCGCGAGCTCGGTTTCTCCCTGAGCCTGCAGCGCTTCGGCGGACGCTTCAGCATGATCGGCAACCTGGCGCGGCTGGGGCTGGCGTACCTGAAGATCGATGGCAGCTACATCCGGGCGATCGATCAGGAAAGCGACAAGCGGCTGTTCATCGAAGCGATCCAGCGTGCGGCGCACAGCATCGATCTGCCGTTGATTGCCGAACGGGTCGAGACGGAAGGGGAATTGTCGGTGATTCGCGAGATGGGGTTGTATGGGGTTCAGGGGCAGCTGTTCGGTGAGCCAAAACCCTGGGGCTGACTGATCTTTCCCACGCTCCGCGTGGGAAAGATCCAACGGATCAGATCAACCCGCCCTCATCCTCATCGATCAACTGGCTCAACCCGCCCAGCGCTTCCCGCGCCTGGGTCCGGTCCATCAGCTTGGCCTGGGCCGCCGGCGGCAGGTCGGTGACGCGGATCACGCCTTTGCTGGTCAGCACCTGAATCAGGTCATCGAGTACCCGGATCATTTCCAGGTCGCTCTGCTTGAGCTGTTTGAGGCTGTTCTCCACGGCTTCGTTGGCGTACCAGGCCTGGATTTCGTGGTGGTCGGCCGGCAGCGTTTCCGTGGCCTCGGCGTAGGCCGCAGCTTCCACGCGAATCAACTGACCCTGCGCATCGCGTTGCACGTAAAACATTGAGCATCCCTCGGAAATGGACCAGCGTCATGCTGTCAGCAGCATAGCCAACTGCGCACGAGTATGCGGTGCGCCGACGCAATCGTCACCGGTTCAAGTGCCGCAAACGTGACGACCGCCCCGGTGGGGCGGTCGTTGTTCACGCATCAGCTGTTGTTGTGGTCGACCTTGATGGTCGGATCGCTGCCGGCAATCAGGTTATGAATGTTGGCACTCGACCAGTTGTTGCCTTCCAGTTTGATCGTCACGTCCGGTGTCGCGGCTGCCGCATCGCCTGAGTTGAACTTGCCGCCCGAGCTGACTTGCAGCGACGACACGCCGTCGACCGTGGTGATCTTCAGGAAGTTGTCGATGGTGCTGCCGGTCTCGCCCTGCAACAGGTCGCGCAGGTCGATGCGGTCGCCTTCGCTGGCCTTGAAGTCCTTGATCACGTCGTTGCCGGTGTCGCCCGCCTTCCAGACGAAGGTGTCCGCACCGGAACCACCGATCAGGATGTCGTTGCCCTGACCGCCGATCAGCGTGTCGTTGCCGGTGCCGCCGAGCAGGATGTCATTGCCCTTGCCGCCGTCGAGCAGGTCGTTGCCGCCCGAGCCGAACAGGATGTCATTGCCCGCGCCGCCCAGCAGCGTGTCGTTGCCGTCGTGGGCACCGGACACATCGAACGCCTGATAGTGCTCGGTGATGTACTGGTGCACGTTGCTGGTGGTGACTTTGCTGACGTCGACCCCGGTTTCCTTGGCCACGAACGCCTGCATCGCCTGATAACCCTCGCCGGCAATGCCGTTGAAGCTCACCAGGTCGCCGAACAGGATGTCGTTGCCGTCGCCACCGCTGACGGTGTCGTTGCCCGGCATCGTCGCTTCGGTGTGACCGATGATCGAGTTGGCCAGGTCCTTCGGATCGATGTTGGTCTGTGGCGTCTTGTCCGAATCGTACGGTTTCAGGTCGTTGAGGCTGACGCCGTTGTTCAGGCCGATCGCTTCGACGTTCGACAGACCGCTCAGCAGTGCGAAGCCGGCGGCGGAGTTGTCGGTGGTGTTCGACGAGGTGCTGTTGCCGCTGCCCGCCAGGCTTGAGATCTCGTAGGTGCCGTCGCCCTGGGCGTGGATGGTGCCCAGGCTGTTCCAGCTCCAGTTGTTGTTCTTGAGCGTCTGCAGCACCACTTCACCGGAGGTGCTGATGCTCAGGTAGTGAGTGCTGTCGATGTAGGTGGCGAAGCTGCTGCCCAGCTTGTAGTTGCTGGTTTTCACCACGTCGTCGAGCTTCACGTTGCCGTACAGCGTCGGGTTGGTCTGCTCGTTGCTCTGGTAATAGGTCGGCTGGCCGTCGGTGATGAAGTACGTGAGGTTCTTCGCCCCGGTGTTGGCCACCGCTTCAGCGCTCTGGAAGAAG
Organism: Pseudomonas sp. FG35; assembly: GCF_057809295.1. Classification (NCBI taxonomy): domain Bacteria; kingdom Pseudomonadati; phylum Pseudomonadota; class Gammaproteobacteria; order Pseudomonadales; family Pseudomonadaceae; genus Pseudomonas; species Pseudomonas sp. FG35. The sequence continues at coordinate 11,023 of NZ_JBMDJR010000028.1, read as the reverse complement.
TTCGCGGTGGCCTTGAACACGTCCTCGTAGTTGGTGCCGCCGCCGGACGCCATCGAGTCCAGCACGGCCTTGAGCAAGGTCAGTGCGTTCGGGTCGTTGAGGTTCACCGATACGGACTTGTTGACCTGGGTATCGAAGTCCACCAGGAAGATGTTCACCGTCCCCGAGTTGCTGCCGCCCAGGCTCTGCTTGAGGGTGTTGAACACCGACGTCAGCGAGTCCTTGGCGGCGTTGATCGACGAGGCGCTCATGCTGCCCGAGCTGTCGACCATGAACGCGATGTTGTAGTTGGTGCCCGGCACCACGGTCAGGCCGCCGATGTCGGCGACCATGATGTCGTTGCCGTCGGTGCCGGTGACGGTGTCATCGGCCGAGGTGGCGACAATCGAGTTGTAGACCGCCGGCACCACGGTGACCGGGATGGTCGCTGTGGTGCTGGCCGAGCCGCCTACCTGCTCGGTGGAGGTCGAGGTCACGGTCAGGTTGAACTGGCCGTTGTAGTAGGTCGGCGGGGTCACGGTCAGGGTGCCGAGGTTCCAGCCGGTGACGTTGGCGTCGCCGCTGGTGGCGGTCACGGTGAAGCTGTGGCCTGCGCCGTCGCTGAGCACCGAGCCGACCGGCGCACCGCTGATCTTGATGCTCAGGGTTTCCGAGCCGTCGGTGTCGGTTAGCGCGGTGCTGATCGACGACAGTTTCACCGTGGTGCCTTCGGCGCCGGTGTTGAGCTTGTAGCCGTCGTAATAGCCTTCGCCGTTGCTGCCGTGCAGATCGGAGACGGTCACGCCGGCATTCACCAGATCCTGCACGCCGGTGTAGATCGGCACACCGGCACTGCTCAGGTCGATCGGCGTGCTGCCGTTGACCGACAGGTTGACGTCGTAGCTGCCCGGGCCGCTCTGGTTGTGGTGGTAGATGTCCAGGGTGTAGTAGCCGCTGGTGGTCGGGGTGAACGAACCGTTGAGGTTGCCGCCCGCGCCCCACGTCGTGGACGCCACGCTCTTGCCGCCGATGGTCACCAGCAGGCTGTCATCACCGGTGCCGCTGAAGGTGTAGGTCTTGCCGGCTTCCAGATAAATCAGGCCCGAGGTTTTCGACGCAGTGCCGGCGGTTACGCTGCCGTCGGACTGCACGTTGTTCACGGTACCGCTGGTGTTCGGCTTGCCGGCACCGTCGATCACGTTTTTCAGGGTGGTCGAGTTGGCGCCGCTGCCGTCAGTGCCCAGGCCCGACAGACCGGTCCAGACTTCCTTGATCAGCCCGGTGGACTTCACGCTGTTGTCGGCGACCGACAGGGTCGGTGCATCCGCCACCGGCGTGATATCGATCTTGATGGTGCCGGTATTGCCCAGCAACTGGCCGTCGGTTGGCTGGAATTTGATCTGCGCGTAGTCGGCCTGATTGTTACCAACGGCAGTGCCACCGTAACCGTTCACACCCGACTCGTTGGCATCCGGCACGAAGCGCAGCTTGCCGGCGTCGATGTCGGCCTTGCTGAAAGTCTGGTTGTTGGCGACATCTTTCCAGGTCGAACCGTCCAGGTATTGCAGTTTGCCTTCGCCCGGCAGTTGAGTGATTTTTACGCCCAGGCTGCTGGCCGGGCTGTCGACGTCGCTGACGCCGAAGGTCGACCAGCCGAGGATCAGCGGGGTGTCTTCGGTGCCGGTGACGTTGACCGGTGCAGCGACCGGCGCGTCGTTGACCGCCACCACGTTGACCGTGGTGGTCGCGGTATTGGAGTAGTTGCCGCCATCGGTCACGGTCACGGTGATGATCCGTGGCACGGTGCTCGGGTCTTCACTGCTGTTGGTGAAGCTGATGTTCTTGATCGCCTGCATGTAGTCGGCCAGCGTCGCGTTGCCCGACAGGGTCAGGGTGACGGTGCCGTTGGTGCTGTTGGCATTGATGGTGATGCCGTTGACGCTGTTGCCCAGGTTCAGCGCATCGCCGTCCTGACGGTTGGTCAGCACGATGGTGGCGCCGGACAGCATGGTGCTGTCCGGGTCGGTGATCTTGATGTCGGTGTCGGCAATCGACACGCCTGGACCTGTTGTGCCCTCGGTGAAGGTCACCTTGTAGTCGGCACCCGTTGCACCGCTGGAGTTGTTGGCGTCGAGGTCGATGACCGGTGGCGCATCGTTGTCGATGATCGAGGTGCTGACGCTGCCATTGGTGCTGCTGACCGCCAGGTTTTCGAAGTTGCCACCGGTGGCCGAGTCGATCTTGACCACGAAGTTCTCGGTGCCTTCGGTGATCTTGTCATCGATGGTGGCGACGTTGAACTGCGCACTGCTGGCACCCGCCGGGATCTTCACGGTGTACACGCCGGTGAAGTCCGAACCGTCGGCGGCGGTGCCGCTGTAGACGATTTTCAGGGTCACTTCGGTCTGCGCCGGATGGGTCAGGCTGACGGTGTAGCTGGCGGTCTGGCCTTCGGTTACCGAGGTGCTGCCGGTGATGCTGACAGTGGTGGTGTCGATGGTGTCGGTGACGCTGGTCACGGCTGGCGTGGTGCTGGTGACCAGGTTTTCGAAATTGCCGCCCGTGGCATTGGTGATCGTGGCCTGTACGTTGCCGGCGTCCTTGTAGACGTCGTCAGCTGGCGCAGGAACGGTCACGGTGCCGGTGGTTTTACCGGCGTCGATGGTGATCACGGCGCCGTTCGACAAGGTTACGGTCACTGGCGAGCCAGCGGCGTTGGTCAGGGTCGCGGTGTAGGTGATCGAGCCACCCTCGGCCACTGTGCCGGTCGCGCTGAGGGACAGGTTGGTGGTGTCGATGGTGTCGGTGACGGTGGTGCTGACCGGCGTCTTGTCGGCCACGAGGTTTTCATAGTTGCCGCCAGTCACGTTGGTGATCGAGTTGGTCAGCGGTGTGTGGCCGGTCAACGCGTCGTTCGGCGCGGTGGTGGTCACGGTGCCGGTGGTCTTGCCGACTTCGATGGTGATCGACTGACCGTTGGCCAGATTCACGGTTACTGGCGAGCCCGTCACCGGCGCACCCACGGTAGCGGTGTAGGTGACGGTGCCACCTTCGGCCGCGGTCGTGGTTGCGGTCAGCTTCACGGTGGTGGTGTCGATGGTGTCGGTAACGCTGGTTACGGCTGGCGTGGTGCTGGTCACCAGGTTTTCGAAGTTGCCACCGGTGGCGGATTTGATCGTGGCCTGCACGTTGCTGGCGTCTTTGTAGACGTCATCGGCTGGTGCAGGAACGGTCACGGTGCCAGTGGTTTTACCGGCTTCGATAGTGATGACTGCACCGTTCGACAAGGTCACGGTGACTGGCGAGCCAGCAGCGTTGGTCAGGGTCGCGGTGTAGGTGATCGAGCCACCCTCGGCCACGGTGCCGGTCGCGCTGAGGGACAGGTTGGTGGTGTCGACGGTGTCGGTGACGGTGGTCGAGACCGGCGTCTTGTCGGCCACGAGGTTTTCGTAGTTGCCGCCAGAAACGTTGGTGATCGAGTTGGTCAGCGGTGCCTGGCCGGTCAACGCATCGTTCGGCGCGATGGTGGTCACGGTGCCGGTGGTTTTACCCACTTCGATGGTGATCGACTGACCGTTGGCCAGATTCACGATTACCGGAGAGCCAGTCACCGGTGCGCCCACGGTGGCGGTGTAGGTGACGGTGCCGCCCTCGGCCGCTGTTGCGGTTGCGGTCAGCTTCACGGTGGTGGTGTCGATGGTGTCAGTAACGCTGGTCACTGCTGGCGTGGTGCTGGTCACCAGGTTTTCGAAGTTGCCGCCCGTGGCGTTGGTGATCGTGGCTTGCACATTGCCGGCGTCTTTGTAGACGTCATCGGCTGGCGCAGGAACGGTTACGGTGCCGGTGGTTTTGCCCGCTTCGATGGTGATCACGGCGCCGTTGCTCAAGGTCACGGTCACCGGAGTGCCCGCAGCATTGGTCAGGGTTGCGGTGTAAGTGATCGAACCACCCTCGGCGACCGAGTTGGTGGCGCTCAGGGACAGGTTGGTAGTGTCGACCGTGTCGGTCACGGTGGTGCTGACCGGGGTCTTGTCGGCCACCAGATTCTCGTAGTTACCGCCGCTCACGCCGGTGATCGCGTTGGTCAGTGGTGCATGACCATTCAACACGTCGTTAGGCGCGGTGGTGGTCACGGTGCCGCTGGTCTTGCCGACTTCGATGGTGATCGATTGACCATTCGACAGGGTTACCGTCACTGGCGAGCCAGTCACCGGAGCGCCAACAGTGGCGGTGTAGACAACGTTGCCACCCTCGGCCGCCGTCGCAGTTGCGGTCAGCTTCACGGTAGTGGTGTCGATGGTGTCGGTGACGCTGGTTACCGCTGGCGTGGTGCTGGTGACCAGGTTCTCGAAGTTGCCACCGGTGGCGTTGGTGATCGTGGCCTGTACGTTGCCGGCATCCTTGTAGACGTCATCGGCTGGCGCAGGAACGGTCACGGTGCCGGTGGTTTTGCCGGCTTCGATGGTGATCACGGCGCCGTTGGACAAGGTCACGGTCACTGGCGAGCCAGCGGCGTTGGTCAGGGTCGCGGTGTAGGTGATCGAGCCGCCTTCGGCCACGGTACCGGTCGCGCTGAGCGACAGGTTGGTGGTGTCGACGGTATCGGTGACAGTGGTCGAAACCGGGGTTTTATCAGCCACCAGATTTTCGTAGTTGCCGCCGCTTACGCCGGTGATGGCGTTGGTCAGCGGTGCATGACCGGTCAACACGTCGTTCGGCGCGGTGGTGGTCACGGTGCCGGTGGTTTTGCCGACTTCGATGGTGATCGACTGGCCGTTCGACAGGTTCACGGTCACAGGCGAACCGGTCACCGGTGCACCCACGGTCGCGGTGTAGGTGACGGTGCCGCCCTCGGCCGCTGTCGCGGTTGCGGTCAGCTTCACCGTGGTGGTGTCGATGGTATCGGTGACGCTGGTCACCGCTGGCGTGGTGCTGGTCACCAGGTTTTCGAAGTTGCCGCCAGTCGCGTTGGTGATCGTGGCCTGCACATTGCCTGCGTCTTTGTAGACGTCATCGGCTGGCGCGGCAACGGTCACGGTGCCGGTGGTTTTACCGGCCTCGATGATGATCACGGCGCCATTGCTCAAGGTCACGGTCACCGGGGTGCCCGCAGCGTTGGTCAGGGTCGCGGTGTAGGTGATCGAGCCACCTTCAGCCACGGTGCCAGTCGCGCTCAGCGACAGGTTGGTGGTGTCGACGGTGTCGGTCACGGTCGTGCTGACCGGCGTCTTGTCGGCCACCAGATTTTCGTAGTTGCCGCCCGTCACGCCTGTGATCGCGTTGGTCAGTGGTGCATGACCATTCAACACGTCATTAGGCGCGGTGGTCGTCACGGTGCCGGTGGTTTTACCCACTTCGATGGTGATGCTCTGGCCGTTCGACAGGTTCACGGTCACTGGCGAGCCAGTCACAGGAGCGCCCACGGTGGCAGTGTAAGTGACAGTGCCGCCTTCAGCCGCCGACTCGGTGGCGGTAAGTTTCACCGTGGTGGTGTCGATGGTATCGGTGACCTGGGTCACGGCAGGAACAGTGCTCGGGACCAGATTTTCGAAGTTGCCACCGGTGGCATTGGTGATCGTGGCCTGCACGTTGCCGGCGTCCTTGTAGACGTCATCGGCTGGCGCAGGAACGGTCACGGTGCCAGTGGTTTTGCCGGCCTCGATGGTGATCACGGCGCCGTTCGACAGGGTCACGGTCACTGGCGAGCCAGCGGCGTTGGTCAGGGTCGCGGTGTAGATGATCGAACCGCCCTCGGCAACCGAATTGGTGGCGCTGAGGGTTAGGTTGGTGGTGTCGACCGTGTCGGTGACGGTGGTCGAGACCGGCGTTTTGTCAGCCACGAGATTTTCGTAGTTGCCGCCCGTCACGCCGGTGATCGCGTTGGTCAACGGCGCGTGGCCGGTCAGCGCATCGTTCGGTGCGGTGGTAGTGACAGTGCCAGTGGTCTTGCCGACTTCGATGGTGATCGACTGACCGTTGGACAGTGTCACGGTGACTGGCGAGCCGGTCACAGGCGCGCCCACGGTGGCGGTGTAAGTGACAGTGCCGCCTTCAGCCGCCGACTCGGTCGCGGTCAGTTTGACCGTGGTGGTGTCGATGGTGTCGGTGACATTGGTTACGGCTGGCGTAGTGCTGGTCACCAGGTTTTCGAAGTTGCCACCGGTCGCGGATTTGATTGTCGCCTCCACGGTGCCGGCGTCCTTGTAGACGTCGTCGGCTGGCGCAGGAACGGTCACGGTGCCGGTGGTTTTGCCGGCCTCGATTGTGATCACCGAGCCGTTGGACAAGGTCACGGTCACCGGCGTGCCCGCCGGGTTGGTCAGGGTCGCGGTGTAGACGATCGAACCACCTTCGGCCACGGTCCCGGTCGCGGTCAGCGACAGATTGGTGGTGTCGATGGTGTCGGTGATGGTGGTCGACACCGGAGTCTTGTCGGCGACCAGATTCTCGTAGTTGCCGCCGCTGACGTCGGTAATCGCGTTGGTCAGTGGTGCATGGTCGTTCAGCACATCGTTCGGTGCCGTGGTGGTCACGGTGCCGGTGGTTTTACCCACCTCGATGGTGATTTGCTGACCGTTGGCCAGGGTCACGGTCACAGGCGAACCGGTCACCGGTGCGCCAACAGTCGCGGTGTAAGTGACGGTGCCACCTTCAGCGGCCGTTTCGGAAGCGGTCAGCTTCACGGTCGTCGTGTCGACGGTGTCGGTGACTTCCGTTACGGCTGGAATGGTGCTTGGCACCAGGTTCTCGAAATTGCCACCGGTTGCATCCTTGATGGTGACTTCGACTTTTCCGGCGTCCTTGTAGACGTCATCGGCAGGTGCTGGAACGGTCACCGTGCCGATGGTTTTACCGGCCTCGATGGTGATCACGGCGCCGTTCGACAGGGTCACGGTCAGCGGAGTGCCGGCAGGATTGGTCAGGGTGGCGGTGTAGGTGATCGAGCCACCTTCGGCCACGGTGCCCGTCGCGGTCAGCGACAGATTGGTGGTGTCGACGGTGTCGGTCACGATGGTGCTGACCGGCGTCTTGTCGGCGACGAGGTTTTCGTAGTTGCCACCGCTCACGCCAGTGATCGCGTTGGTCAGTGGCGCATGGTCGTTCAGCACATCGTTCGGTGCAGTGGTGGTCACGGTGCCGGTGGTTTTACCCACCTCGATGGTGATTTGCTGACCGTTGGCCAGGGTCACGGTCACAGGCGAACCGGTCACCGGTGCGCCAACAGTCGCGGTGTAAGTGACGGTGCCACCTTCAGCGGCCGTTTCGGAAGCGGTCAGCTTCACGGTCGTCGTGTCGATGGTGTCGGTGACTTCTGTTACGGCTGGAACGGTGCTCGGAACGAGGTTCTCGAAGTTGCCACCGGTTGCATCCTTGATGGTGACTTCGACTTTGCCGGCGTCCTTGTAAACGTCATCGGCAGGTGCTGGAACGGTCACGGTGCCGATGGTTTTGCCGGCTTCGATAGTGATGACGGCACCGTTCGACAGGGTCACGGTGACCGGCGTGCCGGCCGGGTTGGTCAGGGTCGCGGTGTAGACGATCGAACCGCCCTCGGCCACAGAGCCAGTGGCGCTCAGGGTCAGGTTGGTGGTGTCGACGGTATCAGTGACGGTAGTCGAAACCGGGGTCTTGTCGGCCACGAGGTTTTCGTAATTACCGCCAGACACACCAGTGATCGAATTGGTCAGCGGGGTGTGACCGTTCAGCGCATCGTTCGGCGCAGTGGTGGTCACAGTGCCGGTGGTTTTGCCCACCTCGATGGTGATCGACTGACCATTGGCCAGGGTCACGGTCACAGGCGAACCGGTGACAGGCGCACCGACGGTAGCGGTGTAAGTAACGGTGCCGCCTTCCGCCGCCGACTCGGTCGCGGTCAGTTTCACCGTGGTGGTGTCGATGGTGTCGGTGACGTTGGTCACGGCCGGAACAGTGCTCGGCACCAGGTTCTCGAAACCACCGCCAGTGGCGGTCGAAATGGTTGCCTCGACTTTGCCGGCGTCTTTGTAGACGTCGTCTTTCGGCGCGTCGACGGTCACGGTGCCAGTGGTTTTGCCGGCCTCGATGGTGATGACGGCACCGTTCGACAGGGTCACGGTCACCGGCGTACCCGCCGGGTTGGTCAGGGTCGCTGTGTAGGTGATCGAACCACCCTCGGCCACCGAATCGGTGGCCGTCAGGTTCAGGTTGGTGGTGTCGACAGTGTCCGACACCGAGGTATTTGCCGGTTTGCTGTCGACCGCCAGGTTTTCGTAGTTGCCGCCGGTGGCCTTGTCGATGGTCACGCTCAGCGAGCTGCCGCCCGCCAGCGGGCTGTTCGGCGCGACGAAGTTCACGGTGCCGGTGGTTTCGCCGACGGCGATGGTGATGGTCTGGCCGTTGGACAGGGTCACGACGACCGGCGAGCCGGTTACTGGCGCGGTCACGGTTGCGGTGTAGACCACGGTTTCGCCTTCGGCGACGTTGGCGGTGGCGGTCAGCGACACGGTGGACGTGTCGATGGTGTCATTGACGGTGGTGACCGCCGGGGCGGTGCTGGTGACCAGGTTTTCGAAGTTGCCACCGGTGGTGGTCGAAATGGTCGTCTCGACTTTGCCGGCGTCTTTGTAGACGTCGTCTTTCGGCGCATCGACGGTCACGGTGCCGGTGGTTTTACCGGCCTCGATGGTGATGACGGCGCCGTTGCTCAAGGTCACAGTGACCGGAGTGCCGGCGGCGTTGGTCAGGGTCGCGGTGTAGGTGATCTGGCCACCTTCGTTGACTTCCGGCGTGGCGCTCAGGGTCAGGTTGGTGGTGTCGACGGTGTCGGTCACGGTGGTGCTGACCGGCGTCTTGTCGGCCACGAGGTTTTCGTAATTACCGCCAGACACGTCAGTGATCGAATTGGTCAGCGGGGTGTGACCGTTCAGCGCGTCGTTCGGTGCGGTGGTGGTCACGGTGCCGGTGGTCTTGCCGACTTCGATGGTGATCGACTGACCATTGGCCAGGGTCACGGTCACAGGCGAACCGGTTACCGGGGCACCAACGGTCGCGGTGTAGGTGACGGTGCCGCCTTCAGCAGCTGATTCGGTCGCGGTCAGTTTGACGGTCGAGGTGTCGATGGTGTCGGTGACTTCTGTGACGGCTGGAGCGGTGCTTGGCACCAGGTTCTCGAAGTTGCCGCCAGTTGCATCCTTGATGGTGACTTCGACTTTGCCGGCGTCTTTGTAGACGTCATCTTTCGGTGCATCGACGGTCACGGTGCCGGTGGTTTTGCCGGCCTCGATGGTGATGACGGCGCCGTTGCTCAGCGTCACGGTCACCGGGGTGCCGGCCGGGTTGGTCAGGGTCGCGGTGTAAACGATCGAGCCGCCCTCGGCCACCGAGTCAGTGGCGCTCAGAGTCAGGTTGGTGGTGTCGACGGTGTCGGTGACGGTAGTCGAAACCGGGGTCTTGTCGGCGACCAGATTCTCGTAGTTACCGCCAGTTACGTTGGTGATCGCGTTGGTCAGCGGCGCATGACCATTCAACACGTCGTTCGGTGCGGTGGTGGTGACGGTGCCGGTGGTCTTGCCGACTTCGATGGTAATCGACTGACCGTTGGCCAAGGTCACGGTCACAGGCGAACCGGTTACCGGGGCACCAACGGTCGCGGTGTAGCTAACGGTTCCGCCTTCAACTGCCGACTCGGTCGCGGTCAGTTTGACCGTGGTGGTATCGATGGTGTCGGTGACTTCAGTGACAGCCGGAACAGTGCTTGGCACCAGATTCTCGAAGTTGCCACCGGTGGCAGTCGAAATGGTCGCTTCGACTTTGCCGGCATCTTTGTAGACGTCGTCTTTCGGCGCATCGACGGTCACGGTGCCGGTGGTTTTACCGGCCTCGATGGTGATGACGGCACCGTTGCTCAACGTCACGGTCACCGGGGTGCCGGCAGGGTTGGTCAGGGTGGCGGTGTAGACGATCGAACCGCCTTCGGCCACAGAATCGCTAGCGCTCAGAGTCAGGTTGGTGGTGTCGACAGTGTCGGTGACGGTGGTGCTGACCGGAGTCTTGTCGGCCACCAAATTTTCGTAGTTACCGCCGCTCACACCGGTGATCGCGTTGGTCAGCGGAGTGTGACCGTTCAACGCGTCGTTCGGCGCAGTGGTGGTGATGGTGCCGGTGGTTTTACCGACTTCGATGGTGATCGACTGACCATTGGCCAGGGTCACGGTCACAGGCGAACCCGTCACCGGAGCGCCGACGGTAGCGGTATAAGTGACAGTGCCACCTTCCGCCGCCGACTCGGTCGCAGTGAGCTTCACCGTAGTGGTGTCGATGGTGTCGGTGACTTCGGTCACGGCCGGAACGGTGCTTGGCACCAGATTCTCGAAGTTGCCGCCAGTTGCATCCTTGATGGTCACCTCGACCTTGCCGGCGTCTTTGTAGACGTCGTCTTTCGGCGCATCGACGGTCACGGTGCCGGTGGTTTTACCGGCCTCGATGGTGATGACGGCGCCGTTGCTCAAGGTCACGGTCACCGGAGTGCCGGCGGCGTTGGTCAGGGTCGCGGTGTAGGTGATTGAGCCACCTTCGGCCACGCTGTCGGTCGCGGTCAGTGTCAGGTCGGTGGTGTCGACGGTGTCGGTTACCGTGGTGCTGACCGGGGTTTTGTCGGCGACGAGATTTTCGTAGTTACCACCGGTCACGCCAGTGATCGAGTTGCTCAGCGGCGTATGACCGTTGAGTGCATCGTTCGGCGCGGTGGTGGTGATGGTGCCGGTGGTCTTGCCGACTTCGATGGTGATGGTCTGACCGTTGGCCAGGGTCACGGTGACCGGCGAGCCAGTCACCGGAGCGCCAACGGTGGCGGTGTAAGTGACGGTGCCGCCCTCAGCCACCGACGTATCGGCGCTCAGTTTCACGGTCGATGTGTCGATGGTGTCGGTGACGTTGGTCACGGCTGGAACAGTGCTCGGCACCAGGTTCTCGAAGTTGCCGCCAGTTGCATCCTTGATGGTCACTTCGACCTTGCCGGCGTCTTTGTAGACGTCATCGGCTGGCGCCGGAACGGTCACGGTGCCGG
>NZ_JBMDJR010000027.1:0-31762 GCF_057809295.1 Pseudomonas sp. FG35 | reverse complement strand
AACCGCCGACATTCTGCTTGTAAGGCAGACGCTCTCCCAGCTGAGCTAATCACCCGTTTGCATCTCCGAGGCCGCGAAATTTACGCAGGTAGCGAACCTAAGTCAATAGCAGGATTGAAGTTTTTCTAAAAAAGACGAAATTGCTTCATTCCGTATAAATCATCTTCTTGGTCATGCCGCCATCGACCACGAATTCCTGCCCCGTCACAAACCCCGCATTCTTCGACAGCAACCACGCCACCATCGCCGCCACATCCTCGACCGTCCCTACCCTGCCCGCCGGATGCTGGGCATGATCGGTATCGGTCAGCGGTTCCGCGCGCCGCGCGGATGGATCCCGCGCATCGATCCAGCCCGGGCTGACCGCATTGACGCGAATCTCCGGCCCGAGACTGATCGCCAGCGCGTGAGTCAGCGCCAGCAAACCACCCTTGCTCGCCGCATAGGCTTCGGTATCCGGTTCTGACTGCGCCGCACGGGTCGAGGCCAGATTGACGATCGCCCCGTTGTGCGCACGCAGATACGGCGCGCAGTGTTTGGCCAGCAACATCGGCCCACCGAGGTTCACCGCAAGCACCCGATTCCAGTAAGCCAGATCGAGGCTTTCCAGCGTGATGTTGTGCGGATCGGCCACGGCAGCGTTGCACACCAGCGCATCCAGACGACCGAATTGCCCCAGCACCTCAGCGACACCGAGCGCCACCTGACTTTCGTCCGCGACGTCCATGGCAATGAACCAGGCGTTTTCGCCGAGCACCTTCGCCACTTTCGAACCTCGCACACGATCCAGGTCAGTCAGCACCACCTGCCAGCCTTCGCTGATCAGCCATGCCGCGATGCCCAAGCCGATCCCGCGCGCGGCACCCGTGACCAATGCAACGCGGCCATGGGTGCCGATCTTTGGCGTAGACAACTCGATCACAACGCCGCCAGACCGCGCGACAAGTCGGCTTGCAGGTCAGCCACGTCTTCCAGACCGACCGCGATGCGGATCAGGCTGTCACGAATGCCAGCCGCTTCACGCTCCTGTGGCGCCAGACGGCCATGGGACGTGGTGCTCGGGTGGGTGATGGTGGTTTTGCTGTCACCGAGGTTGGCAGTAATCGAGATCAAACGGGTCGCATCGATGAAACGCCAGGCACCCTCTTTGCCGCCCTTGACCTCAAAGCTCACCACCGCGCCGAAGCCCTTCTGCTGACGCTGAGCCAGTTCGTGCTGCGGATGGCTCTTGAGACCGGCGTAATGCACCTTCTCGATGCCATCCTGCTGCTCCAGCCACTCAGCCAGTTGTTGGGCATTGGCGCAGTGCGCCTTCATCCGCAGGTTCAGGGTTTCCAGCCCCTTGAGGAAGATCCAGGCGTTGAACGGGCTGAGGGTCGGCCCGGCGGTACGCAGGAAGCCGACGACTTCTTTCATCTGTTCGCTGCGACCGGCAACCACGCCGCCCATGCAACGGCCCTGGCCATCGATGAACTTGGTGGCCGAATGCACAACGATGTCTGCGCCCAGCTTCAGCGGCTGCTGCAAGGCAGGCGTGCAGAAGCAGTTGTCGACTACCAGCATCGCACCCTTGGCGTGCGCGATTTCCGACAGCGCGGTGATATCCACCAGCTCAGCCAACGGATTGGACGGCGACTCGACGAACAGCAATTTGGTGTTGGACTTGATCGCTGCGTCCCAGGCCGACAGATCGGCCAGCGGCACGTAATCGACTTCCACGCCAAAACGCTTGAAGTACTTCTCGAACAGACTGATGGTCGAACCGAACACGCTGCGCGACACCAGCACATGATCGCCGGCGCTGCACAGACTCATCACCACCGCCATGATCGCGGCCATGCCGGTGGCCGTGGCCACCGCCTGCTCGGCGCTTTCCAGCGCGGCGATGCGCTCTTCGAAGGCGCGAACGGTCGGGTTGGTGTAACGCGAGTAGACGTTGCCCGGCACTTCCCCGGCAAACCGCGCAGCCGCATCGGCGGCGGTGCGAAACACATAGCTGGAAGTGAAGAACATCGGATCACCGTGCTCGCCTTCCGGCGTACGGTGCTGACCGGCACGTACGGCCAGGGTATCGAACGCTACGCCTTCGAGGTCGCTGTCCAGCCGACCGGCATCCCATTCCTGACTCATGCTGTCACTCCTTGCCCTGTTCTCGATAAATAAAAGTCTTTTGCCAGATACAAAACCGGCCCCTAAGGGCCGGTTGAAACTCAGTTGTTGTACAGATCGATGATCGCACTGACCGCCTGGGTCTTGACCTTCGAGGCATCGTTGCGTGCCTGTTCGATCTTGTTCAGGTAAGCCTCGTCGACATCGCCGGTGACGTACTTGCCGTCAAACACTGCGCAATCGAAGTTTTCGATCTTGATCTTGCCGCCACCGACCGCTTCGATCAAGTCAGGCAGGTCCTGATAGATCAGCCAGTCGGCGCCGATCAGGTCGGCGACATCCTGAGTCGAACGGTTGTGAGCGATCAGCTCGTGAGCGCTCGGCATGTCGATGCCGTACACGTTCGGGAAGCGAACAGCCGGAGCCGCCGAGCAGAAGTAGACGTTTTTCGCGCCGGCTTCACGGGCCATCTGGATGATCTGCTTGCAGGTGGTGCCGCGAACGATCGAGTCGTCCACCAGCATCACGTTCTTGCCGCGGAATTCCAGTTCGATGGCGTTGAGCTTCTGGCGTACCGATTTCTTGCGCGCAGCCTGGCCGGGCATGATGAAGGTACGGCCGATGTAACGGTTCTTGACGAAGCCTTCGCGGAATTTCACGCCCAGATGGTTGGCCAGTTCCAGTGCTGCGGTGCGACTGGTGTCCGGAATCGGGATGACCACGTCGATGTCGTGTTCTGGACGCTCGCGCAGGATCTTCTCGGCCAGCTTCTCACCCATGCGCAGACGGGCTTTGTAGACCGACACGCCGTCGATGATCGAATCCGGACGCGCCAGGTAGACGTGTTCGAAGATGCACGGAGTCAGGGACGGGTTGGTCGCGCACTGACGAGTGTGCAGCTTGCCGTCTTCAGTGATGTAGACCGCTTCGCCCGGTGCCAGGTCGCGGATCAGAGTGAAGCCAAGCACGTCCAGCGAAACGCTTTCGGAGGCGATCATGTACTCGACGCCTTCGTCGGTGTGACGCTGACCGAACACGATCGGGCGGATGCCGTGCGGGTCACGGAAGCCGACGATGCCGTAACCGGTCACCATCGCCACAACGGCGTAACCACCGACGCAACGGTTGTGCACGTCGGTCACGGCGGCAAACACGTCTTCTTCGGTCGGTTGCAGCTTGCCGCGCTGGGCCAGCTCGTGGGCGAACACGTTCAGCAACACTTCCGAGTCGGAGCTGGTGTTGACGTGACGCAGATCGGATTCGTAGATCTCTTTGGCCAACTGTTCAACGTTGGTCAGGTTACCGTTGTGCGCCAGGGTGATGCCGTAAGGCGAGTTGACGTAGAACGGCTGAGCCTCGGCCGACGTCGAGCTGCCGGCAGTCGGGTAACGGACGTGGCCGATACCCATGTGGCCGACCAGGCGCTGCATGTGACGCTGCTGAAACACGTCACGCACCAGGCCATTGTCCTTGCGCAAGAACAACCGGCCATCATGGCTGGTCACGATACCGGCAGCGTCCTGGCCGCGGTGCTGGAGCACGGTTAGCGCGTCATACAGCGCCTGATTGACGTTCGACTTACCGACGATACCGACGATGCCACACATGCGACGCAACCCCTACTTAATGGATCTGAACTGAACAACACTCACTGAGGCGTTTTGGCCGACGGCAAGAGTTGCTCCTTGAACGGAATATCAGCGGGTACGCTGATTCCGCTGGCAAGCCACTGACTGCTCCACCCGAGAATCAGGTTCTTGGACCAGTCTGCGACCAATAGAAACTTTGGCACGAGCTGTGATTCTTTCCACCACCCGTCCTGCTGTACCGGCCCCAAGCTCAACAGCCCGACCGCCACGACCACCAGCAACACGCCACGCGCAGCGCCGAAGGCCATGCCGAGGAATCGATCGGTCCCGGACAACCCGGTGACGCGAACCAACTCGCCGATAAGATAATTGATCATTGCGCCCACGATCAGTGTGGCGACAAACATGATGGCACAGCCCGTGATCACACGAGCCGACGGTGTTTGAATGTATCCGGCGAGGTACTCGGACAGTGAGCCACCGAACATCCAGGCAACGGCTCCTGCAATGATCCAGGTCACCAGCGACAATGCTTCTTTGACGAAGCCGCGGCTCAAACTGATCAAAGCGGAGATGGCGATGATTGCAACGATCGCCCAGTCAACCCAGGTAAATGGCACAGTGCAGCCTACAGACGGATAAGGCGGCGCATTTTAGCAGAGCGCATGGCTGTCGGTAAGCTGCGATTTTCAGTGCATTTCTATCGAAGTGATAGATATCAGCCGCGCTCGGGCTGGAAGCGCACCACAAACCCCTTGAGGTTCTGCTGGCGGCTCAACAGATCACGCAGACGATCAGCTTCTGCGCGCTCGATCAGCGGGCCGACGAACACCCGGTTCTTGCCATCGGCCGAACGGATGTAAGCGTTGTAACCCTGGCTGCGCAGGGTTTTCTGCAGGCTTTCGGCGCTGGCGCGGCTCGACAGACTGGCCAGTTGCACCGACCAGCTCACCGACAGGCCATTGGCATCGACGCGGCTCTGGGTGGTATCCGGCTTGGCAGACAATGCAGCGATCGGCTGAGCCGGGGCCGTGGTTGGCTTGACCACGGGAACGGGAACGGGAGCGGGAGCCGGCGCAACCGGTTTGGCCACCGGCGCCGGAGCCGGGGCTGGCGCGGCGGAAGCAATCGGCGCCGTCGGCACAGCCTGCTCGGCGACTTCGTCATCGCTCGGCACTGGCTCTTGCGGCAGAACCTGAGGCTCGGGTACGGCCACGGTTTCCATCTGGATCTGCGCCACGGCGGGCGCTTGCGGCGCAGCCGGCGCCTCGACGGTCACCTGACGCTGTTCATCCTGACGGGAAAACAGCATCGGCAGGAAAATCACCGCCAGCGCCACCAGCACCAAGGCACCGACCATGCGCTGTTTGTACGCTTTATCCAGCAAAGCCATTTGCCGCTTCCTCCGTGGAGCGCCGAGACAGCCATTCGAGGGCCTCGGCGACACAATAAAATGATCCGAACAGCAAGATCTCGTCGTCGCTGGTGGCCACTGCACACTGCTCTTCCAGCGCAGCCGCCACACTGTCATAAGACGTGACCGAGGCGCCAAGGTTCTGCAGTGCAACATTCAATTCAGCCACCGGACGCGCACGCGGCGAATCCAGCGGCGCCACCGCCCAATGCTGGACACTGGCATTCAATTCACCGATGACACCGTCCAGATCCTTGTCCGCCAACAGGCCGAACACCGCCAGACGCTTGCCGACCGGCGGACGCGCCGCCAGACGCCGGGCCAGATACTCCGCCGCATGCGGGTTATGGCCAACGTCCAGCAGCAGGTTCAAGCGCTTGCCGTTCCATTCGAACGAGCGACGATCAAGACGACCGACCACGCGAGTCGCCTGCAACGCCGCAACAATCTGTTTGGCATCCCATGGCAAACCGAGCAGCAGATAAGCCTGCAACGCCAGCGCAGCGTTTTCCATCGGCAGATCAAGCAGCGGCAAATCGCGCAGCTCAACGACCTGACCGTCAGCATCGGTACCGCGCCACTGCCAGAATTGATCCGTGATACCCAGATCGAAATCGCGCCCGCGCAGGAAGAACGGGCAAGCGAGCTCGCGCGCCTTGTCCAGCAGGGGTTGTGGAGGATTCAGATCGCCGCACAGCGCAGGCTTGCCCTGACGGAAAATCCCGGCCTTCTCGAAGGCCACGGATTCGCGGGTATTGCCCAGGTAATCGGCATGATCGACACCAATGCTGGTGACCAGCGCGATGTCGGCATCGACCACGTTGACCGTATCCAGACGCCCGCCCAGCCCGACTTCCAGCACCACCGCGTCGAGCCCGGCCTGTTGAAACAGCCAGAACGCCGCCAGGGTGCCCATTTCGAAGTAAGTCAGGGAAGTGTCGCCGCGCCCCGCTTCGACCGCCGCGAAGGCTTCGCACAGCTGCGCGTCAGTGGCTTCGACGCCATTGAGCTGCACCCGCTCGTTGTAACGCAGCAAGTGCGGAGAATTGTAGACACCGACGTTCAGGCCCTGCGCTCGCAGCAATGAAGCCACGAACGCGCAGGTCGAACCCTTGCCGTTGGTGCCGGTGACCGTAATCACCCGAGGCGCCGGCTGGCCCAGTCCCATGCGGGACGCTACCTGTTGCGAACGCTCCAGCCCCATGTCGATGGCCGATGGATGCAACTGTTCAAGGTAGGCGAGCCACTCGCCAAGGGTGCGCTCGGTCATACGTTGGCAGGCACCGGCGGAACGACGATCGGCTCGATCGGCGCAGCAACGAATTTAGGCGTCGGTTTGCCGGTCAGTTGCGCCAGCAGGTTACCCAGACGCGGACGCAGTTCGCGACGATCGATGATCAGGTCGATGGCGCCGTGCTCCAGCAGGAACTCGCTGCGCTGGAAGCCTTCCGGCAGTTTTTCGCGCACGGTCTGCTCGATCACACGTGGACCGGCGAAGCCGATCAGGGCTTTAGGCTCGCCGACGATCACGTCGCCCAGCATCGCCAGACTGGCGGAAACGCCGCCGTAGACCGGGTCGGTCAGCACCGAGATGAACGGAATGCCTTCTTCACGCAGACGCGCCAGAACAGCCGAAGTCTTGGCCATCTGCATCAGCGAGATCAGGGCTTCCTGCATGCGCGCACCACCGGAGGCGGAAAAGCAGACCATCGGGCAACGGTTTTCCAGCGCGTAGTTGGCGGCGCGCACGAAGCGCTCACCGACGATGGCGCCCATGGAACCGCCCATGAAGCTGAATTCGAACGCCGAAACCACGACCGGCATGCCCAGCAGGGTGCCGCTCATGGAAACCAGTGCGTCTTTCTCGCCGGTCTGTTTCTGGGCAGCGACCAGGCGGTCCTTGTACTTCTTGCCGTCGCGGAATTTCAGACGGTCAACCGGCTCCAGATCGGCGCCCAGTTCGGCACGGCCTTCGGCGTCCAGGAAGATGTCGATGCGCGCACGTGCGCCGATGCGCATGTGGTGGTTGCATTTAGGGCAAACGTCCAGGGTCTTTTCCAGCTCCGGACGATACAGCACAGCCTCGCAGGACGGGCATTTGTGCCACAGACCTTCAGGGACCGAGCTCTTCTTGACCTCGGAACGCATGATCGAAGGGATCAGCTTGTCTACCAACCAGTTGCTCATGCTTTCTTTCTCCAGTACCGGCGGCCCGAACGCTCTGGTTCGCGGCCCCGCGTATGCCCTTCAGCTAAATTCATGTGTGGCGATGATCGTCCGGACTGCCGGGTCAGCGGAACTGACCTGCGCACACCCCGAAAAGACCCTCAGCCTCTTTTCTACAGAGCTGTGGACGGCGGCAGTCTGCCAGCCGTCACATCAGCGTACGGCGTTGATGAATGCACGAATCTTTGCGTGATCCTTGATGCCCTTGCTCGCCTCTACCCCGCCGCTGACATCCACGGCATACGGCCGCACCCGGGCTATCGCATCGGCGACGTTCTCCGGCGTCAGGCCGCCGGCCAGAATCAACGGTTTGCTCAAGCCTTGCGGAATCAATGACCAGTCGAACGCTTCGCCGGTTCCGCCGGGCACGCCTTCGACATAAGTGTCGAGCAGCACGCCGCTGGCGCTCGGGTAGGCATCGCAGGCAGCGGCAATGTTATCGCCCGCCTTGACCCGCAAGGCCTTGATGTACGGCCGGTGCCAGCCCTCACACTCGGCGGCGGTTTCGTCGCCATGGAACTGCAGCAGATCCAGCGGCACGGCATCGAGGATTTCCCCGAGCTCGCAACGGCTGGCATTGACGAACAGCCCGACCGTGGTCACGAACGGTGGCAAGGCGGCGATGATCGACCGCGCCTGCTGCACGGTCACGGCCCGGGGACTTTTAGCGTAGAACACAAAACCGATGGCATCGGCCCCGGCCTCGACGGCTGCCAACGCATCTTCCATGCGGGTAATCCCGCAAATCTTGCTGCGAACGGCTGACATGTCGATAAAAACCCCAAGGCAAATCCGAGAAAGTCCCGGATGGTAACAAATGCGTTCGAGGGCGTCAGCCGTCAAGTTCCGAGAAACCCGTAAGGAAATGTGGCCCGATGAAACGCTCGGGCAACGGGAACTCGTCGTGGTACTCCACCTGTACCAGATACAGGCCGAACGGATGCGCCGTGACCCCGCCGGAACGCCGCTCGCGGCTCTCCAGCACTTCTTTCATCCACTCCATCGGCCGCTCGCCGGCACCGATGGTCATCAGCACGCCGGCGATGTTGCGCACCATGTGGTGCAGGAACGCGTTGGCGCGGATGTCCAGAACGATCATTTTGCCGTGACGGGTCACGCGCAGGTGATGCATCTGCTTGATCGGCGACTTGGCCTGGCACTGGCCGGCACGGAAGGCACTGAAATCATGGGTACCGATCAGGTACTGCGCGGCCTCGGCCATGCGCTCGACGTCCAGCGGACGGTGATTCCAGGTGATTTCTTCGTTGAGATGCGCCGGGCGGATCTGATCGTTGTAGATCACGTAGCGATAGCGCCGGGCAATTGCCTTGAATCGCGCATGGAAATGCGCCGGCATGATCTTCGCCCAACTGACGCTGATGTCGTGGGGCAGATTGATGTTGGCGCCCATGACCCAGGCTTTCAGCGAACGGTCGACCTGGGTATCGAAATGCACCACTTGCCCGCAGGCATGCACACCGGCGTCGGTGCGCCCGGCACATTGCAGCGAGATCGGCGAGTCAGCGACCTTCGACAGGGCTTTTTCCAGGGTTTCCTGCACGGTGAGCACACCGGTGGATTGGCGCTGCCAGCCGCTGTAGCGCGAGCCCTTGTATTCAACGCCCAGCGCGACGCGGAAAAAGCCTTCGGGTGCCATTTCGGCGGCCGGGTTATCTATGTTTGCCAAGTCGGTACAGCCTGCTGATCTACAAAGGCGGGCATTATAAGGCGGCGGGACGGGGAAACCAGACCCAAACAAGAACGGCAGCCTCATGGGCTGCCGTTTTGTTTACCACTCAATGCCGACTCAGGCCAGATGCGACAGCATTTCGCTCGCTTCGCTCTTCTGCTTGTCGTTGCCCTCGCTGATGACTTCATTGAGGATGTCGCGCGCGCCGTCGTTGTCGCCCATGTCGATGTAGGCCTGAGCCAGATCGAGCTTGGTCGCGGCTTCGTCGGTGCCGGACAGGAAGTCGAAGTCATCCTCACCCAGATCATCACCCAACGCAGCATCAGCTTCGGTGAAGCTTGGCTCGTTGATGCTGCTCGACAGGCGATCCAGCTCAGCGTTGACGTCGTCCAGCTCGGCGGCGAACGCATCCGGCTCGGCTGGCGCAGCGTCCATTTCGTCAGCCAGGGACAGGTCGAAATCGGCTGGCAGCTCCAGATCGTCCTGCGGTACGTCGGTAACGGCCGGGGTTTCGACCAGCGGCAGATCCTTCACGCCTTCGTCCAGATCCAGCAGGAAGTCATCGTCTGCCAACTCGACCGGCGCAGGCGCAGGGTCGGCACCGAGATCCAGATCCAGGTCGAAGTCCGACAGGTCGTCGAGGTTTTCCTTGATGTCGGTTTGCTGTTGCAGCACCGACTCGAAGCTCAGGTCGTCGTCAGTCGGGAATGCGTCCAGCTCGACCGGCGTTTCCGGCTCGACAGCCGCCACAGGTTCAACTGGCGTGATGTTGTCGAGATCATCGAGGCTCAGGTCGAAAGCGCTGTCCAGATCGTCATCTGCCGCAGCAGAAGCAGCCGGCGCTTCAGGCTCGTCGAGCAGCAGCTCCTTGACGTATTCCGCGTCCAGCTCGGCGGCAATGGCCGCTGCCGCAAGACCGCTGGCCGCGACGACCGCCATGGCCGGGAAGCGGCTTTTCAGCTCTTCGACCTTGGCGAAGTTGTCGCCATTGGCAACCAGTTGACGCTCCTGACCGACGAAGGCATCGCGATCACCCTGGCGACCGTAAACCTCCATCAGCTTCAGACGCAGATCGCTGCGCTGCGGCTCCAGGCTCACGCCCTCCTCCAGCAACGCGGCGGCCTGATTCAAACGACCGCCGTCGATGTGCGACTGCGCCTTGTCCAGCACGTCGTCGGAACGCTCGGCGGCCGGCGCCACCAGCGGCGCGGCGATCGGCTCGGCCATCACGACGGGCGCAACTACAGCAGCGGCGGCAGGCGCCGCAGCTGGAGCTGGAGCTGGAGCCGGGGTCAGCTTGACGCTGGCGGCTGGCACCTCCAGACCTTCGAAGCTGCTTTCCGGCAGATCGAGATCCTGGGAGAAGGACTGCTCCTCCAGCGCACGTGCCATACGCAGGTGTTTTTCGGCTTCCTGTTGCGCCTTGCGGCGACGGGCCAGCAGCAACAACAGGAGCAGCAGGACCACTGCACCGCCACCGACCAGACCCAACAGGATTGGATTGGTCAGCAGTTCATTGAAGGTTTTTTCGTCATTGGCGGCCGGCGTCGTTTCAACCACAGGCTCGACAACCGGCTCGACCGGGGCCGGAGCAGCGGCCTCAGGCGCAGGTGCGACTGGCGCAACCTCTGCAGGAGTCGCCGGTGGCGTGGTTGCCAGTTCCGCAGTGATCGCAGGAACAACAGGGGCCGTTGTGGCCGGAGCCGAGCCCGAACCTTCGGCCTGCATTTTCGCCAGTTGATTGTTCTTCAGCTCGATCAGGCGTTGCAGCTTGTCCAGCTGGCTTTGCAGATCGGCCATGCGGCTTTTCAGCTCTTCGTTGTCACGACGGGTGGTGTCGAGACTTTCCTGAGTGACCGCCAGTTTGTTGCTCAGGGCCTTGGCATCGCCGGCCGGACCCTTGCCACGCGCCTTGGCGCTTTCGGCTGACACCAGGCTCAGGTTGTCCTTGGCGTTTTGCGCAGCACCGGTATTGGCGCGACCACGATTGGTCGCATCGAGCTGCTGCTGACCGGTGCCCGGCTTGGCCACATAACGACGACCCTGCCGCCAGGCTTCGTTCTGCGCCGCCACTTCGGCAATCGCTTTGGACTGCGGCAGTGCGGTGCTTTGCACCTGATCCGGCAGACGCAGCACCTGACCGGTTTTCAGGCGGTTGATGTTGCCGCCGATGAACGCGTCCGGGTTCAAGGCCTGGATCGCCAGCATGGTCTGCTGCACCGAACCGCCGGTGCGCGCCTTGGCGGCGATTTCCCACAGGGTGTCGCGCGGCGTGGTGGTGTGGGTTGAATGCGTGGCGCCGGTGGTCGGAGCGGTGATGGTTTGCGCCGGCGCAGGCTGGGCGGCGGCATCAGCGGTCTGCGGCGAGAACTTCGATGGATCCAGCAGCACGCTGTAATCACGCAGCAGGCGGCCGTTGGGCCACATCACCTGCACGAGGAATTTCACCATCGGTTCCGACAGCGGCTTGCTCGACGTTACACGCAGCACGCTTTTGCCGCTGGCGTTGAGCACCGGGGTGAAGGTCAGATCATTGAGGAAGGCCTGGCGATCGACGCCAGCCTTGGCGAAATCTTCCGACGAGGCCAGGCTCGGCACCACTTCGGCAGCGGTCAGATCCTTGACATCGAGCAGCTCGATTTCCGCCACCAGCGGCTGGTTCAGGGTCGACTTCAGGGTCAGCTCCCCGAGCCCGAGGGCATGCGCCATACCGGAGGACAGCGCCGAGGCGGCCGCTATTGCTAACACCAGTTTGCGAACTTGAACCATAGCCTCTTCCTTTGTTTGAACGTTCCTCGGCCAGCGAGAAGATGTTGATAGTCGCTGCCGTAAGGCATTGCGCGCGACGACGACAGCATGCCGCGCGCGATCATTTCTTTGATGCCCCGGAAAGTCCCGGAGGGTGTCGCGTCATCAAGCGATCTGGCCAAGCATAGCGCCCGGCTAGAATCAGTCGACAAATTGTTGCCAAGTATCTTTTACAGCAGGTCTTTTATCAACAACTCGGCGACCTGCACGGCGTTGAGGGCCGCACCTTTGCGTACGTTATCTGACGTCAGCCACAGATTAAGTTCCGACGGTTCGTCGACACCGGCACGCACGCGCCCGACATAGACCACATCCTGCCCGACCGCGTCACCGACGGCGGTCGGATAATCGCCGGCCTCGACCAGCTCGATGCCCTCGGCCTCTTCAAGCGCAGCATTGACCTTTTCCAGGTCGACCGCGCTCGCTGACTGCAAGGTCACGCTAAAGCTATCGCCAAAAAACACCGGGGCTTGAACGCAAGTTGCGGAAATCTTTAATAAAGGCTTGGCCAGCACCTGACGCAGCTCGCGCACCAGACGTTTTTCCAGCAGCGTGTGACCTTGCGCGTCGGGCGTACCGACCTGGGCCAGCAGGTTGAAAGCCATCTGCCGGTCGAAGAATGTCGGTTCCAGCGGACGCATGTTCAGCAGCTCGGCGGTCTGACGTGCCAGCTCGGTCACGGCTTCGCGGCCTTGGGCGGAAACCGCCAGATTGGCGGTGACATGCACATATTGCAGCTCGATCAGATCGAGCAGCGGCGCCAGCACCACGGCCAATGTGGTGGCCGACGGGCTCGGGCTGCTGACCTGGAACGGTGCTTTCAAACCGGCCAGCACATCGGCATTGGCTTCCGGCACCACTTGCGGCGCCTGATCCGCCGGCAAGGCGCCGGACAGATCAACCAGCGAGCAACCCGCCGCGTGAGCGCGGGCGGCGTAACTCAGGGTGATGGCAGGGCCAGCGGCGAAGAACGCCAGCTTGACCTTGCTGAAATCGAACTCGTCGACTTCACGCACGCGCACGTTCTTGTTGCGAAACAGCACCGAGCTGCCGGCGGATTCGCTGCTGGCCAACAGGTGCAAGGTGCCGACCGGGAAGTCGCGTTCTTCGAGGATCTGCACAAGGGTTTCGCCGACAGTACCGGTGGCGCCGATCACGGCAATATCAAGGGTCTGGGTCATGTTGCTACCTCTGGCGAAACGGGGGGAGCGGCACTTTACCGGGTGGCCGCCACGCAGGCAAAAAAAACCCGCGCCTCGTGCAAGGCGCGGGTTCTTTCATTGCATCAAGCGATCAACGCTCAAGCAGGATCCGCAGCATGCGACGCAGCGGTTCGGCCGCGCCCCACAGCAGTTGGTCGCCGACGGTGAAAGCACCGACGAACTGCGACCCCATGTTCAGCTTGCGCAGACGACCGACCGGTACGTTCAGGGTGCCGGTGACTTTCGTCGGGCTCAGCTCCTGCATGCTGATTTCAAGGTTGTTCGGCACCAGCTTGACCCAAGGGTTGTGCTGACTGATCAGCCCTTCGATGTCGGCGATCGGCACGTCTTTGTTCAGCTTGATGGTCAGCGCCTGGCTGTGGCAACGCATGGCGCCGATGCGCACGCAGATACCGTCGACCGGGATCGGGCTCTTGAAGCGACCGAGGATCTTGTTGGTCTCGGCCTGGGCCTTCCACTCTTCGCGGCTCTGGCCATTCGGCAGTTCCTTGTCGATCCACGGGATCAGGCTGCCGGCCAGCGGTACGCCGAAGTTTTCGGTCGGGTACGCGTCGCTGCGCATGGCTTCGGCCACACGACGGTCGATGTCGAGGATCGCGCTGGCAGGATCGGCCAGTTGATCGGCGACAGCGGCGTGGGTCGCGCCCATCTGCTTGATCAGTTCACGCATGTTCTGCGCGCCGGCACCGGACGCCGCCTGATAGGTCATGGCGCTCATCCACTCGACCAGACCGGCTTCGAACAGACCGCCCAGGCCCATCAGCATCAGGCTGACGGTGCAGTTGCCGCCGATGTAATTCTTGGTGCCCGCGTCAAGCTGCTGGTCGATGACCTTGCGGTTGACCGGATCGAGGATGATGACGGCGTCGTCATTCATCCGCAGGCTCGAGGCCGCGTCGATCCAGTAACCCTGCCAGCCGGCTTCGCGCAGCTTCGGGAACACTTCGCTGGTGTAGTCGCCGCCCTGGCAGGTCAGGATCACGTCGAGGGTCTTCAGCTCTTCAATGCTGTAAGCGTCCTTGAGCGGAGCAATGTCCTTGCCCACGGACGGGCCTTGGCCACCGACATTGGAAGTGGTGAAAAACACCGGCTCGATAAGATCGAAATCCTGCTCTTCCAGCATCCGCTGCATGAGCACGGAACCGACCATGCCGCGCCAACCGATCAGACCTACACGTTTCATCGCAACTACACCTTCTTGAAAAGTGGGCCGCTGCTTTGTATTGAATTTCGCAGCGGGCCCGAGAGATTACAGATTCCGCAGCGCGGCGACTACTGCGTCACCCATTTCCTGCGTACCGACTTTAGTGCAACCGGTCGAAAAGATGTCGCCGGTGCGCAGACCCTGATCCAGCACCACGCTGACCGCTTTCTCGATGGCATCCGCCGCGTCCTGCAGATTGAAGCTGTAACGCAGCATCATCGACACCGAGAGAATGGTCGCCAGCGGGTTGGCGATGCCTTTGCCCGCGATGTCTGGCGCGGAACCGTGGCAAGGCTCGTACATGCCCTTGTTGTTGGCGTCCAGCGAGGCCGAAGGCAGCATGCCGATGGAACCGGTGAGCATCGACGCTTCGTCGGACAGGATGTCGCCGAACATGTTGTCGGTGACGATCACGTCGAACTGCTTCGGTGCACGCACCAGTTGCATGGCGGCGTTGTCGACGTACATGTGGCTCAGTTCGACGTCCGGGTAATCCTTGGCGACCTGCTCGACCACTTCACGCCACAGCTGGCTGGACGCCAGCACGTTGGCCTTGTCCACCGAGCACAGTTTCTTGCCACGCACGCGGGCCATGTCGAAACCGACACGGGCGATACGGCGGATTTCACTCTCACTGTACGGCAGGGTGTCGTAGGACTGGCGCTCGCCGTTTTCCAGGGTACGGGTGCCGCGCGGCGCGCCGAAGTAGATGCCGCCGGTCAATTCACGGACGATCAGGATATCCAGGCCGGCAACGATTTCCGGCTTCAGGCTCGAAGCGTCAGCCAGTTGCGGGTACAGGATCGCCGGACGCAGGTTGCCGAACAGGCCCAGTTGCGCACGGATTTTCAGCAGGCCGCGCTCAGGGCGGATGTCACGCTCGATGGTGTCCCATTTCGGGCCGCCCACGGCGCCCAGCAGCACAGCGTCGGCAGCGCGGGCACGATCGAGGGTTTCGTCGGCCAGCGGCACGCCGTGCTTGTCGATGGCGGCGCCACCGATCACGTCATGGCTCAGCTCGAAGCCCAGGCTGTACTTTTCGTTGGCCAGCTCCAGCACCTTGACCGCTTCGGCCATGATTTCCGGACCAATACCGTCGCCTGGGAGAATCAGAATCTGCTTGCTCATGCTTTCCTCGTGTCTTCAGTCGGTGCGCCATCGAGGGGCGCGCCGGGAAAAATGCTTGTCGTTCGAAACTTACTTTTCGGCCCAGAGCACCAGTACATCTGTACTGAACGAACCATCGGCCTCAATCTCAAAATATTCGCGCACTTCGTTGCCCATCGATTGCTGCAACTGGCGGATCGCGGCGCGCATCACTTCGGGTGTGCGCATGCGCTCGACCCAGCTGTTGTACTCCAGACGCAGGCGCTGACGCGTGGTGCTGCGGGTGTGCAGACCGGCCTCGCTGACCTGGCGCAGCCACTCACCGGCGGAATAATCGCGCACATGGCTGGTGTCGCGCAGCACTTCGACGCTCTGCAAATAGGTGTCGAACAGCGGACTGCCCGGCGACAGCACATCGATGAACGCCGCCACGCCACCCGGTTTCAGCACCCGGCGCACTTCGCGCAAGGCCACGCCGAGGTCACTCCAATGGTGCGCCGAATAGCGGCTGAACACGAAGTCGAATTCGCCATCGGCAAACGGCAGACGCTCGGCGGCGCCGTTGACCGTGGACACGTTGCTCAAGCCGCGATCAACGGCAGCGGCGGCCACCACGTCGAGCATCTGCTGCGACAGGTCGTAGGCCACCACCTCCTTCACCAACGGGGCGACGTGAAAACTCACGTGTCCGGCGCCACAACCCAGGTCCAGCACCCGCGCCTCGCCCTGCCCCGCCAGCTCAGCCTGCAGCAGCGCAAATTCAGTGCCTTGAGCGTGAACGGCGCTGCTCAGGTAGGCGGCGGCCTGTTCACCGAATTGCTTTTGTACAACCTGAGTGTGCTGGGCGGTGCTGGTCATGGGTACGTCCTTTTCTGGGTTTCAACCTTTCAGATTCACGCGTCGCGGAACAACCATGGCTGGCTCGCGCGATGCCTGGCTTCAAACGCGGCAATCGCATCGCCGTCCTGCAGGGTCAGGCCGATGTCGTCCAGGCCGTTGAGCAGGCAGTGTTTGCGGAAGGCGTCGATCTCGAAGCGGTAGACCTTGCCGTTCGGGCTGGTCACGGTCTGCTCGTGCAGATCGATCTGCAACTGATAGCCCGGCGCGGCTTCGACCTGCTTGAACAGCTCGTCGACTTCGGCATCGCTCAAGATGATTGGCAGCAAACCGTTCTTGAAGCTGTTGTTGAAGAAGATGTCGGCATAGCTCGGCGCGATGATGCTGCGGAAACCGTATTCTTCCAGCGCCCATGGCGCGTGCTCACGGCTGGAACCGCAACCGAAGTTCTCGCGGGCCAGCAACACGCTGGCGCCTTGATAACGCTCGGCGTTGAGCACGAATTCCTTGTTCAGTGGACGCTTGGAGTTGTCCTGATAGGGCTGACCCACATCGAGGTAACGCCACTCGTCGAACAGATTCGGGCCGAAACCGGTGCGCTTGATCGATTTCAGAAACTGCTTCGGAATGATCTGGTCGGTGTCGACGTTGGCACGATCCAGAGGCGCGACGAGACCAGTGTGCTGGGTAAAAGCTTTCATGCTGCGCTCCTTTAGATCAATTCACGAACGTCGATGAAACGACCGTTCACCGCCGCCGCAGCGGCCATGGCCGGGCTGACGAGGTGGGTGCGGCCACCGGCGCCCTGACGGCCTTCGAAGTTACGGTTGGAGGTCGAGGCGCAGTGCTCGCCGGACTCCAAACGGTCCGGGTTCATCGCCAGGCACATCGAGCAACCCGGCTCGCGCCACTCGAAACCGGCTTCGAGGAAGATCTTGTCCAGACCTTCGGCCTCGGCCTGCGCCTTCACCAGACCCGAGCCAGGCACGACGATGGCCTGCTTGATGGTCGACGCAACCTTGCGACCCTTGGCGATCACCGCCGCAGCGCGCAAGTCTTCGATCCGCGAGTTGGTGCAGGAACCGATGAATACGCGGTCGAGCTGAATGTCAGTGATCGCCTGATTGGCGGTCAAACCCATGTATTTCAAGGCGCGGACGATCGAGTCGCGCTTGACGAGATCCATCTCTTTAGCCGGGTCCGGCACGTTCTGATCAACGGCCAAGACCATTTCCGGCGAAGTGCCCCAGCTGACCTGCGGCTTGATCTGCGTGGCGTCGAGCTCGACCACGGTGTCGAAATGCGCATCGGCGTCGGACACCAGGTCTTTCCAGGACTCGACCGCCAGATCCCACTCGGCACCTTTCGGTGCGAACGGGCGACCCTTGACGTAATCCACAGTCTTCTGGTCCGCCGCCACCAGACCCACGCGGGCGCCGGCTTCGATGGACATGTTGCAGATGGTCATGCGGCCTTCGATGGACAGGTCGCGGATCGCGCTACCGGCGAATTCGATCGCATGGCCGTTACCGCCGGCGGTGCCGATCTTGCCAATGACGGCGAGGACGATGTCCTTGGCGGTCACGCCGAACGGCAATTGGCCTTCGACGCGCACCAGCATGTTCTTCATTTTCTTGGCGACCAGGCACTGAGTGGCGAGCACGTGCTCGACCTCGGAGGTGCCGATCCCGTGAGCCAAGGCGCCGAACGCGCCGTGGGTCGAGGTGTGCGAGTCGCCGCAGACCACGGTCATGCCCGGCAAGGTCGCGCCCTGCTCCGGGCTGATCACGTGAACGATGCCCTGGCGCACGTCGTTCATCTTGAACTCGACGATGCCGTATTCATCGCAGTTGTCATCGAGGGTCTGAACCTGCAAACGCGAGACCTGGTCGGCAATGGCTTCGATGCCGCCCTTGCGCTCCGGAGTGGTCGGTACGTTGTGGTCCGGGGTGGCGATGTTGGCATCGATGCGCCACGGCTTGCGTCCGGCCAGACGCAGGCCTTCAAAGGCTTGCGGCGAGGTCACTTCGTGAATGATGTGACGATCGATATAGATCAGCGCCGAGCCATCGTCGCGCTGCTTGACCAAATGCGAATCCCAGAGCTTGTCGTAGAGCGTTTTGCCGGCCATCAGACGGTTCCTCATCAGCTTGTTTCTATGCCCTGGGCTTATCAATAACCCTTTGGCTTGTGAGGCCGATCCTATGGGGTTAGATTAAATAACTCAAATTCATATTTTTTATGCTTTGGATAACCAACTGGAATACGAACATGGACCTGGCCAACCTCAATGCCTTCATCGCGATTGCCGAGACCGGAAGCTTCTCCGGCGCCGGCGAACGGCTGCACCTGACACAACCGGCGATCAGCAAACGCATCGCCGGGCTGGAGCAGCAATTGAATGTGCGGCTGTTCGACCGGCTCGGTCGTGAAGTGGGCCTGACCGAGGCCGGCCGGGCCCTGCTGCCAAGGGCTTACCAGATTCTCAACGTACTCGATGACACCCGTCGCGCTCTGACCAACCTGACCGGCGAAGTCACCGGTCGCCTGACCCTGGCCACCAGTCACCACATCGGCCTGCACCGCTTGCCACCCTTATTGAGGGAATACACCCGCCGCTACCCACAGGTGGCGCTGGATATTCAGTTCCTCGATTCGGAAGTGGCCTACGAGGAAATTCTCCATGGCCGGGCAGAACTGGCAGTCATCACCCTGGCGCCGGAGCCGCACACGCTGGTCAAAGCCACGCCGGTCTGGGATGACCCGCTGGATTTCGTGGTCGCCCCGGAACATTCATTGATCAGCAATGGCGCCGTCACATTGGCGGACATTGCCGGCCATCCAGCGGTTTTCCCCGGCGGCAACACCTTTACCCACCATATTGTCCAACGGCTGTTCGAGGCTCAGGGCCTGACGCCGAACATCGCCATGAGCACCAACTACCTGGAAACCATCAAGATGATGGTGTCGATCGGCCTGGCCTGGAGTGTTTTGCCGCGCACGATGCTCGATGAGCAGGTGGCGCGCATACCTTTACCGGGCATACAGCTCAGTCGCCAGCTAGGCTATATCCTGCACACTGAAAGGACGCTGTCGAATGCTGCACGGGCGTTTATGGCCCTGCTGGACGCTCAAATCGATCTGCCAGGGACTCTCGGCTAACTTGTGCTACTCCTATAGAGCTGCCGCCCCTGTGCCAAACGCCCAAATCAGCTCAAGGCCCCTTAACAATGCCGAAATCTGTTGACCGTATTCCGCCGATGCCGCGTATTCAGGCCATTGATCCACGGCGATCCGAGCAGAGCTGGGAGAGTGCGCCGCAATTGCTCGCGGCGCTCAACGGTGCCCGGCTTGGCGCCTGGTACTGGGACATCGAGCGCGGGCAGATCAGCTGGTCGCGCGGCACTCAGGCCTTGTTCGGCTTCGACCCGCGGCAACCGCTGCCCGAAGACCTGGAATACCTCGATCTGCTGCCACCGGAAGACCGGGCGAAAACCATCCGCGCCTTCCACGCGGTGATTGCCGGTGCGCCGCTGGAACAGGCGATGCACCACCGCATCCGCTGGCCCGACGGCAGCCTGCACTGGCTGGAGATCAACGGCAGCCTGCTCCCCGACAAACACGGTCGCCCCCGAATGATCGGGGTGATCCGCGAAATCACCCACCAGCGGCAACGGGAACAGGCGCTCAGCAGTTCGGAGAAACGTTTTGCGACACTGTTTCATCTGTGCCCGAACATGGTGCTGCTGACCCGTCAGGAAGACGGCCTGATCAGCGAGGCCAACCAGTATTTCGAAAGCCTGTTCGGCTGGCCGGTGCAGAGCGCCATCGGGCGCACCACCCTGGAACTGGGCCTGTGGGTGCATCCCGAGCAGCGGGCGGAGCTGGTCAAGAAGACCAAGGCCAAGGGCGAACTGGTCAGCATGGAGGTGCAGTTCCGCGCCAGCAATGGCCAGATCCACGACGGCATCCTCAGCGCGCAAAAGGTCGAACTCGAAGGCCAGCCTTACCTGCTCAGCACTTTTCTCGACACTACCGAACGAAAAGCCGCCGAACATGCCCTGAAAGACAGCCAGGAACGCCTCGACCTGGCGCTGGATTCGGCGCAACTCGGCACCTGGGACTGGCACATTCCCAGCGGCATGCTCTACGGCTCGGCCCGCGCTGCGCAATTACACGGCCTGGAGCCGAAACCGTTCCACGAATCGTTCGAAGAGTTTTTCGAGGGCGTACCCGGCGAAGAGCGCGACAGCATGCGCGACGCCTATCGCAGCCTGCGCGAAGGCCCGGCGGGCAATTATCAGCTGACTTACCGCGTGCAATTGCCGGACGGCAGCTCGCGCTATCTGGAAAGCCGCGCCCGCCTCTATCGCGACGACAACGGCGTACCGCTGCGGATGGCCGGCACCCTGCTGGACATCACCGATCAGGTTGAACGCGAGCAACGGCTGGTGGCTTCGGAAGAGAAATTCGCCACGCTGTTCCAGGTCAGCCCCGATCCAATCTGCGTGACCCGCCAGGAAACCGGGGAATTCATCGAGATCAACTCCAGTTTCTCCCAGACCTTCGGCTGGAGCGCCAGCGATGTGATCGGCCATACCGCCGAAGAAATCGGCCTGTGGGACGCCTCGGCGAAAAGCCTGCAACGCATCGAACGGGTGATCCGCGAACAGGGCCTGAGCAATGTTGCGATCATCGTCCAGCACAAGGACGGCCAGTCGCTGACCTGCGTGATTTCCAGCCGTCAGATCAGCGTCGGCAACCAGCCGTGCATCGTTACCACGCTGCGCGACATCACCCAGCAACAACGCTCGGAAGCGGCGCTCAAGGCCAGCGAAGAGAAATTCGCCAAGGCGTTCCACTCCAGTCCCGACGCCATCACCATCACCGAGCGCGACACCGGACGTTATCTTGAGGTCAACGACGGTTTCTGCCGCCTCACCGGCTACCGCGCCGACGAAGTGGTGGGCAAAACCGTGTATCAGGTCGGCATCTGGGCCGAAGAAAAACAGCGTTCTGCACTGCTTGCGGAGCTGCAGATCAAGGGCCGCGTACACCATCAGGAAATGCTCGGGCGCAACAAGCGCGGCGAGATCCTGACGGTGGAAGTCTCGGTCGAACCGATCACTCTCAACGAAACCGCCTGCCTGTTGCTCACGGCCCGGGACGTCAGCCTGCTGAAGAACGCCGAGGCGCAGATCCGCCACTTGGCCTATCACGATCCGCTGACCAACCTGCCCAACCGCGCACTGCTGATGGATCGCCTGAGCCAGCAGATCGCCCTGCTCAAGCGCCACAACCTGCGCGGCGCGCTGCTGTTTCTCGATCTGGATCACTTCAAGCACATCAATGACTCGCTGGGTCATCCGGTCGGTGACACGGTGCTGAAAATCATCACCGCACGACTTGAGGCCAGCGTGCGCATGGAAGACACGGTGGCGCGGCTCGGTGGCGATGAGTTCGTGGTGTTGCTCAGCGGTCTGGAGGGCACGCGCAATGAAGTCAGTGCCCAGGTGCGCGAGCTGGCCGACACCATTCGCGAGTTGCTGTCGGAGCCGATGTTCCTCGACGGCCAGCGCCTGCAAGTGACGCCGAGCATCGGCGTGGCGCTGATTCCCGATCACGGCTCGACCCCGACCGACCTGCTCAAACGCGCCGACATTGCGCTGTACCGGGCCAAGGATTCGGGGCGCAACACCACGCAGATGTATCACAACACCATGCAGAAAGCGGCCAGCGAACGGCTGCGCATGGAGACCGACCTGCGCCTGGCGCTGTCCCGTGGCGAATTCGACGTGCATTACCAACCGCAAATCGACGCCCGGGACAATCGCATCATCGGCGCCGAAGCCCTGGTGCGCTGGAATCACCCGGAACTCGGCGCGCAATCACCCACCGAATTCATCAAGGTGCTGGAAGACAGCGGGCTGATTCTGGAGGTCGGCACCTGGATCCTCGACGAGGCGTGCGAAGCCTTCAAGCAATTGATCGCCGAAAAGCTGATCGATCCTCTGGCCTTCAGCCTGTGCGTGAACATCAGCCCCCGGCAGTTCCGCCAGAACGACTTCGTCGAGCGCATCGAACACAGCATGAGCAGCCACGGCCTGCCCTGCTCGTTGCTGAAACTGGAGATCACCGAAGGTATCGTCATTCAGAACCTGGAAGACACCATCAGCAAGATGCGTCGCCTGAAAAAACTCGGCGTGAGTTTTGCCATGGACGATTTCGGCACCGGCTATTCATCGCTGACCTATCTGAAACGATTGCCGGTGGACACGCTGAAGATCGATCAGTCGTTCATCCGCGATGCCACCACCGACCCCAACGACGCCGAAATCATCCGCGCCATCGTCGCCATGGCCCGCAGCCTGGAATTGGAGGTGATCGCCGAAGGCGTGGAAACCCCGGAACAACTGGCCTTCCTGCAGGGATTGGGCTGCCATTTGTATCAGGGTTATCTGCACAGCCGGCCGTTGCCGCTGGAAGGGTTGAAGGGATTGCTGGAATGACCCAGGCAGGTAATTGCCAGGGTTGGCGGCAACCTGTAGGGTCGCGTTTTTTCGCGCTGTTTCGAGATCGATCATGCAGGATGCAACCCTCCCCCGCCCGGCCCTGCTGGGCATTGACCTTGGCACCACCAACAGTTTGATCGCCGTGTGGCAGGACGGTCAGGCCCGATTGATTCCCAACGCCCTCGGCGAGGTACTGACCCCGTCGGTGGTCAGCCTCGATGAAGACGAGACCATCCTGGTCGGCAAAGCCGCACGCGCACGCCTGACGACCCACCCGGAACGCACAGCCGCCGCGTTCAAGCGATTCATGGGCAGCGACAGGCAGATCGAGCTCGGCACCAAAACCTTCAGCCCGGAAGAATTGTCGGCACTGGTGCTGGGCTCACTCAAGCAGGACGCCGAAGCCTTTCTCGGTCATCCGGTTTCTGAAGCAGTGATTTCCGTACCGGCGTATTTCAGTGACGAGCAACGCAAACGCACACTGTTCGCCGCCGAACTGGCGGGCCTGAAGGTCTCCCGACTGATCAACGAGCCTACCGCCGCTGCAATGGCGTACGGGCTGCACGAGCAAAAATTCGAACGCACGCTGATTTTCGATCTGGGCGGCGGGACATTCGATGTCACGGTGCTGGAATATGCGTTGCCGCTGATTGAAGTGCATGCGTCCACCGGGGACAACTTTTTGGGTGGGGAGGACTTTACCGCTGCACTGCTGAATGCCTGTCTGAAAAACTGGCGACTGACCCCGTCGATGATTGATCCGCAAGGCATGGCCAGCCTGGGCGATGCCCTGGAACAACTCAAATGCGAACTCGGCGAAGGACCTCAATCGCTGAGCTGGCACCATGCCGACAAACTGTACGAATGGTCGCTGGATGAAGCCGCTGCCGTGAAGATCTGGGAACCGTTGCTGGCACGATTGCGCGCGCCGATCGAACAGGCCCTGCGCGATGCGCGCTTGAAACCAAGGGATCTCGACAGTCTGGTGCTGGTCGGTGGGGCAACGCGAATGCCTGCGGTACAACAGTTGGTCGCCACACTGTTCGGACGCCTGCCCTACCGACATCTTGATCCCGACACCCTCGTTGCACTGGGTGCGGCCACGCAAGCGGCCTGCAAGGCGCGCGATGGCGCGATCGAAGAACTGATTCTGACCGATGTATGCCCGTATACGCTGGGCATCGCAACCATGCGTGGCAAAGGCATCGACGGCGCCTTTTCGCCAATCATCGAACGCAACACCATCATCCCGACGTCACGGGTAGAGCGCTACCACACAACCCATCCCCGGCAGGAGCTGCTGCGCATTGCCGTTTATCAGGGTGAGCGGCCGTGGGTACGTGACAACGTCCTCATTGACGCTTTCGATGTCACCTTGACGCCCACCGATAACATTCAGGAGCTGGACGTACGCTTCAGTTACGACATCAACGGTTTACTCGAGGTCGACGTCACGCTGCTCCAGACCGGCGAACGCCACAGCCACAGCATCGACCGCAGTCCCACCGGGCTGAATGAACAAGCACGCAGAGACAGCCATAACCGTCTGTCAACGCTGAAGGTCCATCCACGCGACGCATTGCCCAACCGCACACTGCTGGCCCGTCTGGAGCGGGCATGGATGCAAAGTCTGGGCACGCAGCGCGAACACATTGCCGAGTGGCTGCACAACTTCACCACGGTACTCGGGGGACAGCAGCCGGCCGAGATCGCCAGCCACCGCTCAGAGCTCAACAAGGCGCTGGATCAACTGCGCCTCTAACCGTTAAGTCGCCGCAGAGCAGCCTGCAGACCACCGGACAGCATCTCGCCACCGCCGCTGTCCGGTGGCACCCCGTACCGGTTGGGCAACTTGTCACCGGGAAAGCCGAACAGCAGCAGCGGCAGAAACGGCAAGACCGGCGACACGGCCATGAATATCAGCAATGTGGGCAGGCCTCGTCCCATATCATGCAAACGGCGCAGAGTGGCACCGAATAACAGCAGAACACCCAGCAACAGGATCAGAATGCCAAAGAATGTGGTACCGCTGATCAATCCTGCCACCGGCGTAATCACCACACACCCCAGGACCTGGGCGATAAAAGCCTTGCGCCCCAGCCGCGACCCCAGGCGCCAGATCGCCCCTGCCGGCACCGGCTGAACATCACTTTTGGCCAACATCAAACGCTCCGACCAGGACAGCAAGGCACACAGCGCCAGGCGCAAGCCGATACTGTTCTTCACGTCATCCTTGCCCTGCTGCAATTGGCGCAGCACTCGCGTTTTCGGCACTCCGGCAGCGCCATAGCGCACCATGGCCTTGAGCGAATCGAGGGCCTCGTATGCCAACAGTTTGTCGACCCCAAAATCCGTCAACACCTTGCGCGGCGGCCACACCGGCTCGCCCTTGATCAAGCCGTCACGAAACCCTTCGAACCAGTCATCCTCGCAACTGACTGTCGCGATGGACTGCAGCAAGGCACGATGCTGCTCGGCGCTCAGGCTCGGGTCGTGATAGAGCACGCCCCAGAACATCAACAGCCCCAACAGATCGTCGCCACACGCAGCGCGGTCGCTCTCGATGCAGGTGTAAAGCAGGGTATTGGCAGGCAATCGGGCGCTGTCGAGTGCCTGCTGCACGCTGAACAATTGCTGCACCAACAAGCCGTGCACCGGATCATTGCCTTGCAGCCAGCCCAGTAAACCGTCGCAATTGCCTTGCTCGCGTTGCAACCGCCGCAACAGTGGCTGCAGTCGACTCAAAGGATGAGCCGGACTGAACGGCAGACGCTCCAGGCACTGCCCATCGATCATTGGCAGCCAGCGCTCCGGCTGATCCAGCAACGCCAGCAAAAACACGGTTTGAGCGTGCCACTCCCAGGCAGCCTCGCCCAGCCCGACCGGCGGCAACCCTATCCCGCGGCGGCTCAACTGAAGGAGCAGATCGAGCTCGGACAAATCACAGTCGTCTTTGACGGCGCCCAATTTGAATGCTTCGGCGATGCGCTCCAGGGCGGTGTCACTGTAGGGCCGCAAGCGACGCAACCACAGGCGACAGACCTTGTGCAGCTCGCCTGTTGTCAGTGCCTGCGGCAATTGCTGCGATATTGAATCCGCTTCGCTGAATACGCTCATAGCCTGCGCAATCGGCGCATTCTCCAACCAGCGCAGATGTTGTCCGGCCTGAACTTTGAACCCGCTCAACACCAGGCATTCAAGCGCATCGACCGGGAGCGGCTGATCCAGAATCCGCTGCAGCAAGACCGCATCACCGCGATGCAGCGCCCAGGCATGCCGGTACAGTTGCAGCAGCCTGCTGTCGGCATTCTCACCCAGCAGTTGGGCAAGCAACGGGAGCTCATCGCCTGTCATGCGCCAATCGACAAAACTTTTCGCCAGGCTATCGAGCTTCAACCGCCCGACACCCAACCAACGGTTCAGCGTCTCGGGGCGTTGTGACGGACTGCCGTATACCTGCGCGTCATCCCCGAGATCCGCAGGCCACTCGGAGAAATCGCCCAGACAATCGAACGCCTGAATCAGCAGAGGCAGAAAAGTCGGTTGCCGCTTGGCGCACAATTCCAGCAGACGACTTTCGGCCATCGGATGGCGGAACTCGTTCCACAGCCTGATCCAGCACGGCAATGCCTGATCGTCCCACCCCAGCAGACTGCTCTGACACGCCAACAGGTAAAGCCAGTCCACGTCATCCGGTGCTTCCAGCTGTTTTTCGACACAGCACTGCAAAAATATCGGTGCACCGATGCCCGCTTGGGTGAACTGCACCAGTAAACGTTTCATGAACACAGCATCATCCGGCAACGGCAGACACGTGTGCTGGCTGGCGAAGTCGGCGAATTCATGGAGGGGACGCTGGGTGAAAATAAAGTCGAGGCTGCGGGCGTACCAGAGTGTTTCGGTTTGCGCAGCCACTGACCAGGCGCTCATCAGATCGGTATCGAACGGGTCAGGCGTTTCGATTCGCTGCAAAAAGGCTTCCACCCGATGCGCGTCGTTGAATTCCAGATCCAGTAACTGCTGATGCCAGGCCAAACGCTTGGCCAACAAATTCGCGCAGCGGTAAGACAACGGGCCGGCGTCGGCCATCCGGTGGTAGAGCCCCCAACTGATTTCATCGAGCTGCTCCAGCGACAGCTCGTCCAGCACCCGGACAAATGCCTGCCACGCCTCGAAGTTGAAACGTCGCGCGGGATCGTCAAGCAACTCGCAGAAATCCGCGAACGCCTGCGGGATCTCGACAACCTCCTGCCCTGAGTTTTCAGTTATTTCCTCGGGCGCTTCTTCCTCATCTTCACGCGCCAGGCGCAAGGCGTTTTCGTAGGCCATGCGCAGCGCCTGAAATCCTTCAGGATCGGTTTCCGGATGATGCGACGGCAATCGTGCGCGGTAGGCATCGCGAATCAGGGTTTCGTCGGATGTAGGCTCGATGCCCAGGCGAATCCAGCAACTCATGACCAGTCGAACTCCTTGAGCGATGCCGGACGGGGTAACGAATCAATTTCCATGTGCCAGGGCAGGTCGGCCAGAAAGTGCGGAATGTTCTGGGCGAGGCCGCGGGTGATCCGCAGGTTATGAACACTGTCCCCTTGCCGCTCCAGCTCGCAAGCCAACTCGTCGTCGCTTGTGTTCAGGCAACACCAAAACGTACGCCCCACAACAAAGCCATTGAAGTAAGACATCCAGCTACCGTAGTGAAATTGCGCCCTGACGGCCAAACGGCTGTGCAGCCAGTTGCTTTCGGCCAGATCAATCCACTGATTGCGCACTGCGCAACGCAAGAGAAACCCCATCCGCCCGTAATCCCAAGACAAAATTCCTCCGGGACCACAACCGCCAAAAGTGCGACTGGCAAACTCATGCAGAACACGCTCGCGAGGGCTCAGCTCTTCGAGCAGGCGCTGCCATTCATTCGGCAGACAACGTTGCCACGCCGAATAGGCGCCACTCAGGTGCTTTGCATGTCCGTCGTCCGTCATCCATTGAAGCATGTCGAACAATTGTCGCCGGTCATCGATTCCCCAGCTGCCTTTCAGATCGATATAGCGGTCGTCGCAGAAGGCAGGGTCGTCATACCCGGCACCGGTATTAAGCGCGGCCATTGGCGCAGAGAGGGCGCACAGCCAGCGCTGTTGAATATCGTCCATGAAAAAAGGCTCCAGGCCGACCGCTAAGGATGGGGTCGGCTAAACTGCGGCGGATTGTAGAGAAACCGCCGCTGGCGGCAAAGTCGAACAGCCATTTTCCTGCGCCCACAAAAAAGGCCCCGACGTGTCGGGGCCTTCATTCAGCGGCTTATCGCCCGTTCAGACGATTTGTTTCTGCAAGTGACTCAGTGTTGCAGAGCCGGCTGCGCCCCATTGATCGGGATGCGCTTGGCTTTCGCCTCTTCCGGAATCACGCGCAACAGGTCGATGCTCAACAGACCGTTGCTCAGGCCGGCGGCCTTGATCTCGATGTGATCGGCCAGGCGGAAGGACAGCTTGAATGCACGCTGAGCAATGCCCTGGTGCAGGAACGTGACGCCTTCATTGGCATCACGCTTGCCGCCACTGATGGTCAGCACGCCTTTTTCGACTTGCAGTTCCAGGTCTTCTTCCTGGAAACCGGCCGCCGCCACGACGATGCGGTATTGATCGTCACCGTGTTTTTCCACGTTGTAAGGCGGATAGGTGCTGCCCGGCTCGTTGCGCAGGGCGGTTTCGAACAGGTCGTTGAAACGGTCGAAACCTACCGAGGAACGGAACAGTGGAGCGAGGGAAAATGCAGTACTCATGATTCAAATCTCCTGAAAACAATCAGCAAGTTTTTTTGTCTCCGCGACCCGAATTCGGCATCGCGTAACCCTTAGATAGGGACCTGCGTTTTGTTTTCAAGAGATCGTTTGAAGATTTTTTTCAGGCGGCTTCGGCGACCAGCAAACCCAGCAAACGCGAGACCTGATCCGGCTCGGTCTCCCGGCGCAGCACGGTGAAAAGCTCGACGGCTTCGGGATAATTGCGGGTCAGCATGGCCAGCCATTGCTTCAAACGGCCAGGCGATTGGCGCGCGGTCATTTGCGCTTTGGCTTGCAGCCAGAAGTCCTGGATCAGTGGCATCAGCTCGGCCCAGGTCATCTCGACGACTTCTTCGCCGGCACGGGCGGCGGCGATCTGACGGGCCAGGTCCGGGCGCGACACCAGACCGCGACCGAGCATGATGTCTTCGACGCCGCTGATTTCCCGGCAGCGTCGCCAGTCCTCGACGCTCCAGATGTCGCCGTTGGCAAATACCGGCACCTTGACCACATCTTGTACGCGCGGGATCCACTCCCAATGGGCCGGTGGCTTATAGCCGTCGACCTTGGTCCGGGCGTGCACCACGATGTGTTCGGCGCCGCCTTCTGCCAGTGCCGTGGCGCACACCAGCGAGCCGTCCGGGCTGTCGAAACCCAGGCGCATCTTGGCGGTAACCGGAATGTGCGCAGGTACGGCGCGACGCACGTGTTCGACGATCCGGTTGAGCAGTTCCGGCTCCTTGAGCAGTACCGCACCGCCACGGGACTTGTTGACGGTCTTGGCCGGGCAACCGAAGTTCAGGTCGATCACTTCGGAGCCCAGTTCGCAGGCCAGC
Organism: Pseudomonas sp. FG35; assembly: GCF_057809295.1. NCBI lineage: Bacteria > Pseudomonadati > Pseudomonadota > Gammaproteobacteria > Pseudomonadales > Pseudomonadaceae > Pseudomonas > Pseudomonas sp. FG35. The sequence continues at coordinate 2,431 of NZ_JBMDJR010000027.1, read as the reverse complement.
GCCGCGTTTTCCGCCAGGCACACCGGATCGGAACCCAGCAACTGCACGCGCAGTGGCACGCCGGACGCCGTGCGCGCACCGTTGAGCAGTTCAGGACCGAACTTGTGGAAATAGGCCGGAGTCAGCAACTGATCGTTGACCCGAATGAATTCGGTCACGCACCAGTCAATACCGCCGACACGGGTCAGGACATCGCGCAGGATGTCATCGACCAACCCCTCCATCGGCGCCAGAGCAATTTGCATGGGAAACACACACTCAAGGAAAAACGTGCGGCAGTTTACTGGGTTTCGCGGGTTAAACCCATGTCCGTCGTCTGTATGGCCGGGCCGTAGCCCTCGATGAACTCGGCGGGCATGCGCTTTGGCTTGCCGGTGGACAGCTCAATGCAGACGAAGGTGGTCTGGGCGCGCAGCAGCGTGGCGTTGTCGCTGGGGCGGATCAGTTGGAAGTGACGGGTCATTTTCAGGCGCTGGTCCCAATCAACGATCCAGGTCGCCAATTGCAGTTCGTCACCTTCATAGGCGGCGGCCAGGTAATCGATTTCGTGTCGCACAACGGCCATCGCCCGATCCAGGCGCCGGTACTCGACCAGATCCAGACCCAGACGCTGTGAGTGGCGCCAGGCGCAGCGCTCGAGCCAGGTCACATAGACCGCGTTGTTGGCGTGGCCCAGCCCGTCGATGTCCTCGGCGCCCACTTGCAGATCAATGGTAAACGGCGTTGCCCGATCCCAGCCCATGCCCTACTCCCGGTCAAATGATTCAACCGGGGCAGTGTAACGGATGACTAGGCCGATTGCCGCGCCTGAAGGCTGCGCCCGGCCAGCAGTGATAACACGCCATCAATCACTCGGGGGTCGGCCAGCACGCGCTGATGGCCGCCAGCTTCCAGACGCAGCAGGCGACTGTCGAACCAGGATTCGTGGATCAATTGGGATTCCTTGACCGAGACAAAGGTGTCGTCCTCGGCATGCACGATCAGGCCTGGCATATCCAGTTGATAGTGGGCGACATCAAGGGTGGCGGCGCGCATGCCGACGTCCTGCTCGACTTGCCGAATGAACGCCGAGCGAGCTCTGGGCGGCATGCCGACATAACGGGCAAACCCGCGCAACACCCCGAGAATCCGCGCCGGAGCGGCAATGCTCACGAGGGTTTCGGTGCGCAATCCTAATTGCACCGCCAGCATGGCGCTGGCGCCGCCCATGGAGTGACCGATGACAGCCTGCAACGGAGGCAATTCGGCAGCGGCTTCAAGCATCGCTCGAGCGAACAGGACCACGTTGGCTTCACGCCCCGGCGAGCGACCGTGGGCCGGGCCATCAAGCGCGACAACGGTGTAACCCGCTTCAACCAGCGCGGTGATCAACGCGGCAAACTGGGTGGGCCGCCCTTCCCAGCCGTGCATCAGCAAAACAGTCGGGCCTTGCCCCCAGCGCAGGGCCGAAAGACCGAAGCGCAAGGTGATGCGTTCGGATTTCGCCAGCAGCGGCAATTCCCAATCGCGCGGTGTATTCGCGCGCGGCGTCATGAACGCCAACCGCATTTTGCTCGCCACCAGTTTCGGTGCGAACCAGCCCAAGGTGCCATTAACGCCGCGAACCCACTTCAACGTGCTCATCGCTCTCTCCCCGGGCTTGTAGCCTTCAGGTCAACGCACCGCCGACTTGGCAGCGCGCAGCAATCGATCGGATAAATCCCCAGGGCCCAACGCCCTGGCGAGCGCCAGGCCTCCCACCATCAAGGCCACGTCGGCCAACGCTTTGTCGGTGTCTTCCGGCGTTGCGGCCAACTGCGCAATCATCAATTCCAGGTGTTCGTTCAACGCGATCCGGAACGCCTCCGGTAGACGGCCCAGCTCGCCGATGGAGGCCGGAATCGGGCAGGCCGAATCGCTGGAATCACGGTGCTTGCGCGACAGGTAGAAAGCAGCCACCAGGGCGCGGCGCTCCTCACCGGTCAGCTCGCTGTCCATGTCGGCAATCAGGTCGCGACGGCGACCGAGCAATTGCTTGAACGCCTCAAGCATCATTGCGTCCTTGCTTTCGAAGTGGGCGTAGAAGCCACCGACGGTCAGGCCGGCCGCCCCCATCACTTCGCCCACGCTCGGTTCAGCCGGGCCCCGCTGGATCAGTGCAGCACTGGCGGCCTTGAGAATGCGTTCGCGGGTTTGAGCTTTCTTGTCGTTCATCGTCGCCTCCGAATATTACGATAGCAATATTATTCTCATAATAATATTCCGCAAGTCACACGCGTGACCGCTGGTCTGAAGCACAGTGTTAAGGAAAAAGAGGATTTGGCCAAACGCCAGACAAACAAAAGGGCCATTCAATAATTGAATGACCCTTATAAAATCCCGCAGAGCGGGTAATCGTGGCGTCCCCTAGGGGACTCGAACCCCTGTTACCGCCGTGAAAGGGCGGTGTCCT
>NZ_JBMDJR010000026.1:0-34355 GCF_057809295.1 Pseudomonas sp. FG35 | reverse complement strand
ACGACAACGGGAGTCACAATCCCGTGCTCTACCAACTGAGCTACGCCCACCATATTGCGTGCCAAAGAAGCCAAACAACTTCTTTGTAGAACTTCACCCGGCCAACGGCATGAATGAAGCTTTGATTGGTGCGGATGAAGAGACTCGAACTCTTACGCCTCGCGGCGCTGGAACCTAAATCCAGTGTGTCTACCAATTCCACCACATCCGCAGATGAAGCTTTTTAAAGCAAAGGCGCCAGACTGTTACATCTGGCGCCTTTCGAAATATGGGGTGGACGATGGGGATCGAACCCACGACAACGGGAGTCACAATCCCGTGCTCTACCAACTGAGCTACGCCCACCATATCGCGTTACTTGTGCCAATGCTGCCTAATGGCGCACCCGGCAGGACTCGAACCTGCGACCATCCGCTTAGAAGGCGGATGCTCTATCCAGCTGAGCTACGGGCGCCTTGTTAGCTGTACCCTTGGAGGACTACAAACTAAGTGCTTTCCAGCCTTGCAAAACGTTGATTTCGCTCGACCTTCTTAACCAGTGCTAGGCTGTGCCCGACAAGTGCGACGAATAGTATAGAGCGACCCGAGGGTCGTCAAATCCTTTTTAAAAAAAATTCATTTAATTAAAGGGCTTAGGGGAATTTGCTGACCAAGCGCCTTTGCCCTCACCGTTTGACATGCGAGAATGCGTTCTCTTTTTTTCCCCTCTCGATGGTTAATCACGCGCAATGACTGCACAACTAATCGACGGCAAATCGATCGCCGCCAGCCTGCGCCAGCAGATCGCCCAACGGGTTGCCGAACGTCGCCAGCAAGGTCTGCGCACGCCAGGCCTCGCGGTGATCCTGGTCGGCAGCGATCCTGCCTCTCAGGTTTATGTCTCGCACAAGCGTAAAGACTGTGAAGAGGTCGGCTTCCTCTCTCAAGCGTACGACCTGCCTTCCGAAACCACTCAAGAAGCGCTGACCGATCTGATCGATCGACTGAACGACGACCCGGCAATCGACGGCGTTCTGCTTCAACTTCCTCTGCCAGAGCACCTGGACGCTTCCAAACTGCTGGAACGCATCCGCCCGGACAAGGACGTCGACGGTTTCCATCCTTATAACGTCGGCCGTCTGGCCCAGCGCATTCCATTGCTGCGCCCGTGCACCCCGAAGGGCATCATGACCCTGCTGGAAAGCACGGGCGCCGATCTGTACGGGATGGACGCCGTGGTCGTCGGCGCGTCCAACATCGTCGGTCGCCCGATGGCGATGGAACTGTTGCTGGCCGGTTGCACCGTGACCGTCACCCACCGCTTCACCAAGGATCTGGCCGGCCATGTCGGTCGTGCCGACCTGGTGGTCGTGGCCGCCGGCAAGCCGGGCCTGGTCAAGGGCGAATGGATCAAGGAAGGCGCGATCGTGATCGACGTCGGCATCAACCGACAGGAAGACGGCAAACTGGTCGGTGACGTCGTGTACGAAACCGCCCTGCCCCGCGCCGGCTGGATCACTCCGGTGCCGGGTGGCGTCGGTCCGATGACCCGTGCCTGCCTGCTGGAAAACACCCTCTACGCGGCAGAAACCCTGCACGCCTGAGTCGCGTTTTCCGTACGCCGAGAACCCCGCCTTGTGCGGGGTTTTTCATGCCCTCGAAAAAACCTTTACCGTTCGCCGGAAACCCCTATTTTTACAGGGCTTTTCACGACTTTTTCATGCCTTGCGGACAACCATCGACAGTTCTTCAACCATACTCCTACAATGCGTCGTTTTTACGACACAGCCCGTTACAAAGAACGGCATCTCCAACCTTCATGAGTTCGCCCGCGTGAATATTCGTCTGTCCATCCTGAGCCTGGTTTTTGCATTTTCAGGCACACTCCTCACGCCCACGGTCAACGCCGCCGAAACCACCGCTGCCCCCCGAGACGCCTCGCAACTGAAGATTGCGTCCGGCAGCGCCCTGCTGATGGATCTGCAGACCAACAAAGTCATCTATTCCAGCAACCCGGACGTGGTGGTGCCCATCGCCTCCGTGAGCAAATTGATGACCGGGTTGGTAGTGGTCGAAGCGCATCAGAACATGGACGAATGGATTGACGTCGACATCAGTCACACCCCGGAAATGAAAGGCGTGTTTTCCCGCGTCAAACTGCGAAGCGAACTGCCCCGCCGGGAGATGCTGCTGATTGCCCTGATGTCCTCGGAAAACCGCGCCGCCGCCAGCCTGGCCCACCACTATCCGGGTGGTTACGCGGCATTCATCGCAGCGATGAACGCCAAGGCCAAGGCGCTGGGCATGACCAGCACGCACTTTGTCGAACCCACCGGTTTGTCGGAGCGCAATGTCTCCACTGCCCGCGACCTGAGCAAGTTGCTGGTGGCCGCGCACAAACAGCCGCTGCTCATCGAGCTGACCACCACCAAGGAAAAGACCGTCTCGTTCCGCAAACCCAATTACACCCTGGGTTTCCGTAACACCGATCACCTGGTCAACAAGGCCGACTGGGATATCCGCATCACCAAGACCGGTTTCACCAATCCTGCCGGTCATTGCCTGGTGCTGGTGACCCGCATGGCCAACCGTCCCGTCGCCCTGGTAATTCTCGACGCGTTCGGCAAATACACTCACTTTGCCGATGCCAGCCGCATCCGCAGCTGGGTGGAAACCGGCAAGAGCGCCAACGTTCCAGCGGTGGCTCAGCAATACAAAGCCGACAAGAACCTCAAGAGTCGCCAGAGCGGCGTAATCGAAGCCTCCAAGTAAATCGCCCACCCATGAAAAAGCCCCGACTCGTCGGGGCTTTTTCGTTTATGCACTCAGTCGTTGGGCAACGGCATCTTGTCGTCATCGGGAATGCCGTCACCGGCGCTTGGGTCGCGCGCATGCTCTGGCGTGACCACTGCTGGACGCGCGAGCGGATCGCGCAGGGGGCTGTCCGGATCCAGCACCGGATCGACATCCGGCTCGGGGGTAGTGGGCACACTGTCAGGCTTGTGGTCGTCGAAACTCGAATCGGTACTCATACGCACCTCGCTTCAAGGCTTGAGATCAGCCAAGGGATCGTAAGGCTTGGCCGGACGCTTGGGATCATCGCCCGGTTGCACATCCTTCGGCGCCTTCGCCGGGCCAATGGGATCGACTTGCGGATCGTCCAGATCAGGCGAATCCGGATCGAAGCCCAGGTCGTCGCCGCTGCCATGCTCGGAAGAATGCGGCCCGCTGGGTGAAGTTGGAATTGCCATGTTCGCCTCCTGATACTGGCCCGTAAAACACGGGACGCTACAGTTCAGAAGCGCATCCTCCATCAGGGTGCCCGACAGGCGACGAACGGAACCTCAATGCGCCGCCAGCGCCTTTCTCGCCTGCGCCGCTTCCCGCTCCTGCCCGGCCTGGGCCAGTGCATCGGCAGCTTTCAGCCAGCGCTGTTGATCGACCGCCGCTGGAATCTGCGTCGGTTTCTGGATCAACACCGCCCAGCCGCCGGATTTTTCGAGGGCCGACTCAAACGAGCTGAAGCTCATCAATTCACGGCGATTCATCCCGGCGCGCAGCAGCACCTTCTGCTTCAAGCGATCGTAGCCGGACAGGATCGCGTAACGCGGCTCCGCCCAAAACGCCGAGCCCTCACTGAAACGCACCATCACCGGATACCCGGCCGCCACCTGAGTCAGCAGCGCCGGCAGATTGCTGTCCAGCGGATACACGACCATGCCGTATTCACGCGCCAGGCTCTGCAGATTCTGTTGCAACTTGTCCTCGGCGCCCGGCAAGTGCAGCGGTTTTTCCAACAGCCCCGGCGTGATCACGATGCCCTGCTGCGACAGCAGACTGGCCAGCACCTGTGGCCCGCTTTGATAGGCCTCACCGCGGTAGAAGGTGCCGCTGAGCTCGACCCGTTCCGGCAGGCGCTTGACCTCCGGCGCCACACTGCCCGCACACCCCACCAATGCTGTCACGCAACCGGCCACCAGCAGCGCTGCGCGAATCCGGGAAAATAGCTGCACCATCATCACTCTCTTGATCAGTTACCGGTCATCGTGTTCCGGCTTGGTCGAGGATCATAGGACGGCGCAACGTTGCGGTATAGCCCAAAGCGGCAGATGCCAGAGCTGCATAGAGCGAACTGATTGAACACCACCGACCTTTGGTCAATAGCCTGAAACACACCAGCGACTAGACTGTCATTCAGACAAGAGCCAAAGAAAGCGCGCCCGACGCAGGGCAAAGAGGAGGCACAGATGAGCCTGACCATGACCATCGTAATGCTGATCGCCGGCTGGCTGGCCGTTGCCGCCGCCATGCTGTGGGGCGTGTTGCGGATTTCCCGCCGCCATCACCACCCGGTTCAACCTGCACCGACCAGGAAGATCGAGAAACACGACGCCCGCCACGCCACCGCGCACTGACGTTCTGCAACCAACAAAAACAAAAAGGCCGCCTGGACTCTCGCGAGTTCAGGCGGCCTTTGGTTTTCCAGCGATTACGCTTCGGCAGTCAGTTTCTTCTGCTTGGCGCGGCGCGACATCATGTTCAGCACTTCAATCGCAGCCGAGAATGCCATGGCGGCATACACATAACCTTTCGGTACGTGGGCGCCGAAGCCCTCTGCAATCAGCGTCATGCCGATCATGATCAGGAAGCCCAGAGCCAGCATCACCACCGTCGGGTTGTCATTGATGAACTTGGCCAGCGGATCAGCTGCAAACAGCATCACCAGCACCGAGACAACCACTGCAATCACCATGATCGGCAAGTGTTCGGTCATGCCGACCGCGGTAATGATGCTGTCGATCGAGAACACCATGTCCAGCATCAGGATCTGCCCGATGGCGGCAGCGAAGCCCAGGGTCACCGTCGACGTGGCGGTCTTCGGATCTTCCGGCGCCGGATCCATGCTGTGATGGATTTCGGTCGTCGCTTTCCACACCAGGAACAGGCCACCGGCAATCAGGATCATGTCCTTCCAGGAAAACGCCTGGCCGAGGATTTCGATGACCGGCGCGGTCAACTGAACGATGAACGCGATGGTGCTCAACAAGGCCAGACGCATGATCAGCGCCATGCCGATCCCCAGACGACGGGCTTTCTGCCGGTACTGCTCGGGCAGCTTGTTGGTCAGGATCGAGATGAAGATCAGGTTATCGATACCGAGTACGATCTCCATCACCACCAATGTGGCCAAGGCAATCCAGGCGGTCGGGCTGGAAGCGAGTTCTAACAGATATTCCATGGGTCAGTCCTGACTCTGTGTAAGACGGTTTAGATTTCCTGGGAGGACGATTCGGATTTTTCTTCGTCGTCTTTCGGTTCTTTCTTGCTGATCAGATTGCCGGTGGCATCGCTGAGCGCCTGCTCGGCGGCTTTGTGCGTGTCATCGATGGCTTGCTTGGCCGCTTCAGCCGCCTGCCCCATCAGTTGCTGGGCGCTCTTTTCGGCCTGATCGCAACCGGCCAGTACCAGTAAAGACGCGATCAATAACGCCGTAGTTTTTAGTTTCATGATGCTTCCCTCGATAGAACAGACAGCGCCGTACGGACCGGCCGTCGATGGCTGGGCATTCTAGGGAGACAAACACTTCAGGAAAATTCGTATTTTTAGCGGCTATACTTCGATTTATACGAACTGTATTTGTTGGACCGAAACCCATGCTCAATTACCGACAACTGCACTACTTCTGGGTAGTGGCCAAGACCGGCAGCATCGTCCGCGCCTGCGAGCAACTGAACCTGACGCCACAAACCATCAGTGGGCAGATTTCCCTGCTCGAACAGACCTACGGTATCGAGTTGTTTCAACGAGTCGGCCGGCAATTAGAGCTCACCGAGGCCGGGCGCCAGGCCCTGCCCTACGCCGAGCAGATGTTCCAGCTCGGCGGCGAACTGGAGTTGATGCTGCGCGCCCAGCCCAATGAACAGCAGATCCTGTTCCGGGTCGGCGTGGCGGACGTGGTGCCCAAATCCATCGTCTATCGCCTGATCGCGCCGACCATGGAATTGAGCGAGCCACTACGCATCACCTGCCGCGAAGACAAACTCGAGAGGTTACTGGCGGACCTGGCAATCCAGCGCCTGGACCTGGTGATCTCCGACAGCCCGATGCCCTCGCACCTGGACATCAAGGGCTACAGCCAGAAACTCGGGGAATGCGGGATCAGTTTCTTTGCCACCGCAGAACTGGCCGCGCAATACGGTCAGGATTTCCCGCGCAGCCTCCACGGTGCGCCGCTGTTGATCCCCGGCGCGGAAACCGTGGTGCGCAGTCGCTTACAGCGCTGGTTCGCCGAGCAGCAGATTCAGCCGAGGATTGTCGGGGAGTTCGATGACAGCGCCCTGATGCAGGCGTTCGGCCAGTCCGGCAGCGGGATTTTCATCGGCCCGAGCGTGATTGCCGATGAGGTGAAGCGCCAGTACGGCGTCGAGTTGATCGGCCAGACCGATGCGGTGAGCGAGTCGTTCTACGCGATCTCGGTGGAGCGCAAGGTCAAGCACCCCGGTATCAAAGCGATTACCGAAGGTGCCCGACGCGAGCTGTTTACAGCCTTTTAAGCCGGCGCACAGGCGTCGCGCGGCTTGAGCACCATCAGCACCATGGCGAGGAAAATCGACAGCAGAATGAACCCGGCGGCGGCGAAGCCCACAAAGCCCAGACCGGCGCTGTCGATCACTCGACCGCCAATGATCGCGCCCAGACCAATCCCGAGGTTGGCCCCGGCGATGTTCAGCGACGCGGCGAAGGCCGGCGCCTCAGGTGCGGCTTTCATCAAGCGCACGTGACTGACCAGAAACAGCGCCGCCTGCGTCACGCCCCAGATGCCCATCGCCGCCGCCAGACCCAGCGACGAATTGATGTTCGGCACCAGCGCCACCATCCCGGGGATCATGAACGCGCAGAACATCACCGACGCCATCAGCGGATGACGATCCACCGCGCGACCACCCAGCGAGTTGCCGATCAGACCGACCGCGCCAAAGCCCATCAGACACCAGCCGACCACGGTGCCATTGAAGCCGGCCAGACGTTCAAGGATGTCCGCCAGATAGGTGTAGGCGGTGAACATGCCGCTGAACACCAGGATCGACAGCAGCACATGACCCAGCATCAGCGGGCTGCGCAGAATCTTGAACTGCGAAGCGAAACTGACCTGATGCTGGTGCAGGCTGGTTTTCGGCAGGTAGACAAACAGCAGCAGCGCCTTGGCGAACGCGATCACCGCCAGAATGGCGAACGCGCTGCGCCAGCCGAACGCATCGGAAATCAGCGTACCAACCGGAATTCCGAACACGGTGGCGCAGACAATGCCGAAGCCGATCTTGGCGATCGCGCGACCGGCGTAGTCCGGGCCGACGATATCCACCGCCGTTTCGCTGGCCAGCGCCCAGAACACCGGCAACCCCAGCGCCGGGATCAGCCGGGCGATGGCCATGACCCAGATGTTCGGCGCCAACGCGGCCACGGTATTGGCCAGACCGAACATGATCAGGATGGTGATGAACAGCTTGCGGCGCTCGAAGCGGGCGAAATAGGCGGTCAAGAATGGACCGAACATCGCCACGGTGAAAGCGAACAGAGTCACCAGCAGCCCGGCCTGCGGGATGGTGACGGCCAGGTCGCGAGCAATCGCCGGCAGCAGGCCGACGATGACGAACTCCGTGGTCAGCACCGTGAACCCGGCGGCGGACAACAGAAGGATGGGCAACAGCATGAGGAACTCCAGCAAAACGACGACACCAGCGTTGACCCGAGGGCCCGCTGGCAGAACTTGAAAATAAGGATGCGCAATCTTAACAGAGTGTTTCCCGAGTGACTTGCACAAACCTGTCTAACTTGTAGATGGATCCGGTGGCAGATCGTCACAGGCCTGAAGGAATCGGATGACCCTGTGATAAAGTCCGCGCCCTGCAAAACGTACACCCTGTTCAGCCACCCGTTTAACGGCGTGGTTGGCGCGTCAGTCCTTTCGGTTCGTGTCTGTGGCCTGCCCCCGATTCAACGCCCGGATTGCGCAACCTTGCACCCTATAAAAAAACAGAGATGCCGTTCATGACCGCTTCATCCCCTTCTCTATTGCAACGCCTCAAAAGCCTCAGCCTGGTCACCCAGATCCTTATCGGCCTGATTGCCGGCATCGCCCTCGCGCTGTTCGCGCCGGAAGCGGCCAAAGGCACGGCCTTCATCGGCAAGGTGTTCGTCTCGGCCCTGAAAGCCGTGGCGCCGATCCTGGTGTTCGTGCTGGTCATGGCCTCGATCGCCAACCACAAGCACGGTCAGGAAACCCACATCCGGCCGATCCTGTTCCTGTATCTGCTGGGCACCTTCGCCGCCGCCGTGGTCGCGGTGATCGCCAGCATGATGTTCCCGTCGCATCTGGTGCTGTCCACCGACAACATCGCGGTGAGCGCGCCGGGCGGCATCAGTGAAGTGCTGCAAAGCCTGTTGCTGAGCGTGGTCGACAACCCGGTGAGCGCACTGATGAACGCCAACTTCATCGGCATTCTGGCCTGGGCCATCGGCATGGGCGTGGCGATCCGGCACGCGGGCGACACTACCCGCGAAGTGCTGGGTGATCTGTCCAACGGCGTGACAGTGATTGTCCGGGTCGTGATCCGTTTTGCGCCGCTGGGTATTTTCGGCCTGGTGGCATCGACCCTGGCCACCTCCGGATTTGGTGCATTGATCGGTTATGCGCATCTGCTGGCAGTGCTGCTCGGCTGCATGCTGTTCGTGGCGCTGGTGATGAACCCGCTGATCGTGTTCTGGAAGCTGCGTCGCAACCCTTATCCACTGACACTTCAGTGCCTGCGCGAAAGCGGCATCACCGCGTTCTTCACCCGCAGCTCGGCGGCGAACATTCCGGTCAACCTGGAATTGAGCAAGCGTCTGGGCCTGCATGAAGACACCTACTCGGTATCGATCCCGCTCGGCGCCACCATCAACATGGCGGGTGCGGCAATCACCATCACCGTGCTGACCCTCGCCGCCGTGCACACCCTGGGCATTGCGGTGGACATCCCGACCGCAATCCTGCTCAGCGTCGTCGCCGCGATCTGTGCCTGCGGCGCCTCGGGCGTGGCCGGTGGCTCGCTGCTGCTGATTCCGCTGGCCTGCAGCCTGTTTGGCATCCCGAGCGAAATCGCCATGCAGGTGGTGGCAGTCGGCTTCATCATCGGCGTGCTGCAGGATTCGGCCGAGACGGCGCTGAACTCCTCCACCGACGTGCTGTTCACCGCCGCCGCGTGCCTGGGCGAAGAGCAGAAAGCCCAGCGTCCGGCGTAAAAACCCGGCGCAACAAAAAGCCCGCCAAGGCGCAAACCTTGGCGGGCTTTTTGTTACAGAACGTTTTAGAACGCGCCCATGTAATCGCGCTTGCCCACTTCCACACCGTTGTGACGCAGCAGGGCGTAGGTGGTGGTGACGTGGAAGAAGAACTGCGGCAAGCCGTAGCTCAACAGGTAAGCCTGGCCGCTGAAGCGCTTCTCTTTCGGGGTGCCCGGGCGAGTCACGATCTCGATGCCTTCCTTGCCATTGATCTGCTCTGGCTTGATCTCGCCGATGAAGGCCAGAACCTTGGCGATCAGCGCTTGCAGCTCGACGAAGGTGGTTTCGGTGTCGTCATATTTCGGGATTTCGATTTCGGCCAGACGCGAGGACACGCCCTTGGCGAAGTCCACGGCGATCTGCACTTGACGCACCAGCGGAAACATGTCCGGGTACAGACGCGCTTGCAGGAAGGCGTTCGGGTCGATGTTTTTCTCGGTGGCGTGGGCTTCAGCCTTTTTCAGCACATCGCTCACGGCGTTGAGCATTTGTTGGAAAACCGGGACGGATGCGGCGTACAGGGAAATGGTCATGGCAGTCTCACGTGGTGGCTGGGTGAATCGTGGGGGCGATTATAGCCATGCTCGCATGGCGGCGCGGCTTGTCTTTTATCCAGCAAGGATTAGGCTAGGCGCCTTCGACTGCAGAGGGAACGCGCGATGACCACAGAACTTGAAACCGCCACCAACGAACCCCGGCTCAACGCCACGGAAATCCGCATTCTGGGTTCGCTGATCGAGAAACAGGCCACCAGCCCGGAAACCTATCCGTTGACCCTCAATGCGCTGGTATTGGCCTGCAACCAGAAAACCAGCCGCGAACCGGTGATGACCCTGACCCAGGGCCAGGTCGGCCAGAGCCTGCGCGCCCTCGAAAGCCGTGGTTTCGCCAAACTGGTGATGGGCAGTCGCGCCGACCGCTGGGAGCACAAGGTCGACAAGGCGCTGGAACTGGTGCCGGCGCAATTGATTCTGACCGGGTTGATGTTCTTGCGCGGCCCGCAGACCGTCAACGAACTGCTGACCCGCAGCGGTCGCATGCATGAATTCGAAGACGCCGAACAAGTGGTGCATCAGTTGGAACGTCTGATCGCACGGGAGCTGGCGGTGTTGATTCCGCGTCAGGCCGGCCAGCGCGAAGATCGTTACACCCATGCACTGGGCGATCCGGCGGACATCGAGGCGATTATCGCGGCGCGGCAGAACCCGAGTGATCGCGGCACGGCCAGCGGCGTGTCAGTGGAGCGCATCGAAGAGCTGGAAGCGCGGATTGCGGCGCTGGAAGAGCGTCTGGCCCGCCTCGAAGAATAAGCGCGTCGGGGCGGCGTTATTCGCCGTCCCAGTAATCCACCCCGTCCGACTGCCGCGCCACCGCGACGAATCCCGAGGCATTGCCTTCGGCATCGACATTGAAGTTGTCCATCACCGCGTATTTGTTCGAGTCCGGGTACTCGCAGATTTCCGGTTGCTGCTGGGTGCTGACGGCCAGATAGCGCAGTTCCGCAGCACTGGTGTTGATGATTTGATGCGCCGCTTCAGGGCCGCCCGGCGGGCAGGCGATCACGTCGCCGGCGCGGATCGGGAAACGTTCGGCACCCAGGCGCACTTCCCCTTCCCCGGCCACCACGTAAAACATTTCCTCATTCACCCGATGACTGTGAAACGGACTGCCACGCATGCCCGGTGGCAGCGCATACAGCCGATAACCGAGCTTCTGCGCGCCCAATTGCTGGCCGACCCGGGCGAACCGTTGCTGATATCGCCCGGCGGTTTCACCCTCGGGAGCCAATGATTCTGGAAGCGGTTCGAGTTCGACGTCATTCAGGTTGAGAATGGGCGGATGCATGCAAACCTCGGCTTTTGTGAAGGGCAAGTCTGTGCTTGCTGATCCGGCAGTATAGGCAACGGCAAATCCGGGCGGATTCACCGTTGTTCAGGCGCTATCAACTGCGGGCGAACGCCACCGCCGCATCGAACTGCTCGACCGTCGGCCGCACGCCGGTGTACAGCACGAACTGCTCCAGCGCCTGGATCGCGATCACTTCCAGCCCGGTGATCACTTTTTTGCCTTCGGCACGACCGCGCACGATCAGCGGGGTTTCCGAGGGGATCGCCACCACATCGAACACGGTGTCGGCAGACTTGATCACATCCACGTCAAAGGAAAGCTGCCCTGCTTCCGGGCCACCGTCCATCCCCACCGGCGTGACGTTGATCAGCATCCGCGGGCGCTCGTCACCCAGTTCTGCCTGCCAGCGATAACCCAAAGAATCCGCCAGCGCACGGCCGGCGCGCTCGTTGCGGGCGACGATCAAACCGTTTTTGTAACCGCCATCGCGCAAGGCACTCGCCACCGCCTTGGCCATACCGCCGCTGCCGCGCAGGGCGAAAGTCGTGTCCTTGGGCACCGCGTGGGTTTCCAGCAACTGGGCGATGGCAATGTAATCGGTGTTGTAGGCCTTGAGATGGCCGTTGGTGTTGACGATGGTGTTGATCGACTGAATCGCTGCCGCCGACGCATCCAGCTCATCGACCAGCGCAATGCTGGCTTCCTTGAACGGCATCGACACGCCGCAACCGCGAATCCCCAGTGCGCGGATCCCGCCGACCGCACCGGGCAGGTCCTGGCTGCTGAATGCCTTGTAGTAGAAATTCAGGCCCAGTTGTTCATACAAATGGTTATGAAAACGCAGACCGAAATTCCCGGGACGCCCAGACAGGGACATGCACAATTGGGTGTCTTTGTTGGGGTTCATCTGCATGGGAGGCTCCTTCGAATGCACTTTCGGATGGACGGGATTAGCCAGGCCATCGGGTTCTGAACGATCATAAGGCGGTCTGTTCCGGGCATCACAGCCGATGGCAGAAGTCCGGTAAACAAACCGGTACAGACCTTACACAAAATTTACCCAGCGGCCGTGCTGTTTTTCAAAATGTTGCTGTCTTAGAAGTATCCCCGCGCCATTCCGGGCCTGTTGCAGGTCCGGACGCCGGGTCGAAGAACCGAGGAATTATCATGATTCGTAAACTCCCCATCGTGGCCTTGTTGATTGGTGCATTCGCGATCACGGGTCAGGCAGAAGCCCACGGCGGTGGCTGGCAGGGCCCGGCGGTATTTGGTGCGATCGTCGGCTCGGCCATCATCGGCTCGGCGCTCATCAACCAGGATCGGCCGGTGTACGTCCAACAGCCTGTTTACGCTCAACCGGCTCCGGTCTATGTGCAGCAACCGCCGCCACCGGTCTACTATCAGCCGGCCCCGGTCTATGTGCAGCAACCGGTCTACGTCCAACCGGCCCCGGTGTATTACGGCCCGCCGCGCGGTTATTACGGTCGGCCACACTACTACGGTGGCCCGCGCTGGTAACCGGTACACGAAGCCCCGCTTGATAGCGGGGCTTTTTCTTGCGCGCATATTACTGCCGGCGGAAAAGCCAACCGTCCGTCGGCCAAGGTCTGAAAAAATCTCGCCAAGGTCGCTGTGGGGACAGTTTGAACCGTTAAAGTCGGCATGATGGACTCGACCGTCGGGGGCAAAACACAAACGGTCATCTATTTGTCATGACGGAACCGCACTCTGAATCCGTCCGCATACAACAGGTTGATAACAACAAGGACGACTTGAATGCCAACACAGAATCCGCACCGCATCGTCGGCTTATGCACCTCGAGCAAGGTCTACAACGCCCTGACCGAACTCAAGCACCTGGAAGGCCACCGCACCGCGAAATTTCTCTCGCTGCTGGCGGAAAACCTGGTGCGCAAGGGTTTTCTCAACGAACACGAAATCGTGCACATGCTCGATCAAGTGGTGGATTGAGCCAGTCCTCACTGGCGTCAATGACCACTATCGAAAGCGTTGATTGTCCCTGAAACGGCCAATTGCCTAAGGTAGCCCCATCGATTGATGGAGGTACTTTTCATGGCTCAGGTTCAAATCATGTCCGTTATCGGCAGCGCCGTACCCGCCTCGCTCAGAGAACTGGGCCTGCTCGCCTGCTGGTATCTGGTGCGCGACGGCGAGCCGGTCAGCGGCCCGCTCACATCCCTGCCAGCGGCGCAGGCGCTGTCGCAGCAACTGCTCAACGGCCCGTTCAAGGCTTAAGGCAGCTGCACTTTCGGCTTGCTTTCGATGAACAGCGCCCAACTCGACATGAACAGCGCCGCGATCAGCGGCCCGATCACGAAACCGTTGAGGCCGAACACCGCCAGCCCGCCCAGGGTCGAGATCAGGATCATGTAGTCCGGCATCCGGGTGTCTTTGCCCACCAGGATCGGGCGCAGCAGGTTGTCCACCAGACCGATGACGAATACCCCGAACAATCCCAGCACCACGCCCTGCCAGATCATCCCGCTGAGCAGGAAGTAAATGGCGACCGGCACCCAGACAATCCCGGCGCCCACCGCCGGTAGCAACGACAGAAACGCCATCAGAACCGCCCAGAGCAACGCGCTGGGAATGTCGAGAAACCAGAAAATCGCCCCGCCCAGCGCACCTTGAGTGATCGCCACCAGCAGATTGCCCTTCACCGTGGCGCGTACCACGCGATTGAATTTCAACTGCAAGCGACGCTTGTGATGCTCCTCCAGCGGTATCGCTGTGCGCACCTTGCGCGCCAGTTCGGCGCCGTCGCGCAGGAAGAAAAACAACAGGTACAACATGATGAAAAAACTCACCACGAATTCGAACGTGCCCTGGCCGAAACTGAACGCCTGGCTTGCCAGCACCTGACTGCCCTGCATGGCGGCCTTGACGATCTTCTCGCGCAAGGCATTGAGCTCGCCCATGCCGAAGCGGTCGAGCAGGTGCTGAAAGTAAGGCGGCAGGCTGTGCTTGAACTGCGCCAGATAGGCGCCGATATCGAGCTTGCCGCTTTCGATATTGTCGTAGAGCGTCGCCCCTTCCTGCACCAGCAGCACACTGAGGACGATCACCGGCAAGATCGCGATCACCAGGCAGATGCTCAAGGTACAAAGGGATGTGAGATTGCGTTGCCAGCCGAATTTCAGTTGCAACTGGCGCTGCATCGGTGCGAACAGGATGCCGAGGATCACCGCCCAGAAAACCGCGCCGTAGAACGGCAGCAGGATCCAGATAAAGGCGACCGTCACCAGAAACAACAGCACGGTGAGGGATTTGAATTGCAGACTCTTTTGGTTCATGTCCGGTCCAGGTCAGTCAGGCGCCACCCGCGCCCGTCCCGTTTAGTCAGCCAGCGTCAGCGCGAGTGCCCTGTTTCTTCATGGAGCATAGATCCAGATCAATAAACCCTCGGCGCAACTGCTCTACCCTGCCGCGCTTTTGCGACCGACGCCGCCATGACGACCTCCTTCACCCCCGAACTGCTCGCCCCCGCCGGCACCCTGAAAAACATGCGCTACGCCTTCGCCTACGGGGCCGATGCGGTGTATGCCGGCCAGCCGCGCTACAGCCTGCGGGTGCGCAACAACGAGTTCGATCACGCCAACCTGGCGCTCGGCATTCGTGAAGCCCAGGCCCAGGGCAAGCGCTTCTACGTGGTGGTCAACATCGCGCCGCACAACGCCAAGCTGAAAACCTTCCTCAAGGACCTGGCGCCGGTGATCGAGATGGCGCCGGACGCGCTGATCATGTCCGACCCGGGCCTGATCATGCTGGTGCGCCGGCACTTCCCGCAGATGCCGATCCACCTGTCGGTGCAGGCCAACACGGTGAACTGGGCGAGCGTCGAATTCTGGCAACAACTGGGCTT
This sequence comes from Pseudomonas sp. FG35, assembly GCF_057809295.1. NCBI lineage: Bacteria > Pseudomonadati > Pseudomonadota > Gammaproteobacteria > Pseudomonadales > Pseudomonadaceae > Pseudomonas > Pseudomonas sp. FG35. Next base: position 19,321 of record NZ_JBMDJR010000026.1, on the reverse strand, counting down.
GAGCCGGATCATCCTGTCCCGTGAATTGTCGCTGGAAGAAATCGGCGAAATCCGCGAGCAAGTGCCGGGCATGGAACTGGAAGTGTTCGTCCACGGCGCGCTGTGCATGGCCTACTCCGGCCGCTGCCTGCTCTCGGGTTACATGAACAAGCGCGACGCCAATCAGGGCACCTGCACCAATGCCTGCCGCTGGAAATACTCGGCGCAGGAAGCCAGCGAAAACCATCTCGGCGAAATCGTGCAGACCTTCGAACCGCAACCGACCCTCGGCCTCGGCGCCCCCACCGATCAGGTCTTCCTGTTGCAGGAAGCCAACCGTCCCGGCGAGCTGATGCCGGCCTTCGAAGACGAACACGGCACCTACATCATGAACGCCAAGGACCTGCGCGCCGTGCAGCACGTCGAACGCCTGACCCGCATGGGCGTGCACTCACTGAAGATCGAAGGCCGGACCAAATCGCACTTCTATTGCGCGCGTACCACCCAGGTCTATCGCCGGGCCATCGACGATGCGGCGGCCGGCCGCGAATTCGACCGCAGCCTGATGACCGATCTGGAATCCCTCGCTCAGCGCGGTTACACCGAAGGCTTCCTGCGCCGCCATGTGCACGACGAATACCAGAACTATCAGAACGGCAGCTCAGTGTCGGAGCGTCAGCAGTTTGTGGGCGAACTGACCGGCGAGCGGCGGGATCGTCTGGCCGAGGTCAAGGTGAAGAACCGCTTTGCCGTGGGCGATCATCTGGAACTGATGACGCCCAAGGGCAATTTCCATTTTGATCTGCATGAACTGCAGAACCTTAAAGGCGAAGCCATCGACGTGGCGCCGGGGGACGGGCACACGGTGTATCTGCCGATTCCGGATGCGGTGGATCTGCGGTTCGGGTTATTGATGCGCGATGTGGATAAGGACTGAGAAAGCTCCGCGTTATTCCTTTGGTTTACCCCTGAGCCGAAAACCGGTCGCGACTATTGCTCAGGTGCAGCCACATCGCCGCACGCGCCGCTTCCGAATCCTGGCGTTTGATTGCGTTGAAAATCGCCTCATGTTCCAGGTTCGCCAGTTGCCCGAGCTTGCTCAAATCCACCGCCCCGCGCTCGGCCGCGTTGACCCGAGTGCGCGGAATCATTGCGCTGCCCAAGTGCTGCATAATTTCGGTGAAGCAGACATTGCCGGTGGCTTCGGCAATCAACAGGTGGAAGCGCCGGTCGGCTTCAACGCAGCTGTCGTTGTTGGCCAATAGACGCTGATAGTCATCGAGTGCCTGACGCATCTGCTCCAGCTGCTGTTCGGTGCGGCGCTGCGCGGCCAGCGCCGCCGCTTGCGTCTCCAGCCCCATGCGCAATTCGAGAATGCTGCGCACCCCCAGCGCGGTGTCGACATTCAGTCGCAACCCCTGCTCCTGTGCGCGTTCGATCACGAACGTGCCGATGCCGTGCCGCGTCTCCACCAGCCCCGACGCCTGCAATTTGGAAATCGCCTCGCGCACGACGGTGCGGCTGACGCCGTGTTCCTGAACGATCGAGTTTTCCGACGGCAACTTGTCACCGGGCAGCATCTGACCGAGCAGGATGCTCTGGGTCAGTTTTTCCACCAGGTCATGGGCCAGGTTGTGCGCGCGTTTGCGGGCGGGGGCGTCGATGTCGTCTTGCATGGTCGGTTCCGGTGATCGGGGCAGACCGATCGTAGCACTGGCGGCAATGACTTGTATGAGCTCCTATGAATTCCGGGATTCAGCTTGTATGACAACACTCAATTTTAGACAGACATTCTTCCATTTCGCCGGGCAATTACTCCACGATCACTGGCGTAAAACTCTACATCACACCTGATAGAACCTCTATAAAACCCAACAAAAACGGGATTTAAAATCTGAAAAAGCATAAAAACCGCTCCCCGTAGACAAATTTGATTGAGCACTCCCGCTTGTAGGACAAAAAAATCTAGTTGTATGATGTCTATCAACAACGCAACACCAGACACACCCCGCATAAAAATAACGAGTGGGAGAAAACCAAGTGAAATCATCCATCGCCGGGATGAACGAGGGCGCCGATTCGGTGCTGTCCTCCGCCATTGCCAAAGTCAAACGCCACGTCCTGCCGCTGTTCGTCATCATGTTCATCGTCAATTACATTGACCGGGTGAACATCGGTTTCGTCCGTACCCACATGGAACACGACCTCGGCATCGGTGCCGCGGCCTACGGTTTCGGTGCCGGTCTGTTCTTCATCGGTTACGCGCTGTTCGAAGTCCCTTCCAACATGTTGCTGCAAAAGGTCGGCGCGCGAATCTGGCTGACCCGCATCATGCTCACCTGGGGCCTGGTCGCCGCCGGCATGGCGTTCATCCAGAACGAAACCCACTTCTACATCCTGCGTTTTCTGCTCGGCGTGGCCGAGGCCGGGTTCTTTCCCGGGGTGATCTACTACTTCACCCGCTGGTTGCCGGGGGCCGAACGCGGCAAGGCGATTGCGATTTTCTTGAGCGGTTCGGCCGTGGCCTCGCTGATTTCCGGCCCGTTGTCTGGTCTGTTGCTGCAGATCGAAGGTCTCGGCATGCACGGCTGGCAGTGGATGTATTTCATTGAAGGGATGTTCTCGGTCGGCCTGTGCGTATTCGTCTGGTTCTGGCTCGACGCCAAACCTCACGATGCGAAATGGCTGACCCGCGCCGAGCAGGATGCACTGGTCAAAGCCATCGACGATGAGCAGAAGGCCCGCGAAGCTGCGACCCCGATCCGGCCGTCGCTGGGCAAACTGCTCAAGGATCGCCAGATCATCCTGTTCTGCCTGATCTACTTCTTCATTCAATTGACGATCTACGCCGCGACGTTCTGGCTGCCGAGCATCATCAAGAAGATGGGCGAAATGAGTGACTTCCAGGTCGGCCTGTTCAACTCGATTCCGTGGTTGCTGTCGATCATCGGCATGTACGCGTTCGCCTCGTTCTCGGCGAAGTGGAAACACCAGCAGGCGTGGGTCGCCACTGCATTGCTGATCGCCGCTGCGGGGATGTTCATGTCCACCACCGGCGGGCCGATCTTCGCTTTTGTCGCAATCTGCTTTGCTGCGCTGGGTTTCAAATCCGCGTCCTCGCTGTTCTGGCCGATCCCGCAGGCCTATCTCGATGCGCGGATCGCCGCTGCCGTCATCGCGTTGATCAACTCGGTGGGCAACCTCGGCGGTTTCGTCGCTCCGACCACATTCGGCTTGCTGGAACAACACACCGGTTCGATCCAGGGCGGCCTCTATGGCCTGGCCGCGACCTCGATCATTGCCGCGATCATCGTGTTCGCCGCCCGCATGACACCCAAATCCGCCCCTGACGTCGCCGTGGCCGATGCCGCGCCGAAACACGCTTGAAAGGACAATCCCAAATGACCGCACACGACATCGCCAAAGCCCCGATCATCACCGAGATGCAAGTCATCCCGGTCGCCGGCCACGACGGCATGCTGCTCAACCTGAGCGGCGCCCACGGGCCGTTTTTCACCCGCAACATCGTCATCCTCAAGGACAACGCCGGCCACACCGGGGTCGGTGAAGTGCCCGGCGGCGAACGTATCCGTCAGACCCTAGAAGACGCCCGCAGCCTAGTGGTCGGCAGCCCGATCGGCACCTACCAGAAGATCCTCAACCAGGTACGCCAGACTTTCGCCGACCGCGACGCCGGAGGCCGTGGCCTGCAAACCTTCGACCTGCGCATCACCATTCACGCGGTCACCGGCCTGGAAGCCGCCCTGCTCGACCTGCTCGGCCAGCACCTCGACGTGCCGGTGGCCGCATTGCTCGGCGAAGGTCAGCAACGCGATGAAGTGAAGATGCTCGGTTATCTGTTCTACGTGGGCGATCGCCGGGAGACCGACCTCGCATACCGCAGCGAACCGGATGCCGACAACGACTGGTTCCGCGTGCGTCACGAGAAAGCCATGACCGCCGACGCCGTGGTCCGTCTGGCCGAGGCTGCGCACGCGCGTTATGGGTTCAAGGACTTCAAGCTCAAGGGCGGCGTACTTAGCGGCGATGCGGAAATCGAAGCAGTGACCGCACTGGCCGAACGCTTCCCCGACGCCCGCATCACCCTTGATCCGAACGGCGCGTGGTCACTGAAAGAAGCGATCCGTCTGTGCCGCGATCAGCATCATGTACTCGCTTACGCCGAAGACCCGTGCGGTGCAGAAAACGGTTATTCGGGACGTGAAGTGATGGCCGAGTTCCGTCGCGCCACCGGGCTGAAAACCGCCACCAACATGATCGCCACCGACTGGCGCGAAATGGGTCACGCAATCCAGTTGCAGTCGGTGGACATCCCGCTCGCCGACCCGCATTTCTGGACCATGCAGGGTTCGGTGCGCGTGGCGCAGATGTGCCACGAATGGGGCCTGACCTGGGGCTCGCACTCCAACAACCACTTCGACATTTCCCTGGCGATGTTCACCCACGTCGCGGCCGCCGCGCCGGGCGACATCACCGCCATCGACACCCACTGGATCTGGCAGGACGGCCAGCGCCTGACCAAGGCACCGCTGCAAATCGTCAACGGTTGTGTGCAGATGCCGAAGAAGCCGGGGCTGGGCGTGGAACTGGACATGGATCAGGTGGCCAAGGCCCACGAACTCTATAAAGGCATGGGGCTCGGCGCGCGGGATGACAGTGTGGCGATGCAGTTTCTGATTCCGGGCTGGACGTTCGATAACAAGAAGCCATGTCTGGTGCGCTAGGCCTGCGCAACCTCCAGCAACCAGTGCCTGAACGCCGCCATCGCCGACGTCTCCGGCCGTGACTGCAAGCGCGTCAGCCAATAGCTGCCGGTGGTGATTTCAATGGCAAAGGGTTGGCGGATCAGATCCGCCGCCAGTTGCCGGGCAAACATCAACGGCGGCGCCAGTGCCACCCCGCCGCCCTGCAACGCCGCCTCCATCATCGCCAGCGACGAGTCGAACACGATGCTCTGGGGCGGCGCGGCATGGGTCGCAAGACCGGCCGCATGAAACCACTCCGGCCACTCATCGGTGCGATAGGAACGCAGCAAACGCTGCTGCAAAAGATCCCCCGGCGTGTGCAGTTGCCGGGCGATTTCCGGCACGCAAAGCACCGACAACGGCGCCTCCAGCAAACGGGTCGCCTCGATACCGTGCCACGCCCCGGCGCCAAACCGGATCGCGTAATCCAGCCCTTCGGCGGCCACGTCCACCCGATTGTTGTTGGTCGACAGCCGCAAATCTATGAGCGGATGTTTCGCCTGAAAATCCGCCAGCCTCGGCAACAACCAGCCCACCGCGAAAGTGCCCACCGCGCCGACCGTGAGCATTTCCCGATATTGCCCGCCCGCCAGACGCTCGAGCATCTGCGCGATATGATCGAATGACGTGGTCAGCACCGGCAGCAGGGTTTCGCCTTCGCCGGTCAGCATCAACCCACGGGGCAGGCGTTTGAACAGGATCACGCCGAGTTGCGCTTCCAGACTTTTGACCTGATGGCTGACGGCCGCCTGGGTCACGCACAACTCCACGGCGGCGCGAGTAAAGCTCAAATGACGCGCAGAGGCTTCGAAGGCACGTAACGCATTCAAGGGCAATTGAGGTCGAATCATGCCAAGTCCCAAATTTTTCTAATGGCTCGTCCGAATTTTCATCGTTTGTCGAAAGACAGCGGACTGCCTAGATTTGGCGGCGCCGATCAGCAGCCCAATGAAAAAACGCTCGCAGTGTAGCGGGATAACACCATCAACACTCATGGAGAGTGGTTCAAACATGTCTTCGACCAACCTGAGAAAACTCAAGTCCTACAGCGCTTTCGGACTTTTCTTCAGCGCCGCCACCTGTCTGGCAGCCCCACAAACCGACGATCAGTTACAGGCGCTGGTCAAGGCCACCGTGACCCCGGTCATGCAGCAACAGGACATCGCGGGACTGGCCGTAGCCGTGACCGTCAATGGCAAGGCGCATTACTTTAACTACGGTGTCGCCGACAAAAGCACCGGGCAGGCAGTGAGTGAAAACACCCTGTTCGAAATCGGCTCGGTAAGCAAAACCTTCACCGCGATCCTCGCCGCCTACGCCCAGGCCAGCGGCAAACTGCAACTCTCCGACAAGGCCAGCCAGCACTGGCCCGAACTGAAAGGCAGCGCCTTCGACCACATCAGCCTGCTGCAACTGGGCACGTACAGCGCCGGGGGGCTGCCGCTGCAATTCCCGGATGCTGCGGATTCTGCCGACAAGATGCTCGGCTATTACCAACAGTGGAAACCGACGTATCCGGCCGGCAGCCATCGCTTGTATTCCAACCCGAGCATCGGCCTGTTCGGCTACCTGGCCGCAAAAAGCCTCGGTCAGCCGTTCAATCAGGTCATGACCGAAACCCTGCTGCCGAAACTCGGGCTCAAGCACACCTTCCTGTCGGTGCCCGCGTCTGAACAAAAGCTCTACGCCCAAGGCTATGACAAGAACAACAAACCGATTCGAGTCAGCCCCGGCGCCCTCGATTCCGAAGCCTACGGCGTGAAAACCAGCGCCGCCGACCTGCTGCAATACGTCCAGGCCAACCTCGACACCGCCAAACTCGAAACGCCTCTGCAAAAAGCCATCGCCCTCACCCACACCGGATACTACACCGTCGGCGACATGACCCAGGGCCTGGGCTGGGAACGCTACGCCTACCCGATCAGCCTCGACCGCCTGCTGGACGGCAACTCGACGCCAATGGCCATGGATGCGCACAAGGTCAAATGGCTGAATCCGCCACAGCCTGAACCGGCGAACGTGCTGCTGAACAAGACCGGTTCCACCGGGGGTTACGGCGCCTACGTCGCATTCGTGCCGTCGAAGAAAGTCGGGATCGTGATTCTGGCGAACCGCAATTACCCGAATGGAGAGCGGGTGAAGATTGCGCACAAGATTCTGGGTGAATTGACCCGGTAACCACGCCATAAAAAACGGGCGACCTGAGAAGGTCGCCCGTTTTTCTTTTCTGATCACCCCTGAATCAGAACATCAATCATCCGGCATTTCCGGCGGCTTGGCCGGTTTCGTCGGCTTTACCGGCTTAGTCCCTTTCGCACCCTTGGCCGGTGCCGGTTCTGCAGCAGCCGGGGCCGTGACCACGGTGGAAGTGGTTTCTTTCTCGGCGGCAGGCAACGCATCAATCGTGTCGAAGATTTTCTTCAGATCGACCGCCGCCGCTTCATCCCCCGAAGCCGTCAGTTTGGTCTCGCCATCCTTGCCCACCAGGAAGACTTTCGGATACGCCCCGGCGCCCAGCTTCAGCGAGCGCAGCAGCGCCATGGTTTGCTGCTGCTCGAGGCTTTTGCCATCGACCTGACCGCTCATGCTCAGGATGGTGTAAACCTTGATCTTGCGGTCGGCGATGCCTTGTTTGTTGGCCGGGTCGTCCAGCGCTTTTTTCAGGCTGACCCAATAAGAATCGACCGTACTGGAAGCGATCACGATCACCGGGCGGTTGATGCCCTTGTCGACGTCCAGAGGGGAATCGCCGTCGGCGGCGAACAGGGGGCCGGCAATCGCCAGCAAGAGTGTCAGGGTCAGTGACCTGATGAGCATGCGCATCTCCTTTTGATATCCACGCTCTAATGATTGCGCATCGCGGCGATTGTTCCGGGGGCTGCCCGGCAAAAGTGTTTCGCCTTGCCCAAAGCTTAGGTCAGCACCGATTTTGCGCAACCGGTCGGGCGCGATCATGTCGCGCATTTGATTACCTTTTATGACCGCATTAGGGTGGCTGTTCAACCTGTGAAATGGAGTTCAACGCGCATGCACATCGACTACCTCTGCCATCACCCGCAACTGATCGAGGAACTGGCTGAACTCAACTTCAAGGAATGGGGCCAATACAAACCCGAAGACACCCTCGCCAGCCGCACCGAACGTATGCGCGCCGCCTGCGGCAAAGGTGCGATTCCCAGCGTGGTGGTGGCGATCGAAGACGGAAAACTGCTCGGCGGTGCGCTGCTGATCGACAGCGATATGGATGCCCGTCCGCAATTGACGCCGTGGCTGGCCGGGGTCTACGTGAAGGCCGAACAGCGTGGTCGCGGCATCGCCTCGCAACTGGTCAACCGCATCGTCGAGGAAGCTGCCGCACTGGGCGTGCCGCAGTTGTACCTGTACACCGATGCCGCGCAGTCGCTGTATGCGCGGCTGGGTTGGGAGGTGCTGGAAGAAACGGAGTACGACGGATTGCCGGTGACGGTGATGAAACGGGCGCTTGATCAGAACGCCAGCTTGTAACCGATCAACACCAGCATCGTCGCCAGGCACGGGCGCAGCAGTTCATCGGAGACGCGGCCGGTCAGGTGGCTGCCGAGCCAGATGCCCGGCAGCGAGCCGACCAACAGAAAGCCCAGCACGCCCCAATCCATGTTGCCCATGCTCGCGTGGCCGAGGCCGGCGACCAGGGTCAGCGGTACGGCGTGGGCGATTTCGGTGCCGACCAGGCGGCGGGTCGGCAGCAGCGGATAGAGGATGAACAGTGCGACGGTGCCGAGGGCGCCGGCGCCGATGGAGGTCAGGGCGACCATGGTGCCGAGGATCAGACCGGTGATCACGGTCATGACATTCAGGCGCGCACCGCTGGGGTTGTAGTTGCCGCCGGCGCGTTTATGGGCGAATTCCAGCAGGCGCTTCTTGAACAGAATCGCCAGCGCCGTGGCGAACAGCACGAAGCCCAGCGCTTGCTTGATGATGGCGTTCATCGCGTCCGGGGCGGTGTGCAAGGTGCTGAGGAACCACAAGGTCATCGCCACCGCCGGAACACTGCCCAGGGTCAGCCAGCCGGTGATGGCCCAGTCGATGTTCTTGTTCTTCCTGTGCACCAGCACGCCACTGGATTTGGTGATGGCCGCGTACAGCAGATCCGTGCCCACCGCCGTGGCCGGATTGATGCCGAACCACAGCAGGATCGGCGTCATCAACGAACCGCCGCCGACACCGGTCATGCCGACGATGAACCCCACCACCAGCCCGGCAATCACCAGGCCGAAATTTGCCAATTCCATTAAGACGTCCAGACAAACCACAGGAAAAATCCGGCCCGCAGCATAACCAGTTTTCTTATAACGCCCTATATCGATCGGATCTATCGTTATGCCATTTCACTGCACGGGCAAAAAATTCAAAAACAGCAGGCTCTGGGCGTAATTCAGTCCGATGCGCCGGTAGCGCTCGTCGAGCATCTGGGTCAGCAGATCCAGACGCGCCACGACTTTGCCGAACTCCGTGGCGAAACTCAGGTTGCTGCCCTCCTCGGAAATCTCATTGGAAAACAGCAGCGGCTGGCCATCCTTGTTCTGCCGCTGGGCGAGGATCCAAGTGGCTTTCTCGATGTTGCGCGCGGCGTTGTTGACGAAGGTCGGGTTGATCGCATCGGTCATGTAGAACTCGGTGCGGTTGCCGTGGGCGGTGACCAGCATGCTGCCGATCGCATAGATGAACGCGCCGACCCGGTCGCCGAGGAATTCCGGGCTCATGGCATAGCTCAGCGCTGCCAGATCCTTTTTGCCGCCGAGGGTCGGCAAGGGTTGCTGTTGCTCGATGGCCAGTCGCACCTGCTTGACCGCCGTGCGAATGTCGAGAAAACCGGATTTGCGCAGTTCTTCCGGGTTACGCAAATACAACTTGCCCATCAAGCGATAGAGGCTGTCGAGGTTGTCGCGCATCGCCAGCGTAGCCATGCGGTCGACGCTGGTCTGGAGAAATTCCTGAGGCCTGCCCTCGCGCATCTGGCTGATGAAATTGTTGCCGTCCTGATGGCTGCAACCGCCGAACAGCAGCGTCGACAGGCAGGCCAGCAGCAGGCACGGGCGATGAATGAATGCAGCGATTGGGTGCAAAACTCTCGGCATGAATTCTTTGACGGACACGTTCCTGTGCAGCGGAAGTCACCGCAACCTGGCCATGGATAGAGCCGGGGATTTCGCAAAAGTGCGGTGCCAGGGTGGATTCCCGACCTTCGGTGCTGGTTGCCTTTTTCATTTAGTCGGACTTTATTTTTGCAATAAATGCTAAATCCGCTATAAACCTTCATTAACACCATAATTAGCATGACTATTTATCGATTTTCAAAACAACAACAAAAAGGAAGGTCAACCCATGCTTCAATCCCGACACTCACTCTGCGGCCTCGGACTGTCCCTGATGATCGCCACCCTCTCCGCCCAGGCCGCCGGCCTGACCAGCGAACACAAAGCCTTCGGCAAAACCAATGACGGCACGCCGGTCGAGCAATACATCCTGCGCAACAGCCACGGCATGCAAGCCACGGTCATCACCTACGGCGCGACCTTGCAGGCGCTGCAAGTGCCGGACAAGCACGGCAAGCTCGACGACATCGTCCTCGGTTTCGATGATGTGCAGGGTTATCAGAAAGGCACCGCGTACTTCGGCGCAACCATCGGCCGCTTCGGCAATCGCCTGGCCGACGGCGCATTCGAACTCGACGGCAAGCGCTATCAAGTGCCGCAGAACGACAAGACCAACGCCTTGCACGGCGGCACTCAGGGCTTCGACAAAAAGGTCTGGAAGGCGAAGGAAACCAAAGACAAGGATTCGGTCGGCGTGACCCTGACCTATCTGTCGGCGGATGGTGAAATGGGTTTCCCCGGCAACCTCACCACCGAGGTGACCTACCGCCTTACCGACTCTAACGAGCTGCGCATCGACTACAAGGCCAGCACCGACAAACCCACTGTGCTCAACCTGACCAACCACAGCTACTTCAACCTTGCCGGCGCCGGCAATGGCGACATCCTCAAGCAAGTCGCCACCCTGCACGCCAGCCATTACACCCCGGTCACCGCCAAGCTGATCCCGACCGGCGAACTGGCGCCCGTGGCCGGCACACCGATGGACTTCACCAAACCGACCGCCATCGGCCAGCACATCAAGGCCGACCATCCGCAGTTGAAATTCGCTGAGGAGAAACAAGGCGGCTTCGATTTCAACTGGGCGCTGGACACCAAGGGTGACGTCAGCAAACTCGCCGCCGAAGTCAGCGACCCGCAATCCGGTCGCCACTTGCAGCTGTACACCAACGAACCGGGCGTGCAGTTCTACACCAGCAACTTCCTCGACGGCACGGTCAAGGGCAAGGGTGGCAAGGTCTATCCGCACTGGGGAGCGTTCACTCTGGAAACCCAGCATTATCCGGACTCGCCGAACCAGCCGAACTTCCCGAGTACCCGCCTCGATCCCGGCCAGACCTACACCCAGAGCGTGGTGTTGAAGTTCTCCGCCAAGTAAGCACCTGACCTCCTTTCTGGAACCGGACGGAACCCGTGGGCTATTCTGCTGCCCACCCAAGGTATCGACCCTTTCAGAAAGGAGGTTTGAATGCGTACCCTCGAATTGGCTGGCGTGCAGGTGCCGGTGATTGGCCAGGGCACCTGGCGCATGGGCGAAGACCGTTCGGCGCACAAGCGTGAAGTGGCGGCCCTGCGCAGTGGCATCGAACTGGGGATGACCTTGATCGACACTGCGGAAATGTACGGTGAAGGCGGTGCCGAAACCGTCGTCGGCGAAGCCATTGCCGGCCTGCGCGATCAAGTGTTTCTGGTGAGCAAGGTCTACCCGCACAACGCCAGCCGCCAAGGCATTCCCCAGGCCTGCGAGCGTAGCCTGCGCCGGCTCGACACCGATTACATCGACCTCTATCTGCTGCATTGGCGCGGCCAGTATCCGCTGGAAGAAACCGTCGAGGCGATCGAACGTCTGCGCGAGGACGGCAAGATCGGTCGCTGGGGCGTCTCGAACTTCGACGTCGACGATCTCGAAGAACTGTCGCATTCGGCCTGCGCCACCAATCAGGTGCTGTACAACCTGGAAGAGCGCGGTATCGAATTCGACCTGCTGCCGTGGTGCCAACAGCAGCGCATGCCGTTGATGGCGTACTGCCCGATCGGCCAGGGCGGCGCGATGCTGGCCGAGCCGGTGCTGAAACAGATTGCCGCTCGTCACGGCGTGACCCCGGCGCAGGTTTCGCTGGCGTGGATTCTGCGTCAGGATGGGCTGATTGCGATTCCCAAGGCCGTGCGCCCGGAACACGTGCAGCTCAATGCACAAGCGGCGCAGCTGCCACTCGATGGCGGGGATCTGGCGGCGCTGGACCAGGTGTTTCATGCGCCACAACGCAAGCAGCGGCTGGCCATGGTCTGAGCCACCGCCGACTGACAGAGGGCTTCGCCATGAGAAGCACTGATCAGGACGATCCATTCAACCTGCAACGCTTCGTGCTCGCCCAGGACCCGGTGTTCGAACGGGTTCAGCGCGAGCTCGACGAGGGCCGCAAGCGCAGCCACTGGATGTGGTTCGTGTTCCCGCAGTTCGCCGGGCTCGGCGGCAGCGAGATGTCGCGGCGCTTCGCGATCAACTCGGCGCCGGAAACCCGCGCCTATCTCGACCACCCGTTGCTCGGCGCCCGGCTGCGGACCTGCACGCAGCTGGTGCTGAACGTACAGCAACGCTCGATTGCCGAAATTTTCGGCCACCCGGACGACCTGAAATTCCACTCATCGATGACCCTGTTCGCCCAGTTCGCTGACGACGACAGCCTCTGGCATCAGGCGCTGGAGCGTTATTTCCACGGTATTCAGGACGAATGGACCCTGCAACTGCTGGACTCAAAACAGGCCCAGTTGCCCCCCGATCAGGGTTGAAAAATCGTCGTCGACAAACGGCAGGATCGCATCCGCCACCGGTTGCAGCTGGCGGGTGATGTAGTGGTCGTAGTCGATGGCGGCGCGACGCACTTCCAGCGGCTCGGGCCCGGCCAGGGTGATGACGTAGCTGATCCAGCCACCGTTCTGGTATTGCCGCGGGCGACCGTGTTGCGCGTTGTAATCGTCGGCCAACCGTGCGGCACGAACATGAGGCGGCACGTTGCGTTCGTAGTCATCGAGAGTCCGGCGCAGGCGCTTGCGATAGACCAGTCGCTCGTCGAACTCGCCGGCCAGGGTCTTGCGCACATACTCGCGCACGTAATCCTGATACGGCTTGCGCTGGAAGATCCGCTCGTACAACTCCTGCTGAAATTGCCGGGCCAGCAGCGACCAGTCGGTGCGCACGGTTTCCAGGCCTTTGTAGACCATTTCTTCGCTGCCGTCGGCGCGGGTCACCAGGCCGGCGTAGCGCTTTTTGCTGCCCTCCTCGGCGCCGCGAATCGTCGGCATCAAAAAGCGCTTGTAGTGAGTTTCGAACTGCAATTCGAGGGCGCTTTCCAGACCGTATTGCTCACGCACATGCTCGCGCCACCAATCGTTGACGTGCTGCACCAAGGCCCGACCGATTTGCGCCGCTTCTTCCTGACCGTGGGGGCGACGCAGCCAGACGAAGGTCGAGTCGGTATCGCCATAAATCACCGCATGCCCCTGAGCCTCGATCAGCTGTCGAGTGCGCAGCATGATTTCGTGGCCGCGCAGGGTGATCGAAGACGCCAGTCGCGTATCGAAAAACCGGCAACCACTGGAACCGAGCACGCCGTAGAAGGCGTTCATGATGATCTTCAGCGCCTGGGACAGCGGCGCGTTGTGCTCGCGCTTGGCGGTCTCGCGGCCCTCGGCGACCCGGGCGACGATGGACGGCAGGCAATGCCGGGTTCGGGAAAAACGCGCACCGCGAAAGCCCGGCACCGAGTCGCTGTCATCCGGATGCTGCAAGCCTTCGATCAACCCCACCGGATCAATCAGAAAGGTACGAATGATCGACGGGTAAAGACTCTTGTAGTCGAGCACCAGCACCGATTCGTAAAGCCCCGGTCGCGAGTCCATGACAAACCCGCCGGGGCTGGCCTGCGGCGGATTGGTGCCAAGGTTCGGCGCCACAAAACCCTGGCGGTGCATCAGCGGCATATACAAATGCGTGAATGCCGCCACCGAGCCGCCGCTGCGATCCGCCGGCAGGCCGGTGACGCTGGCGCGCTCCAGTAAAAATTTCAGCAGCTCGGTCTTGGCGAAGATCCGCGTGACCAGTTCGCAGTCCTTGAGGTTGTACTTGGCCAGCGCCGGTTTGTCCTCGGCGAACATGCGGTTGATCTCGTCCATGCGCTGGTACGGGTTGTCGATCGACTTGCCCTCGCCGAGCAGGGTCTGGGCGACGTTTTCCAGGCTGAACGACGGAAAGCTCCAGGTCGCCGAACGCAGGGATTCGATGCCGTCGATGATCAACCGTCCCGCCGCTGCAGCGAAGTAGTGATTGCGGCTGCCGTGTTCGCGCCACTGCATTTCCTCGCCGCCTCGCCCGAGCTTGAGCGGCACGCCGAGGCGTCGGGCGTGTTCGTGGAGGATGCGCAGATCGAACTGCACGAGGTTCCAGCCGATGATCGCGTCGGGGTCGTGACGGGCGAACCAGTCGTTGAGCTTCTTGAGGATCAAGGTGCGCGATTCGCAGTACTCGAGATCGAAATCGACGATGCTGGCATCGCCATTCGGTGCGCCGAGCATGTACACCTGCCGCTCGCCGCAGCCCTCCAGCGCGATGGAATACAACTCGCCCTGCTCGGTGGTTTCGATGTCCAGCGAGACCAGCCGCAGTTGCGGACGATAGTCGGGGGCAGGCTTGAGGTGGGCGTCGAGCAACACGCCATCGGCATCGGGCGTGCCGCTGAACCAGACAGGCGCGGTGATGAAACGCTCCATCAGGTAGCGCTCGGGTGGTCGCACATCGGCTTCGAAGACATCGACACTGTGGCGGTTGAGCGCGGTTTCGAGGCGCATCAACTGACCGTGTTGCTGGCAGTACAGACCGAGCACCGGGCGATGCTCGAAATCCTGCAAAGCCAGGGGACGCAGTTCGACGTTCTTTTCGTCCGCCAGCACCCGCTCGGCCTGCTCGCGCTGCGCCGCAGGGATGAATGCCACCGACGGCTGATGCGGCAGGCGCACACGGCGCGGCCCGGCGTCGGTCGCCAGCCAGAACTCGACTTCGGTGCCGGCCGGGGTGTCGCGCCAATGCCGGGTCAGGACGAAGCCCTGCTGTAAATCCACCACTGCAACCTCAGGAATTGATTCAGACGGGCATTCTACGCGGCATTGCCGTAACCCGTGACAAAGGCCTCGCCATGAAAAACCCGGTCAAATGACGTTTTTTGCGTGTTATCTGCCGTTTTGCGGCCTTGCCCTGCGCGCCTGCGTCTACGATGCTTGGAGAACAACGACAACACCTGAGTAACCGCCATGAAAACCGTCGCCCAGCTGCTCAAGCTCAAAGATCCGAAAAATCAGGAAGTGCACCAGATCAAACCCGATCACATGGTGCTCGAAGCGCTGATGAAAATGGCCGAGAAGAACGTCGGCGCCCTGCTCGTGGTGGAAGACGACAACGTGGTGGGCATCATCAGCGAGCGTGATTACGCGCGCAAACTGGTGCTGCACGGGCGCTCCTCGGTGGGCACGCCGGTGCGCGACATCATGGTGGCTAACGTGATCACGGTGGACACCCACCAGACCGTCGACACTTGCCTTGGCATCATGTCCGACAAACGCCTGCGTCACTTGCCGGTGGTGGAGAACGGCAAGCTGATCGGCCTGCTGTCGATCGGCGACCTGGTCAAGGAAGCGATTGCCGAGCAGGCCGAGCTGATCAAACAGCTGGAGCAGTACATTCGCGGAGAGTGATCAGCCGGGCCAATGTCGCGCAAAGACCGGCGCCAGCACCGGGTGTCGGTCAATGCGCTGCAGCCACGCATGGAAACCGGGTCGGGCCTGACGCAGGTGTTCGCGGGCACCGGCCCAGCGCGTGACCACCGCCGCCAGCACGTCCAGTGCGCCCGGTGTTTCATCGTCCAGGTACAGCTCGGCGGAGAACTGGTCGGCAAACACCTCCCAGCTCCAGTGCAGTCGTTCCCGCGCACCCGCCATCAGATTCTGTCGCGAGGCCTCGTCCGGCATCACCAGCCAGCGTTCCGGGTAATCAATGATCCCGATGGCCGCATAACAATTGCTGACGATGTACACCAGGCCCCGAATCGCCTGATCGCGGTCAGCGCCGTTGGCCGGCAGCAGGCCGGATTGCGCAAAGCTTTGCCCCAGATGAATCAAAATCGCCGCACTTTCGGTGATGACACTGCCGTCCGGCAGTTGCAGGGTCGGGATCTGTTTGAGCGGATTGAGCCGCGCCAGCTCCTGGGCCGCTTCCGCACTGGCCTCGATATCGATGAAGCGGTAAGCCACCTGGCACAGCTCGAGCGCCGCCTCGATGGCCGCCGCCCCTGAATTGCGATGTCCGTAGAGCTGATACATATCCCCTCCTCCACTGCGAAAGGCATCCTGCCTGGCCCTATTTATAGCTGTTGTATCGAATTTGGCACGGATTGCGCATTCATCGGCAGCTTGCGAATCCCTGATCTCGCAAAACAGCGCTGGCGGTGCCCATCCCGCACCAAGAGCAATCAGCGAACGCTATCCGCGTTCTTGTAAGGTGCGATACCGAACCAAAAGTTCGCGTATCCGAGCTGGCAACAAGGAGTTCACCGCGTGAATCTTCATCTGCTGCGCCACCCTCTTCTCTCGATGCCCATTTACCTGCGCCGCGTTCGCCCGCCGAACAGTCCGTGCATTCCTTTTATTACCTGAACGCCTGCACTATTTATTTTTTAAATAGCACGCAAGAAGCCATTGCGTGCGCGCTGCATTAATGAATGCAAGAACACATTGTTCGACAATAACTTTCAGACAGCACACCGATACAACTTTTGCTGTTCGGCGTTAATGTCCAAAGCGCACCAAAACTGCACTATCAATCATTACCCAGAGCCGATTTTATTTAGACAAAAACAAGGAACATCGCCTGTGACCCGCTAAAACACAGACCCGCACCAAATCAGTCCGCCACGCACCATCACGCGTCCTGGCCGACACGAGAACAGCCGCTCTATCTCGCTGAACGGCGCGATACCGCGCCAAGCCTGTCTCGCCCTGAAAAAAGCCCTGAAAACAGGGCTGTCGGGAGGTTATGCGCCCATGAAAACCGGCGTGCCTGATGAAACTTATATAAATGCGACATACGTATCATCCGTGAAATAACCGCTACACATTTGTTTACTGTTTGGCACAGCGGTTGCTATTGCATCAACCATGAGGGCAAGAATGACATTCGCCACTCAGTCATAAAAGAACAGCCACGGACCGGATCAATGAACTATCGAAGTCGACGTTACTGAAGCAATAAGCTGCACAAGCCCTGTTCAATAGATAGTTCAACTATCGGCTTCTGCACACCCGTATGAAAGTTGCGACCACTCACTCGAACAACGCTGTGTTGTTCGAACGGCACCTTATTGCCCTTCATCCACCCGAGGGAGCTTTAATGAACGATGCGGTAAAGCACAGAACGCCGCCGGGGTCAGTACCGAACGCAGCGCTTGCGTCGGTGGCGGGTCGGCCCGTCTACAAGGCCAACACGTCGCAGCCCGGCGGCCTGAACAAACAGCAGATGCTGTTGCTGGTGGCGGTGTCGGCGCTGATACACGGCGGCGCCTGGTGGTTTTTCCAGCAAGCGCGGGCCGAGCCGCTGCCCACGCCGCCGGAAATTCCGGAAATGACCGTCGAGCTGACCAGCCCGACACCGCCGGCCCCGCCGACACCGGAACCGCCGCCCCCGCCACCGCCACCGCCCGAACCAGAACAACCGGTGGAAGACGAGGACGCGGTCAAGCCGCCGCCCAAACCGGTGGAGAAACCCAAGCCGATCGAAAAACCGAAACCGGTCGAGAAACCCAAACCGGTGAAAAAGGCCGAGCCGCCGAAAGCGCCGCCCGCCCCTGCGCAACCGGCCGCGCCTGCCGCTCCGGCCACCCCGAGCGCGCCTCCGGCACCTGCGGCGGCACCGGGCCCGGTGAAAGAGTCAGCGGCGATTTCCGGTCTCGCCAGCCTCGGCAACCCGCCGCCGGAATACCCATCGCTGGCCCTGCGGCGCAACTGGGAAGGCAGCGTGGTGCTGCGGATTCAGGTGCTGGCCAACGGTCGCGCCGGCTCGGTGACGGTGACCAAATCCAGCGGCAAGCCGCAACTGGATGACGCGGCGGTCGCAGCGGTGAAGGCCTGGAAGTTCATTCCGGCCAAACGCGGCGACACACCGATCGACGGCTTCGCCACCCAGACCATCGATTTCAAATTGCCGCAATGACGGCACGACAACCGAACTCACAACCGATTAACGCAAGCGAGGTGTAGCCATGAACGATTCTCTGTCTTCGATGATTGTCCCCGGCGTGCTCTGGGGGCTGGTGCTGTTTTCCGTGGTCAGCTGGGCGATCCTGCTGGTCAAGTCGGCGCAATACCTGCGCCAGAAAACCCAGAACAAGCAGTTCAGCAAAGCCTTCTGGGGCGCGCCGGATCTGCTGACCGCCGCCGAACACGCCAGCCAGTATCCGGGCTCGCTGGCGCGGATCGCCAGCAGGGGTTTCGAAGCCCTGCTGGTGGAAGAATCCCCGCGCACCACCCAGCAACTGGCGCACACCATCAACCGTTCCGATCGACTGGAACGCAACCTGCGCCAGCAGATCCAGAAGGAGCGTCGCTCGCTGGAAAACGGCCAGGCGATCCTCGCCAGCATCGGCAGCACCGCGCCGTTCATTGGCCTGTTCGGCACCGTGTGGGGAATCATGGAAGCCCTGCAAAGCATCGGCGCCAGCGGCTCGGCCAGCCTGGAAACCGTGGCCGGGCCGATCGGCCACGCGCTGATTGCAACCGGTGTGGGGATTGCCGTCGCGGTGCCGGCGGTGCTGATTTACAACTTCTTCCTGCGGCGCCTGAAGCTGGCCTCGGCGGACATGGATGACTTCGCCCACGACTTCGACGCCCTCGCCTCGCGCAGCGCTTTCTCCATCAGCCGCCAGGCCATCGCCAAATCCACGGCCGCCGTGCGGGAGGCCAGCTGATGTCCTTTTCCACTCAAGACAGCGATGAAGTGCTCAGCGAAATGAACGTCACGCCGCTGGTGGACGTGATGCTCGTGCTGCTGGTGGTGTTCATCGTCACCGCACCGCTGATGACCAACGCGATCAAGGTCAACCTGCCAAAAACCGACGCCGTCGCCCCCGCCGAAAAGAAGGATCCGGTGGTGGTCAGCGTCGATCAGGACGGCAAGTTCTTCCTGGCCAAGACCGAGCTGGCGCCGGAATCACTGGAGGCCAGCCTCAAGGAAGTCAAGGCCAAAGATGCTGACGTGCGCGTGCAGCTGCAGGCCGACTCCGCCGTGAATTACGGCCAGGTCGCCAAAGCCATGGCGTCCATCGAGCGCTCGGGCATCACCAAGATATCGGTGATGACCACCCGCTGACGGCGGTGGGGGGGGGGGGGGGGGGGGGGGGG
>NZ_JBMDJR010000025.1:0-35711 GCF_057809295.1 Pseudomonas sp. FG35 | reverse complement strand
GGTGGCGACTCCCTCGCCACGCAACATCAGGCAATCCACTTCCTGTCGCCGGTGAAGCTGATGGTCAGCCAGCGCGCCGCATCCGGTTTGCCCAGCTTCGCGGAAATCTCCTCACGCAGCACATCCAGCTGACCGACGCTCTGCAGCCGGTAATTCGCCGGCAACACCACATGAATTTCGATGAACCGCGCCCGCCCGTGCTTCTGCACGTAGGACACGTAGTCGTCGAAACCATGCTCGACCTTGGCCGCATCCATCACCTGGCGCACCTGATCGTCCAGCGTGTCCGGCGCAATACCGAGTACGTCCCGCAGCGCCGGGCCGAGGATCTTGAAGGCCGGCGGCAGCATGGTCAGGGCCAGCACGATGAGAATCAGCGGGTCGACAAATTTCGCCCACTCGCCATAGCCCTGGGACTTGAGCAGCAGCGCCGCGAGAAAACTGATCAACAGGCCCACCGACAGCATCGCGTCTACAAGCCAGCTGATGTTGTCGAACTGGATAAGGCTCGACTTGAACTTGCGATTACGGTGGCGCACGTAGAAGAAGTAGGCGAACTCGACAACGGTGAACACCGCCGCGTAGATGATCACCAGCCCCAGCTCGATTTCACGACCGCCGTTGATGATGCCGAACACACCGTTGAGAAACGCGTAGATCGCGATCAGCAACAGAAAACTGCCCTCGATCAACAGCACCATCGGCTCCAGATGCCAGAAACCGAACTGGAAACGCTGGTTGCTTTGCTTGGCGATCAGCTTCGCGGTGATCAGCATCAGGACTTTGATGAACGTTGCAATCAACGAAAAAAAACCATCGAACAGGATGGACTGGGAACCCGAAACAAAACCGGTGGCGATCCCGGCGATCGACACGGCGAACATCAGGATGGTCGATTGTTTGAGCAGCGACTGCTCACCTCGGTTACTCACTTTGACTCCTCGAAAAACCTTGAAAACCGCTGGGTGCGGCGGGTTGTTGAGGAGTGAGTCTACCTTACTGCCAGATTTTGGCCGATTTGCCCTCTTTGCCAGCCCACTGACAAAGAGGGCAAAACCGTATCAAGCCTTGTTACGCTCGATGGCAAAACCGGCCCAGGTCTGGCTCACCGGCATCAGCTCCAGGCTGTTGATGTTGATGTGCGCCGGCGCATTCAGCACCCAGAAGATCGTCTCGGCGATGTCCTGCGGCTGGATCGGCTCGGCACCGGCGTAGGTGGCGTCGTAACGCGCCTGATCGCCGGCGAAACGCACCAGCGAGAACTCGCTCTCGCACAGGCCCGGCTCGATGTTGCTGACGCGCACGCCAGTGCCCTGCAGGTCGCAGCGCAGGTTCAGCGAGAACTGTTTGACGAACGCCTTGGTCGCGCCATAAACGTGGCTGCCCGGGTACGGGTAATTACCGGCGATGGAACCGAGGTTGATGATACCGGCGCCGCGACCGTGGGCGATCAGGCGCGGCAGCAACAGGCGAGTGCTGTACATCAGGCCTTTGACGTTGGTGTCGACCATGGTGTCCCAATCATCGAGGTCGCACTTCGGTGCAGGGTCCACGCCCAGCGCCAGGCCGGCGTTGTTGATCAGGCCGCGCAGCTTGGCGAACGATGGCGGCAGGTTGGCAATCGCCTCCTCCATCGCCTTGCGATCACGCACGTCCAGCACCAGGCCATGCACTTCGGTCTGCTTCGACAGTTCGGCGCACAGCGCGTTGAGGCGTTCTTCACGACGACCGGTCAGCACCAGTTTCCAGCCGGCCTCGGCAAAACGACGGGCACAGGCTTCACCAAAACCGGAGGTCGCGCCGGTGATAAACAGGGTGTTGGACATCGTGTTCTCCTTGCTTCGGCCGCCGGGGCAGCCATTGGAATAGAAAATCAGCGGGCAGCATGCCCGGCCCTGCTTTAACCGGCAACCACCGAATCCTGCTCATTAATTGATCAATGGCCGCTACGCCATACACGCCGTGGTCTGTAGCCATGTGCACGCACGTTATCCACAAGCCCTTCCACAGTTTCCGGGGGCAAGTGGAAAAGCGCAAAGCCGCGCCACACAAGGCTTTGCGAGCGATTCAGAAAGTTTTTTGCTTGACCCTGAACAACCAGTTGTGCCGGACAGGGCATTTTGCACGACCGACCGGTCATGGCCATGATTGCGCGAGGCCAGCAATTACGGCCCTCAGCCGAGTCTTTCCAGAGTTTAATCACAGACTTATCCACAGGATTGACCAAAGCTGTCGGCGCTGTTTTGCGCCTCCACAAAAAGGTTGACAAACAAGCCTTCGCCTCAGCAAAAACACACTGCTCAAAAAACAACCACAGCGCTGAAAGCCACGTATTCAAAGGCTTACAGCCAGCTACACCCACGTTATTCACAGCCAGCTCCACAGCAAACGGGGACAAGTCAAAACTGTGGAAGAACAGCCATTTGCAGCGGCTTTATGTCGCGCTTTGGCAGGTTGGCGATTTTGTTTTCCACAATTTCCCGAAAGTCCTCGTTTTCCGAGTACGAGCAGGCGCAAAAAAGCCCCGACACTCACGCATCGGGGCTTGTGGACAACTTCAAACGATCAATGACCGCCAAGGTAAGCGTTACGCACTTCCTCGTTCACCAGCAGTTCCTGGCCGGTGCCCGTCAGGCGGATCTCGCCGTTGACCATCACGTACGCCCGGTCGGACAGTTTCAACGCGTGGTTGGCGTTCTGCTCGACGAGGAAAATGGTCATGCCGGTTTTCGCCAGTTCCCGCAGGGTGGCGAAGATCTGTTTCACCACGATCGGCGCCAGACCGAGGCTCGGCTCGTCCAGCAGCAACAGCTTGGGCCGGCTCATGAGCGCCCGGGCGATCGCGAGCATCTGCTGCTCGCCCCCGGACATGGTCATGGCCCGCTGATTACGGCGCTCTTCGAGCCGCGGGAACAGCTCGAACATACGCTGCATGTCTTCCTTGGCGTACTTGTCGCCGATCGGAATGGTGCCCATCAGCAGGTTTTCCTCGACGGTCATGTCGGGGAACACCCGCCGCCCTTCCGGCGACTGCGCGATGCCGTTGGAAGCGATGTAGTGCGATGACTTGTGGGTAATGTCCACGCCTTGATAGAGGATCTGCCCGCCCGCCGCCCGTGGCTGGCCGAAAATCGACATCAGCAGCGTGGATTTGCCGGCACCGTTGGAGCCGATCAGGCTGACGGTTTCTCCTTCGTTGATCTGCAGCGAAACGCCTTTGAGGGCCTGGATCGGGCCGTAGAACACGTCCAGATCCTTGAGTTCGAGGATGGGTTGCGTCATACGACTTCCTCTTCGTCGGCGCCCAGGTAGGCAGCGATCACTTTCGGATCGTTACGAATGGCATCCGGACCGCCCTCGGCGATGACGATGCCGTGGTCCAGCACCACGATGTGATCGGAAATGCTCATTACCATGCCCATGTCGTGTTCGATCAGCACCACGGTCAGATCGTGCTCGTCGCGCAGCAGCCGGATCATCGCGCTCAGCGCTTCGGTTTCCTGAGGGTTGAGGCCGGCGGCCGGTTCGTCGAGGCAGATGATCTGCGGCCGCGTGCACATGGCCCGGGCGATTTCCAGACGGCGTTGCTGGCCGTAGGACAGTTCACCGGCCAGACGGTTGGCGCAGTCCACCAGATCCACCACTTCCAGCCAGTAGAACGCGCAGTCCAGCGCGTCGCTTTCGGCCTTGCGGTAACCCTTGGTGTTGAGGATGCCGGCCAGCATGTTGCGGTTGACCCACATGTGCTGGGCCACCAGCAGGTTTTCCAGCACCGACATTTCCTTGAACAGGCGAATGTTCTGGAACGTCCGGGCCAGGCCCGCGCGGTTCACCAGGTGGGTGCCGCCGAACATCTTGTAATACAGGCGACTGGCAAAGTTTTTCGGCGAGACGAAGTCGGTCGGTTTGAACGACTCGCCCAGCAGCTGGATGACGTTGGTCTGCTGGCCGCGCACGTTGAGTTCGATCTTGCCGCCGGAAGCCTTGTAGAACCCGGTCAGGCAGTTGAACACCGTGGTCTTGCCGGCGCCGTTGGGGCCGATCAGGGCGAAGATCGAGTTGCGTTTGACCTTCAGGCTGACGTCGCTCAAGGCCTTGATGCCACCGAAGTGCATCATCAGTTTTTCAACAGAGAGTACGACTTCACTCATGGCGCAGTCCTCTCATAGTGAATGGCACCTTTGCGTGGAGTGACCCCGGTACGGCTGATGCGGATCAGCCCGCGAGGTCGCCAGATCATCATCAACACCATCAGGATGCCGAACAGCAGCACGCGGTATTCGGCGAAGCCGCGCAGCAGTTCCGGAGCAACCGTCAGCACGAACGCTGCAATCACCACACCGATGGTCGAGCCCATGCCGCCGAGCACCACGATGGCGAGGATCAGCGCCGATTCGAAGAAGGTGAACGAGGTCGGGTTGACGAAGCCTTGATAAGTCGCGAAGAACACACCCGCCAGACCGGCGGTGGACGCACCGATAGTGAACGCCGAGAGCTTGACCAGTACGTGGTTGAGGCCCATCGAGCGGCAGGCGATCTCGTCTTCACGCAAGGCTTCCCAAGCGCGGCCAACCGGCATCTTCACCAGACGATGCTTGATGTACAGCACCGCCAGCACCACCAGGAACAGCACCGCATAAATGAAGTAGTACTTCACGTCCGGGTTGTAGGCGATGCCGAAGAACTCGTGGAACGGCACCCCGCCATCCTTCGCCCGCTTGCCGAATTCCAGACCGAAGAAGGTCGGCAGTGGCGCCGGCATGCCGTTCGGGCCGCCGGTCAGGGACAGCCAGTTGTTGAGCACCAGACGAATGATTTCACCGAAACCCAGGGTCACGATCGCCAGGTAGTCGCCGTGCAGGCGCAGTACCGGGAAACCGAGGATGCAACCGGCAAGGCCAGCGGTGATCGCTGCGAGCGGCAGCACGGTCCAGAAGCCCAGCCCGAGGTACTGATACCCGAGCGCCAGACCGTAGGCGCCGATGGCGTAGAACGCCACGTAACCCAGGTCGAGCAGGCCGGCCAGACCGACCACGATGTTCAGTCCCAGCCCCAGCAGCACGTAGATCAGTCCGAGGATGACCACACCCAGCAGGTAGGAGTTGGAGAAGAACGGCAACGCTACGGCGATGGCGATCATCAGCGGGATGATCCAGCGCAGGCGCGATTTGTAGTCCGGGGGCAGCACATGCACGCCGGAACCGGTGCTCTCGAATCCGTCGAGAATGCGCAGGCCTTTGGGGGTTTGCAGGAACAGGCTGAGGGCAAAACGGCCGGCCATGACGATGGCGATGATCCACGCCACGCGGGTCGGTTCGAGGTTGAAGCTGTAGCCGTCGAGTACCACGCCGACAATCGGCCCGAACACGATCAGGGCGATCAGTCCGGCGAGAATCGCCTCAACCAGGCTTTTTTTGACATCAATGGATTTTGTAGTGGTTGAAGACATCGCTTACACCTTCGACACAAGAGGACGGCCCAGCAGGCCCTGAGGCCGGAAGACCAGAACAAGTACGAGCAGCGAGAAGCTGAACACGTCTTTGTAGTCGGAGTTGACCAGACCCGAGAACAGCGACTCGGATATCCCGAGGATGATCCCGCCGAGCATGGCGCCAGGCAGTGAGCCGATCCCGCCCAGTACCGCCGCAGTAAATGCCTTGATGCCGATGATGAAGCCGGCATAGAAGTCGAAGGTGCCGTAGTTCATGGTGATCAGCACGCCGGCCAACGCCGCCATGGCCGCACCGATGATGAACACGTAGGAAATGACCCTGTCGGTGTTGATGCCGAGGATCGAAGCCATTTTGCGGTCTTGCTGGGTCGCACGGCACATGCGCCCGAGCTTGGTGTACTTGATGACGTAGGTCAGCAGGCCCATGCCGACGAATGCGGCCACCAGGATGAAGACTTTGGTGTAGGTCAGCTGCACGAAGCCGGTACCGACTTCGACACGCCATGCACCGGTCAGCAGCGTGGGTACGCCCTGTTGTTTGGCGCCTTGGGCGATCTGTGCGTAGTTTTGCAGAATCAGGGAGATGCCGATGGCGCTGATCAACGGTGCCAGTCGGGTGGAGTTGCGCAGGGGTTTGTAAGCGACTCGCTCGATGACCCAGCCATACACCGCCGTGATCACGATGGTGAATATCAGGGTGCCGAGCATCAGCAGCGGGAAGGATTCAATACCGAAGTAAGCCAGCAGAGCCAGACTGATTGCCGCCAGGTAAGCAGAAATCATGTAAACCTCGCCGTGGGCGAAGTTGATCATGCCGATGATGCCGTAGACCATTGTGTAGCCGATGGCGATCAGGCCATAGACCGACCCGAGGGTCAGGCCGTTGACCAGTTGCTGCAGGAAAATACCATCCATAACGCAATCTCACGCAGTGAGAACCTGCACACCCTGAGGCGCGCGGTTCTTCTAGGAAAAATACAGATTTACGTCGGAGCAATGTCAGACAGGAAACCGCAGCCCCCTTGTGGGAGCTGGCTTGCCAGCGATAGCGGTAGAACATCAACAAAGTTGTCGACTGTCAGGCCGTCATCGCGGGCAAGCCCGCTCCCACAGGGAATGTGGCGTCCGGTTGATCAGGTGCCGTTATTTCTGTTTTTCCAGCTGGTGATATTTGCCGTCCTTGTCCCACTGGTAGACCACGTAGTCGGAGACCTTCAGGTCGCCTTTGGAATCCCAGGTCTTCTCGCCCATGACGGTCTTGACCGGGTTCTTCTTCAGCCACGCAGCGGCCTCCTCGCCCTTGTTCGATTTGGCGCCGTTAAAGGCGGCGGCCAGGGCCTGAACCGATGCATAGGCGTACAGGGTGTAGCCTTCAGGCTCGGTGCCAGCCTTGCGGAATGCATCTACCACGGTCTTGCTGTCTGGCAGCAGGCGTGGGTCGGCACCGAAGGTCATCAGCACGCCGTCGACGAACTGCGGGCCACCGGCGGTGGTCACCAGTTCGTCGGTCACGATGCCGTCATCGGACATGAACTTGACGTCTTTCAGGCCTTGTTCACGCAGTTGGCGAACCAGCGGGCCGGCTTCCGGGTGCAGGCCACCGAAGTAGACGACATCGGCGCCGGCGCCACGGATCTTGGTGACGATTGTGCTGAAGTCTTTCTCGCCACGGGTCAGGCCTTCGTACAACACTGGCTTCACGCCGCGTTTTTCCAACTGAGCCTTGGTCGCATCGGCCAGGCCCTGACCGTAGGTGTCCTTGTCGTGCAGCACGACGACTTTCTTGCCCTTGAGCACGTCGACGATGTAATCGCCGGCGACGATGCCTTGCTGGTCGTCACGGCCGCACATACGGAACATGGCGCTCAAGCCGCGCTCGGTCACTTGCGGGTTGGTGGAACCCGGAGTGATGGCGATGATGCCGGCTTCATCGTAGATCTCGGACGCAGGAATGGTGGAGGACGAGCAGAAGTGGCCGACCACACCGGCGACTTTCTGGTTGGTGAGGTCCTTGGCGACCGTCACCGCCTGTTTCGGCTCGCAAGCGTCATCGCCCTTGACCAGGACGATTTTCTCCCCGTTGACGCCGCCCGCCGCGTTGACCGCGTCGGCCGCCGCTTGTGCCCCTTTCATGTATTGCTCGCCAAATGCCGCGTTGGCGCCCGTCATCGGACCCGCCACACCGATTTTCACATCAGCTTGTGCAAACGCAGAAACACCCAGCGCAGTAGCCACTGCGAGGGCCAGAAAGCCTTTCTTGTAAAACGTCTGGGACATGAGGTGGTGCTCCAAGGTTTTTTTTAGTTGGCACTGCGACTTCACTTGAATGCTCAGAGCAAGGGCCGTGCCATCGGTTTTTTATTCTTCAAAAAGTCGCTGCTTTCTTGTTATTTCGACTGTTTCGTTCCCATTTTCATTGGGCGTGCAACCGTCTAAACCGCGGAAGGTGAAACCAATTATTTTTTCAGGCGCAACCCGCACGCGCCATCATTGCAACCGCGGCGCCAAACGACGTGCAACCAGCCTGTAACAGCCCGCGTCACCGAACTGCACACTGCTGGTGCGGGACTGCTACAACCCGCACCATTACAGGCTAGTCGCTACATCGAAAAGCGCCGCTTCCGGCAACATATTTCAACACTCAGATGACGATCCGCAGGCACTGGCCCGCGTGATACAGCGAGAACCCGGCCTCGTACAGACAACTGCGCAAGCCCACCCCCGCCAGCGGCTGCATCGGGGCGAAGGGAATCGGCAATGCCTGAGGATTTCCGTTACACAGGTAATCGGCGAAGGCCTTGCCGACCACAGTGCCGGTGGTTACGCCACGGCCGTTGTAACCGGTGACGGCCACCAGTCCCGGCGCGGGCTCGAACAGGCGCATCAAATGATCGGGAGTGAACGCGATGCGCCCGGTCCAGGTGCATTCCCACTCCACGGGTTTGAGGTTGGGGAAGTAATGCTGCTGCACCCGGTCGGCCCAGGCCTTGAGGAACCAGGTCGGTTTCTGATTGCCGTTGCCGAGACTGCCCAGCAGCAAACGACCATCCTTGTCACGGCGGATGCTGCTCAGCACCTGGCGGGTATCCCACGAGCCCTGCCCGCCCGGGAGGATTTCCTGAGCGGCGTCTTCGGTGAGCGGCACCGAAGCGACCTGATAGTAGTAACCGGGGAAGAAATTGCGCTTGAGTTCGGTCCAGTCGCCTTCGGTGTAGGCGTTGGAAGCGATAACCACCTGTTCGGCGAGCACCGAACCCTGCTCGGTCTGCACCGACCATTTCGGCCCCTGGCGTTCAAGACGCGCGACCGGCGAGTGATCGAACATCTGCCCGCCAAGGCGCATTACAGCGTTGGCCAGCCCGGTGACATACGCCATCGGATTGAGCGTACCGGCACGCCGGTCCAGTAGTGCGGCGGCAATCTTCTGTGTGCCGGTCGCCTGTTCACAGGCCTTGCCGGTCAGCAGTTCGACCGGTGCGCCGCGGCGTTTCCATTGTTCTTCGCGACTGCGCAGGTCCGCCTCACCCCTGGCGTTGTGCGCCATGTGCAAGGTGCCTTCGCGGCGCAACTGGCAATCGATGTTGTATTTATCCACAAGGCTGAACACCAGCGCCGGCGCCGCACCGAGCATGCGGTTGAGCTGACTGCCGACCGCCTCGCCGAAGCCGGCTTCGATCTCGTCCGGTGGAATCCACATCCCGGCGTTGACCAGCCCGACGTTGCGCCCGGAGCCGCCATGCCCGGCGCGATGGGCTTCGAGCACGCAGACACTTTTGCCTTTCTCCAGCAGATGCAGCGCCGCCGACAACCCGGTGAACCCGGCGCCGATCACGCAGACATCGACTTTGACCTCGCCCCTGAGCGCCGTGTTATCCGGTCGTTGCGGCGTGAGTTTTTCCCACAGACATTCTTCGCGTAACGGCATTGCCAGACTCCAACAGAAACCTAACAAACACACAGTTCAACAATGTGGAAGCGAGCCTGCTCCGGGCGGCGCTCCGACGAAAGCGGCGTTTCAGCCAACATTGGTGTCGACTGACACACCGCTATCGCGAGCAGGCTCGCTCCCACAAGGGACTTACCGCTCAATCCTCAATCGAACGTAATGCCCTG
This sequence comes from Pseudomonas sp. FG35, assembly GCF_057809295.1. Lineage (NCBI taxonomy): Bacteria > Pseudomonadati > Pseudomonadota > Gammaproteobacteria > Pseudomonadales > Pseudomonadaceae > Pseudomonas > Pseudomonas sp. FG35. The sequence goes on along the minus strand of NZ_JBMDJR010000025.1, from coordinate 26,146 downwards.
CGCCAGCGGCAACTCCAGCGAGTAGTTGACGGTATTGGTCTGCCGACGCATATACGCGCGCCATGCATCCGAGCCCGACTCACGACCGCCACCGGTTTCTTTCTCGCCACCGAACGCGCCGCCAATTTCCGCACCGCTCGGGCCGATGTTGACGTTGGCGATGCCGCAGTCGCTGCCGACCGCCGACATGAATTTCTCGGCCTCGCGCACATCGGTGGTAAAGATGCACGACGACAGGCCCTGCGGCACGGCGTTGTTCAGGCGCAGCGCCTCTTCAAAATCGCTGTAGCCGACCACGTACAGGATCGGTGCGAAGGTCTCGCTGCACACCACGTCGCTCTGCTCCGGCATTTCAACGATGGCCGGCGACACGTAGTAGGCGTTAGGGAATTGATCTTCCAGTTGGCGCTTGCCGCCGAACACCCGACCGCCCTCGCTCAAGGCCTGCTCCAGCGCGTCCTGCATGTTTTCGAAGCTGTGCTTGTCGATCAGCGGGCCGATCAGATTGCCTTCCAGCGGATGGCCAATACGGACCTTGGAGTACGCAGCTTTGAGGCGGGTAACGATTTCTTCTTTCACCGATTCATGGGCGATCAGGCGACGCAAGGTGGTGCAACGCTGACCGGCGGTGCCGACGGCGCTGAACAGAATGGCGCGCACGGCCATGTCCAGATCGGCGCTCGGGCCGAGGATCATCGCGTTGTTGCCGCCCAGTTCGAGAATGCTGCGGGCGAAGCGCGCGGCAACTTTCGGCGCCACTTCGCGGCCCATGCGGGTGCTGCCGGTGGCACTGATCAGCGCGACACGCGGGTCATCCACCAGCGCTTCGCCGGCATCGCGACCGCCGATGATCACCTGGCTCAGGTGCGCCGGGGCATCGCTGAAATTTTTCAGTACGCGTTCGAACAGCGCCTGACAGGCCAGCGCGGTCAGCGGGGTTTTCTCCGACGGCTTCCACACCACCGGGTTGCCGCAGACCAGCGCCAGCGTGGTGTTCCACGCCCACACCGCGACCGGGAAGTTGAACGCACTGATCACGCCGACCACGCCCAGCGGGTGCCAGGCTTCACGCATGTGGTGGCCCGGACGCTCGGAGGCGATGGTCAAACCGTACAGCTGGCGAGACAGACCGACGGCGAAATCGCAAATGTCGATCATCTCCTGCACTTCACCAAGGCCTTCCTGGGTGATCTTGCCCGCTTCCCAGGACACCAGTTCGCCGAGTTCGGTCTTGTATTCACGCAGCACTTCGCCGAACTGACGCACCAGCTCGCCGCGACGCGGGGCCGGCACCTTGCGCCATTGTTCGAACGCATGATCGGCGCGACTGATGTGCTGCTCGACTTCGGCCGGGCCTTCCCAGTTCACGGCGCCGATGCGGCTGCCGTCGATGGGCGAATGCACCGGCACTTTGCCGTTCTGGTACAGGGCCGGGTTCACACCTAGACGATCAAGCAATGCGGCAACCATGGGTCACTCCTCAAGCAAAAAACTGAATGTGTGCGGGCGCGATTTCACGACCGGGCAGACCTTTAGTTGTAGCGTCAGGAAGGCTGTGCAACAAACGACCTTTACGCGAGATATCATTCCGTTTATTCATGCTGCGCAGAAAGACAAGAAAAGGATCGCCCATGCTGAACAAACGCCACTTGCCGTCGATCACCGCGTTGCAGTGCTTCGAGGCCGTGACCCGGCACCTGAGTTTCACCCGGGCTGCCGAGGAACTGAACCTGACCCAGAGCGCTGTCAGCAAGCAGGTGGCGCAGCTCGAAGAATTGCTGCAGCACTTGTTGTTCCGTCGGGTTCGCCGTCGTTTGCAGATGACCCCGGCCGGCGATCTCTACTTGGTGGAAGTCAGAAAAATCCTGACCCAGGTCGAGATGTCGACCCATTACCTGCGTTCCTACGGCGGCGAAACCGAAGTCCTGCGCGTCTCCACGCCCTCGACCTTCGGCGCCCGCTGGCTGGTGCCGCGCCTCAAGGGCTGGCGTCTGCGTCATCCATCGATTCATCTGGACCTGTGCAACGAGCAGGAGGCCGATGACTTGCTGCAAGGGCGCAGCGACCTGGCGTTCTATTTCGGCCAGGGTTCTCGCCCCGGCACCGAATGCCTGAAGCTGTTCGGCGAAGAATTGGTGCCAGTCTGCGCGCCGGGCAGCCTGCCGGACACTCCGTTGACTGATCCAACGCAACTCACCGATCTGGTCCTGCTGCAGAATGCTTCGCGCCCGCAAGCGTGGCACGACTGGTTCGACAGCCAGGGTTACCAGACCGAACACAGCTACCACGGCCCGCGCTTCGAAACCTTTTATATGTGCATCCGCGCCGCCCAGGTCGGCTGTGGCGTCGCCCTGCTGCCGAGGTTTCTGGTGGAAGAGGAATTGGCCGACGGCAAACTGGTCATTCCCTGGCAGCATGCAATGCCCAGCACCGATGCGTATTACCTGGCTTATCCGGAACACGCGGCGGAAGTGCCCAAGGTGCGGGATTTCGTGAAGTGGATGCTGGAGCAGATCGACAGTCCTGATGCGGTCTGAGGCGCTGTGCCGGGATAAAAATCGCTGGCAATCCCCACCCCGGATATGCGCCACTAGCGCCATTGATTGATACCGCGCCAGAGCGCGGCCCGCCTGGAGACCCCGTTATGAGCGAGAGTGTGTTTGCCGATCGCATCGTGCAGAACCTGCTCGACACCGACTTCTACAAACTGACGATGATGCAGGCGGTGCTGCACAACTACCCCAACGTCGAAGTCGAATGGGAGTTTCGTTGCCGTAACAGTGAAGATCTGCGCCCGTATCTGGCGGAGATCCGCTTCCAGGTCGAGCGTCTGGCCGAGTTGAGCCTGAGCGCCGATCAGTTGAGTTTCCTGGAGCGCATCAGCTTCCTCAAACCTGACTTCCTGCGTTTCCTCGGCCTGTTCCGCTTCAACCTGCGCTACCTGCACACCGGTATCGAGAACGGCGAGTTGTTCATCCGCCTGCGCGGGCCGTGGCTGCATGTGATCCTGTTTGAAGTGCCGCTGCTGGCCATCGTCAGCGAAGTACGCAACCGCTATCGCTACCGTGAAACGGTGCTGGAACAGGCCCGCGAACAGCTTTACCGCAAGTTCGACTGGTTGACCGCCAACGCCTCGGCCGAAGAGTTGTCGCAGTTGCAGGTCGCCGATTTCGGCACACGCCGGCGGTTTTCCTACCGCGTGCAGGAAGAAGTGGTGAACGTGCTCAAGCACGATTTCCCCGGACGCTTCGTCGGCACCAGCAACGTGCATCTGTCCCGCGAACTGGACATGAAACCGCTGGGCACCATGGCCCACGAATGGATCATGGCCCACCAGCAACTCGGCCCGCGGTTGATCGACAGCCAGATCGCCGCCCTCGATTGCTGGGTTCGCGAGTACCGCGGCCTGCTGGGGATCGCCCTGACCGACTGCATCACCACCGACGCCTTCCTCGGCGATTTCGATCTGTTCTTCGCCAAACTGTTCGACGGTCTGCGCCACGATTCCGGGGACCCGGTGCTGTGGGGCGAAAAATGCATCGCCCACTATCACAAGCTCGGCATCGACCCGATGAGCAAGACGTTGGTGTTCTCCGACAGCCTGACCCTGCCCAAGTCGCTGGAGATCTTCCGTGCGTTGCGCGGCCGGATCAATGTCAGCTTCGGCATCGGCACCAACCTGACCTGTGACATTCCGGGTGTCGAACCGATGAGCATCGTGCTTAAAATGACTGCCTGCAACGGCCAACCGGTGGCGAAGATCTCCGACGAGCCGGGCAAGACCCACTGCAAAGACCCGAATTTCGTCGCCTATTTGCGACACGTTTTCCAGGTTCCTGCCGTTTCCAGCCTTTCCAGCAAGGAGTGAATTCATGCAAGCCGTACAGCGTGAGATTGCTGAACAGCTCAACGTTCAGCCACCGTTCGCCGATGACCAGGCCCTCGAAGCGGAAGTCGCCCGCCGCATCAGCTTCATCCAGGATTGCCTGACCAGTTCCGGACTCAAGACCCTGGTGCTGGGCATCAGCGGCGGGGTCGATTCCCTGACCGCCGGCCTTCTGGCCCAGCGTGCGATGCGCGAGTTGCGCGAGCGCACTGGTGACGAGGCCTACAAGTTCATCGCCGTGCGCCTGCCGTATGACGTGCAGTTCGATGAACACGACGCCCAGGCCTCGGTGGACTTCATCGCCCCGGACGAACGCCACACCGTCAACATCGGCCCGGCGGTCAAATCGCTGGCCAGCGAAGTCGCAGCCTTCGAAGGCAAGCACGCGGTGTCGGTGGATTTCGTGCTCGGCAACACCAAGGCGCGGATGCGCATGGTCGCCCAGTACACGATCGCCGGCGCGGCTCATGGTCTGGTGATCGGCACCGACCACGCGGCGGAAGCGGTGATGGGTTTCTTCACCAAGTTCGGTGACGGCGCCTGCGATCTGGCCCCGCTCAGCGGTCTGGTGAAAAACCAGGTCCGGGCCATCGCCCGCAGCTTCGGCGCACCGGAATCACTGGTGGAAAAAGTGCCGACGGCAGATCTGGAAGACCTGTCGCCGGGCAAGCCGGACGAGGCGTCCCACGGCGTGACCTACGCCGAGATCGACGCCTTCCTGCACGGCGAGCCGGTGCGTCAGGAGGCGTTCGACATCATCGTCAACACCTACAAAAAGACTCATCACAAGCGGGTCATGCCGTTTGCGCCTTGAATCCAGGGCATAAAAAAAGCGTCCTTCGGGACGCTTTTTTTTGACCTTGTGTTGCTTACTTCAGGGTTACGGTGCCTTTCATCATCGAGATGTGGCCCGGGAACGAGCAGAAGAAGCCGTACTTCTCGTCAGCCTTGAGCTTGGACACGTCGATGGTCAACGAATCGGTTTCCTTGGCGCCAATGATCTTGGTGTGAGCGATCACGCGTTCGTCACCGTCCTTCAGGTAGTTCTTGTCGATGCCGGCGGCCAGGCCGTCGGTGGCGATCGGCTGCATGTCGGCTTCTTTGCTGATCACCAGGTTATGGCCCATGACGTTCTTCGGCAGGCTGCCGGAGTGGGTCAATTCGACGGTGAAGGTCTTGCAGCTCTTGTCGATTTCGATGGCCTTGGTGTTGAAGGACATCTGGTCGGTGGAATCAACGGTGGTTTTGCACTCGGCAGCCATCAATTGGCTGCTGGCCAGCGCCAGCAGGGATACCGCAACAACTTTGGAAAACATGGTGAATCTCCAAGGCAGGGTTAACAAAAACACGAATGGTTGGAAGACTGCCTGAAATCTTCGCAAGTTCCTATGACTTGAGTCAAAAATTGTATACAACTTTCAGGCTATGACACTCATCGAAACAATCTAACAGCCAGACGTTTGGCCGGGCCGTATCTTCAGGGCTCAACGTTAATCTGGAGCATCCGTCATGTCCTTCAACAGCCTGTTGTGCAGTCTGCTTGCCGCCTACGCCTGTGGTGCCAGCGGCACCTGTGAAACCCCGAAACGCGAAGTCTAGTCCTTGGATCGAGACCCGCCAGCCTTTACCCTGTGCGACTGATCGACACAGGAGCAAGGCATGTCTCTCACATCCGTTTGTGTATTTTGCGGTGCCAACGCCGGCACCACTCCGGCGTACACCGAAGCCGCCATCGCCCTCGGTACCGCCATTGCCGAGCGTAAGCTGACGCTGGTTTACGGCGGCGGGGCTGTCGGCCTGATGGGGATTGTCGCCGACGCTGCGCTGGCGGCCGGTGGCGAAGTGATCGGCATCATCCCGCAGAGCCTGATGGACAAGGAAATCGGTCACAAGAGCCTGACCCGCCTGGAAGTGGTCGACGGCATGCACGCGCGCAAAGCGCGGATGGCCGAACTCAGCGATGCGTTCATCGCCCTGCCCGGTGGCCTCGGCACCCTGGAAGAGCTGTTCGAAGTGTGGACCTGGGGCCAGCTCGGCTACCACGGCAAGCCGCTCGGCCTGCTGGAGGTGAACGGTTTCTACAGCAAACTCACTGCATTTCTCGATCACATCGTCGGCGAAGGCTTCGTTCGCGCGCCACACCGTGACATGCTGCAAGTGAGCGAATCGCCGCAAACGCTGCTCGAAGCCCTCGATCAATGGCAGCCGACCGTCACGCCAAAGTGGGTCGACCAGAAACCCGGTTAACCCCCGGGCACCGATACAGGGCAGAATACGCGCCGCTCAACCTCACCTTCGACCCCAGAGGATCGCCCATGGCCAAACCCAATTACTCCTTCGCCAAACGTCAACGTGACCTGGCCAAGGAACAGAAGAAAGAGGAAAAGCTTCAGCGCAAGAAACAGATGGCTGAAGAAGCGGCACTGAATCCTGACGGTGAAGTGGCGACCGATAATGATGTTGAGGCACCGAAAGACCAGGCACCCGACGCCTGAGCTGAATCGCGAAATTGAACACACTCCATTGTGGGAGCTGACTGGCTCCCACAATGGATCGCACTTACTCCAGCGGCATCACCGTGACCCGCACCTCCGGATCATGGCTCCCTCCCCCCAGAATCACCCCGCGCAACGGCGAGACATCAGAGAAATCCCGACCCCAGGCCAGGGTGATGTGCTCCAGCGCCGGCTGCACGTTGTTCGTCGGATCGAAATCCACCCAGCCCAGCACCGGGCAAAACACCGAGACCCAGGCATGGGACGCATCGGCGCCGATCAACCGTGGCTGCCCCGGTGGCGGTTGGGTCAGCAGGTAACCGCTGACGTAACGCGCCGCCAGCCCGCGTGAGCGCACACAGGCAAGCATCAGATGCGCAAAGTCCTGACAGACCCCGCGTCGGCGCTCCAGCACTTCCACCAGCGGCGTCGCGACTTGCGTCGCTTCGGCATCGAAGGTGAATTCGCTGAAAATCTTCTGCATCAGGGCCTGCACACCCAGCATCAGAGGCCTGCCGGCCGGGAAACAGCTCTCCGAGAACTCGACGAAACTGCGCTTCAGGTGCACGTAGGGCGACTGGAATCGATAGCGACAGGCTTCCAGCAACGAGGCAGACAACGGCTGACTGCTGTAAGTCAGCACGTTGCGCGTCAACTCCCAGGCCGGTGACTGCTGGAAATCCACCACGGGTCGCGCCAGCACTTCCACCGTCAGCCGTGCGTTGACCTGCAATTCATCATGCGGCCGTTCGAAGGCCAGGCGGGTGAGCGGATTGCCGAACACATCCTGCTCGTCACGGCGGGTGGTCGGCTCCGGACTGATCAGCAATTGCTGTTCGGTGCAACGCTGCCACTCGCATTCGCGCGGCCACAGGTGCGCCAGTTGCTGGGCCAGGGACACCGGACTGTCGTAGCGATAGCACGTGTCGTGAAGGATCTGGTAATGGGCGCTCATCAGACGGACACCGTGCGCTGGCTGACATCATCGACATGGGCGAAATGGCGCAGGGCCAGACGATCCGACACCTGACTGCTGGCGTCGGCGATCTCCTGCAGCAGATCCGCCAGACCGTCGAGGGCCGCGCGCACGCTGGGTTCGCCGAACAAAGGATTCTCCAGACAGCTCAAGTCGAAACGCGCCAGACGCTCGACCAGCGTCGGCAATCCTGCCTCCCTCGGCACTCCGAAGTCATCATTCAAACGCTTGAGGGTGCGAGTCACAAGTTTCAACTGGAACAACACCGCATGGGGGTTCTGCTCATCCAGCAGCAACAGGTCGAGCACCGGAATCAACTGCGCCACTGCCAAATAACGCGAGCGATAGGTGATGCTGCTGTTGCCCAGCTCCAGCAACCACTCAAGCCCGGCCTGATCGAACGCCCCGGCGCCGCGCAGAAAACCCGCAAGGCTGCTGCTGAGAAATTGCAGGCGTTCGATGCGCCGGCCGATCATCAGGAAGCGCCAGCCTTCGTCACGGGTCATGTCGTCGAGGGCAAACCCGGACAGCGCCGCCAGCGACATCACCAGCCGGTTTAGAAAATCCAGCAGCTCGCCGAAGTCCGGTTCGTCGGTGTCAAGTTCCGAAGCCTCACGTTGCAACTCCACCAGCGCCTGCCAGTTTTCCCGGGACAACTTGCCGCGCACCTGCGAAGCCGCCCACTGCAAGCGCTGCAGGTTGGAGCGCAGGCTGAACGACCAGTCCTCGCCGAGCAGTGCCGCGAGCAAGCGTTCCGGAAGTTCACCTTCATCCGGCAGCAGCATCAGCCGCTCGCCCAGATCCACAGCGGCCTGCAAGGCCTGTGGATCATCACCGTCGACGTACCGCGCCAGCATGATCCGCAACAACCGCGCGCTGTCGTCACAGCGCTCGCAGTAACGGCCGAACCAGAACAGATTCTCCACCACCCGCGACGGCAGGTACGGATCGCGCCGCACCAGATCAGGCACGCCGATATTGCGCTGGGCTTTCCACTGTTCCCCGCTCGGCGGTCGATCCCCCAGCACCCAGGTGTCCTTGCTCGCGCCACCGCGCTGCATCGACACCACTTCGGCATCGGCTTCGGCCGCGACCCGGGTCAGGCCACCGGGCAGCACCCGATAACCGTCGTGACTGGCCACCGCGTACATGCGCATGCCGATTGCCCGGGGTTGCAGTTGCCCGTCCTCGGGCTGCCAGATCGGCGCCTGAGACAGCTGCGCAAGTTCTTGCGCGACATACGCATAAGGGCGGGCCTGCATGCGCGCAGCGAGGCTTTCACGCTGTTTTTCGCTCAGATCCCGACCCAATACCGGCGTAAAGCTTTGCGAAGGGAACGCCGGTTTGATCAGCAGCTCCGGCAATTTTTCCAGGGCCTGGGCCAGCACCGGCGCTTCGCCGCACCACCACGTGGCAATGGACGGCAGGATCAGATCTTCACCGAACAGGTACTGATTGATCTTCGGCAGGAACCCCAGCAGCCCCGGCGACTCCAGTACTCCACTGCCCAGTGCATTGGCGACCAGAACCCGGCCCTGACGCACCGCCTCCAGCAATCCCGGAACGCCCAGCGCCGAATCCGTGCGCAACTCCAGCGGATCACAGAAGTCGTCGTCGAGCCGGCGCATGATCGCGTGCACCCGGCGCAGGCCACTGAGGGTTTTCAGGTAGACCGTGGCATCACGCACCGTCAGGTCACCGCCCTCCACCAGCGGATAACCAAGCTGGCGTGCGAGATAAAGGTGCTCGAAATAGCTCTCGTTGAAACGCCCCGGGGTCAGCAGCACCACCAGCGGCGCGTCATCGTCGCACGGGGCCTGATGGGCCAGAGTTTCCTGCAGGGTGCGGAAGAAGCCGGCCAGATGTTGCACCTTCAGATCCCGGTACAACTCGGGGAAGGCGCGGGACACGATGGTGCGATTTTCCAGCGCATACCCGGCCCCCGATGGCGCCTGAGTGCGATCCGCCGTCACCCACCAGCGTCCGTCCGGCGTGCGCGCCAGATCCACGGCATACAGATGCAGAAAGGCCCCGTCCGGCGGCGCAATGCCCTGACAGGGCCAGAGAAAGTTGTTGTGGCCGAACACCAGCTCCGCCGGCAACAAGCCTTCGCGGATCAACTGCTGCGGGCCATACAGGTCCGCCAGCACCGCATTGAGCAGCCGCGCGCGCTGGGCGATTCCGGCAGACAGCTGTTGCCACTCGTCAGCGGCGATCACGTGGGGCAGCAGATCCAGTTCCCACGGACGGTCCGCCCCCTTGGGGTCGGCATAGACGTTGTAGGTGACACCGTTTTCCTGAATCTGCCGGGTCAGCAACGCCTGACGCTGCACCAGTTGCGCCGGGGTGCTGCGCTGCAATTGGTCGACCAGTCGCCGCCAGTGCGGGCGCACCGCCCCGCTGTCGTCGAGCAGTTCGTGATAGGTGCCCGCCGTCAGCGGGTAGCGGTCAAGCAGGTCAGGCATGGAAAGCTCGGCAGCCGGCAAGGAACGGTCAGACTAACGCAGGCACATGACGCCCGGATATACGAAAAATCCGGGCGTCGCGTACGACTTAGAAACGTCGTAAATCGAGTGTCATCGGCAGCTCGTCGGAGATTGTCAGGTTCGGTATCGGAAGCTTCCCCGGCGTATGTCCGATGCGGAAGAAACGCGCCATGCGCCGGCTCTCCGCTTCGTTGGCGTTGACCGGCAGCGTTTCGTAATTGCGCCCGCCCGGATGGGCGACGTGGTACTGGCAGCCGCCCAGCGAGCGCTGCATCCAGGTATCGAGCAAGTCGAATACCAGCGGCGCATGCACCGGGATCGTCGGTTGCAGGCAATTGGCCGGTTGCCACGCGCGGAAACGCACACCCGCGACAAACTCGCCAACCCGTCCGGTCGGTTGCAGCGGCACCGGGATGCCATTGCAGGTCAGCAGATAGCGCTGCGGCGGCAGCCCCGTGAGTTTGACCTGCAAGCGCTCCAGCGATGAGTCGACGTAGCGCACCGTACCGCCCGCCGCGCCCTCCTCGCCCAGCACATGCCAGGGTTCGAGAGCCTGACGCAATTCCAGCTCGATGCCGTTGACGGCGTAATCGCCGACTTTGGGAAAGCGGAATTCCAGATGAGCCGCAAACCATTCGGCACGCAGCGGATAACCGGCACTGTTGAGCTCGACGATGACGTCGGCGAAGTCCTGCTCGATGAAGTGCGGCAGCATGAAGCGGTCGTGCAGCTCCGTACCCCAGCGCGCCAGTTTCGGTGGCGCATAGGGCTCGCGCCAGAACCGCGCCACCAGCGCTCGCAACAACAGCTGCTGCGCCAGGCTCATGCGCGCATGGGGTGGCATTTCGAAACCACGCAACTCCAGCAACCCGAGGCGCCCGGTGGCGCCGTCCGGTGAATAGAGCTTGTCGATGCAGAACTCGGCGCGGTGGGTGTTGCCGGTAACGTCGATCAGCAGATTGCGCAACAGCCGATCCACCAGCCATGGGGCGCACTCTTCTCCCGGCGCCGGCATCTGCGCGAAAGCGATTTCCAGCTCATACAACGCATCGTTGCGCGCTTCATCGACTCGCGGCGCCTGAGAGGTCGGGCCGATGAACAGACCGGAAAACAGGTAGGACAGCGAAGGATGGTTGTGCCAGTAGCTGATCAGGCTACGCAGCAGGTCCGGGCGGCGCAGAAACGGTGAGTCACCCGGTGTCGCGCCGCCGAGGACGAAATGGTTGCCGCCGCCGGTGCCGGTGTGCCGCCCGTCGACCATGAATTTCTCGGTGGACAGTCGGGTCTGGCGCGCTTCTTCGTACAGAAATTCGGTGCGCTCGACCAACTCGTCCCACGCCGCCGACGGCTGCACGTTGACCTCTATGACGCCGGGATCCGGGGTGATGCGAAAGTTGTTCAGGCGCGGATCGCTCGGCGGCTCATAGCCCTCCAGCAATACCGGACAATGCAGCTCCTCGGCGGTGGCTTCGATGGCCGCGACCAGTTCCAGATAATCCTCGACCCGCTCCAGCGGCGGCATGAACAGGTACAACCGGCCTTCCCGGGCCTCGGCGCAGAAGGCGGTGCGGGTCAGCCAGTCGGCGGACTCGTCGATTTTCGGCACACGATCGTACGCCGGAGCCGGCTCACCGTGTTGGTTGAGCTGCGCTGTTTCGGGCAGCTCGGGGAAATCCTGATTCGGGTCGTTCGGATGAATGAACGGGTACTCCGCCGCCTTCACCCAGGGCTGTGAACCCAACGGCAGGCGATAGCCCAGCGGTGAATCCCCCGGCACCAACCGGCAATGCTCATCGCGCAGGTACCAGCGCCCGCTCTGCCACTGATCGCCCTTGGCGGTGCGCGCCAGCGGCAGCACCTGGCCGATGACCTTGTCCAGCCCCTGACTGAACACCTTGCGCAGTCGCGCACGTTCCAGCGGCTCCTCCAGACGCGAGTCTTCGGCGCTGACGTTGCTCGGCAAGGCGCCCTCGCGCCAGAGGTAATAGAAATTGTCTTCGTAGGCCGGGAAAACGAAGCGTGTCGGCAGTTTCAGGCGTTCGGCGACACTCGCCAGAAAGCGCCCGGCCAGTTCACCCGTGGCGCCGTAATCCTGCTGCTCATCGGCGATCAGTGCATTGTTATGCCAGATCGGCACGCCGTCGCGGCGCCAGTAGCAATTCAGCGACCAGCGCGGCAGTTGCTCGCCCGGATACCACTTGCCCTGACCGAAATGCACCAACCCCTTGGGCGCGTAATGTTTGCGCAGGCGCTGGAACAGTTCGGCGGAGAGCCGGCGCTTGTCCGGGCCCAGCGCGGCGGTGTTCCACTCGGCGCCATCCGGGTCGTCGATGGACACGAAGGTCGGTTCGCCGCCCATGGTCAGGCGCACATCGCCTTCCAGCAGGTCGGCATCGATCTGCCGGCCCAGCGACTGGATCGCCAGCCATTGCTCATCGGTGTAGGGCTTGGTGACCCGGGGTGCTTCCCAGATCCGCTCCACGGACATTTCGTGGCTGAATTCACACTCGCAAGGCTCCACCAGACCACTGATCGGCGCCGCCGAGGACGGATCGGGACTGCAGGCCAGCGGGATATGCCCTTCACCGGCGAACAGCCCCGACGTCGCATCAAGGCCGATCCAGCCGGCGCCGGGCAGATACACCTCGCACCACGCGTGCAGGTCGGTGAAGTCCACTTCGGTGCCGGACGGGCCGTCGAGGCTTTTCACGTCGGCGGTCAGTTGAATCAGGTAACCGGAGACGAAACGCGCCGCCAGCCCGAGGTTTCGCAGCAGTTGCACCAGCAGCCACGCCGAATCCCGGCAGGAGCCGGAGGCGTGTTCGAGGGTATGCTCCGGGGTTTGCACACCCGGTTCCATGCGGATCAGGTAATTGATGTCTTCGCTCAGACGCTGATTGAGCGCCACCAGGAAATCCACGGCCGGCAACGGCGTGCGGTCGATGGCATCCAGATAGGCCTTGAATTTAGGCGTCAGCGGCAGGGTTTCGAGGTACGGCGCCAGCTCCTTGCGTTCGTCGGCGGCGTAGGCGAAGGGGATTTTCTCGGCGTAGGGCTCGAGGAAGAAGTCGAACGGGTTGAACACCGCCATTTCGGCCAGCAGATCGACCTCGATCCGCAGTTCGGCGGTTTTCTCGGGGAACACCAACCGTGCGAGGTAGTTGCCCTGGGGGTCCTGCTGCCAGTTGATGAAGTGCTGCTCGGGCGAGACTTTCAGCGAATAGGACAGAATCCGCGTGCGGCTGTGGGCAGCCGGGCGCAGACGCACGATCTGCGGGCCGAGTTCGACAGCGCGGTCGTAGCGGTAATGCGTGACGTGATGCAATGCGACATGAATCGACACGGCGTGCCTCCTGCGAGCCCAAGCGTATTCGAAAGCGCGCAAGACTTATGCCATGCAGAGGCTTGGGCGCTTTCCCGGAATGCTTAGGGCAGTACAGCACCAAAATCGGGCGATGCGGTGAAATGCTTTGGCACAGTTGCACGCAAATGTTGCGAAAGCGGCCGGATACTTGATCGTTCCCACGCTCCCGCGTGGGAATGCAGCCCGTGACGCTCTGCGTCACTGGACGCGGAGCGTCCCTGGAGGCATTCCCACGCAGAGCGTGGGAACGATCAGCAAAACGCCAACCCGAAGGTTGGCGTTCTGTTCAGCTCAAGTGCGCTTCAACGCGGTACGACCGGCTTGCGTGCCGGTTTCGGCCCTTTGCCTTTCGCCGCTTCCTTGCGTTCCTTGGCGGCCTGCTGGTTGCGGGCGAACGCCGCGGCCTTGGCCTGTTCACGCTTGTCCCATGGATTGCCGCCGTCACTGGCGCGCGGTGGCAGACCGGTGTGCTGGGTGAGGATCTTGGTGGTTTTCTCTTTCGCGACCTTGTGACTGCCGGCCGGTGTCGAGTTCTTGCGACGGGCACTCTGGTAGCTGTCGGTGGCCGGCTGGTGCAGCGGGATCAACTGATGCTTGCCCGGCCCGATCAGGTCGGCGCGGCCCATGCGGGTCAGCGCTTCACGCAGCATCGGCCAGCCTTTCGGGTCGTGATAACGCAGGAACGCCTTGTGCAGACGACGCTGCTCCTCGCTCTTGACGATGGTCACGCCGTCGCTCTTGTAGGTGACCTTGCGCAGCGGGTTCTTGCCCGAGTGGTACATCGCGGTAGCGGTGGCCATCGGCGACGGATAGAACGCCTGCACCTGATCGGCACGGAAGCCGTTGCCCTTGAGCCACAGGGCCAGGTTCATCATGTCTTCGTCGGTGGTGCCCGGGTGCGCGGCGATGAAGTAAGGAATCAGGTACTGCTCTTTCCCGGCTTCCTTGGTGTACTTCTCGAACATGCGCTTGAAGCGATCGTAGGTGCCGATCCCCGGTTTCATCATCTGGTTGAGCGGACCTTCCTCGGTGTGTTCCGGGGCGATCTTCAGGTAACCACCGACGTGGTGCGTCACCAGCTCCTTGACGTACTCCGGCGACTCGACCGCAAGGTCGTAACGCAGGCCGGAGGCGATCAGGATCTTCTTCACACCCGGCAGCGCACGGGCGCTGCGATAGAGCTGGATCAGCGACGAGTGGTCGGTGTTCAGGTTCGGGCAGATGCCCGGGAACACGCAGGACGGCTTGCGGCACGCGGATTCGATTTCCGGGCTCTTGCAGGCGATGCGGTACATGTTCGCGGTCGGGCCGCCGAGGTCGGAAATGACGCCAGTGAAACCCGGCACCTTGTCGCGGATTTCTTCGATTTCGCGAATGATCGACTCTTCGGAACGGTTCTGGATGATCCGGCCTTCGTGCTCGGTGATCGAGCAGAACGTGCAGCCACCGAAGCAGCCACGCATGATGTTCACCGAGAAGCGGATCATGTCGTAGGCCGGGATTTTTTCCTTGCCGTACGCAGGGTGCGGAACACGTGCGTAAGGCATGCCGAACACATAGTCCATTTCTTCGGTGGTCATCGGAATCGGCGGCGGGTTGAACCAGACGTCGATCTCGCCATGCTTCTGCACCAGCGCACGGGCATTGCCCGGGTTGGTTTCCAGGTGCAGCACGCGGTTGGCGTGGGCGTACAGGACCGGGTCGTTACGCACCTTTTCCATCGACGGCAGGCGGATCACGGTCTTGTCGCGGGTCATTTTCGGGCTGGCCAGGATCTGTACGACCTTGGCTTCTTCCGGGTCTTCAACCGGCCCCTTCTCCTGCTCGATGGCGCAGGCCTGAGTGTCCTGGGTGTTGACGTACGGGTTGATGATCTTGTCGATCTTGCCCGGACGGTCGATGCGCGTGGAGTCGACTTCGTACCAGCCCGCAGGGGTGTCACGACGGATGAACGCGGTGCCGCGCACATCGGTGATTTCTTCGATCTTGTGACCGTAGGACAGACGCTGGGCGACTTCGACAATCGCCCGCTCGGCGTTGCCGTACAGCAGGATGTCGGCGCTGGCGTCGATCAGGATCGAGTTGCGTACGCGATCCTGCCAGTAGTCGTAGTGGGCGATGCGGCGCAGGGAGGCTTCGATGCCGCCGAGCACGATCGGCACGTGCTTGTAGGCTTCCTTGCAGCGCTGGCTGTAAACCAGGCTCGCGCGGTCCGGACGTTTGCCGGCCATGCCGCCTGGGGTATAGGCGTCGTCGGAACGGATTTTCTTGTCCGCGGTGTAGCGGTTGATCATTGAGTCCATGTTGCCGGCCGCGACGCCGAAGAACAGGTTCGGCTCGCCGAGCTTCATGAAGTCGTCTTTGGACTGCCAGTTCGGCTGCGCGATGATCCCGACGCGGAAGCCTTGCGACTCCAGCAGCCGGCCGATGATCGCCATGCCGAACGACGGGTGATCGACGTAGGCATCACCCGTGACAATGATGATGTCGCAGGAATCCCAGCCAAGCTGATCCATCTCCTCCCTGCTCATCGGCAGGAACGGCGCTGGCCCGAAACATTCGGCCCAATATTTTGGATAGTCAAATAACGGCTTGGCTGCTTGCATGTCGATAACCGGTGTTGGCTTTCATTGAATTTCGCGGGCGCGGAATATAGCACAAATTTTGACCAATTCCGACGACTGTGGTCGGTTTCTCGTCGCACCGCCCGCCGCCACGCTCTCTGTTCAACAAACGGGTTCACTTATTCAAGGATGAATACGCATGCCTGCAAAACCACCCTCCATAGGCGTCACGACCGTCGAAGTGCACAATCCGCCTTCGAGACCTGTGACCGGACATTTTCCGGAGCACTCCACTTCGCCTCCGGTTCCTGCGGACACCCGCCTGTTCACGCCGCGTCCCGCACACGCCAGCCTCCCGGCAATCGACGGCCCGGACACGATCTCTCCCGCACCGTCCGTGACATTCGCCGAAAGCCTCTCAAACCCGACGGCTTCACCGAGAAGACTCAGGCTCGAAACCTATGGCATTCCTTCCGGTGTCCGACTGCCGGAGGCCGACACACAGGGTTTCAGAACCTTCAAGGGGCGACTGTTCGTCGAAGCGTACGATGGCAGCATTGTGCAAGTTGGCCTGGACCCTGAAAGCCGCATCTACCGCATCAGACTCAGCAATGAGTTGAACCCCTCGGGCCCTGTTCTCTTGCAGGATCCCCAGAGCAAACGCTGGTATCCACTGGATGAGTTCCAAGCCGGGCCCCTTGCACTGACTTCCAGTCGACTGGACGCATTCCGGACAGGCCTGGATTTCTCTGGCATCGCGCCGGACAGCGAGGGGCTGCACAACTTCGAAGGCAAGCGCTACGTGGTCATTGAAAGCCGCGCCTATCAGGTGATGCGCGACGTTGACGCCTCCTCTCCCGCGCACACCGTCTGGCGCATCGTCGCGTCGAAGGATCCGGTCGCCTCCGACAGCGAAAACACCTACCGCGCCAGTCGGGCCGGCTCCACCCTGGCCATCACTCGCACTGCCGAAGGTTTTTGGGTTCCCAGTCTGCATGGGCTCAAGGGAGGCATGCGTCGCAGTGCAATCGCTCAGCACAACAAAACCTATCTGCTCCAACGGCATGAGCCCATCAGGAATGCCTTCGATGCCCTGACCGCTTCCAACACGCGCTATGGCGAACTCTGGCGCCGTGCCCAACCCTTGCCTGAGGGCAGTGACGCCGAAAAGGCCGCGCTGATCGAGATCGAAGTGCATGTGATCAAGCACACAAGAATGCAGGCCGATTACGTCAAGTCACTCATCGACAACCGGGACTGGCTGATATTGCTCAAGGCAGGCGGACTCTATAAAGCCGAGCTTCATGCTCAGCAGATCAACAGAATCGACTACTTCAACAAACTGCTTGCAGTCATGGACCGCAGAGCTCTGCCAACCCTGCATGCAATCACCGTCGAGTCGCTCAAGCGCAACCTCGTCCACCTCGACAAAAAGCTGAAGATCATGGACGAGCGTCAGACCGTGATGGATCAGATTCAGAAGGCTGACCGCAGCGCCCTGGCGGTTCTGGAGGAGATGAATCGCAAAGTGCCCACGGTGGATCAGATCCAATCCAGCCAATACAACATTTGCCTGCGCCTGATCTCCGACGATCCGCAGAATCCGCAGGATCACGGCATGCGCAGTGCCATGGCCATGCACTTGCTCAAGCAGGATCTGAACGAAGTCTTCGGGTACTCCGAACCTCTTGCATTGCAATTGACGATCGAAAACATCAAAAGCGACAAAGCAGGCCTGGAGGCATTGCTCGCGTCGACAACGCCGGCCAAGGCAGAGTACGTCAGGAAGGCACTGACCCTGCTCGATGCCTTTGAATCGAAAATCGAAACCCGGCTGAACGATATCTTTGACCGGATTGACAACAACCAAGAACTGCCCGGCTACGATCAGGAAATCGATTTCGACTTCCTCCCTGGACAAGTTACCGGAGCCGCCGGAGACGCGGCGCCGCGAAAGTTGTTCCGAACCCGTCAAAATGGCACTTACCGTGTGCTGGTCGGCGTGCCGGACACCGCTGCCGACGGCCGCATCACCCTCAGCGTTCCCGACCTGTTCAAACCGAACGATCCCCCTCAACGCTACGAAATGAAAGAAGGTGAGTGGCAGCCCGTACGTTCCGCCCCGGCCCCGACCTCCAGACCTCAGCTGGTCAGCGAAGCGCTGGCGCGCCTTGGTAACGTGGAGGCGTACCTGGCCCAGGCTCGATTGATGGAAAGCCGAAAGGACAACCCGACCACCATTGTCGAATATCTGGGTGCCGAGACGGATCGACTCGCAGGTCTGGCGAAACACCTCGAGCTCCTCGGGCAAACGGCAGCAGGCGCTGAAACCTCCCACTTGATCAGCCGACTGAAAGCTGCCGCCGACTCAATGGGCGCCAAAGGCCAGGATATTTTGATACGGATGTACAAAAACAAGGATGTGCTGGACGTCCCGCGCCTGAACTTCCTGCTTGAGCATGCTCAACTCAAGGTGGTCAAAACGGTGGAGCGCAAGCAACTGGGCAAGGGCAAAGACAAGTCATTCCTGGACGTTTACTCGATCATCGACCGCTCGGATAACACGCCCTTGTGGGAGGCCCACTTTCACTACGACAGGCAGGACCGCGCTGCGCTGGATTACACCGTCAAGGGCGCACACCTGAAAACCCTTGAACAGCGCAGGCTCGGCAGCTCGTTTCAACAGCGCGAAGAACAGGCTGGTCGGCCCCACCAACGGATATGGCGGGAGTTCATCAGCCCCAGGGTTGCCCAGAAACTGTTTGATCAGCTGACGTGATCAATTGCGTTACTCGTCGTCGTCGAAGTTGTAACTGCCCGGCGCGAGGTTTTCGAAACGTGTGTATTTGCCGATGAAAGCCAGGCGAATGAAGCCGATCGGACCGTTCCGCTGTTTGCCGATGATGATTTCGGCGATGCCCTTGTGTTCGGTTTCCGGGTGATACACCTCATCCCGGTACACGAACATGATCACGTCGGCGTCCTGCTCGATCGCTCCGGATTCCCGCAAGTCGGAGTTCACCGGGCGCTTGTTGGGACGCTGTTCCAGGGAGCGGTTGAGCTGCGACAGGGCGACCACCGGGCAGTTGAATTCCTTGGCCAGGGCTTTCAGGGATCGGGAGATCTCGGAAATCTCGTTGGTCCGGTTGTCGCCGCTGGAACCCGGGATCTGCATCAGCTGCAGGTAGTCGATCATGATCAGGCCGATGTCGCCGTGCTCGCGCACCAGCCGCCGGGTCCGGGCACGCATCTCCGACGGACTGATGCCGGCGGTGTCATCGATGAACAGCTTGCGGTCGTTGAGCAGATTGACCGCCGAGGTCAGACGCGGCCAGTCGTCGTCTTCCAACTGGCCGGAACGTACCTTGGTCTGGTCGATACGGCCGAGGGACGACAGCATACGCATGATCAGCGATTCGCCTGGCATCTCGAGGGAGTACACCAGCACCACTTTGTCGCTGCGCAACACGGCGTTTTCCACCAGGTTCATCGCGAAGGTGGTCTTACCCATCGACGGACGGCCGGCGACGATGATCAGGTCGGCCGGTTGCAGGCCGCTGGTCTTCTCGTCGAGGTCGGTGTAGCCGGTGGACAGGCCGGTGATCGAGTCGGCAGTGTTGAACAGGGTGTCGATGCGGTCGATGGCCTTGGTCAGCAGGTCATTCACACCCACCGGGCCGCCGGTTTTTGGCCGGGCCTCGGCAATCGCGAAGATCTGCCGCTCGGCTTCGTCGAGGATTTCCTCGGCGGTGCGGCCTTCGGGATTGAAGGCGCTGTCGGCAATTTCGGTGCTGATACCGATCAGCTGACGCAACGTCGCGCGCTGGCGGACGATCTGCGCATAGGCCTTGATGTTGGCGACGGACGGCGTGTTTTTCGCCAGCTCACCCAGGTAACCGAGGCCGCCGACCTGCGAAGTCTGACCTTCCTTGTCCAGTTGCTCGGCAAGGGTCACGACATCGATCGGCAGGTTCTGATCGGCCAGTTTGGCGATCGCACGGAAAATCAGACGGTGGTCATGTCGGTAGAAATCGCCGTCGGAGACTTGATCGAGCACGCGTTCCCAGGCGTTGTTGTCCAGCATCAGACCACCGAGCACGGCCTGTTCGGCCTCGATGGAATGCGGCGGCACCTTCAGCGCGGCGGTTTGCAGATCGTATTGCTCGGGAGCGGAGATTTCGTTCATGGCCACTTTTTAATCAGGAAAAGCAGGGAGTGCAGAAAGACAAAGGGCACGACCTGTAAACAGGATCGTGCCCGATGTTAACCGTCTGCCGGACAAGCCGCCAGTCGATCAGGGTGTTGCTTAAGCTGCTACCACGACAACGCGTACGGTGGCTTCAACTTCGGCGTGCAGGTGCACAGCCACGTCGAATTCACCCACGTTGCGGATGGTGCCGTTCGGCAGACGAACTTCGCTTTTCGCCACTTCAACGCCGGAGGCGGTCAGTGCGTCAGCGATGTCGTGAGTACCGATCGAACCGAACAGCTTGCCTTCGTCGCCAGCGGTGGCAGTGATGGTCACTTCCAGCTCGGCCAGTTGGGCAGCACGGCTTTCAGCCGAAGCTTTACGGTCTGCGGCGGCTTTTTCCAGCTCAGCGCGACGCTCTTCGAACGCAGCCAGGTTGGCAGCGGTCGCAGCGGTGGCTTTGCCGAAAGGCAGCAGGTAGTTACGGCCGTAACCAGCCTTAACGTTTACTTTGTCGCCCAGGTTGCCCAGGTTGGCGATTTTTTCCAGAAGGATCAGTTGCATGTGGAAATCCTCTTAACTTTTAACCTTCACCGTTCGCGTTATCGGTGTCTTTCGACACCCGACCGCGAAAATCAATCAGGCTGTCGACAATGGCCAGAACCACGAGCAACGGATAGATCAGCTGCATGAACAGCAACAGCGTTACGTACAACCCCACCAGCCAGAAACCGGCCAGTCGCCTTTGCGCCACCAGCCCGTGAATCAGGGCCAGCCCGGCGAACACCAGCGGTACACTGCACAACGGCGTCAACATGGCCATCTGTGCACCGAGATTCGGGCCCAGAAGCATTAACGCCAGCAGCAACATCGCCGGTCCCAGCGGGATCCGGATGGCGCGAAACTCGCGACCAAAACCACCCGGGTTGTACAACAACGCCTGCCAGTAACGCCCGACAATCAGGCTCAGCACGCTGACGATCTGCAACAAGGCCGCAATCAGGCCGGTCAGGACCGGTGCGATCAGCGACGCGAAACGCGCCTGCTCGTCTACCGACAATTGTTGGTAGGCATCACCGAGAAGCGCGGGCATGACCTTTACCAAGGCCTGCGCCAGCATCTCGATCTGGGGCGCAAACGCCGCCCCGAGCACCACTGAAAACACTAGCCCCATGGCTACGCTGACCAGCAGCGTGCGGACCCAAGACTCGCTTGCGCGCAACACCAACGCAAGCCCCGAAGACCCCAGCAGCACCAGAAGTGCCCGTGGGTCATCGGCATACAACCACCAGATCAATGCCGGCAGCAGTCCCAGTGACACGACGCCCAGGGCGTCGGCCAATCCGCGCCGCAGAAGCACCAGGCTCCCGGCGGCAGCACCCAACCAATACAACAACGGCAATGTTGCACACCCGGCCACTACGAGAGTGGCCTGCATACGGCCGCGCATGATGAACTCAGCTAAGGCACGCATGCATTCAATCCTTTGCTACTTGTCGACTGCCCGGTCTCAGCGGCCGTGGCTGTCGGTGTAGGCCAGCAGGGCCAGGAAGCGGGCGCGCTTGATAGCGGTGGCCAGCTGACGCTGATAACGAGCTTTGGTACCGGTGATGCGGCTTGGAACGATTTTGCCGGTCTCGGATACGTAGGCTTTCAGAGTGTTGAGATCTTTGTAGTCGATCTCCTTCACGTCTTCAGCGGTGAAGCGGCAGAATTTACGACGACGGAAGAAACGTGCCATTTGATAGGCTCCTTAAAAGGTCCGTGGATTACTCGTCAGCGTTATCGCTGTTGTCGCTGTCGCTATCGCTGTCATCGCCATCGGCGCTGCCATCGTGCTCAGGACGTTCGCGACGCTCACGGCGCTCACTGCGGTTTTCTTCAGCCTTGAGCATCTCGGACTGGCCGGTAACGGCTTCGTCGCGACGGATGACCAGGTTACGGATCACAGCATCGTTGTAGCGGAAGTTGTCTTCCAGCTCGGCCAGGGCCTTGCCGGTGCACTCAACGTTCAGCATCACGTAGTGAGCCTTGTGAACATTGTTGATTGCGTAGGCCAGTTGACGACGGCCCCAGTCTTCCAGACGGTGGATTTTGCCGCCGTCTTCTTCGATCAGCTTGGTGTAACGCTCAACCATGCCGCCGACTTGCTCGCTCTGGTCAGGGTGGACCAGAAAGATGATTTCGTAATGACGCATGAATGCTCCTTACGGGTTGTAGCCTGCCGCTCAAAAACGGTCAGACAAGGAGTGAATGACACTTATGGACTTGCTGGCGCGGGGCACATGAATGCCTGCCGTCACAGCAAGGGGCGCAATTGTAGAGAAGGGACTGAAGAGGTGCAAGGCAATTGGTGATTATTTGAACAGTCACACTTTCTGCCACACCAGAAAACACTGTGGGAGCGAGCCTGCTCGCGATGACGGCTTAACATCCAACAATGATGCTGAATGTAACTCCGCTTCGCGAGCAGGCTCGCTCCCACATTTTGGACTGCGTAAGGCTCAAGCTTTTTTGGCAGCCGCCTTGGCCTTGGCACCGCGCTGGCGCTGGGCTTCGAACAGGCACACGCCGGTCGCAACCGAGACGTTGAGACTGCTGACACTACCGGCCATCGGCAAATGCACCAGGTAATCGCAATGCTCGCGGGTCAGGCGACGCATGCCTTTGCCTTCGGCGCCCATGATCAGGATGGTCGGGCCGGTCAGGTCCTGGTCATAGATGCTGACCTCGGCCTCACCTGCCGTGCCGACAATCCACAACCCGCGCTGCTGGAGTTTTTCCAATGTGCGAGCAAGGTTGGTCACCGCCACCAGAGGAATCACCTCCGCAGCGCCGCAAGCCACTTTACGCACCACGGGCGTCAGAGTGGCCGACTTGTCTTTCGGCACGATGACCGCCAGCGCACCGGCAGCATCCGCCGAACGCAGGCAGGCGCCGAGGTTGTGCGGGTCGGTCACGCCGTCTAGCACCAACAGCAACGGCGCGCCTTCGGTGCGATCGAGCAACTCGTCGAGCATCGCTTCGCCCCAGACCTGGCTCGGACTGACGTCCGCCACCACGCCCTGGTGCACGCCTTCGACCCAGGCATCCATTTCACGGCGCTCGGCCTGACCGATCTGGACCCGGTTTTCGTTTGCCAGCTCGATCAGCGTCTGCACCCGCGGATCGTTGCGGCTTTCAGCCAGCCAGATCTGTTTGACGCGTTTCGGGTGGTGACGCAGCAACGCTTCTACCGCGTGAACGCCGTAGATTTTTTCCAACTGACTCATGACTTCGCCTTCGGTTTACGCGCCCCGCCACTTTTGGCTGGAGCGGAACCCGCTTTCGGCGGGCCTTTACGGTGTTTGCTCGGTTTGGCTGGCTTGCCGCCGGAGGCCTTGTCAGGCGCCGACCGTCCGGTCTTTCCCCCGGACGCCGCTTTACCACCGTTTTTGGCGTCGGCCAGCAAGGCCTTCTTCATTTCACGGCTTTTGCGCAGCTCGGCGTTTTTCGCCACGGCATCGCTTGGGCGATAAGCCTCGACAGCCTTTTCCTTGGCCGGGCGACGGCTGGCGGTTTTTGCCGGAGCCTTTTCTTCCACAACCTTGGCTGCAGGAGCGGTCGTCTCGGTGCCACGCTTCTTGCGGCCGATCGGCGCGCTGATGGTTTTTTCAGCCATCTCGAAGTCGATCTTGCGCTCGTCGAGATCGACGCGCATGACCCGCACTTCAACGGTATCGCCAAGACGGAAGCTGCGACCGGTGCGCTCGCCCGCCAGGCGGTGATGCACAGGGTCGAAGTGGTAGTAGTCGCCCGGCAGCGCCGTCACGTGTACCAGACCTTCGACATAGATATCGGTCAGCTCGACGAACAGGCCGAAACCGGTCACGGCAGTGATCACACCCGGGAACGATTCGCCCACGCGGTCTTTCATGAACTCGCACTTGAGCCAGTTCACTACGTCGCGGGTCGCTTCGTCGGCACGGCGCTCGCTCATCGAGCACTGCTCGCCGAGTTGCTCCAGCGCTGCTTCGTCGTACGGATAGATGCGCGCCTTCGGAATGGTCATCGCACCGGCACGGCGAACGTGCGGGGTGTCCTGTTTCGAATGGATCACGCTGCGGATCGCCCGGTGCGTGAGCAGGTCCGGGTAACGACGGATCGGCGAGGTGAAGTGGGTATAGGCTTCGTAATTCAGGCCGAAGTGGCCTTCGTTCTGGGCGCTGTACACCGCCTGACTCAGGGAGCGCAGCATCACGGTCTGGATCAGGTGGAAATCCGGACGGTCCTTGATGCTGGCCAACAGGGCCTGATAGTCCTTCGGCGACGGGCCATCCTTGCCTTTGTGCAGGGACAGACCGAGCTCACCGAGGAACGCGCGCAGTTTTTCCAGACGCTCCGGTGGCGGGCCGTCGTGGACGCGGTACAGCGCAGGGATTTCGTGCTTCTTCAGGAATTCGGCAGTGGCCACGTTGGCCGCCAGCATGCATTCCTCGATCAGCTTGTGTGCATCGTTACGGGTAGTCGGACGGATTTCGGCAATCTTGCGCTCGGAACCGAAGATGATCCGGGTTTCCTGCGTTTCGAAATCGATCGCGCCGCGCACGTGACGGGCAGCCAGCAATACCTTGTACAGCGCGTAGAGCTGCTTGAGGTGCGGCAAGACATCGGTGTATTCACCGCGCAACTTGCGCCCTTCGGTCGCTTTCGGCGTTTCCAGCATCGCGCTGACCTTGTTGTAGGTCAGACGGGCGTGGGAGTGGATCACCGCTTCATAGAAGCAGTAGTCGGTCATTTCGCCGGACTTGGAAATGGTCATCTCGCAAACCATGGCCAGACGATCAACATGTGGATTCAGCGAGCACAGGCCGTTGGAGAGCTGCTCCGGCAGCATCGGCACCACACGCTCGGGGAAGTACACCGAGTTGCCGCGCACTTGGGCTTCGTTGTCCAGAGCCGAACCGATCTTCACGTAGCTGGAAACGTCGGCAATCGCCACGTACAACTTCCAGCCGCCGGAGAACAGGCGCAGTTTGCCGGGTTTGGCTTCGCAGTAGACCGCGTCGTCGAAATCGCGGGCATCTTCGCCGTCGATGGTGACGAACGGCAGATGGCGCAGGTCGACGCGCTTCTCTTTGTCTTTCTCTTCGACTTCCGGCTTGAGCTTGCCGGCTTCCTTCAGAACGGCTTCAGGCCAAACGTGCGGAATGTCGTAGGTGCGCAGGGCGACATCGATTTCCATGCCAGGCGCCATGTAGTTGCCGACGACTTCAATCACATCGCCTTGCGGCTGGAAGCGCGGGGTCGGCCAGTGGGTGATTTTCACCTCGACGAACTGACCGATCTGGGCGTTGGCGTTGCGGCCCGGGGTGACCAGCACTTCCTGCTGAATCTTCGGGTTGTCCGCAACGACGAAACCGATACCGCCTTCTTCGAAATAGCGGCCAACGATGCTCTCGTGGGCACGGGACACCACTTCAACGATCACGCCTTCGCGACGACCGCGACGGTCCAGGCCGGAAACACGGGCCAGAGCACGGTCGCCGTCAAACACCAGACGCATTTGCGCCGGACTCATGAACAGGTCATCGGAGCCGTCATCCGGCACCAGGAAACCGAAGCCGTCGCGATGACCGCTGATGCGACCGAGGATCAGGTCGAGCTTGTCCACCGGCGCATAGGTGCCACGGCGGGTATAGATCAGTTGAGCATCGCGCTCCATGGCACGCAGACGGCGGCGCAGGGCTTCGATCTGGTCTTCTGTGGTCAGACCAAACTCTTCGACCAGTTGCTCGCGGGCAGCAGGCGAACCCCGATCAGCAAGGTGCTGAAGGATCAGTTCGCGGCTGGGAATAGGGTTTTCATATTTTTCCGCTTCACGAGCGGCCTCGGGATCGAGGGACTGCCAATCGGCCATTAGAGAGTTTTCACCTTGTCTATATGCGGGTTAGTTTGGCATAGGCGCCATCAAACGGGAAATTTCCGACTATATAAGGCGCGTCTGGAGCCTTGTATCGACGCCTGGAGGGCGTTTTGAACACCGCTGGTAAAAAAAATCATTTTTTTTGCTGGCAGGGGTTTACAGTTAAAAAGGCGCTCCGTATAGTGCGCGCCATCGACGACGTACACACGTTGACGAGATGCCCAGGTGGTGAAATTGGTAGACACGCCAGCTTCAGGTGCTGGTGACCTTACGGTCGTGGA
>NZ_JBMDJR010000024.1:0-45361 GCF_057809295.1 Pseudomonas sp. FG35 | reverse complement strand
GTGGGGCGAATTATAGAGACTCAGAATCTGCCGTCAACCCTTAATTTCGCTTTTCTTTCAATAAGTTGCGGACAGGCCAAAAAACACTCAAGACCCTCTATATAAAAGAAGGATTCAGCACCCCTTCTTTATAGAGAGAACTTTCAGAGCACTCCATCCTCTTTCATCGCAGCCACTGCTCCAGCTCCAAGACCCAGCACCCGCTGCAAAACCTCCAACGTATGCTCGCCCAACAAAGGAGGCGCATGGCGATACTCAACAGGCGTCCGCGACAACCTAATCGGACTGGCCACCTGCGGCACCATCCCCGCCAGCGCGTGAGGCAGCTCAATCGCCAACCCGCGAGACTTCACCTGTGGATCCTCGAACACCTGTGACAGATCATTGATCGGTCCACACGGTACACCCGCCTGCTCCAGCTGAGCCACCCACTCAGCGGTCGTCTTGAAGACTGTTGCCTGACGGATCAACGGAATTAGAACAGCCCGGTTCGCCACTCGCAGCTTATTAGTCGCAAAACGCGGATCGTCCGCCCACTGCGGCTGCCCCGCCACTTCGGCAAATTTACGGAACTGCCCGTCGTTGCCCACCGTGAGAATGAAGTCGCCGTCAGCCGTAGGAAAATCCTGATACGGCACGATGTTCGGATGCGCATTCCCCAGCCGCTTCGGCGCAGTGCCCGTCGTCAGGTAATTCATCGCCTGGTTGGCCAGACATGCCACCTGTACATCCAGCAGCGCCATGTCGATATGTTGCCCACCGCCATCGTGATCACGATGAGCCAGCGCCGCCAGGATCGCCACGGTCGAATACAGGCCCGTCAGGATATCGGTCAGCGCCACACCCACTTTCACCGGCCCGGCCCCCTCATCACCCTCGGGTCGCCCGGTCAGACTCATGAGCCCGCCGAGACCCTGAATCATGAAGTCATAACCCGCACGCTTGGCATACGGTCCGGTTTGACCGAAACCGGTGATCGAGCAATAGATCAGATCTGGATTGATTGCCTTCAGCGACTCGTAATCCAGGCCGTAAGCCGCCAGGCCACCCACCTTGAAGTTCTCGATCAGGATGTCGGACTTGGCTGCCAGCTCCCGAACCAGCTTCTGACCTTCGGGACGCGTGAAGTCGATCGTCACCGATTGCTTGTTGCGGTTGGCCGACAAGTAGTAAGCCGCCTCGCTGGTGTTCTCGCCATAGGCGTCTTTAAGGAAGGGCGGCCCCCAGGCGCGAGTGTCGTCACCATTACCCGGGCGCTCGACCTTGATCACTTCCGCCCCAAGATCAGCCAGAATCTGACCAGCCCATGGGCCGGCCAGCACTCGCGATAAATCCAGTACCCGTAGATACGACAGCGCGCCCATGGTCGCTCTCCTGTTAATAGAACGCCTGCAGGCCGGTCTGCGCACGACCGAGGATCAGCGCGTGAACGTCGTGAGTACCTTCATAGGTATTCACCACTTCCAGGTTGACCAGGTGACGGGCCACACCGAACTCATCAGAGATCCCGTTGCCGCCCAACATGTCACGCGCCATGCGGGCGATCTCGAGAGACTTGCCGCAAGAGTTGCGCTTCATGATGGATGTGATTTCAACCGCAGCAGTGCCTTCGTCCTTCATGCGACCCAGACGCAGACAGCCTTGCAGTGCCAAAGTGATCTCGGTCTGCATGTCAGCCAGCTTCTTCTGGATCAACTGAGTGGCAGCCAACGGACGACCGAACTGCTGACGATCCAGGGTGTACTGGCGAGCGGTGTGCCAGCAGAACTCGGCAGCACCCAGCGCCCCCCAGGAGATGCCATAACGTGCGGAGTTGAGGCAGGTGAACGGACCTTTCAGTCCACGCACATCCGGGAAGATGTTCTCTTCCGGCACGAACACATTGTCCATGACAATTTCGCCGGTGATCGAAGCCCGCAGGCCGACCTTGCCGTGAATCGCCGGGGCACTCAGGCCTTTCCAGCCCTTCTCCAGTACGAAACCACGGATGTCGCCGGCATCGTCCTTGGCCCAGACCACGAACACATCGGCGATCGGGCTGTTGGTGATCCACATCTTGGCACCGGTCAGGCTGTAGCCGCCGTCGACTTTGCGTGCACGCGTAATCATCGCGCCCGGGTCGGAACCGTGGTTCGGCTCGGTCAGACCGAAGCAGCCGATCCACTCGCCGGACGCCAGCTTCGGCAGGTACTTCTGCTTCTGTGCTTCAGTACCGAATTCGTTGATCGGCACCATCACCAGCGAAGACTGCACGCTCATCATCGAACGGTAGCCAGAGTCGACACGCTCGACTTCACGGGCAATCAGGCCATAGCTGACGTAGTTGAGGCCGCTGCCACCGTACTGCTCGGGGATGGTCGCGCCCAACAGGCCGACCTCACCCATCTCACGGAAGATCGCCGGATCGGTCTTCTCATGGCGGAAGGCTTCGAGAACGCGCGGCGCGAGGCTCTGCTGGGCGAATTGCTCGGCAGTGTCGCGGATCATGCGTTCTTCTTCAGTCAGCTGTTGATCCAGCAGCAGGGGATCGATCCAGTTGAAGCTAGCTTTGCCGCCCATGAGTGAGTCCTCGCAAATCGGGTGAATTAACGTGGCATTGATCCTAGGCCCGCTTCGCCATCCCGGCAAACGAGGTTTTCGCATCCTGTTGTGCTAATTTCTCACTCCGAAACGTCGCGAAATGCCGATTGAGCGATGTATTAGTGAGGTTGACGTACATGCGCCGCAAGATACCCAGCACCACCGCCCTGATCAGCTTCGAAGCCGCCGCCCGTCACGAGAGCTTTACCAAGGCCGCCGAAGAACTTTCCCTCACTCAAGGCGCCATTTGCCGACAGATTGCCAGCCTGGAGGACTTCCTCAGCGTCGAACTGTTCCGACGCTCGCGTCGCGGGGTGAAGCTGACAGAAGCGGGCCTTTCCTACAGTCGTCGGGTCGCCACGCAACTCGACGCCGTTGAGCGCGACACCCTGTCGGTGATGGGTCAGCAAGGCACCAATGTGATCGAGCTCGCCGTGGTGCCCACCTTCGGCACGCAATGGCTGCTGCCAAGACTGAAGGACTTCCAGCTCAAGCATCCGGAGGTGACAGTCAACCTGACCAACCGCACGCGCCCGTTCCTGTTTGCCGACACCGATTTCGACGCGGCGATCTACTTCGGCGACGCCGACTGGTCCGGTACCGAATCCCACAGGTTGATGGGCGAGAATCCGATGCCGGTGTGCAGTCCTGCCCTGCTCGGCAACAAGACGCATCTGACACCCGATGAGATCGCCGATCTGCCGCTGCTCCAGCAAACCACACGCCCGTACGCCTGGCGACAGTGGTTCAACTCGCAACACCTGAACATTCCCCGCGACATGACAGGTCCGCGCTACGAGCTATTCTCCATGCTGGCCCAGGCCGCCATGCACGACATGGGCATCGCGCTGATCCCACCATTCCTCATTCAGCGCGAACTGGCCGAGAAACGCCTGGTGATTGCCAACCCGAACGCGCTCTCCAGCATCAAGGCGTATTACCTGATGATTCCGGAGCGAAAGGTCGAATCAGCGTCACTCAAGGCTTTTCGCGATTGGTTAGTGAGCCAGGCACACAGCTACAACCTAGAAGAATAAAGGGCTACAGCGATTGCTAACCCCGTAGTCAGGAAATCCAAAGCCCTACAGATATAACTATTTGTCGCAAATAGACAGACTGTATCCGAAAGTCGTACAGACGTCCCACAAGCGCCTGCCGACGTGGCTTTGCGCCCTCATTCGCGACTCATTGCGGCCTATTCACGTCACCGATGAGAAAAATCTTCAAATTCATCCAGACTCCTTGAAAGGCACGGCCTGCAAGGGATTCAACTGGCCATCTGCGACATTCGGTCACGGGATGACTTGTAGTTAATTTTCCGTCACCCGTCATAATCCCTTGAAGGGCATAAACTTCGCCTGCAAAATGCCGCGCCCCGCCCTGATTTGGCGGGATCGTGCTGATCGGCCGCCCCAGTCGCACCATCCGTAGTGCATGGGTTTACTCAATAAGATCACGCAGGAGATTTGACGTGCACATTGGTGTTCCTCTCGAAACCCAGACCGGTGAAACACGGGTTGCTGCAACCCCGGAAACCATTAAAAAGCTGATCAGCCAAGGTCATAAGGTCACTGTGCAAACCGGCGCCGGCGTTAAAGCCAGCGTTGTCGACAGTGCCTATGAAGCGGCAGGCGCAACCATTGGCAGTGCCAATGACGCGTTTGGCGCCGAGCTGATTCTCAAAGTGGTCGCGCCAAGCGATGCCGAACTGACGCTGATCAAGCGCGGAACGGTGCTGGTGGGCATGCTCAACCCATTCAACAACGACACCATCGCAAAGATGGCCGAGTGCGGGATTACCGCGTTTGCCCTGGAAGCGGCGCCACGTACCTCCCGGGCCCAGAGCCTCGACGTGCTGTCATCCCAGGCGAACATTGCCGGCTATAAGGCCGTGCTGCTGGCCGCTCATTACTATCCGCGCTTCATGCCGATGCTGATGACTGCTGCGGGCACCGTGAAAGCGGCGCGCGTGCTGATTCTGGGGGCTGGTGTGGCCGGGTTGCAGGCGATTGCCACGGCGAAACGTCTGGGTGCCGTCATCGAAGCGTCCGACGTACGTCCGGCCGTGAAGGAACAGATCGAATCCCTCGGCGCCAAGTTCGTCGACGTGCCTTACGAAACCGATGAAGAACGCGAATGCGCGGTCGGCGTCGGCGGTTACGCACGCCCGATGCCGGCGAGCTGGATGCAGCGTCAGGCCCAAGCCGTGCACGAGCGCGCCAAGCAGGCTGACATCGTCATCACCACCGCACTGATACCGGGCCGCAAGGCACCGACGCTGTTGAGCGCGGACACCGTGGCGCAGATGAAACCCGGCTCGGTGGTCATCGACCTCGCTGCAGCCCAGGGTGGCAACTGCCCGCTGACCGTGGCCGATCAGGTCGTGATCGAGAACGGCGTGACCATCGTCGGCCCGACCAACCTCGCCGGTGAAGTCGCCGCAGACGCCTCGGCGCTGTATGCACGCAACCTGCTGGACTTCCTGAAGCTGGTCTTCACCAAAGAAGGCCAGTTCGAAGTAAACCTCGAAGACGATATCGTCGCCGCGTGCCTGATGTGCCGCGACGGCCAAGTCATCCGCAAAAACGCCTAAGCAGGGATTCAGACGATGGAAGAGCTTATCTCCCCCGGTATCTACAACCTGATCATCTTCGTGCTGGCGATTTATGTCGGTTACCACGTGGTCTGGAACGTTACACCCGCGCTGCACACGCCGCTGATGGCAGTAACCAACGCCATTTCGGCGATCGTGATCGTCGGCGCCATGCTCGCGGCTGCACTGACCGTCACCCCGCTGGGCAAGACCATGGGCACCCTCGCCGTGGCACTGGCCGCGGTCAATGTGTTCGGTGGCTTCCTGGTCACCCGCCGCATGCTTGAGATGTTCAAGAAGAAAGCCCCGAAAGCAAAAGAAGAGGCGCCTAAGTAATGAGCATGAACCTCGTCACGACGCTCTACCTGATCGCATCGATCTGCTTCATCCAGGCCCTCAAAGGCCTGTCGCACCCGACCACGTCGCGCCGCGGCAACCTGTTCGGCATGCTCGGCATGGCGCTGGCAATCATCACCACGATCGGCCTCATCTATAAGCTGGGCGCTGAGCTGGCGACCGCAGGCATCGGTTATGTAATCGTCGGCCTGCTGATCGGCGGCACCGCCGGTTCGATCATGGCCAAGCGCGTTGAAATGACCAAGATGCCGGAACTGGTTGCGTTCATGCACAGCATGATCGGCCTGGCAGCGGTGTTCATCGCCATTGCGGCCGTGGTCGAGCCGCAGTCGCTGGGCATCGTCAAGCAACTGGGCGACTCGATCCCGGCGGGTAACCGTCTGGAGCTGTTCCTCGGCGCAGCCATCGGTGCAATCACCTTCTCCGGTTCGGTGATCGCTTTCGGCAAGCTGTCGGGCAAGTACAAGTTCCGTCTGTTCCAGGGTGCACCGGTACAGTTCAGCGGTCAGCACAAGCTGAACGCGGTACTGGGTCTGGCGACGCTGATCCTCGGCGTCACTTTCATGCTGACCGGCAACCTCGCCGCGTTCGCACTGATGCTGGCCCTGGCGTTCGTCATGGGCGTGCTGATCATCATCACGATCGGCGGCGCCGACATGCCGGTGGTGGTGTCGATGCTCAACAGCTATTCCGGCTGGGCAGCGGCGGGGATCGGCTTCTCGCTGAACAACTCGATGCTGATCATTGCCGGCTCCCTGGTGGGCTCCAGCGGTGCGATCCTCTCGTACATCATGTGCAAGGCGATGAACCGTTCCTTCTTTAATGTACTGCTCGGCGGTTTCGGCAATACAGCAGACGCCGGTCCTGCCGGCGAGAAAGAAGCCCGTCCGGTGAAATCCGGTTCGGCTGACGACGCGACTTTCCTGCTGACCAACGCTGACACCGTGATCATCGTTCCGGGTTACGGCCTGGCGGTGGCTCGCGCGCAGCATGCCCTGAAAGAGCTGACCGAGAAGCTGACCCACCACGGCGTGACCG
The DNA here is from genome assembly GCF_057809295.1 of Pseudomonas sp. FG35. Lineage (NCBI taxonomy): Bacteria > Pseudomonadati > Pseudomonadota > Gammaproteobacteria > Pseudomonadales > Pseudomonadaceae > Pseudomonas > Pseudomonas sp. FG35. Next base: position 38,793 of record NZ_JBMDJR010000024.1, on the reverse strand, counting down.
TGAAGTACGCGATCCACCCGGTGGCCGGTCGGATGCCTGGCCACATGAACGTACTGTTGGCCGAGGCCGAAGTGCCGTACGACCAGGTGTTCGAAATGGAAGACATCAACTCCGAGTTCGGCCAGGCCGACGTGGTGCTGGTGCTCGGCGCCAACGACGTGGTCAACCCGGCCGCCAAGAACGATCCGAAATCGCCGATTGCCGGCATGCCGATCCTCGAAGCGTTCAAGGCCAAGACCATCATCGTCAACAAGCGCTCGATGGCCAGCGGCTATGCCGGCCTGGACAACGAACTGTTCTATCTGGACAAGACCATGATGGTGTTCGGCGACGCGAAAAAAGTCATCGAAGACATGGTCAAAGCGGTCGAGTAACCCTCGCCGGCAACACCGAACGCCCCGACTTGTCGGGGCGTTTTTGTTTGCGCAAACCGTCGGACAATTTGCCGCGTTGTTGCAGATCCAGTAACGGTGTTTTACTTGAAACCCGCTAAATAGACGCCTCGTTTGCGACCTTGGTAGCGGGACAGGCGCTCGCGAAATTCACTAGACTGCGCATCCTGCTACTCGCTGCCCGAGAAAATAATCCATGTACCGTGACCGTATTCGCCTGCCTTCGTTGTTGGATAAAGTGATGAGCGCCGCCGACGCCGCTGCGCTGATTGAGGACGGCATGACCGTCGGCATGAGCGGCTTCACCCGCGCTGGCGAAGCCAAGGCCGTGCCCCATGCGCTGGCCGAGCGAGCCAAGGTCACGCCGCTGAAGATCAGCCTGATGACTGGCGCCAGCCTGGGCAACGATCTCGACAAGCAACTGACCGAGGCCGGCGTCCTGTCCCGGCGCATGCCGTTCCAGGTCGACAGCACCCTGCGCAAGGCGATCAACGCCGGCGAAGTGATGTTCATCGACCAGCACCTGTCGGAAACCGTCGAGCAACTGCGCAACCAGCAACTGAAACTGCCAGACATCGCCGTGATCGAGGCCGTGGCCATCACCGAACAGGGCCATATCGTGCCGACCACTTCGGTGGGCAACTCGGCGAGCTTCGCGATCTTCGCCAAACACGTGATCGTCGAGATCAACCTGGCGCACAACGCTAACCTGGAAGGTCTGCATGACATCTATATTCCAACCTATCGTCCGACCCGCACCCCGATCCCGCTGGTAAAAGTCGACGATCGCATCGGCAGCACCGCGATCCCGATCCCGCCGGAGAAAATCGTCGCCATCGTCATTACCCAGCAGTCGGACTCGCCGTCCACCGTGTCATCGCCGGATGTCGATACCAAAGCCATCGCCGATCACCTGATCACCTTCCTCAAGCAGGAAGTCGATGCCGGGCGCATGACCAACAAGCTCGGCCCACTGCAGGCCGGGATCGGCAACATTGCCAACGCGGTGATGTGCGGCCTGATCGATTCGCCGTTCGAAGAACTGACCATGTATTCCGAAGTGCTGCAGGACTCGACCTTCGACCTGATTGATGCGGGCAAACTGAGCTTCGCCTCGGGCAGTTCGATCACCCTTTCGGAGCGGCGCAACAGCGACGTGTTCGGCAATCTGGAGAAGTACAAGGACAAGCTGGTACTGCGTCCCCAGGAAATCTCCAACCACCCTGAAGTGGTGCGACGCCTGGGTATCATCGGCATCAACACGGCCCTTGAGTTCGACATCTATGGCAACGTCAACTCCACCCACGTCTGCGGCACGCGGATGATGAACGGCATCGGCGGCTCGGGCGACTTCGCGCGCAACGCACACCTGGCGGTGTTCGTGACCAAGTCGATCGCCAAGGGCGGCGCGATTTCCAGCGTGGTGCCGATGGTCAGCCACGTCGACCACACCGAGCATGACGTCGACATCCTGGTGACCGAGGTGGGCCTGGCCGACCTGCGCGGCCTGGCGCCACGGGAACGCGCCCGGGTCATCATCGATAATTGCGTGCACCCGGATTACCGCCCGGCGCTGAACGATTACTTCGAAAAAGCCTGTGCGATCGGCGGCCACACCCCGCACATCCTGCGTGACGCCCTGAGCTGGCACATCAATCTGGAAGAAACCGGACGCATGCTGGCGGTGTAATCCGCACAGATTTTCCGCTGGCGCAAACACAGTTTCGTCAGCGGAATTTTGAAAACCGCCGCAGCCGTCAAAAACTGTACTGCTGTACCGGTCGTTTCCTACGGCTTTTACCTACTCGAATCATCGAACTGGGTAAAAATGCACCAAATAAGCGCAGACAGGTACAGTTTGCGCAATTTTGACCCGTACACCCCCTATAAACAGTTAACTGGTCACTCACAATACAGGTGAACTGTATCTAGAGAGTCTGGCCAAACGAGAGGATCATGGGCACCAGTTAAACCACTACCTAATCCCGCCACAAGCGGAAGGATGTCAACCATGGAACGTACACTCAGTTCCGAACTGTTCTTCGAAGACAAAGCTGTAAACACCCAGGCTTCCCTGCCTCTGCGCGTAATCGCCAATCTGATGCTGTGGCAGCGCCGCATCTCCAGCCGCCACCAACTGGCTCGCCTGGATTCGCGTCTGCTGGCCGATGCCGGTATCAGCGAAGCACAACGCTACGAAGAGCTGAGCAAGCCGTTCTGGCGCTAATCAGCGTCGCTGGCTCTGGTCGCTAGACCCACCGCCAGCAACCCGAATTGAACACACAAGACCCGTCGCGGGAAACCGCGACGGGTCTTGTCGTTTCAGGGCAGAAAAATCTGAATATCCAGCCCGAAACACCAGACAGGTACAGTTTCCTAAAAATAGATTAATAACAAGTACAGTTACGCAAAATGTGTTCAGGCCAGCATCCTGACCACTGTGCGGATTCCCCACGGAGGCCTAAGATCCATGCAGAACGTGGCGAATGCTGTGCGACTGGCGTCTGACCTTCAGACACCGAGCCACCTCTCAATACGGTTTATCCACAGGAGTTCTCCCATGTCCCGTCTTCGTCTGCTCAGCGCCGCAGCCCTGCTGGCCGTCGCTGCCAACGCCAGCGCCACCAGCTTCATCGTGACCACCGACGCCGTGGTTGGCGCGCTGAAGTCCTCTTCCGATGCCACTTCCGATGTCACCTCGTCCTTCCGTGACGACAAGATCGTGCTCGCTGCCCGTGACGACGCTGCCAGCTTCGTAGCCAGCGAAGGCGAAATCCGTGGCGTGAAACTGGAGAGCGCTCTGGATCACATCCGTCATCAGGCTCCGCAACTGAACGCGACCGACGCACAGTTGGCCCAAGCCATCCTGACGATCTAAGCGACAGAAACATCGCGGGGCACGCCGGTCGTGTCCCGATGCTTCGGCGCTGGCTCTAGTCCGGGCATTGCGCTAGCCTTGGGACTCGCCAACAACTGCCGAGTCTCATGCGTTTTCTTACAAATCTGCTTATCCCCTCTGTACTGATCACCGCCTGCTGGGTTCCTCTGGCAGACGCCTTCGATGTGTCCACGCAGAACACCGTTGTCAGCGTCTGGGCCACCGGCATGGTGTCTTCCGCGCCGTTCGACCGTAAACTGATCGTCGCCGCGCACGACGATGCCGCAGCGTTCGTTGCCAGTGACGGCCAGATGCGCGGCGCACAGCTCGAATCCGCCCTGCATTACCTGCGCAAGAGCCGGCCAAAACTTCATGTCAGCGACCTTGAACTGGCACAGGCAATTCTCGTCCAATAGTCATCCCTGTCCTTTCGGAGTCGTTCCATGCGTAGCCCGCTGATTGCTGCCACCCTTGGCCTGCTGTTGTTGGCCGATATGGCCCAGGCGCACACCCTGGTAGCCACCAGTAACATCATCGTCCGCGCCTCCCAGCGCACCATCGATTTCACTTCCGACACCACTACGTCGATTCGCGATTCGAAAATCATCCGCGAAGCCCACGACGACGCTGCCAGTTTCGTGGCCAGCGACGGTGATATCCGTGGTGCAAACCTGGAAGCGGCCTTCAATACCTTGCGCACCCGCGTACCGGAAGCCCGCGACGCCAGTGATCAGGTACTCGCCGAAGCCATCCTCGCACTGTGAGGTCACTCGGCGCCTGGCTGCTGGCCGGGGCGTTGTTGCTGCTTGGCAACAGCGCCCACGCCGGCCTGCAATTGCGGCTCAAGACCGATGGCTTGAGCCCCGCCCAACAACAGGCCAGCCAGGCGCTGCTCGATGAAGCCATGCAGGCATTGCCGCCGAGCTTCATCGAACGCCTGGACCGGCGCATCGATGTCGGCTGGACCGACGACATGCCCGGCAACGCCTATGGTCAGGCGACGCTCGTCTCCGAGCTGGACCTGAACCGCAAACTGCTCGCCAGCCTCACCGATGGCAGCGCGGCCACTCAAAAAACCAATCGCCCCCACGGCACTGTACGCCGGGAACTGCTGGCCACGGTGCTGCACGAAATCACCCACATTTACGATCGCGCGCGCTTGTGGCCGGCGGCCGAACGCACGCTGATCCAGCGCTGTACCCGCCGCAACAACAGCGCCGGGCTGATCGGCATTCCCGATGAGTGCCGCGGCCAGAACGGTCGCCGCTTCACCCTCAGCGATGATCCACGCCTGCTCGATCTCGCCGGCTGGCAGCAATACGTTGGCCGTCGTGGCGAACGTGAACAGCACAACCGGCAGATCGCTCGCAGCCCCGACCTCTACGAAATCTCCAGCCCGAAGGAGTTTGTCGCGGTCAACATGGAGTATTTCCTCCTCGACCCGAGCTACGCCTGCCGCCGCCCGGCGTTGTATCGCTATTACCAGCAGCACTTCGGCTGGGCACCCCCGGCAAAGGATGAATGCGCTAAAACTTTCGCCTTCCTCAATGCCGGCAACGACTTTGCCAAACAGCCCCTGGGTCAGGTCGATCCGGAACGCGTGTACGCGGTGGATTACCTGTTGGCCGAAGCCAACCAGAACTGGGTCAGTCGTTGGGGCCACAGCATGTTGCGTCTGGTGATCTGCGCACCGGGGCGGCCACGTGGGCCTGACTGCCGACTGGATCTGGACCAGCATCTGGTGCTGTCATACCGCGCCTTCGTCGGTGACGTACAGCTGTCGAGCTGGGACGGGCTGGTCGGTAAATACCCGTCGCGTCTATTTGTGTTGCCGCTGGCGCAGGTGATCGACGAATACACCAAGACCGAACTGCGCAGCCTGGCGTCGGTGCCTCTGAATCTCTCGCGCAGCGAAATCGAGGGCGTGGTCGAACACGCCGCCGAAATGCACTGGAGCTACGACGGCAATTACTTCTTCCTCTCCAACAACTGCGCGGTGGAAGGCCTGAAACTGCTACGCAGCGGCAGCAACAACGCCCGGCTCACCGGCCTCGACAGCATCATGCCCAACGGTTTGCTGGAAGTGCTGAAGGGCCGAGGCCTGGCTGACACCAGCGTGCTCGATGATCCGAAAGAGGCGTTGCGCCTGGGTTATCGCTTCGACTCGTTCCGTGATCGTTATCAGGCGATGTTCGATGTGTTGAAGAAGCAATTGCCGATCAAGCAGACAACCGTTGAAGAATGGCTTTCGCTGTCCGCCGAAGAGCGTCGCCCATGGTTCGAACGGGCTGACCTGCGCACCAGCGCCGCGCTGCTATTGCTGGAGCAAGCCAGTTTCCGCCGCCAACTGTTGCTGGCTCAGGATGAGGTCAAGCAACGCTACCTCGGCGCCCGGGAGCTGGAGAACGGTGGCATGGACAAGGCCAACGCGACCTTGCAGCAGATCCTCGCCAACAGCGGCTTCCTCAGCCGACCGGCAGAACTGCTCGACTCCCGAGGTTATGGCCTGCCTCAACCGAGCGAGTTCAGCAGGCTTGAAGCGGAAAGCAGCCAGCGTCAGAAACAGTTGCTGGCCCTGACCGGCGATCTGGATAAAGAAGTGCGCGCACTGCTGGAGCCCAAACGAGCGGCCGAGATTGCGGCCAGCGAGGCCAACGTAAAGCAGATCGGCGAGCACCTGCGCAAACTGCACAAAGCCTCGGGCGGACTGGAGTTGCCCTGAAAAACAACGGCCCCGAAAACAAAAGACCGCAGCCTGTGAGGCTGCGGTCTTTTTTATTGCCTGACGATCAGTACAGAACGCCATCCAGCACTTCGTAAACGATCCCGGTGCCCACCGCGATCAGCACGATGTCACCACCGGCGCGACGCCATTCATAACCCGGGTAATACGGCAGGCGACTCAACGCCCGGTTATCCAGCCGCTCGCCGTAATAGCCATGGGGCAGCGGTCGGCCACGGACCAGGTGGATGCCTGGAGGGGGCGGCGCACCGCGAACGAAATAGCCATGATTGTCACGGATCACCTGACGCACCGGGCCGAAGTCCCGAGGCGGCGGGCCGCCGCGATGGTTGCTTTGCCAATCATGGTGATCGCCACCTCGATTGTCGTAGTGGCCCTGCTGCGGGCCGCCGTGGTCGTGATCGTCGCGCGGATCGGCGCTGGCCAGCAGCGGCGCTGCGCTGATCATCAGCGCGCCCAGACTGGCAATCAGACGTTTCGGCATTTTCATCGGATCTTTCCTCACTGCACTGACAGCAAAAAGGGGTTCAGAACCTGGCTCTGAACCCCTCGGTCTTGCTCAATTAGTCTGTGCCGCGAAGCCCTAATTCCTCTGTATCAGGAACTTTACCTTCAGCTGACGCGAGCCTTACGCACGCCTTCGGACAGCGCCGAGCACAGGCTCAGCACGCCGTCGATGGCCTGGTCCGGCGTGGTCGCGTTGGCGATGTGATCGATCAGCGCCGAACCCACCACCACACCATCGGCCAGACGCGCAATGGACGCGGCCTGCTCCGGCGTGCGGATACCGAAACCGATGCTGATCGGCAGGTCGGTATGACGACGCAGACGCGCCACCGCCTCTTCGACGTGTTCCAGCGTCGCCGCGCCGGCACCGGTCACACCGGCAACCGACACGTAGTAAACGAAGCCGGAGCTGCCATTCAGCACTTTCGGCAGACGTGCATCATCGGTAGTCGGAGTGGTCAGGCGGATGAAGTCGATGCCCGCCGCCTGGGCCGGGTCGCACAGCTCCGAGTTGTGCTCCGGAGGCATGTCGACCACGATCAGGCCGTCCACGCCCGCCTCTTTGGCTTCGGCGATGAAACGCTCGACGCCGAACTTGTGGATCGGGTTGAAGTAACCCATCAGCACAAGCGGCGTGTCGCTGTTGTCCTGGCGGAACTCGCGCACCATTTGCAGGGTTTTGCTCAGGTTCTGTTTGGCACCGAGGGCACGGATGTTCGCCAGCTGAATCGCCGGGCCATCGGCCATCGGGTCGGTGAACGGCATGCCCAGTTCGATCACGTCGGCACCGGCTTTCGGCAGGCCTTTGAGGATCGCCAGCGAGGTGTCGTAGTCCGGGTCGCCAGCCGTGACGAAGGTCACCAGGGCGGCGCGGTTCTGTTCCTTGAGTTCGGCAAAGCGGGTTTGCAGGCGGCTCATCAGTGTTTCTCCTGCTTCGATTGTTCCATGTGGTGCATGACGGTCTGCATGTCTTTGTCGCCGCGGCCGGACAGGTTGACCACCATCAGGTGATCCTTCGGCAGTTTCGGTGCGCGTTTGAATACTTCGGCCAGGGCGTGGGCGCTTTCCAGTGCCGGGATGATCCCTTCCAGACGGCAGCACTGGTGGAATGCGGCGAGGGCTTCGTCGTCGGTCACCGAGGTGTACTGGACGCGGCCGATGTCATGCAACCACGCGTGTTCAGGGCCGATGCCCGGATAGTCGAGGCCGGCGGAAATCGAGTGGGCATCGATGATCTGGCCATCGTCGTCCTGCAGCAGGAAGGTGCGGTTGCCGTGCAGCACACCCGGTACACCGCCGTTGAGGCTGGCCGCGTGCTTGCCGGTCTCGATGCCGTAACCGGCGGCTTCGACGCCGATGATTTCAACGCTCTTGTCGTCGAGGAACGGGTGGAACAGGCCCATGGCGTTGGAACCGCCGCCGATGCACGCCACCAGGCTGTCCGGCAGGCGGCCTTCCTGGGCTTGCAGTTGATCGCGGGTTTCCTTGCCGATCACCGCCTGGAAGTCGCGAACCATGGCCGGGTAAGGGTGCGGACCGGCCACGGTGCCGATCAGGTAGAAGGTGCTGTCGACGTTGGTCACCCAGTCACGCAGCGCTTCGTTCATTGCGTCTTTCAGGGTGCCGGTACCGGCGACCACCGGGATCACCTCGGCGCCCAGCAGCTTCATGCGGAACACGTTGGCCTGCTGGCGTTCGATGTCAGTGGTGCCCATGTAGATCACGCAGTCCAGACCGAAACGCGCAGCCACGGTGGCGGTGGCCACGCCGTGCATGCCGGCGCCGGTCTCGGCGATGATGCGTTTTTTGCCCATGCGCCGCGCCAGCAGGATCTGGCCGATGCAGTTGTTGATCTTGTGCGCGCCGGTGTGGTTCAGCTCTTCGCGCTTGAGGTAGATCTTGGCGCCACCGCAGAACTCGGTCAGGCGCTCGGCGAAATACAGCGGGCTCGGACGTCCGACATAGTCACGCTGGAAGTAGGCCAATTCTTCTTTGAACGCCGGATCTTCTTTGGCCGCTTCGTATTCGCGGGCCAGGTCGAGGATCAACGGCATCAGGGTTTCGGCAACGTAACGGCCGCCGAACGAGCCAAACAGGCCGTTGGCGTCAGGGCCGTTACGCAGATCGGAGGTGTTCGAAGTCTGGGTCATGGTTCGCTCCAGCGGATTTCACGAGAAGACAATGGCGTTCACTCTACCCCTGACCTTCCAGGCTGAAAACCGATAAGATCGCCACAACCTGTCAGGAAAACTCACAGATATCATGAGCCATGACCTTCCCCCGCTGAACGCCCTGCGCGCCTTCGAAGCCACCGCCCGGCTGAACAGCGTCAGCCAGGCTGCCGAACAGCTGCACGTAACGCACGGTGCGGTCAGTCGCCAGCTCAAGGTGCTGGAAGAGCACCTCGGTGTCAGTCTTTTCGTCAAGGACGGTCGTGGCCTGAAACTCACAGATTCCGGCGTTCGCCTGCGCGATGCCAGCGGCGAGGCGTTCGACCGTTTGCGCAGCGTCTGCGCCGAACTGACCCAAAGCACCGCCGATGCGCCGTTCGTGCTCGGTTGCTCCGGCAGTCTGCTGGCACGCTGGTTCATTCCGCGATTGGGACGCTTGAATGCCGATCTGCCGGACTTGCGTCTGCACCTGTCGGCCGGGGAAGGCGATCTCGATCCGCGCCGTCCGGGGCTGGATGCACTGCTGCTGTTCGCAGAACCGCCGTGGCCGGCAGACATGCAGGTCTATGAGCTGGCCAGTGAGCGCATCGGCCCGGTCATGAGCCCGCTGTTCAGTGGCTACCAGCGCCTGCAATCGGCACCGCCCATTGCCCTGCTCGACGAACCCTTGCTGCACACAACCTCACGCCCGCAAGCCTGGCCGAGCTGGGCGCAGCAAAGCGGCCTCGACGCCAAGGCGTTGAAGCTGGGGCAAGGTTTCGAGCATTTGTATTACTTGCTGGAAGCGGCCGTCGCCGGGCTGGGCGTGGCGATCGCGCCGGAACCGCTGGTGACCGAAGACTTGAAGGCCGGACGCCTGGTCGCGCCGTGGGGTTTCAGTGAAACCTCGGCGCAACTGGCGTTGTGGCTACCCAAGCGCGCCGCAGACGGACGCGCCCGGCAATTGGCGCAGTGGCTCAAAAACGAGCTGCGCCAGGCGGATCACTCGCCGCGCTTGAACAGCAAGTAAGCGGCCAGCAGACCCAGCGCACCAACCGCCACACCGGCAGTCGTCCACGGGTGTTCCTGCGCGTAATCGCGGGTGGCGATCCCGGTCTCGCGGGTTTTGACTTTGACTTCTTCGTAGGCATCGCTGAGCAGGCTGCGCGAATGTTTCAGCGCACTTTCGGCATTGCTTTTCAGCGCCTTGAGGGTCTTGCGCGACTCGTCAGAAGCGTCGTCCTTCAGGCTTTCCAACGATTTGAGCAGACTCTCGATCTCCGCTTCCATGCTTTGCAACGAGGCTTTGCGTAACGAGGTGTTGGCCATGGTGGCTCTCCTGCATTGGTGATGAGTGGCGTGTGTTGGTTGGGACTTCAGCGTTTCTGGAAAGTGCAGAAAATCTGAACTTCCTCTCGCCCGGATCGCCGAAATCAACACGGCAAATCGCTGCTAGGCTCAATTGCACACGTCAAGGAGAACACCATGAGTGACCATCACACCTACAAGAAAGTCGAGCTGGTCGGTTCGTCCACCAGCAGCATCGAAGACGCGATCAACAATGCGTTGGCCGAGGCCAACAAGAGCATCAAGCATCTGGAATGGTTCGAAGTGACCGAAACCCGCGGCCACATCAAGGACGGCAAGGCGGCGCACTTTCAAGTGACCCTGAAAGTCGGGTTTCGGATTGCCAGCAGCTGAGTTTGGTCTACGCTTCTGAACTTGCGCGCTGGCCGAGTGCCATAGGAATGGCAATGCGCTACGAGGTGAGCGCATCGAGCGAAAGGCTCGCTGCCCGCCTTAATTAATCCGACCAGGGAGTGCGACCGATGAAGAAGTTGATATTGGCAGTAGGTTTGTTGAGCCTTGCGGGTGGTGCGTTTGCTGCCGGCAAGCCCTGTGAAGAACTGAAGGCCGAAATTGCGGCCAAGCTGGATGCCAAGGGCGTTTCCGGGTATTCGCTGGAGGTTGTCGACAAGGGTGCAGCCAGTGGCGGCAAAGTCGTCGGTACCTGCGAAGGCGGCGCCAAAGAGATCGTCTACACCCGCGGCTGATCACGCCGGAAAAACAAAAGCCGACGCAATGCGTCGGCTTTTTTCTGAACGGCTATCGGGTTCAGCCCTTCATCACCTGCGCCAGCAGCTCGTAGGAGTGCAGGCGGTCGGCGTGTTCGTACAGGTCGCAGGTGAAGATCAGTTCGTCAGCCTGGGTCTGTTCGATCAGCACTTCCAGCTTCGCGCGGATTTTCTGCGGACTGCCGACCATCGCCAGACCGAGGAAATCCCCCACCGCCTCACGCTCGTGGGGCAACCACAGGCCGTCCATGGTTTTTACCGGCGGACGCTGCACCAGACTTTGCCCACGCATCAGCGCGAGGATTCGTTGGTACACCGACGTTGCCAGGTAATCGGCCTGCTCATCGGTATCGGCCGCCACCAGCGGCACGCCGAGCATCACGTACGGCTTGTCGAGTACCGCTGATGGCTTGAAGTGGTTGCGGTAGACGCGAATCGCCTCGTGCATGAAGCGCGGTGCGAAATGCGAGGCGAAGGCGTAGGGCAAACCGCGCTCGCCGGCCAGTTGCGCACTGAACAGGCTGGAACCGAGCAGCCAGATCGGTACATTGGTGCCGGTGCCCGGCATCGCGATCACGCGCTGATCAGGGGTGCGCGGCCCGAGAAAGCGCGCCAGTTCAGCCACGTCTTCAGGGAAATCATCGGCACTGCCGGAGCGCTCGCGGCGCAGGGCACGGGCAGTCATCTGATCGGAACCCGGTGCACGGCCCAGGCCGAGGTCGATCCGACCCGGATAGAGGCTTTCAAGGGTGCCGAACTGCTCGGCAATAACCAGCGGCGCGTGGTTGGGCAGCATCACGCCACCGGAGCCGACCCGAATGGTCGACGTGCCGCCGGCCAGATAACCCAGCAACACCGAGGTGGCGGAACTGGCGATGCCATCCATGTTGTGGTGCTCGGCGACCCAGAACCGCGTGTAGCCGAGCTTCTCGACGTGCTGTGCCAGATCCAGCGAGTTGCGCAGCGACTGGGCCGGGCTGCCGTTCTCGCGCACCGGCACCAGGTCGAGGGTGGAAAACTTTACGTCGGACAGTTGCTTCATAAACCTGCATCTCCGATTGAGGGCGCAGGTGTGTTCTTGGCGAACGCAAACCTGCCCAATTCATAAGCGTGTTCTGTGCAATGAGGGCATATACCCGAGTTTCAATAGCCGATCCGAAATTTCCTACTAAAAAAGTCAACGATTTACTTGGGCTGAACTTTGTCCCGGCGTCTATCCTCAGAAGCCTTGCAGGCAAAAACCACGACGGCGCGACGTTTCGCGCCCGAATTGAAGGAGGCACACATGGCTATCGTGAAGAAGGCATCCGCGCATTGGGAAGGTGACCTGAAAACCGGCATCGGCTCGATTTCCACCGAAACCGGCGTCCTGCGTGAAGCGCCCTACGGCTTCAAGGCGCGCTTCGAGGGCGGCAAGGGCACCAATCCGGAAGAACTGATCGGCGCTGCCCATGCGGGCTGTTTCTCCATGGCGTTCTCGATGATTCTCGGTGACGCCGGGCTCAAGGCCGACAGCATCGACACCCAGGCCGAGGTCACGCTGGATCAGGTGGACGGCGGCTTTGCGATCACCGCAGTGAAACTGATTCTCAAGGCAAAAATTCCGGGAGCGACCCAGGCGCAGTTCGAGGAGCTGAGCAACAAGGCCAAGGAAGGTTGCCCGGTGTCCAAGGTGCTGAATGCGAAAATCAGCCTCGACGCCTCACTGGTCAGCTGACTGCTTGAGCCGGATCAGAACCCGCCAGGCAAAAATGTGGTCGAATAAGTGACAGCAGCTTTCGCGCATCTTCGTGCGCGCTGCTTCGATGGAGCTTCAACCATGAAACGTTTTGCCTTGGCGGTTATCTGTGGCGTGCTGGCAACGTCGGCCTTCGCAGCGCCCAAAGACTGCGAAGAACTCAAGCAAGAGATTGAAATCAAGATTCAGGCGAATGCCGTGCCCTCCTACACCCTGGAGATAGTCTCCAAAGAGGAGGCTGAGAAACACGACATCGCCATGATCGTCGGCACCTGCGACAACGGCACCAAAGCCATCATCTATCAGAAGAACGACCGCTGATACGCCTCAGATGATGCAGTTGACTTCGCGATCCTCGGCGACGATTTCCCGCTTGTCGTTATACAGGCGGGCACTCGGGGTGAAGGCCAGAGAACGGCCTTCCAGCCTGTAGCGCTGCCCCGCTTCGAAATGATCGTAGCGGATGGTCAGATAACACAGGCGCTCCACCGGGCCGGTCATCAGGCTGCCGCCTCCCCCGAACACTTCAAAATCGAAGCGCACCCTCAACTCATGGCTTCCGGGCGTTACCTGAAAGAAACGCCCGTCAGTCAGCCGCTGGTTGTCGAGACGCTCGGCCATCAGCAACTTACCACCCGGGGACGGCGTCGAGAATTCGACCCAGGCCATGTTCGGGTCGACGGGGGGCAATGGTGTCTGGCAACCGGCGAGCAGGCCGGCGGCGAGCAACAGCATCAACGTGCGCATGATGAATGTCCGTGAGTTCGGACATCCAGCATAACGCCGATCAGGTTCGCTGGCAGCCTGCCGGCGTGCCCTGGCCCACCACGTTGCGTTGTTGATCGTAGAGTTTGGCCCACGGGCGGAAACCGATGCTTCCCGCCTGCAACTGATAACGCTGGCCGGCGTTGAAATCCTTGAATTTCACGCTCAACTGACAATCACGCCATAGCGGCTCGGCATCCGGGCCGATGTTGGTCGCCTCGACCGGAAATTGATAACGCACCCTCAGCTCATGGCTGCCGGGCTGCACTTCGAAATAACGATGATCGACGGAAGCCTTGTCGTCGACTTCCAGCGCCTGGAGCGCCGTGTCCTGTTGCCGGGCATCCAGATCGATCCAGGCTTGCGAGGGGTCGGGGGTCGGCATTCCGAATCCGGCACAACCGGCCAGCGTCAGCACGCTTCCTGTCAGTATCAACATGCGCATAGCGGAGCTCCAATGGGCGGGATAGTCTTGGGCAGACTTTCCGGGGGGATTTCTTATTTTGATCAGGCCGCTTCCAAGCCATGGGTTACTTGATCGCGTTTTGCGGATTTTGTTTCCGGGTGTGATGATTTTGTTGCTCAACGGTTGCTCAAGCCTGAGCTATTACGGCCAGCTGGCCAGCGGTCAGCTGCAGCTTTTGCGGGCGCGGGAGCCGGTGGCCAAGGTGATCGCCGACCCGGCTCGCGACACCAAGCTGCGTACTCACCTGGCCCAATCCCAGAAAGCCCGGACCTTCGCCAGCGAACACCTGCACCTGCCGGACAATCAAAGCTATCGCCTCTACGCCGATATCGGTCGGCCGTTTGTCGTGTGGAATGTGTTCGCCACCCCGGAGTTTTCCCTGAGCCCGCAGAACCATTGCTTCCCGATTGCCGGTTGCGTGGCCTATCGCGGCTACTACAGCCAGAGCGCGGCGCGGGGCGAAGCCGCGATTCAGCGACTGCAAGGCATGGACGTGTCAATCGGCGGCGTCGAGGCCTACTCGACCCTCGGCTGGTTCAACGACCCGATCCTCAATTCGATGATGGGCTGGGGCGACGAGCGTCTGGCGACGCTAATCTTCCACGAACTGGCCCATCAGCGCTTCTATGTTAAGGACGACACCGAGTTCAACGAGTCTTTCGCGACTTTCGTCGAGCAGGAAGGTACGCGGCAATGGCGAGCGTTTCGCGGCTTGCCCCCGGAAAACGACTCGAAGCTCAGGCAGCGCGATCAATTCATTCAGTTGATCCTCGATACCCGCTCACGCCTTGAAAAACTCTATGCGCAGCCATTGGCGACGGCGCAGATGCGCGAGCGCAAGGCGGCGGAGTTCGAACGGTTTCGACAGGATTATCGAGCGATGCGCGATGGCCAGTGGGCTGGCGACAAACGCTATGACGCCTGGGTCAATGCGCCGTTGAACAACGCACGGCTGTTGCCGTTCGGGCTATATGACCAATGGGTACCGGCGTTTGCGGCGTTGTTCGGGCAAGTGAAGGGAGATTGGCAGCAGTTTTATGCGCGGGTCGAACAGCTGGGTAAATTGCCGGCGGACAAGCGCAAGGCAGCACTGCGTGAGCTGGCTGCCCTTCGCCCGGATTGAAGATCAGCGCTGCAAAAACGCCTGATGCAGCTCCGCCAGCGTCTCGAAGTGATACGCCGGTGCTTCAGCGCTCAGCTCTTCATGGCTGCCAAAACCGTAACCCACGGCCGCCGCGTCCAGACCGTTGCTGCGAGCACCGATCAGGTCGTGCTTGCGGTCACCGATCATCAACGTACTGGCCGGGTCCAGTCTTTCCTCGGCGATCAGGTGGGCAATCAGCTCGACCTTGTTGGTACGGGTGCCGTCCAGTTCGCTGCCGTAGATCACCTTGAAGTGTTTGGCAAAATCAAAGTACCGGGCGATTTCCCGAGCGAACACCCACGGCTTCGACGTCGCGATATACAGCTGCCGGCCCTGGCCGCTCAGGGTTTCCAACAACGGCGCGACGCCGTCGAACACCCGGTTCTCGTACAGGCCGGTAACCTTGAAGCGCTCGCGGTAGTAATTCACCGCCTCCCAGGCCTTGGCTTCGTCGAAACCATAAAACTGCATGAACGCCTGCAACAGCGGCGGGCCGATGAAGTGTTCCAGTCTGGTCAGATCCGGCTCGTCGATGCCGAGTTTGCTCAAGGCGAACTGGATGGAGCGGGTGATGCCCTCACGCGGGTCGGTGAGGGTGCCGTCAAGGTCGAACAGTACGGTCTGGTAATGCATGAAAAATCCCGGGCGGTAGAAAGAAAAGTCAGAGCTGGTCGTAGCCTTCAGCCAGATGCAGGTCCTTGAGCTTCACGTAGTTCGCCGCGCTATAGGTGAAAAAGGCGTTTTCCTTGTCGGTCAGCGGGCGGACCTGTTTCACCGGACTGCCCACGTAAAGAAAGCCGCTTTCCAGGCGCTTGCCCGGTGGCACCAGGCTACCGGCGCCGATGATCACATCGTCCTCGACCACTGCGCCGTCCATGACGATGCTGCCCATGCCGATCAACACGCGGCTGCCGACGGTGCAGCCATGCAGCATGACCTTGTGGGCGATGGTCACGTCATCGCCAATCAACAGCGGAAAGCCGTCTGGATTGAACGGGCCGGCGTGGGTGATGTGCAGCACACAGCCATCCTGCACGCTGGTGCGCGCGCCGATACGGATGCGGTGCATGTCGCCGCGGATCACCGTCAACGGCCACACGGAGCTGTCTTCGCCGATTTCGACGTCGCCGATCACCACCGCCGAGCCGTCGACAAAAGCGCCTTGGCTCAAGCGTGGGGTGTGATTCTGGTACTTGCGAAGGGACACGATTAGTTCTCTCTCTGTCGCCGATAGCTGCGGTGGGTGTCGATTGTAATTAAGATGGGCGCATGTTTCTTCCAGCCAAGGTGCCAACCGTGAGCGTGAACAACCCTCTTCTGCAGTCCTACGACCTGCCGCCGTTCTCCGCGATCCGTGCCGAACACGTGCAGCCGGCCATCGAAACCATCCTGGCCGACAACCGCGCCGCCATCGCCGAGATCCTCAAGACCCAGGGCCAGAACCCGACCTGGGCCGGGCTGGTGCTGGCGATGGACGAACTCAATGATCGCCTGGGCGCTGCCTGGAGTCCGGTCAGCCACCTCAATGCCGTGTGCAACAGCGCCGAACTGCGTGAAGCCTACGAGTCGTGCCTGCCGGCATTGAGCGCCTACTCCACCGAAATGGGCCAGAATCGCGAGCTGTTCCAGGCCTATGAAGCCCTGGCCAACAGCCCGGAAGCCGCCAGTTTCGACGTCGCCCAGAAAACCATTCTGGAACATGCGCTGCGCGATTTCCGCCTCTCGGGTATCGATCTGCCCGAAGCCGATCAGAAGCGCTACGCCGAAGTACAGAGCAAGCTGTCCGAGCTGGGCAGCCGCTTCTCCAACCAGTTGCTCGACGCCACCCAGGCCTGGACCAAGCACCTGACCGACGAAGCCGCCCTCGCCGGCCTGACCGATTCGGCCAAGGCGCAAATGGCTGCTGCCGCACAGGCCAAAGGCCTCGACGGCTGGCTGATCACCCTGGAATTCCCGAGCTACTACGCGGTGATGACCTACGCCCAGGACCGTGCGCTGCGTGAAGAAGTCTACGCTGCCTACTGCACCCGTGCGTCGGATCAAGGCCCGAATGCCGGCCAGAACGACAACGGCCCGGTGATGGACGAAATCCTCGACCTGCGTCAGGAGCTGGCCAAGCTGCTGGGTTTCTCCAGCTTCTCCGAACTGAGCCTGGCCACAAAAATGGCTGAATCCAGCGATCAGGTGCTGAGCTTCCTGCGTGATCTGGCCAAACGCAGCAAACCGTTCGCCGCCCAGGACCTGCAACAGCTCAAGGCTTACGCCGCCGAACAGGGCTGCGCCGATCTGCAAAGCTGGGACAGCGGTTTCTACGGTGAAAAACTCCGTGAACAACGCTACAGCGTCGCCCAGGAAACCCTGCGCGCCTACTTCCCGATCGACAAAGTGCTGGGTGGGCTGTTCGCCATCGTTCAGCGTCTGTACGGCATCGAAATCGCCGAACTGAAAGGCTTCGACACCTGGCACCCGGACGTGCGCCTGTTCGAAATCAAGGAAAACGGTCAGCACGTCGGCCGTTTCTTCTTCGACCTCTACGCCCGCGCCAACAAGCGCGGCGGTGCGTGGATGGATGGCGCCCGCGACCGTCGCCGCACCGTCGACGGCGTGCTGCAAAGCCCGGTGGCCAACCTTGTGTGCAACTTCACCCCGGCCGACAGCGGCAAACCTGCGCTGCTGACCCACGATGAAGTGACCACCCTGTTCCACGAATTCGGCCACGGCCTGCATCACCTGCTGACCCGCGTCGAGCATGCCGGCGTTTCCGGTATCAACGGCGTGGCGTGGGACGCGGTCGAGCTGCCGAGCCAGTTCATGGAAAACTGGTGCTGGGAGCCGGAAGGTCTGGCGCTGATTTCCGGCCACTACGAAACCGGCGAGCCGCTGCCGCAGGATCTGCTGGAAAAAATGCTCGCGGCGAAAAACTTCCAGTCCGGCCTGATGATGGTGCGTCAGCTGGAGTTCTCACTGTTCGACTTTGAACTGCACGCCACCCACGGCGACGGCCGCAGCGTCGCGCAAGTGCTGGAAGGCGTACGCAACGAAGTCTCGGTAATGCGACCTCCGGCCTACAACCGCTTCCCGAACAGCTTCGCGCACATCTTCGCCGGCGGTTACGCGGCGGGTTACTACAGCTACAAATGGGCGGAAGTGCTGTCGGCGGATGCCTTCTCCAAATTCGAAGAAGACGGCGTGCTCAATGCCGACACCGGTCGCGCGTTCCGCGAAGCGATCCTCGCCCGCGGAGGTTCGCAGGCGCCGATGGTGCTGTTCGTCGACTTCCGTGGCCGTGAGCCGTCGATTGACGCACTCTTGCGCCACAGCGGCCTGAGTGAGGACGCGGCAGCATGAGTGAGGCATCCGTGAAGACCAAAAAACGCTTTATCGCCGGGGCGGTCTGCCCGGCGTGCAGCGAGCCGGACAAACTGATGATGTGGAGCGAGGACGATGTCCCGCACCGTGAATGCGTGGCGTGCGGCTACAGCGATACGCTCAATGCCCAAGGGCTGTCGGTTCCAAAAGAGCTGGGCACGCGGGTCAACACCAGCGCGCTCAAGCCGGCACCGGACAAAACGGTTCAGGCGGTGCAGTTCTTCCCGAATCCGAAGCTGAAGAAAAAGCCCGACGAGCAGCACTGATCCAGACCCCCACCTTCCACGATTCGTCGGTGGAAGGTGGTATTGGCTTAACACCTGTCCCCCGCACTTGCTTCGTAGGCTGGCCTTTTGCGCCACGCCTCGAAGGAAGCTGCCATGCCCGACACCAATCCCCTCCTGCAACACTGGACGCTGCCACCCTGGCCGGCGATTCGCGCCGAGCATCTCGTGCCGGCAGTCAACCGCATCATTACCGACAATCGACGCATCATCGCCCAGGTGATCGCCAGTCAAACCGAGCATCCTGGCTGGGATGACCTGGTGCTGAGCATCGACGAAGCCGACGCCCGCCTCAGTGAAATCCGCTCGATTCTCGAAACCCTGTCGGTGGGCAGGTCCGACGATGCCGTCTGGCTTGTAGAAAGCGCCAAGGCGCATCTGGCGATCAATCAGTATCGCTCTGAAAAAGCCCACAATCGCCGGTTGTACGAGACCTATCAGCGTTTGGCGCAGAGCTCGATCGCCGGCAGTTTCGATGAGGCGCGCAACATCGCACTGTCGCGAATTCTGCGCCGATTCAAGCAGTCGGGCATTGAGCTTCCCACTGAACAGCAGCAGGAGCTGGCGCGGTTGAACCGCGAGATCGGAGGCTTGGAATTCGTATTTCTGGACAACCTCGAGCGCTGGGCCGAGGCGTGGAGCAAACGTGTTGACGATGTGGCACTGCTTACGGGCCTGCCGCCGGCGATGAAGGATCGGCTGGCACTCGCCGCACGCCAGACCGGCCATGACGGCTGGTTGATCCGCCTGGACCAGAACACCTTCCAGCACATCCTCAAATACGCCGAGAACCGCGCCTTGCGGGAGGAATGCTATGTGGCCTACATGACCCGTGCCTCCGATCGAGGGCCGCTGGCCGGCCGCTTCGACAACGCCCCGGTACTGAAGAAGCTGCTCGCCTTGCGCCAGCAGAAAGCCCGTTTGCTCGGTCATGAAAACGCCGCGCAACTGAGTCTTGCCAAAAACAGCGCCGGGACAACGGCATGGGTTAGTGGTTTTCTACAGCGTCAGGCGGCGCAACTGGCACCTACCCTCGCGCAGGATTCAGAACAACTGACAGACTTCGCGCAGCAACGCGGGATCGACCGGGTCCAGCCGTGGGATGAAGACTTCCTCGCCGAACAATGGCGCCAGCAGCAGTTTCCCGGTGCGCTTGAAAACCTGCGGGATTACTTCCCGCTCGAGGGCACCCTGCGCAGGCTCTTGCTGTTTTGCGAACGAATGTTCGGGATCCGCATCGTCGAGCAATCCGGCGGTGGGCACTTGCACGACGATGTGCACCTGCTGGAAATCAGCGAGCATGAGCAGGTCATCGGCTACATCTACCTCGATCCGTTTCACCGCGATGGCGCTGCGGATTTCCCCGGCACCTTCACGCTGCGCAACCGCCGGATCAATGCCGAAGGCCGCCCGGCGCTGCCGATTGCCCTGCTCTACAGCAATTTCACACCGGCCAGCGATACCCATCCGTGCCGGCTCGAGCTCCACGATCTGCGGGTGCTGTTTCATGAATTCGGCCATTGCCTCCAGCACGTGCTGACGCGCTCGCCCCATCACAGCCTGTCCGGCATCCTTCAATTGGGCCATGAAGCGGCGGAGTTTTCCGGGCAATTGTTCGAGCAGTGGTGTCTGTCGCGTGAGTTTTTGCTGTGGCTGGGTGCTCATTTTCAGACGGGCAAACGCTTGAGCGCAGCAAGGGTCGACGCGGCATTGTCAGCCAGTCAGGCCCATTCCGCCCGGCAACAGGCCTTGTTGCTGATGGGGGCAATGATCGATTTCGAGCTGCACCTGACCCACGGCGATGGGCGCTCGGTCGAGGAGACTTGCACCGATGTGCAGCGCAGCCTGGGTCATCTGCAACTGCCGGACGATCACCGCTTCGCCAATGGATTCGATTACATGGTGACCCAATACGACGCCTCGGTTTATGCCTACGTCTGGTCGGGCGTGCTGGCTCAGGAAGCGTTCAAGCGCTTCAGCCGGGACTGGGTGTTCAATGCGCAAACCGGTCGTGAGTTTCGCGCAACGTTCTTTACACCGGGTGCGGGGCGTCCGCTCCTGGATGCGGTTGAAGCGTTCATCGGCCGGCCGGTCGCCGGCCTCGTAAATGGGGAGGCCGGAAGGATTACTTCAGATTGACCGTCTGAAACCAGCTCTTCATCGAGCACGTGGCAAACGCGCTGGTGCTGCAATCGCCATTGGCCAGCGCGGTGCGCAACTTATCGACATCGGCCTGCATCACGTAGCGCACGCTGTCGCGGAAGTGACCACTTTCACCAAAGCCGCCCTGAGTCATTTCGTTCAGGGCGTCTTCCTTGCTCCAGCCCTGCACGACGATCCGGTACATCGCCGCCATCAGGCCGGTGCGATCGGAACCGTGCTTGCAGTGCATCAACACCGGGCCATCGGCCTCGGCGGACTGAATGGCACGCAGGGTCTTGAGCACATCACTGTCGTCCACGTGATTGGTGCGATAGGGCAATTGCACCTGATGGATACCGGGGGCTTTCAGCCAGTTGGAATCCGCTTCCGGCAGGAAGTTGATGACCGTGACCACCTTCAGGTTGTTCAGCAACGGCACCGCGCCGTCATCGGGGAGTGCACTGCGGTAAAGCGTGGGCGACATCTGGAACAGGTTGTATTGCACTTCTACCGGTTGCGCCCACTCGACGGGACGGGAAGCCAGAGTGTCCGCGGCTTGAGCTGAAGTCCAGCCGAACAGGGCAAGCAGCGACAAACAGAGTACGGAGGAAAAACGCGTCAGGAACATGCTTTACGGCGACCGTGTGGGTTTCGTCAATGAAGGCCGCAGCTTGCGAGCTTCGCAGTCAAATCCCTGTGAGGCGCTTGTAAAAGAATCGTGAATATCGCGATTCCCTTGATCGAAAAGCGCTGTTTTTTTGGGTGAATCGGTTCATCCGGTTGCTTAGCCTGCTACCATTTGTCACATCATGTTGCAGACGCGTCCCCTTCCCCCG
Organism: Pseudomonas sp. FG35; assembly: GCF_057809295.1. Classification (NCBI taxonomy): domain Bacteria; kingdom Pseudomonadati; phylum Pseudomonadota; class Gammaproteobacteria; order Pseudomonadales; family Pseudomonadaceae; genus Pseudomonas; species Pseudomonas sp. FG35. The sequence goes on along the minus strand of NZ_JBMDJR010000024.1, from coordinate 17,304 downwards.
GTCATTCCGGCCACGTCGCAGCCAGAAAATTCTTGAGCCGTTCGCAGAAACGGCTGACAACCATCAATGCCTGATGAGGTGCACCCCCATGTCTGATGAAGATCGAGACAACCCGCGGCGTGAGTTTTTGCGCAAATCCCTGACCCTGATTCCAGTGGTTACCCTCGCCGGCAGCGGACTCGGCAGCACCGTGCTGCAAGCCGCGCCGGAAAGTGCGCCTGCCACGCCCCCGGCGAAACCGGCCGCCGTTGAAGCCAGTACCTATCAGCCAAGCTATTTCACTGCCGAAGAGTGGGCGTTCATCAATGCCGCCGTCGCGCAATTGATCCCCAACGACGCACAAGGCCCAGGTGCACTCGAAGCTGGCGTGCCGGAATACATCGACCGTCAGATGAACACGCCGTACGCCGCCGGTGCCCTCTGGTACATGCAAGGGCCATTCAACGCCGACGCTGCGCCCGAGATGGGCTGGCAGAGCAAACTGGTGCCAAAAGAGATCTATCGCCTCGGCATTGCCGCCACGGATCAGTGGGCAAAATCCATCAACGGTAAAACATTTGCCGAGCAAGACAGCGCTACCCGAGACGATCTGCTCAAGCAGCTTGAAGCCGGAAAACCGCAATTCGACGCGGTTCCGGCGAAGATTTTCTTCAGTCTGCTGTTGCAGAACACCAAGGAAGGGTTCTTCTGCGACCCGATCCACGGCGGCAATAAAGGCATGGTCGGCTGGACCATGATCGGCTTCCCCGGCGCCCGCGCCGATTTCATGGATTGGGTGGAACGCAACGAGCAATACCCCTTCCCGGCAGTTTCGATTCGCGGCAAGAGGGCGTGAGCATGGCAACGGTAATGAAGAAGGTCGACGCAGTGATCGTCGGTTTCGGCTGGACAGGTGCAATCATGGCCAAAGAGCTGACCGAGGCCGGCCTCAACGTGCTGGCGCTGGAACGCGGGCCGATGCAGGACACCTACCCTGACGGCAACTATCCCCAGGTGATCGACGAACTCACCTACAGCGTGCGGAAAAAACTCTTCCAGGACATTTCCAAAGAGACTGTCACCATCCGTCACAGCGTCAACGACATCGCCCTGCCAAACCGCCAGTTGGGCGCGTTCCTGCCGGGCAATGGCGTGGGCGGCGCCGGCTTGCACTGGTCGGGCGTGCACTTTCGGGTCGACCCGATCGAGTTGCGCATGCGCAGCCACTACGAAGAGCGCTACGGCAAAAGCTTCATCCCCAAGGACATGACCATCCAGGACTTCGGCGTCAGCTATGAAGAGCTGGAGCCGTTCTTCGATTTCGCCGAAAAAGTCTTCGGCACCTCCGGCCAGGCCTGGACGGTAAAAGGCCAACTGGTCGGCCAGGGCAAGGGCGGTAACCCGTACGCACCGGATCGCTCGAATCCGTTCCCGCTGCAAGCGCAGAAGAACACGGTTTCCGCACAGCTGTTCGGCAAAGCGGCTACCGAAGTCGGTTACAAACCCTACAACCTGCCATCCGCGAATACGTCAGGGCCGTACACCAACCCCTACGGCGCGCAGATGGGCCCGTGCAACTTCTGCGGTTTCTGCAGTGGCTACGTTTGCTACATGTATTCCAAGGCTTCGCCAAACGTGAACATTCTGCCGGCGCTGAAGCCACTGCCGAATTTCGAATTGCGGCCTAACGCTCATGTGCTGCGGGTCAACCTCGACAGCACGAAAACCAAAGCCACCGGCGTCACCTACATCGACGGCCAGGGCCGGGAGATCGAGCAACCGGCGGACCTGGTGATCCTCGGCGCGTTCCAGTTGCACAACGTGCGCCTGATGCTGCTCTCCGGCATCGGCAAACCCTACGACCCGGTCAGCGGTGAAGGTGTGGTCGGGCGCAACTTTGCCTACCAGAACATGGCCACCATCAAGGCGTTCTTCGACAAGAACACCCACACCAACAACTTCATCGGTGCCGGCGGCAACGGTGTGGCGGTAGATGACTTCAACGCCGACAACTTCGATCACGGGCCGCATGGCTTCGTCGGTGGCTCGCCGATGTGGGTCAACCAGGCCGGCAGCCGACCGATCGCCGGCACCTCCAACCCACCGGGCACCCCGGCCTGGGGCAGTGCGTGGAAACGCGCCACTGCCGATTACTACACCCACCAGGTGTCGATGGACGCCCACGGCGCGCATCAGTCCTACCGTGGCAACTACCTCGATCTGGACCCGGTGTACCGCGATGCCTACGGCATGCCGCTGCTGCGGATGACGTTCGACTGGCAGGAAAACGACATCAAGATGAACCGCTTCATGGTCGAGAAAATGGGCAAGATCGCCGAGGCCATGGGCCCGAAAGCCATCGCCGTGATCGGCAAGAAAGTCGGCGACCACTTCAACACCGCGTCGTACCAGACCACCCACCTCAACGGTGGCGCGATCATGGGCACCGACCCGAAGACCAGCGCGCTCAACCGCTACCTGCAGAGCTGGGACGTGCACAACGTGTTCGTTCCGGGTGCCTCGGCATTCCCGCAAGGCCTGGGTTACAACCCGACCGGGCTGGTTGCTGCGCTGACCTACTGGTCGGCGAAAGCGATCCGCGAGCAATACCTGAAAAACCCCGGCCCGCTGGTTCAGGCTTAAGGAGCGATGACCATGAAAACTCTCGTTATCGCGACCCTGGCGCTGCTCGGCAGCGCTGCCGCCCACGGCGCCGAAATTGATCAATCCTTGATCAAAAAAGGTGAATACCTCGCCCGTGCCGGCGACTGCGTGGCCTGCCACACGGCCAAGAACGGCAAGCCGTTCGCCGGTGGCCTGCCGATGGAAACCCCGATCGGCACGATCTACTCGACCAACATCACACCGGACAAAACCGGTGTCGGTGACTACAGTTTCGAGGACTTCGACCAAGCCTTGCGCCATGGCGTGGCCAAAAACGGCAGTACCTTGTACCCGGCGATGCCGTATCCGTCCTACGCCCGTGTCAGCGAACCCGACATGCAGGCGCTCTACGCCTACTTCATGCACGGCGTGGAACCGGTGGCGCAAGAGAACAAGGCCAGCGATATCCCGTGGCCCTTGAGTATGCGCTGGCCACTGATGGGCTGGCGCTGGCTCTTTGCGCCGAAGGTCGAGGACTACAAACCCGCGTCGGACGATGCCGTCGTCAGCCGTGGGGCATATCTGGTGGAAGGCCTCGGACATTGCGGCGCCTGCCATACGCCACGGGCCTTGACCATGCAGGAAAAATCCCTGAGCGCAGCCGAAGGCAGCAGTTTTCTGTCAGGCAGTGCGCCGCTGGAAGGCTGGATCGCCAAGAGCCTGCGCGGCGACCACAAGGACGGTCTCGGCAGCTGGAGCGAAGAACAACTGGTGCAGTTCCTCAAGACCGGGCGCAGCGACCGCAGTGCGGTGTTCGGTGGCATGAGCGACGTGGTCACCCACAGCATGCAATACATGACCGACGCCGACCTGACCGCGATTGCTCGTTACCTGAAATCGCTGCCGGCCAATGACCCTGCCGACCAGCCGCACCAGTACGACGAAAAAGCTGCCAAGGCCTTGTGGAACGGTGACGACAGTCAGCGCGGTGCGTCGGTCTACATCGACAACTGTGCGGCGTGCCACCGCACGGACGGCCATGGCTACACCCGGGTGTTCCCGGCGCTGGCAGGCAATCCGGTGCTGCAATCGGACGACCCGACTTCGCTGATCCACATCGTGCTCAAGGGTGGAACGCTGCCGGCGACGCACGCGGCACCGTCCACCTTCACCATGCCCGGTTTCGCCTGGCGCCTGTCGGATCAGGAAGTGGCGGATGTCGTGAGCTTCATCCGTGGCAGTTGGGGCAACAAGGGCGCGCCCGTCAAGGCCGCTGATGTCGCCGAATTGCGCAAGGACGATATGAAGCAAACCTCGAACGATGACCTCGGCCAGGTGACACAGCACAACTGACTGTTCGCCAAACGGCACTGGTCAGATCGACAGCGCCTCGATACTGTATATATAAACAGTATCGAGGCACTGCCATGTCCACCCCTCTTCCTCCGCGCGGTCGCGGCACCGCCACCAACCCGCACAACCGCTTCGCGCCGAGTCGCTCGGTGGCCGAGGATGACGGCTGGTTTCAGGAAGTGCCTTTGACCCAAGGCACCGAAGTCAGCTTTGAGACGGCAAAGACCATCATCACCCGCAACACCTCGCCGGACCTGCCCTTCGACCGCTCGATCAATCCCTATCGCGGCTGCGAGCATGGCTGCATTTATTGCTACGCACGTCCCAGCCACGCCTATTGGGACATGTCGCCGGGGCTGGATTTCGAAACCAAACTGATCGCCAAAACCAACGCGGCACAGCTACTGGAAGAACAGCTGGGGAAAAAAGGCTATCAATGCGCGCCGATCAATCTCGGCTCCAACACCGATCCCTATCAGCCGATCGAACGCGAACACAAAATCACCCGCCAGACCCTGGAAGTGCTGCTGCGCTACCGGCACCCGGTGACCATCGTCACCAAGGGCTCGCTGATCCTGCGCGACCTCGACCTGCTCACCGAACTGGCGCAACAACGGCTGGTGGCGGTGATGATCAGCCTGACCACCCTGGACGACGAGCTCAAACGCATTCTCGAACCCCGCGCTGCAGCGCCCAAGGCCCGGTTGCGGGCGATCCGGGTCATGCGCGAGGCGGGGATTCCGGTCGGTGTGCTGTGTTCGCCGATGATTCCGATGATCAACGACAGCGAAATCGAAAGCCTGCTGACCGAGGCCCACGCGGCCGGCGCCCAGAGCGCGGCCTACATGATGCTGCGCCTGCCGCTGGAAGTGGCGCCGCTGTTCGAGGAATGGCTTGAGGCGCACTACCCGCAACGTGCGGCGCATGTGATGAGCCTGATCCGCCAGAGCCGTGGCGGCGAGCTGTACGACAGCCGTTTCGGTGCCCGGATGCGCGGCGAGGGTCCGTTCGCCGATCTGCTCGCCCAGCGCTTCGCCAAAGCGATCAAGCGCCTGGGGCTCAATCACCGCGAAGGTTTCAACCTCGATTGCACGGCCTTCTGTCCACCGGGTCGCCAGATGGCGCTGATTTAGGGTCAATTGGCCTATGGTTGAGAGGAAGTAATGCTTGACCGGTTTACCCCGGTCACGTTTTTTGTGACCTGGAACACACGTTCTAGAGCGCTTGATTCAGTTTGAGTTAAGTTTCGGCGGTTACCTTGTTCATCGAGTGACTGACGGGTCGGGATGACCCGGATGTTCTAAACAGCCACTGGCTTCACACCGGAATACACGGGAACGACTCCCCGAATCCGCCAATGAGGATGAATCATGAGTGACAAGGATAAACAGCCGTTGGCTGCGTCGGCGCAAGCCGCCCCTGTGGCGGAATCCGCCGATGCAGCGTTGAAGCGTATCGTTGACGGCTTTTTGCATTTTCATCATGAGGTCTTTCCGCAGCAGGAAGAACTCTTCAAGAAACTCGCCACGGCACAGTCGCCACGGGCGATGTTCATCACCTGCGCCGATTCGCGCATCGTTCCTGAACTGATCACCCAGAGTTCGCCCGGCGATCTGTTCGTGACCCGTAACGTCGGCAACGTTGTGCCACCCTACGGCCAGATGAACGGCGGCGTTTCCACCGCCATCGAATACGCGGTTCTGGCCCTCGGCGTGCAGCACATCATCATTTGCGGCCACTCCGACTGCGGCGCCATGCGCGCGGTGCTCAACCCGGACAGCCTGGAAAAGATGCCGACGGTCAAAGCCTGGCTGCGCCACGCCGAAGTCGCGAAAACCATGGTGCATGACAACTGCAACTGCGCCGACGAAAAAGAAAGCATGCCGATCCTCACTGAGGAGAACGTCATCGCCCAACTGCAGCACTTGCGTACCCATCCTTCGGTAGCCTCGCGCATGGCGAACGGTCATCTGTTCATCCATGGCTGGGTCTACAACATCGAAACCAGCGAAATCAAAGCTTACGACGCGGATCAGGGTTGCTTCCTGCCGCTCGACGGCAGCCATCCGATTCCGGTGGCGACGCCCAAAGCGCGCTTCTAAATCCTCCTAAAAATCCGTGTGGTTTGACGCCGGCCGCTGTTTCAGCGGCCAGGCCTTGCCACGCCTGAAGAAAACTTCGGGAGTATCGCCATGCGTGCGGCTCAATTGAAAGCTGTGTTGCCACGGGAGCTGCTCGCTTCAGTGGTTGTGTTTCTGGTCGCGTTGCCGCTGTGCATGGGCATTGCCATTGCGTCAGGGCTGCCGCCGGCCAAAGGCCTGATCACCGGGATCATCGGCGGTCTTGTGGTGGGCTGGCTGGCGGGGTCGCCGTTGCAGGTCAGCGGGCCGGCGGCGGGTCTGGCGGTGCTGGTGTTCGAGCTGGTGCGCCAGCACGGCATCGAAATGCTCGGGCCGATCCTGCTGCTCGCCGGTTTTCTGCAACTGGTGGCCGGACGCCTGAAGCTCGGTTGCTGGTTCCGGGTGACGGCGCCAGCGGTGGTATACGGCATGCTCGCGGGGATTGGCGTGCTGATCGTGCTCTCGCAAGTGCATGTGATGCTCGATGCGTCACCGAAACCCTCCGGCCTCGACAACCTCACGGCATTCCCCGGCGCAGTGGCGCAGGCCTTGCCGTCCTTTGGCTGGCAGGCCGGGTTGCTCGGGCTGTCTACCATAGCTGTGATGTGGCTGTGGGAGAAATTCCGCCCGCATTCGCTGCGCTTTATTCCGGGCGCGCTGCTCGGTGTCGGCCTGGCGACAGGCGCCAGCCTGCTGTTGGCGTTGCAAGTGAAACGAGTTGAAGTGCCTGAGAATCTCGCCGAAGCCATCGACTGGCTGAAACCAGCGGACCTGCTCAGTCTCGCCGATCCAACGCTGCTGATCGCCGCGTTCGCCGTGGCCTTCATCGCCAGCGCCGAAACCCTGCTGTCCGCCGCGGCGGTGGATCGCATGCACAGCGGCCCACGTTCGGATTTCGACCGTGAGCTGTCGGCGCAAGGTGTCGGCAACATGCTCTGCGGTCTGGTCGGCGCGCTGCCGATGACCGGGGTGATCGTGCGCAGTTCGGCCAACGTCCAGGCCGGCGCCACCACACGCTACTCAACGATTTTCCATGGCCTGTGGCTGCTGGCGTTCGTGCTGTTGCTGTCGAGCCTGCTGCAGAGCATTCCGGTGGCGAGTCTGGCGGGTGTTCTGGTCTACACCGGTTTCAAACTGGTGAATCTCAAGGCGTTCCGTGGTCTGGGGCGTTATGGCCGGATGCCGATGTTCACCTACGCCGCCACGGCGCTGGCGATCATCTTCACCGACCTGTTGACGGGCGTATTGATCGGTTTCGGCCTGACTTTGTTGAAACTGGCGTTCAAGGCCTCGCGCCTGAAAATCAGCCTGATCGATCTGCCGCAGGAAGGGGAAATGGAGTTGCGTCTGGTGGGCGCCGCGACGTTCCTCAAAGTGCCGGCACTGACTCAGGTGCTGGGCAGCATTCCGCCGGGCACGACGGTGCATGTGCCGCTCAACAACCTGAGCTACATCGACCATTCGTGTCTGGAACTGCTCGAAGAGTGGGGCCGGGCGAATGCGGCCAAGGGGGCGAAACTGTTGATCGAGTCTCGCGGTTTGAAGCGACGGCTCGAGGGGCGGATCCGCACCACCACCGGGATCGGTGCGTCGGGCTGAAAACACTGGGGGAACAGAGCAATCTGTTCCCCCAATCGTTTGCGCAGAGATCAAGCAGCAGGCTGATCCAGCTCCAGGCCCACGCCCAGACGGCGGCTCATGCACGGCCAGCGTTTCCATGCCGCACCGGTGTCCGGGCTGCTGAGTTTCTCGCGGTAGGCTTCCACCGACTCCAGCGCAAAGCTGTCGTCGTCGAGCATGCTGTCCACCGCGTGATGCACCACTTCGTCGAGTTGGTTGGCAAATTCCTCACCGATCAACTGGTGAGCAATCAGATTGGCGACCGTCATGTCCAAGGGGATCAGTGGCTGGCCGAAATGCTTGATGTACAGGTCGTTGACCTCTTCGACAAAACGGTGCGCCAGATAGGCTTCGTCCATCAGACTGTCCAGGCCCACGGGTGGCTGGAGGAAGTACTGCTCGGCGATTTTCAGCACCGGTTTGATCTGCGATTCGATTCCCGCTTCCCTGGCGACTTCATTGGCTGCATCCAGCAGGTCTGGCACTTCGTCGATGTAGGCGGCGACAAAACGCGTCAGCACACCGTTGGCGTCGGTTTCCGGCAACTGGATCGCCGGGTGCAGGTGTTGCATTTGAGCTTCGAGCTGACGGGTCAGCTTTCCGGTTTCAATCTCGTGTTGTCGGGCTATGTGTATTTGCTCGCGCAATGCGGCGGTGTTCATGAAAACTCCAGGAAACAAGGCAATGAAATAGGGAAGACATAACTTAGCTGGCTTACGAAAAATGCTAAGACGCATTTGTCATAATTATTTCATCCTTGATGCACCGGCGTTATATCGGTTTGCCACCACTCGTCTGCATCCTTCTCCATTCGTGCCCTGGAACGCAAGTGCCAGCTGTTTCATTCGATTTACGTCCGCACATTGCATTTTTCAGCCGCTGTCTATACTCGCCAGTGAATGGAGTTAGCTGATGACGCCCGACTGCACCCGCAGCAAGGCCCGGCGATTCAAGTTCGTAGTCTGATGCAGCCGATCCCTTGCCGCAGGCGAAAGCCGGCGGGATAACAAGAACGATAAGGGGAACCCGCAATGATGCGACATCCACACGTCTGGATGGGCCTCCTGTTGTGGTCGATTTTCAGCCCGGTGCAAGCTGCCTGGACTGTGAATATGGCGCCTGGAGCGACTGAAATCAGTCACGCAGTATTCGACCTGCACATGACCATTTTCTGGATCTGTGTGGTGATCGGGATCATCGTCTTCGGCGCCATGTTCTGGTCGATGATGGTGCACCGCCGTTCTACCGGGCAGGTCGCCGCAAAATTCCACGAAAGCACCACCGTCGAAATTCTCTGGACCGTCGTCCCGCTGCTGATCCTGGTGGCGATGGCCGTTCCGGCGACCGCGACCCTGATCAAGATGTACGACACCAGTGAGCCGGATATCGATATCCAGATCACCGGTTATCAGTGGAAGTGGCACTACAAATACCTGGGCCAGGACGTCGAGTTCTTCAGCAACCTGGCCACCCCCGCCGAGCAGATCCACAACAAGGAAGCCAAGGGCGAGCACTACCTGCTCGAGGTCGACAAGCCGCTGGTGCTGCCGACCGGGGCCAAGGTGCGCTTCCTCGTGACCTCCGCCGACGTGATCCACTCCTGGTGGGTGCCGGCCTTCGCGGTCAAGCGCGATGCGATCCCCGGGTTCGTCAACGAAGCCTGGACCCGCATCGACAAGCCCGGCCTCTACCGTGGCCAGTGCGCCGAGCTGTGCGGCAAGGACCACGGCTTCATGCCGATCGTGGTCGACGTCAAGGAGAAGGCCGACTACGAAAAATGGCTCGCCGAGCGCAAGGCCGAAGCGTTGCAGCTCAAGGAGCTGACCAGCAAGGAATGGACCCTCGACGAACTCAAGGAACGTGGCGACAAGATCTACCACACCACCTGCGTCGCCTGTCACCAGGCTGAAGGCCAGGGCCTGCCGCCGATGTTCCCGGCCCTCAAGGGCTCGAAAATCGCCACCGGCCCGAAAGAGGCGCACCTGAGCATTGTCTTCCACGGCAAGCCCGGCACCGCCATGGCGGCGTTCGGCAAGCAGCTGTCGGAAGTCGATATCGCAGCGGTCGTGACCTACGAACGTAACGCCTGGGGCAACAACAAGGGCGACATGGTCACGCCAAAAGAAGTGCTGGAGCTGAAACAGGCGGAAAGCAAATGAGCCGGTCTATTGCGTACTTCGTGAACCGGTCGGGGCCCTGCGCCTCGGCCTGCCCAGTCCACTCACTTGAAGGAGACCGGCCATGAGCGCTGTCATCGATGACCACGGTCATGCCGACCACGACCACGCCCACGGCCCCGCCAAAGGCCTGATGCGCTGGGTGCTGACTACCAACCACAAGGACATCGGCACGCTGTACCTGTGGTTTGCATTCTGCATGTTCCTGCTCGGCGGCTCGTTCGCCATGGTGATCCGCGCCGAGCTGTTCCAGCCCGGATTGCAGATCGTCGAGCCTGCGTTCTTCAACCAGATGACCACCATGCACGGCCTGGTGATGGTGTTCGGTGCGGTGATGCCGGCGTTCGTCGGCCTCGCCAACTGGATGATCCCGTTGATGGTCGGTGCGCCGGACATGGCCCTGCCGCGGATGAACAACTTCAGCTTCTGGCTGCTGCCGGCGGCGTTCCTGCTGCTGGTCTCGACCCTGTTCACCCCCGGTGGCGGGCCGAACTTCGGCTGGACGTTCTACGCGCCGCTGTCCACCACCTATGCCCCGGAAAGCGTGACGTTCTTCATCTTCGCCATCCACCTGATGGGGATCAGTTCGATCATGGGCGCGATCAACGTGATCGCCACCATCCTCAACCTGCGCGCCCCCGGCATGACCCTGATGAAAATGCCGCTGTTCGTCTGGACGTGGCTGATCACCGCGTTCCTGCTGATCGCGGTGATGCCGGTGCTGGCCGGGTGCGTGACGATGATGCTGATGGACATCCACTTCGGCACCAGCTTCTTCAGTGCCGCCGGTGGCGGTGACCCGGTGCTGTTCCAGCATGTGTTCTGGTTCTTCGGCCACCCCGAGGTGTACATCATGATCCTGCCGGCCTTCGGTGCCGTCAGCCAGATCATCCCGACCTTCTCGCGCAAGCCGCTGTTCGGCTACACCTCGATGGTCTACGCCACGGCGAGCATCGCGTTCCTGTCGTTCATCGTCTGGGCGCACCACATGTTCGTGGTGGGCATCCCGCTGGTGGGCGAATTGTTCTTCATGTACGCGACGATGCTGATCGCGGTGCCGACCGGGGTGAAGGTGTTCAACTGGGCCAGCACCATGTGGCAAGGCTCGATGACCTTCGAGACGCCGATGCTGTTTGCCGTGGCGTTCGTGATTCTGTTCTCGATCGGCGGTTTCTCCGGGCTGATGCTGGCCATCGCTCCGGCGGACTTCCAGTACCAGGACACCTACTTCGTGGTCGCGCACTTCCACTACGTGCTGGTGCCGGGGGCGATCTTCGGGATCTTCGCGTCGGCCTATTACTGGCTGCCGAAATGGACCGGCCACATGTACGACGAAACCCTGGGCAAGCTGCACTTCTGGCTGTCCTTCGTCGGCATGAACCTGACCTTCTTCCCGATGCACTTCGTGGGTCTGGCGGGCATGCCCCGGCGAATTCCGGACTACAACCTGCAGTTCGCCGACTTCAACATGGTGTCGTCGATCGGCGCGTTCATGTTCGGTGCCACGCAGATCTTCTTCCTGTTCATCGTGATCAAGACCATCCGTGGCGGCGAGCCGGCTCCGGCCAAACCGTGGGATGGTGCCGAAGGTCTGGAGTGGAGCGTGCCGTCACCGGCGCCGTATCACACCTTCACCACGCCGCCGGAAGTGAAATGAACCCTGTAGCCGTTGAGGGCCGCCACCATGGCTGACTCGATTTCGATGAAGAAGCTGGTCACCCGACTGCTCGGCGTGGTGGTGGCGATGTTCGTCTTCGGTTTTGCCCTGGTGCCGATTTACGACGTGATGTGCAAAGCGTTCGGCATCAACGGCAAGACCGCCGGGCAGTACGAGGGCGAGCAGACCGTCGATGCCTCGCGGCAAGTGCGGGTGCAATTCCTGTCGACCAACACCGCCGACATGCCTTGGGACTTCTACCCCAAGCATGACGAACTGACGGCCAACCCCGGCGCGGTGAACGAGATGATCTTCATCGCGCGCAATCCCACCGACAAACCGATGAGCGCTCAAGCCGTACCGAGCATCGCGCCGAGCAATGCGGCGGCGTACTTCCACAAGACCGAATGCTTTTGCTTTACCCAGCAGGTGCTGCAGCCCGGTCAGCAGATCGAGATGCCGGTGCGTTTCATCGTTGACCGCGACATGCCCAAGGACGTGAAGCACCTGACGCTGTCCTACACGCTGTTCGATATCACCGCCCGACATCCTCCGGTGGCTGCAAACACTGGCGGTTAAGCGTGCCCGATAAGGAGAACAATAAATGGCAACTCATGAGCACTATTACGTCCCGGCCCAGAGCAAGTGGCCGATCGTCGCCACGGTGGGGATGTTCGTCACCGTGTACGGTCTGGCGACCTGGTTCAACGATCTGAAGGCAGCGCGTCCGGAATCCCACGGCCCGCTGATCTTTTTCGTCGGCGGCCTGTTGCTGGCGTACATGCTGTTCGGCTGGTTCGGCACGGTGATCAAGGAAAGCCGCGCGGGCTTGTACAGCCCACAACTGGACCGCTCGTTCCGCTGGGGCATGAGCTGGTTCATCTTCTCCGAGGTGATGTTCTTCATTGCCTTCTTCGGTGCGCTGTTCTACGTGCGACACATCTCTGGCCCGGCGCTGGGCGGCGAAGGCACCAAAGGCATCGCCCACATGCTCTGGCCGAACTTCCAGTTCACCTGGCCGCTGCTGCACACGCCGGATCCGAAACTGTTCCCGCCGCCCAAGGAAGTCATCAGCCCTTGGGGCCTGCCGCTGATCAACACCATCCTGCTGGTGAGCTCCAGCGTGACCATCACCATCGCCCACCACGCGCTGAAGAAAGGCCATCGCGGCGCGCTGAAACTGTGGCTGGCGATCACCGTGCTGCTGGGCTGCGCGTTCCTCGGCTTCCAGGCCGAAGAATACATCCACGCCTACCACGAACTGGGGCTGACCCTCGGCTCGGGCATCTACGGCGCGACGTTCTTCATGCTCACCGGTTTCCACGGCGCCCACGTGACCATCGGCACGATCATTCTGTTCGTGATGCTGATGCGCATCATGAAGGGCCATTTCGACAACGAACATCAGTTCGGCTTTGAAGCGGCGAGCTGGTATTGGCACTTCGTCGATGTGGTGTGGATCGGCTTGTTCATCTTCGTTTACGTGCTCTGAGGAACAGAGCTACCAAGGCGCGTGCGACACCAGTTGGCCGCTGTAGAAACCCCAGGCGATCAAGCCGACGGTGCAGGCGGCCAATGCCACCCGAACACTCAAGGCGATCACCAGCCGATTCGAGCTGCTGTCGTCCTTGACCAGGAAAAACAGGCCGCTGAACAGGCTGACCACCGTGGCAATCAGCATCAGGACGATGGCTGCTTTGAGCATGGGAAGAACTCCGGGGGAACAAGCGATGCAGTTGAGTATAGCGATCGCGTTCACTGATTTTCTGGCGCGACCATGAAGCGCTTCCGGCCGGGCGTGGTGCCGACCCTGGTGGTCGGCCTGCTGCTGCCGTTGCTGATTTCGCTGGGCTTCTGGCAGCTGGGCCGGGGCGCGGAGAAAACCGCCCTGCTCGCCAGCTACGCCGAACGCCGCGCCGCCGAACCGATGGCCAGCACCGAGTTGCTGCACAGCGCCGATCCGGCCTTTCGCCGGGTGCATCTGCACGGCCAGTTTGACGCCGCCCACAGCCTGTTGCTGGACAACCGTCAGCGCAACGGCAAGGTCGGCGTCGAATTGCTGCAACCGTTTCAGGATCAGCGCAGCGGCCAGTGGCTGCTGGTCAATCGCGGCTGGCTGCCATGGCCGGACCGGCGCACGGCCCCGCAGTTCAACACACCGGTCGACGCCGTGGATGTCGATGCCTGGGTGTATGTCGCCCCCGGCGCCACCTTCCAGTTGCATGCCGATCCGGTCAGCAGCACCTGGCCGCAAACCGTCACCGCCGTCGAACCCACGAAGCTGTGGAAAACCCTCGAACGCGACGGTTTCGCCTACGAATTACGCGCCGAACCCGGCCCCGCCAGCTATCAGGCCGACTGGCCGGTGGTCGCGATGGGCCCGGAAAAACACCTCGGTTACGCCGTGCAGTGGTTCGCCATGGCCACCGCCCTGCTCGGTCTCTACCTCTATCTCGGCTGGCACAACGCAAAGGAGAAACACCATGGGAGCGGCCATGAATCCACCCAGCATGTCTGAAGCAAAAGCCCCGGCCAGTCGCCGTCGCGGACGCATCCAACTGCTGTTGATCGTGCTCGGCGTGGTCGGTCCGATGATCCTCGCCACCGGCATGTACAAGTTGCAGTTCTGGGTGCCGGAAGGTCGCAGCTATCACGGCGAACTGATCGGCAACGGCCAGACCCGCGCCGACCTCGGCATCCAGGCTGACGAAACGCGCTGGCAGATGCTGGTCACCGCACCGAAGGATTGCGCGGTGGACTGCCAGCAACTGGTGTACCTGGCGCGGCAGATCCAGATTGGCCTGGGCCGCGAAGCCGGGCGCGCCAGCCACGCCCTGGCCGCTGCACAACCGTTGGCTGCCGAATACGAAGCCAAGCTGACCCGCGAATATCCGCAGCTGCAACGCTACCCGCTGGACGCAGCGACCTTCAGCAAGGCCACGGGCGACAAGGCCACGCCGCAACTGTGGATCATCGATCCCCACGGCAACCTCGTGCTGCGCTACGACCCGAGCGTCAAGGGCAAGGATCTGCTCAACGACCTGCGCCACCTGCTGAAACTGTCGAACATCGGATAAGGGCATCGTCATGGCCAAACCAGGATTTCGCCTCGCGCTGTTTGCCACCCTGCTGGCACTGATCGTGGTGCTGCTCGGCGCCTACACCCGCCTGACCCACGCCGGCCTCGGCTGTCCGGACTGGCCGGGCTGCTACGGGTTCATCAGCGTGCCGAAAAGCGAAGCCCAACTGGCCCATGCCGAACTGCATTACCCCGACTCGCCAGTGGAGGCGCATAAAGGCTGGAACGAGATGATCCATCGCTACTTCGCCGGCACCCTCGGCCTGCTGATCTCGATTCTGGCCGGGCGCGCGTGGGTTAACCGCCGTCATCCGGGGCAACCGCTGAAGCTGCCGCTGTTTCTGCTGGCGGTGGTGTTCGCCCAGGCGGCGTTCGGCATGTGGACGGTGACACTCAAGCTCTGGCCGCAAGTGGTGACCGGGCATTTGCTCGGTGGCTTCGCGACGTTGAGCCTGCTGTTTCTGCTGACGTTGCGACTGTCCGGCGTACTGCCGGCACTGACCGTGCCCAAGCGTCTGCAATATTGGGCGACTGCCGGATTGCTGTTGGTGATCGGCCAGATTGCTCTCGGCGGCTGGGTCAGTTCCAACTACGCGGCGGTGGCCTGCATCGACTTCCCGACCTGCCACGGCCAATGGCTGCCCCCGGCAGATTTCGCCAACGGCTTTCACCTGACTCAACACATCGGCCCCAATTACCTGGGCGGGCAACTCGACAGCGATGCGCGCACGGCAATTCACCTGACCCACCGCATCGGCGCGTTGCTGGTGACGGTCGTCCTGCTCGGTCTGGCCTGGCAACTGAAAGTGGTGGGCATGACGCGACTGGCCGGGCTGGTGCTGATCGCCCTCGGCGCGCAGATCACCCTCGGCATCAGCAACGTGCTGTTCCATCTGCCGCTGCCGGTGGCCGTGGCGCATAACGCCGGCGGTGCAGCGCTGCTGCTGACCATGGTGCTGGTCAACTATCACGCGCGAACCAGTCTGGTTCGGGTCAGGCAGCCGATGATCGCGCGCTGGCGCCTCAGCCCGCGCAAACACTCGGCGGCGCCCATCACTATTAAAGGAGAGACGCCATGGCGATTCTGATCGGCGAACGTCCGGCGCAGGCGCTGTGGCGTGATTACCTGGAGCTGACCAAACCGAAAGTCGTGGTGCTGATGCTGATCACCTCGCTGGTGGGCATGTTCCTCGCGACCCGCGCCGGGGTGCCGTGGACGGTGCTGGTGTTCGGCAACCTGGGGATCGCGTTGTGTGCCGGTGGCGCGGCGGCGGTCAATCATGTGGTGGACCGGCGCATCGATGCGGTCATGGCCCGCACCCACAAACGGCCGCTGGCCGACGGCCGGGTTTCGCCCACAGGCGCACTGACCTTTGCGCTGGTGCTGGCACTGCTCGGCCAGGCCCTGCTGCTGACCTTCACCAATCCGCTGACTGCGTGGCTGACCCTGGCCTCGCTGCTCGGCTACGCGGTGATCTACACCGGTTTCCTCAAACGCGCGACGCCGCAGAACATCGTCATCGGTGGCCTTGCCGGCGCCGCGCCGCCGCTGCTCGGCTGGACCGCCGCGACCGGCCACGTCAGCGCCGAACCGTTGCTGCTGGTGCTGATCATCTTCGCCTGGACCCCGCCGCACTTCTGGGCGCTGGCCATCCACCGCAAGGAGGAATACGCCAAGGCCGACATTCCGATGCTGCCGGTCACCCATGGCGAGCACTACACCAAGGTGCACATTCTGCTGTACACCTTCGCCCTGCTGGCGGTCAGCCTGTTGCCGTACGTGATCCACATGAGCGGCCTGCTGTACCTGATCTGCGCGCTCGGTCTGGGAGCCAGGTTTCTGCAATGGGCCGTGGTGCTGTACCGTGGCACTCGGCCGCACGCGGCGATCAACACCTTCAAGTACTCTATCTGGTACCTGTTTCTGCTGTTCATCGCCCTGCTCGTAGACCACTACTTACTGTTGAACCTATGACTCGAACCCAGAAAACCGTCTTCATCCTCGTCGCTGTGATCGCGCTGATCCTCGGCCTGACCGTCAACAAAGTGCTGAGCGGCAAGGGCCAGGGCGACCCGACCGCACTGATCGACGCCGGCATCATCCTGCTGCCGCAGAGCCGCAACCTGCCGGACGTGACGATGACCAATCAGGACGGCCAGCCGGTCACGGTCAACGAGCTCAAGGGCAAGTGGAGCCTGCTGTTCTTCGGCTACACCTTCTGCCCGGACATCTGCCCGACCACCCTCGCCCAGCTGCGCCAGATCAAAAGCGAACTGCCGAAGGATGCTGTGGATAAATTGCAGATCGTGCTGGTCAGCGTCGATCCGAACCGCGACAACCCTGCGCAGTTGAAGCAGTACCTGGGCTACTTCGATCCACAGTTCATCGGCCTGACGCCGAAGTCGATCGACGAGCTGCAGAAGGTGGCGAACGCAGTGAGCATTCCGTTCATTCCGGCGGACACCAGCAAGCCGAATTACACGGTGGATCACAGCGGGAACCTGGCGGTGATCGGGCCGGACGGGACACAGCGCGGGTTTATTCGCGCGCCGTTGAACAACGCCAAGCTGGTTGCGCAGTTGCCGGTGATGTTGAACCGCAAGTAAAAACTGAACGCACGAAAAAGGGGACGCCACTGGCGTCCCCTTTTTCGTTTTGATGTCTCGTCCTGAATAAGGTTTACACCTTCTGACCCATTCTCAGGAGGGAGTAAT
>NZ_JBMDJR010000023.1:0-49965 GCF_057809295.1 Pseudomonas sp. FG35 | reverse complement strand
AGCCTTCCGATGGGGCCGGCACGTCAAGAGCGGTACTCGAGCTAACGCTCATTGTGTTGAGTGGTGGGAGGCAAAGCCAAAGCCAAGCCAAAGCAGGGGGAGTTTTGTGTTTTTAACCTGAGTTCACCTCGGTGTCTCAAGTCGGCGTATCCCTCCCATACACCTCGGTCGGTCCCCTCTCCCTTCGGGAGAGGGCTAGGGTGAGGGCAGCGTCCTGACTGACCTACCACATACCGTTCTCCCGCAGAGATTTCATCAGCATTTATGCCGGATATCGACTGACCTCGACGTTATCCAGTACTCGATTCACCGCCAGTTCGGCGAGCATGATGACTTGTTGTATCCCCAGAATCCGGTGCCGTTGCGGTGAGTCGACATAGGCCGCCACATCACTGGCCATGACGCTGGCCGAGGCCAGGGATTCGCAGGCGTGGGCCAGCAGGCTTTCGTCGTCCATGTCCGGTGAGATCTGAAACATCTGGCTCGGTTTACGGCCGGGGCATTTTTTCGGGAGGGGATTGAAGTGGTGATCGAGGGCGCGTTCGGCGGCTTCGTGGAGTTTCCTGGAATCGGCGGATTCGTAGGGAGAGGTTTCGTCAGTTTCGGGTGGATTGGGCGTCGGTTTCTTCATGAAAACATTACTCGATGGCTGGTTGAGTTGAAGCTGCCATCTTTCGTTTTCCAGGCGAAAGGGTGGCAGCTGTGCACGGACTGGAAAAACCGGTCAACCATCCAACCCGGCAGGCCCAAGAGCCTCCCGCGCACAGCCGCCATAACACTGCGAGCTGAAAAGGGCCGCAGTATGCCACGAGTATGGTTGGTCGAAATCGGGTTTTCCAGACCCGGCCGCTGATGCGTCAGCGACCCCCAAAGCCTATCCACCCCGTTTCCGAGGGACAACCGACGCGACGCGTCGGAAACATCCCCCAAAATCACGCCATCTGTAGGACGACAAACACGTTTGGAAATGTGTGCTTGCGCCGCGTTTATCCTCCCGACCCACTGTCCACAGTCCCACCCTGCTTCTGATCAAAGAATTCCGGAATCTCGTGTGTGTAGCTCTTCAGCCAGCGTTGCATGCTCAGTTCGCGTTCGTTGGGGGTGCTAGTCTGGGGTTTCGTGGAGGCGGCTTTGTTGCGGCTTTGCAGGAGCAGCCAGCCTTCGGTTTCCTGTTGTTGCGCCGAGGCGGGGCCGGGGTCGATGGCGTGGGTGGTCAGGGGCAGGGCGAGGAGGGTGAGGCAGAGCGCGGTGGCTTTCATGGCGGGGCTCCTTATTTGAGCATCGCGGTGGCGGCTGCGGTGACGGGGCTTGGGGTCTTGAGTTTCTGGGCGCGGGTCTGGGCCTCGTTGAATTGCTCAGGGCTCAGGTTCAGGCGGCTGACCAGTTCGGCGGCGCGGGTCCAGTCGTCCTGGTAGAGCAGCAGCGTCACCAGATTCAGGGCGGCCAGCGAATCGCTCTGCTTGAGTTCCATGGCGGTGAGGAATTCGAAGCGGGCGTCTTCTATGCGCAGTTGGTTGAGGTACACCACGCCCAGGTCGTTGCGGATTTTTTCGTCGGTGGGGGCCAGGCGGGCGGCGCGTTGCAGGTGAGCCTGGGCCTGGCCGTAGTCGGCGCGGGCGGCGGCGAGCTGGCCGAGGCCGTGTTCGGCTTCGGCGGCCAGGCAACTGCCGAGCAGGCCGCGATACAACGGTTCGGCTTCGCTGCGTCCCAGCAGGCGATAGACCTTGGCCTTGCGCAGGCGGACGTCGGCGAGGTTGTCCGGCAAGCTTTGCAGGTTGGCCAGGCTGGCGTGCAGTTTGCCGTCCTTGGCCATGTCGTCGGCCAGGGTCATCGACAGCTGTTGTTCCTGGCTCAACGGGCCGCAACCGGCGTTCGGGTTCAGGGCGCTCCACGGCGTCTGGCCGTTGCTGGCGCAGCCGCCGAGCATCAGCAGGGTCAAACTGGCAATCATTGCTTTCATGGCGATTCCTTCTATGAGCCCAGTGCCCGCGCCAGGGCACTGAAGCCCGGGCCTGCGAGGACGATCAACAGCGCCGGGAAGAGAAACATCATCATCACGACGGACATTTTGGCGGACATTTTCGAGATGTATTCCTGCAGCCTGGTCAGGCGTCGGTCATCGAGCAGTTGCTTGAGCGCCAGCAGCGATTTCATCGCGCCCCCACCCTGTTGCAGCAGTTGCTGAAGGATCACGCAGGTGTCGGTGAATTCGTCCACCGCCAGCAGGCGCGTGGCCTTGTTCAGTTCCTCGCCCAGTTCCAGGCCCGAGTCGACCCGGGCCAGCACCAGGCGCAATTCCTGGGTCAGCACCGGCAGCAACGTCTGGCCTTCGTGGCTGAGCACGCGCAACGCCTGCTCGACGGCCATGCCGGCTTCGAACAGGATGCGCAGCAAAGGAATGAAGGTCGAGATTTCCGTGGCCAGTTGTTTTTGCCGGCGGCCGGCGGCCATCGCCAGCAGGCGTTTGGGCAACAGGTAGCCGATGCCGAGGGCAAACAGCGGGGCGATCCATTGACGCTCGATGTGAGGAAACAGCACCCCTTGCAGCAAGACCGCCACGCTCAGCAACAGCAGCGGCGTACCGATCTGGCAGGCGGCGAACAGCGAGCGCTGGCGGGCGCTGCGCCAGCCGAGGCGGTTGAGCAGGGTCTGGGTTTCGTTGTCGAGCTTGACTGCGCGCTGGCCGAGGGCGCTGCCGCCAAGTACTTGCAGCAGGTTGCCGAAACGATTGTCGCGCAGCAGCGCACCTTCCAGCCGCCGCGTGACCTGTCGCGAGCGACGGCGGCGGTCGAGCAGGCCGCTGATCAGCAACAGTGCAGCGCCCAGCATCAACAGGGCGCTGATCATCAGAGGCATGGTCATAGGCTGCGCAACATCCGCCAGAGCAGCAGGCTGCCGATCACCTGCAGGCCGAAGGCGCTGGCGAGCATCATCTGGCCGGAATGGTCGTTCCACATGGCGATCAGGTATTTGGGATTGGACAGCAGAAAGTACCCGGCCAGCCCCACCGGCAGCAGGCCGAGCACCCAGGCGGTGATGCGGGTTTCGCCGGTCATGGCGCGCAACTGGCGCGATGCCTGGTCGCGTTCGCGGATCATCCGGATCAGGTTTTCCAGCAGTTCGCTGGCGTTGCCGCCGTAGCGGTGATTGACCTTGAGGCCGACGGCGAACAGGCGCAATTCGTCCTTTTCATACAGCTCGGCCACATCGCCCACGGCCTCCGGCAGGCTCACCCCCAATTGCACGTTGCGTTGTACCCGGCCCATGGCGTGTTTCAGCGGGTCCTCGCTGGCGTCGATCGCGCCCAGTACCGCGTCGGCCAGGGTGCGTCCGGATTTCAGGCTGCGCACCGTGTGGTCGAGCAGTTGCGGCAGTTGTTCGATCATCCGTCGCAACCGTCGCTGATAGCGCCAAATGACGTAAACGCGCAGCGCCAGCGGTGGCAGCATCAGCAGCAACAAAAAGCCGATCCAGCCGCCGATGACCAGGCCGATCACGCTGCCGAAGGCCCACAGCAGCAACCACAATTCGAGACGATCCGGGTGACCGAGACCCGCCCGCAAAAAGGCGCGCTCCAGTCCCGCCCAGCGCGGTTTCTCCGCCAGCAGTCGCGGTTGTCCCTGATTCAAGCGGTCCAGTACCCGTTCGGTGCCGCTCTGGCGCCAGCCGTTGTAGAACAGGCGCAGCGACAGACCGAGCAACGCCATACAGATCAGGATCAGCAACAGCGGTTTGAGCATGTCGTGGTCCTCACGGTGACAGCGCCGGTTCGCGGCGCAACTTGTCACCGGCCGGGTTGACTGCTTCACGCAGAAAACCGAAACCGGTGCGGCGGTCGAGACGGAACAGGGTGTTGGTGACGTAGACGTCGTCGCGTACCCCGACCACTTCCACCACTTCGCTGACGCAGCGGCGGCCGTCGGGCATGCGCGTCAGTTGAATGATCACGTCGAGTGCCGCGCAGATCATCTGGCGCAGGGTGCGTTCGGCAATGGTGCGGCCGGTCAGGCCCACCAGGGTTTCCAGGCGCAGCAGCGCGTCCTGGGCATTGTTGGCGTGGACCGTGCTCATCGAACCGTCGTGGCCGGTGTTCATTGCGGTCAGCACGTCGACCACTTCGACCCCGCGAATCTCGCCGAGGATGATCCGGTCGGGGCGCATCCGCAGGGCGTTGCGGATCAGGTCGCTGGCCTTCACTTCGCCGTGGCCCTCGGCGTTCGGCGGGCGGGTTTCCAGGCGCACCACATGCGGATGGCAGAGTTGCAGTTCGGCGACATCTTCGATGGTCACCAGCCGTTCGTGGGGGTTGATCAACTGGCTGAGAATGTTCAGCAGGGTGGTCTTGCCGGTGCCGGTGCCGCCGCTGATGAGGATGTTGCAGCGCTTGCCGACGGCCTCGGCGATGAAATCGAAAATCGCTTGGTCGATGGTCTGCATCGCCAACAGGTCGGTGCTTTTGAGCATATCCTTGCGAAACTTGCGGATCGACAGGCACGGGCCGTCGAGGGCGATCGGCGGGATGATCGCGTTGACCCGGCTGCCATCGGGCAGGCGCGCATCGACCATTGGCGACGACTCGTCGAGGCGTCGGCCGAGCGGGGCGAGGATGCGCTGCATCACCCGTTCGACGTGGTGCGCATCGATGAAGCGCAGGTCGCTCAGGTGCAGCACGCCCTCTCGTTCGATGAACACCCGGTGTGGGCCGTTGACCAGAATCTCGGTCACGGCGCTGTCGCGCAGCAGCACTTCCAGCGGGCCGAAACCGGTCAGCTCGTCGACGATTTCTTCAGCCAGACGCTCCATTTCGTAGCGGGAAATCGCCAGGTGCAGGCGGGCGATGTATTCGCCGACCTTGTCGATGACGAACTGCGACAACACTTGCCGCGAGCCTTCCAGCAGGTTTTTCCCCGATTCTTCGATGGCGTCGATGATGTAGCGGTGCAGCACCAGTTTCAGGCCGTCGTGGTCGGTGTTGCCGGTGGCGTTGCGCTGCGGCCCGCCAAACAATTGCTCGCTGCTCATGAGCTGCCTCGCAAGCGATCGAACCAGGTGACTTTGGGTTTGGCCAGGCCTTCGGAGCGCTTGGCCAGTCGTTCGCCGAGGGTGCGCAGACTCTGGCTGATGGCTTCGCGCGGGGCGAGTTCGAACAGGGTCACGCCCTGGTTCTTGGCATTCAGGCGCACTTCCGGGCTGTAGGCCAGCACTGCGATGACTTCCAGGCCGAAGGTCCTGCCGAGGGTGTCGGAGTCCGGCGCGACATTGCGCAGGTAGCGATCCACCAGCAGCCGGCCGTGATCAAGCTTCATGCCTTTTTCGCGCCACAGATTGAGCACTGCGAGGTTGCGTCGGCAGTCGAGGACGTTCTGGTCGGTGTACCACAGCAGCTTGTCGCAATGGCTGACGAAGGTGCGCAGCGCTTCGCTGTCGGGCTGGCCGGTGAGGTTCACCACGATGTGCTGGAAGTGCTGGCGCAGGGCGCTGAGCAACATGTACAGCTCGGCAGCGCTGGTGCGTTCCAGCGGTTCGTCGCCGGGGGCATAGGCGAGAATGCGCAACCCGGCCTCGGCACTGGTGAAGGCGCTGTCGATCAGCGTTGCGTCGAGGCGACGCAAATGACGTAACGCATCGCCGAAATGAAACGAACTCTCCAGCCCCAGCAGGGCCAGGCTGTCGCCGCGCGGCAGGCCAAGGTCAAGCAGCAAGGTCTGCTGGCCGCTCTTCTGCACCACCAGCGCCATGTGATTGGCCAGCAGCGCACCGTCGGCGTTGTTCTGAATGCTGTACAGAACCGTCAATCCGCCGAGCTGGGCGTTCGGCGTCACCGCCGGCAGGCGTTTGCTCAGCCGTCGCACCAGCCCGGCGACTTCGCTGGAGCGCGAGCCGTAGGCCACGAAATCCCGGGCACCGGCGCGCATCGCGTTGAGCACCAATTGATTGTCCATGCCGTCACCGAGGGCGACGATCGCCAGCATCGGCTTGGCTTCGAGCACGCCTTCGATCAACGCACTCTGGGCCACCAGATGTTCACGGTCGAGGCCGACGAACACCAGGCTGGCGAAGGTCACGTCGACCAGCGCCAGCAGTTCGTCGAGGCTGCCGCCACCGGCGCTGACCACCTGGCCCAGCGGCGCCAGCGCGCCTTGCAGCCACTCGAGATCGGTGGTGTTGCGGGTGATGGCGAGAAAGGTCTGGCTCAGGCTCTGGCTCATTGCGATAACCCGCTGCGTTTATCGAAGTTGCCGTTTTCCAGGAAGTACAGGCGATACCAGTTCGGGTCGTAATTGCGCAGTTTCTCGCCGGGCAACGACGGCAATGGCGCGTTGACGGCCAGCGGCTGCACCAGGTGCGGGGTGACGATCATCAGCAGCTCGCGTTCTTCGCGGTTGATCGACGAGTTGCGGAAAAACGCGCCGAGTACCGGAATGTCGCCCAGCCCCGGAAACTTGTTCACCTCCGAGGCATTGCGGGTACTGATCAGGCCGCTGATGACGAAGCTTTCGCCGTCTGCCAGGGAGATGCTGGTGTCGGTGCGGCGAATGGTGAAGGCCGGCACTTTGGTGCCGCCGATGGTCACGCCGTTGTTGTAGTCCAGCTCACTGACTTCCGGGGCGACCTTGAGGGCGATCCGGTCGTTGCTGACCACGGTCGGGGTCAGGGTCAGGCGGATACCGAATTCCTTGTACTCGATGGAGTAGCTGTTGCTGTTGGCGCTGGGCACCGGGATCGGCACCTCGCCACCGGCGAGGAAACTCGCACTCTGTCCGCTCAAGGCAACCAGGCTTGGCCGCGCGAGGGTGTAGGCGAAACCGCTGCCTTCCAGCGCGTTGACGATGCCGAGGAACTTGCTGCTGCCACCGCCCCAGACGATGTTGAACATGTCGTTGGCCAGCGGAATGCTCGGCGCGGCGATGCGTGGGTCGATGTTGAGCAACGGAACCACACCCGGCGTGACCCCGGTGTTCGGCACGGTGCCCGGGGCGCCGAACAGAAAATTGTTGGAGCCTTTGCCATAGATCGACGTACCCGCTTCCTTGAGTTTGGTGCGGCTGACTTCGACGAAGCGGATGTCTGTCTGCACTTGCGAGGGCAGGTTCGGTTCGCTGCTGGACGGCAGCGCCGCCGCAGTCATCGCCGCACTGGCCTTGCCCTGCACGAACACCATGCTTTGACGCGGTGTGCTGGCGCAGGCGGTCCAGATCATCAACGTGGTGGCGCCGGGGCCGACGCCGGTGAGCAACACACCCTGATCGCCGGTCACGCGCACATCGGCGATCTTCGGATCGCCCACGGCCACCCGAGTGATCGCCACCGGCGATTGCACGGCCTGTTGCAGGCCTTCACCGACTTCCAGCACGGCCGGTAGCGGCGCAAGCGCAGCGCAGTTGCCGGTGGCGGCGGCCGCGCTGCCGATCGAAGCCACGCTCAGCAAGGAAAACTGCAGCCAGTGGAACAGGGGCGTAAAGCGTTTGCGCATGGAGGTGCATCCTTGCTCGATTCAGTGCGTGGGTTCGGCGGATTCGGTGCCGCGAATCACTTCCACGGCCGGTTTTCCTGGAACGGTCTGACTGGCGACCGCCATGGGTTTGGGTGGCGGTGTCAACGACAGTTGGCTGAACTCGATCAACTCGCGTCGAGGGCTGTCGAGGCCGGCGGCGACGTTGTTGTCGCCGGCCCAGTAGCGGGCCAGTTGTTGTTCGTCGGCGCTGCGCACGGCCAGCCGCAATACGCCGGCGCTGGAGGCCAGCATCAGGCGGTTGAGCAACGGCTCAGGCACCGCGAGCACCACGCTGCGGGCGGCGGCGCGCAGTTGTTCCTGCTTGAGTTTTTCTTCTTCGCTGTGGGCGGGACTGGCGGGCTGGCCGCTGTTGGTCAGGCCCATCTGACTGCCCACGCCCAGCACCCGCACGGCAGGCACCACCAGTTGGGCGGTCGGCTGCGGGTTGTTCTCATCCTTGCGCAAGAACAGCAGCACATCGACATAATCCCCCGGTGCCAGTTGGCCGCCGGCATTGATCACTTCATCCACCGCGACCGCCAGTGCGCGTTCGCCGGGACGGATCATCCGCGCCAGCGGGCTGCCGGCCTCGAAGCTTTCCTGGGTCAGCCAGGTGCCGGCGGACAGGGCGCGCCAGGGTGTGCGGCCGATCACCTGATCGACGCTGGCCAGGCTGCCGGCGGGGGCGGTGCGCAGTTTTTCCACGGCGACATCGGCGGCGGTGATGGTCACGAACGGTGCGATATCGCGCACCAGCACCACCACCGGCTGGCGAGTCGGATCTTCTACCGGTGGCGGGGGGGCGATCGGGTTGGCAGGAGCGGCAACCACGGGTTCGGCAGCCGGGGCCTGGCGACTCAAACTGAGCCCCCAGTAACCGGCGATGACGGCACCCAGCAACAAAATGCCGGCCAGACCCAGAGTGACGCGACTGTTCATGACGGCTCTCCCTTTCCCGCTGCGCTCTGTCTCTTGCAACAACCCGTGACGTCCAACGAGATAACTTCGCAATCAGGCAGCTATGAACGAGTAACTATTTCGCTATTTGACGGTAGCGCAGCCCGAACAAAATGCCATTACGCGGGCCGAAATATCCGCCGAAAGCAGGGGACTAAAGCGCCAAACATGGTTTTTTGCCGTTGTATGGGTCGCTAATACTTTGGTGTTAATCCGTTCTTACAGTTGTAGGTCCGGACATTGCCGACAATGCTGATGCTGGCACGGGGAAATCATGTTGCGAACGCATAACACCCGGTGCCTTCAAGGAGAATCAGTCATGTCCTTCGCAAAAAAAACCGTGCAGACAATCAAGTCCCAGATCACTTTTTACAAAGGCCTGGTCAAGGACACCGAAGGGGCGTCGGGTATCGAGTACGCGATCATCGCCGGTATGGTGGCGGTGGCGCTGGCCGCATTCGTGACACCGATCTCGACCGCCATTACCACGATGTTCAACACCATTCAGGCCGCACTCTGATCGGGTAGGCAGCCATGGCCGGCAACTTGCGAATGCGCCCAAGGGGTTCTAACGTCAGCGCTTAGTCCATCGCAGGAATCGCCCTATGTCTTTCTCCCATACGCCCCGCCAACAGTTGCTTCTGGTCGATGACGAGGAGGACGCACTGCTGGAACTGGCGGAGTTGCTGGAGGGGGAGGGCTTTGTCTGTCATACCGCGACCTCGGTGAAACTGGCCCTGCATCATTTGACCCGGCATCCCGATATCGCGCTGGTGATTACCGATCTGCGCATGCCGGAGGAAAGCGGCATGTCGCTGATAAAGCGATTGCGCGAACACACCTCGCGCCAGCATTTACCGGTGATTGTGACTTCCGGGCATGCGGACATGGAGGATGTGAGCGACATGCTGCGGTTGCAGGTACTGGATCTGTTTCGCAAGCCGATTTATCACGTTCGGTTGCTTGAGACGCTGGATAATCTGTTTCCCAAGCCTCGGGTGAATGTTTCTTGAGGGTTTGACTTGGCGGCCTTTGGGCCGACCATGTTGTTGGGGTTTTGGGTGAATATCCGTTTCTGCGGGTGCGCCTGCTGGCGGTTTCGCCCTTACGGCGACTCACTTTTTTGACAAACGCCCGGAGTGCCGGCCCAGTCAAAAAGTAAGCAAAAAAACGCTTGCTCCTGCGTTCGGCCCGCTCGCTGGGGCTCGGGGTTCCTTCGTTCCGGGTTTCATCCGGGGGCATCGCCTACGGTTTGCTTCGCTGCACCTCCTCTCGATGTGTTTGGCTTCGCCAAACGGTCGCTGCGCTCCCCCCCCCGGATGAATCCCTCCACTCAGCCTTCCGACGTCGCCCGTAGATCAAAAGCGGTACTCGAGCTAACGCTCATTGTGTTGAGTGGTGAGGAGCGATAAGCGATAAGCGAAAGCGGACTGCTTTTGTTTGATCGTTCCCACGCTCTGCGTGGGAATGCAGCCTGGGACGCTCTGCGTTCCGATCTGGGATTCGCCGGCGATCAAGCGGCTTACAACTGGTAACTGAAACTGATGCTGTAGCGTGGTCTGCGGTTGAACGTATCCAGCGCTTCATCGGACATCGCCTTGGCGGCTTCCAGGGCGATGTTGTAGTACTTGGCGTCACCGAATCTCAGGCCGAACGCCGCTGATGACAGGTTGTTGGCCTGCACCGGCAATTCATTGAACCAGCTGCGGGAGCGGTCGAGCACGAAGTACGGTTGCAGGATGCGCACCCAGTTGCCATCGCGGTTGAAGCTGTAGTTGATTTCGTAAGCCACGCCCCAGCCCTTGTCGCCGGACGCCTGGTCGTCGGGATAGCCGCGGCCGAAGTTCTGGCCGCCGAATACGGCGCGCTCGCTGTCGGGCAGGGTGTCGTCACTCCAATACAACGCGGCTGACAGTACGCCTTGCCAGTTATCAAAGAACTTGTCGCTCTGCACCCCCGACAGACGCACCCGGAAAAAATCCAGGTCGATGGCGCTGTTGTTGGTGTGCGCTCCAAGGCTGTCGAAGCCTTGATACACCCCGCCACTGAGAATTCGCAGTTGCCGGGCATCGGCCTTGCGCCAGTCGCTTTCGAAGGCAAGTGCGCGGATGTCGGTGCGTTCTTCGACGCTCAGCGGGTAGCCGATGACGTTGTAACGGGTCTTGTCGTTGACCGCGTACAGGCGCGATCCGGCTGTCAGCAACTCATCCGAAGCGGCAATCAACGGCAGGCTGAAGCCGAGGGAGTAACGATCATTTTCGCGATGCGGCTTGAGTTCCAGACCGTTATTCAGCAGTACGTTGGTGCCGGGATCGGCCCGGTAGCGTGAGGCCGACAGGCTCAGTTGCGCACCTTCGTCGTTGATGAACTGGTTGTAGTCCAGCCGGTAGTAACGCTCATGGTCATCCCCCGGTGGAAACAGGCCGCTGAGGCTCAGCTGTTCGCCCATCGAGGTTTTTGAATTGCTGCTGATACCGAGCAAAGCCTGGGTGCCGTTGCGGTTGTCTTCGGTGGTGCTCAGGGTGCTGGTGAACGGTTTGCGGCTGGCCTGGGCGATCAGCGTGGTTGCGCCATCGGTGGTGCCGGGCGGTGGCACCTGGGCCTGAATCGTCACGCCGGGAATGCGGGTCATCAGTGTGGTGTAGCGCTCGAACGTCTTGCGTGTGAGAGGGCGCTCGGCCTGGAGCTTGGCGGCCAGTCGGTCGAGCAGGGCTTTGACCCGCCCCACGTCGCCCGCGATCTGCACGTCCCGGACATAGCCTTCCACCAGTACGACGCGCGCCACGCCGTCATTGAAGGTCTGCTGTGGCAGGAAGGCGTAGGACAGCAGATAGCCGTCCTGTTGATAACGTCGAGTGATCGTGCGGGTGGCTTCGATCAGGTCGGCGAGGCTGCTTTCACGACCGATCAGGGGTTTGTAGATTTCTGCCAGTTCATTCAGCGGATAAAGCGTGCCGCCCTCGATCTGCACGGTATTGAGTCGGATCTTCGTGCTCGTCATCAACGGCTCGGAGGCGCCGGGCTCCGGCACTTGCAGTGGCGCAGCACCCGGTCGATAGGCATCGGCGGGCAGGTTCGGCACCGGCAGGTTGCGGATCGTTTCGTTGCTGTTGAGAAAGCTCGGCAGGGTGTCGGCAAGGGCAGAGGAACTGAGACTGAGAAACAGCAGGGATGCCATAACGCGCATAGGACACTCCATGTTCAACCCCCGGCACCGGGCGGGTGTTCTCCTAAGAAAAAAGCGGAAGACTCGTGGGAATCTTCCGCCCTCAACCAAGCGTAGGCGCTGTAGGTTCGGCCGTCGAATCGGCCAGGTGCAATTTAGCGTTTGTTACCTCCCAATGCGCCGGTGAGACCACCGAGTACGCCGCCCAGACCTGCGCCGCTGCCGCCGCTGCCGCCGTTGGTGGCGCCTGTGAGCGCTCCGCCGACGGTATTGACAGTGTTGCTGACGACGGTTGTTACAGGGTTCGTGGCCGGTGTACCCGCACCGCCGTTGAGCAGACCGCCGACGGCGGTTACCGTGCTGCCCACCGTGCCGACGGTACCACCGACTGCAGCGACTACCGGATTGGTTGTGGTGCCGGCGAGAGTGCCACCCAGATTGCTCACGGCGCCACCCACTTGCGCTGTGAGACCGGCTACAGGTCCGCCAAGCCCGGTTGTATTACCGACGTTTTGCGTCAGGCTGGTCACTGCACTGGTCACAGGGCTCAGGCCTGCGCCGACGGCGTTGCCGACACTGGCCAGTGCCGTGGTGGGTGTGGTGATGGGGGTGCCGGAGCCACCCAGTGCGGTGTTGAGCGAAGCCACGGTGTTGCCTGTCGATACCAGCACATTGCCGGGTGCGCTCAGCGTAGTGTTGCCGGCTCCCAGACCGGCACCGACATTGGCCACGGCGCCACCGACCGTTTGCAGCAGACCGGTGCCGCCGAGACTGCCACCGATACCGCCCGAATTGCCACCCGTGCCGTTGGCTACCAGCCCGCCGGCCTTGCCGACTGTGGTGCCGACGTTGCTCAGCGCACCGCCGAGGGTGTTGGTAAGGGCATTGCCCTTGCCGGCCGCTGTCACGTTGTCACCGAGACCGTCCACGGTACCGCCGACTTTCTGGAGAACGCCGTTGAGGGGGGCACCAAGACCGGTGGTGCTCCCGAGTTTGTCGGTGGTGCTTTCAACCATGGCAATCACCGGCACCAGTTTCTGACTGACCTGGGTGGTGAGTCCGCCGAGCGGTCCGGTGGTCGTGGCGGTGCTGAGCGTGTCGCCAAGCATCGTGACTTTTTCGCCAACGCCGTCGAGTACCGGTGCCACTTTGGTCACCACCCCGCCGACTACCGGAATACTGCCGGTGGCGGTCGCCAGTTTGCCACTGACATCCGAAACACCGTTGCCAACATCCTGCACCACTCCGCCGACCGCCGAGGCGGTTACACCCACGCCATTCGGGGTGCTGGCCAGTTTGCCGATGCCATTGGACACACCATCACCCAGCGTGCCGACCACATTGCCAGCGGTATTGGCAACGCTCTGCACCACCCCTCCAACGACCGGGACCGTGCTGAGAGAGTCGCCCACCTGGCCGACACCATCGCCCACACCACTGACGGTGTTGCCGACATCCTGTACCAGGGTGGTCGTCACCAGCGTAGGGGTGGTGGGGTTGGTCGGGTTCGTTGGGTCAGTCGGATCAGTTGGATTGGTCGGATCGGTACCGCCCGTGCCACCGGTTCCTCCGGTACCACCAGTGCCAGCCGTGCCACCAGTCCCGGTCCCGCCGGTTCCACCCGTACCACCGGTGTTGCCCGTTCCACCTGTTCCGCCAGTCCCGGCTGTGTCCCCCGTGCCTCCGGTTGCGCCCGTACCACCACTGCCCGCGGCGGCGCTGTCCGGGGAGGAGCTGCCGGAACTGCTGTGATGACCGCCACCGCCGCTGCTGCAGCCGGCCAGGCTCAGGGAAAGAATCAATGTCAGCGCTGTTGCCGATTTGCACCACTCTTGAGTTTTCATGTTGGGTATTCCTTGCACCTGTCACAACGTTCGTTGACTTCGATGGCCCGCCGATTCTGTTGCCGGCAATGCCTTCGTCCGTTGTGCTCATATCAGTCGCAAGGCCGGATCCACGCCATTCTCAAGTTGGTATTAACGCCTTTATGCAGGGGGCTGCGAGTGCCGCCTAACGACTAATACCGAGGATATAGGCGCGCAAAAAAAAGCCTTGAAAATCAAGGCTGGTTATTGGCGAAGAAGATGTACGCGGCGCGGGAAAACTTTAGTGATATATACACAATTGAGCAGGTTTTCCCGGCCTCGATGTCAGGCTACCGGCTGCCAGTTGCCCACCATGTGCTCCAGATCCCCGGCGCCGATCAGGCGTAACTCACCGCTGGAACCGGCCGCGCTGGCGAACAGACTCACCTCGCTCGGCAGCCGCACCGGTTTGCGAAAGTGCACGGTGACCTCAAGGTTGGCCTTGGGCAGATGATCCGCCAGTGCCGCCAGTGTGCGGGCCTTGTTCCACAAACCGTGGGCGATGGCTGTAGGGAAACCGAACAACTTGGCGCTGGCGGCACTCAGGTGGATCGGGTTGTAGTCGCCGGAGACTTTCGCGTACTGCCGGCCGATGTCCGCCGGCGCCTTCCACTGCGCCACTTGCGCGAGGGGCAGCGTCGGCTCCCAGGCCCGTTCGACCGGTTCACCTTCAAGCTTCACGCCGCGACAGAGCATTTGGCTTTCGGCTTCCCACAACGGCCCGAGTTGATCGTCGAGGGTGGTCAGCAGATCGAAGGTCGCGCCCTTCGGATGCGGTTGCAGGTTATGCACCCGGACGCTGACTTGCGCGCGACTGATCCCGCCCATTGGCCGCAATATGCGGATGCGGTTGCTCAGATGAATCAGCCCCAGCAGCGGGAACGGAAACTCTTTGGCGGTCAGCAATTGCATCTGCAGGGCGAACGCCAGGATATGCGGATAGGTCGGCGGCAGCAGACCGTCATCGGCGAAACCGCAGACCTTGCGATACGCCGCCAGACGTTTGCCCTCCACCTCGACGGCGCAACGCAAACCGCTGTCGGGCAGGGTGGTGCCGGTGATTTTGCGTCGGGTCGCCGCCCGGGCATACAGCCCCGGCAGACTCGGCTCGTGGTGCAGCGTATGCCATTCGATGGTCATGGTCAGGCTCCCAGAACGCTTTGGCCGCACACCCGCAGCGCTTGTCCGGTGAACGCGCCGGTGCCCGGTTGGGCCAGCCAGGCCACGGCTTCGGCGACGTCTTGCGGCAGGCCGCCCTGGCCCAGCGAACTCATGCGCCGCCCGGCTTCACGCAGGCCGAACGGAATGTGCGCAGTCATCTGGGTCTCGATGAACCCCGGCGCCACGGCGTTGATGCTGATGCCACGTTCCAGCAACGTCGGCGCCCAGGCCTGGGCCAGCCCGATCAGTCCGGCCTTGCTCGCCGCGTAATTGGTCTGCCCGCGATTGCCGGCGATGCCGCTGATCGACGCCAGCAGAATCACCCGGGCGTTATCGCGCAAGGTGCCGCTGTCGAGCAGGGCCTTGGTCAGTACTTGCGGGGCGTTGAGATTGACCGCCAGCACCGCGTCCCAGAATTCCGGGGTCATGTTGGCAAGGGTCTTGTCGCGGGTGATGCCGGCGTTGTGCACCAGAATGTCGAGGCCGTCCGGCAGCTGTTCGATCAGTTGCGCAGCGGCGTCTTCGGCGCAGATGTCGAGGGTAATGGCGCGACCGCCGAGGCGAGCCGCCAGGGCTTCGAGATCGGTCTTGGCTGGCGGTACGTCGAGCAGGATCACCTCGGCGCCGTCGCGAGCCAGAGTTTCGGCAATCGAGGCGCCGATGCCGCGCGCCGCACCGGTGACCAGCGCCTTGCGCCCGGCCAGTGGGCGCGTCCAGTCGGTCACTGGCGTGGCGCAAGGGTTCAGGCGAATCACTTGCCCGGAGACGAAGGCGCTTTTCGGCGAGAGGAAAAACCGCAGCGGCCCTTCGAGCTGATCCTCTGCACCTTCGCCGACGTAGATCAGTTGCAGCGTGCCGCCGCTGCGCAGCTCCTTGGCCAGCGAGCGGGAGAAACCTTCGAGTGCCCGTTGTGCGCTGGCGGCGAACGGTTCGCGCAGGTTTTCCGGGGCGCGACCGAGGATTACCAGATGCGCGCTGCTGTCGAGGTTCTTCATCAGTGGCTGGAAGAATTCGCGCAGTTGCTTGAGCTGGTCGGTGTGCTGCAGATCGCTGGCGTCGAACACCACGGCCTTGAGTTTCGGGCCATGTCCGGGAATCCATTGAGTGGCAGACGCAGGCTGATCGCCGTAGCGATAAATGGCATCGGTCAGCCGATTGGCGAATGCACTGACCCGCTCGGCCAGCGGCCCGCCGCCGATCAGCAGCGCACCCTCCACTGGCCGCAGGCGCCCGGCCTGCCAGCGTTCCAGCCGCACCGGCGACGGCAGGCCCAGAGCTCCGACCAGACGGTGGCCGATGGACGAGTTGGCGAAGTCGATATAGCGGTCAGACATGGAACGCTCTCCAGAAGATGGGGTTCAAAGTGTGGACTGCGAAGGGCAATCAATCGTTCGATCCACGCAATAAGGCCTACGCTAGAACAGCAGAGTAGTTTGCCCTCGGCGCTTTTGTGGCCCGACCGGGTTTTCAGCGCTCGATTTTCAGACCGGATATTTCACAAGGAGCATTTCATGAGTCAGCTGCGCCGCGTCGCGATCATTGGTGGCAACCGTATTCCGTTCGCCCGCTCCAACGGGCCGTATGCCACCGCGAGCAATCAGGTGATGCTCACCGCCGCCCTCGAAGGCCTGATCGAACGCTACAACCTGCACGGCCAGCGCATCGGCGAAGTGGTCGCAGGGGCGGTGCTGAAATTGTCACGGGATATGAACCTGACCCGCGAGTGCGTGCTTGGCTCACGCCTGTCACCGGCCACCCCGGCCTACGACATTCAGCAGGCCTGCGGAACCGGCCTGGAAGCGGCGTTGCTGGTGGCGAACAAGATTGCCCTCGGCCAGATTGATTGCGGTATTGCCGGCGGCGTCGACACCACGTCGGACGCGCCGATCAGCGTCAGCGAAGGCCTGCGCAAGATCCTGCTGCAAGCCAACCGCGCCAAGACCACCGGCGACAAGCTCAAGACCTTTCTGCAATTGCGCCCGAAACACCTGATCCCCGAATTCCCGCGCAACGGCGAACCGCGCACCGGCCTGTCGATGGGCGAGCACTGCGAGTTGATGGCGCAGACCTGGAACATTCCCCGCGAAGAACAGGATCAACTGGCCTTCGAAAGCCACCACAAACTGGCGGCGTCCTACAGCGAAGGCTGGCACAACGACCTGATGACCCCGTTCCTCGGCCTGACCCGCGACAACAACCTGCGCCCGGACCTGACCCTGGAAAAACTCGCGACCCTGAAGCCGGCCTTCGAGAAAAGCGCCAAGGGCACGCTGACCGCCGGCAACTCCACGCCGCTGACCGATGGCGCCTCGGTGGTGTTGCTGGGTAGTGAAGAGTGGGCGAAGGAGCGTGGTCTGCCAATCCTTGCGTATCTGCGCGACGGCGAAGCAGCGGCGGTGGATTTCGTCAACGGCGCCGAAGGGCTGCTGATGGCTCCGGTGTATGCGGTGCCGCGGTTGCTGGCACGCAATGGCCTGACCTTGCAGGACTTCGACTACTACGAAATCCACGAAGCATTTGCCGCGCAAGTGTTGTGCACGTTGAAGGCCTGGGAAGATCCGGAGTACTGCAAGACCCGGCTGGGGCTGGACGCGCCGTTGGGCTCGATTGACCGCAGCCGCTTGAACGTCAAGGGCAGCTCGCTGGCGGCGGGGCATCCGTTTGCCGCAACCGGCGGGCGGATTGTGGCGAACCTGGCGAAGTTGCTGGATGCGGCGGGGCAGGGGCGGGGGTTGATTTCGATTTGTGCGGCGGGGGGGCAGGGGGTGACTGCCATCGTCGAGCGCTAAAAGCAGCCCTCACCCTAACCCTCTCCCGGAGGGAGAGGGGACTGACCGAGTTGTCTTGCGCTAAACGTCGACCTGAAAGACCGAATCGACTATGGATTCAAAGCAAATCTTTCAGGTCGGCGTACTTCTCCAATATCCCCCAATCGGTCCCCTCTCCCTCCGGGAGAGGGTTAGGGTGAGGGGGCTTTTCAGGGCTCCCCCCAATCTCAAGTCCGGAACCTGCGCACCAACCCATCCAGCTCATTCGACAACCCCGCCAGACTCTGCGAATCCAGCCGCGCCGAATTCGCCAGTTCCGCCACCAACTGCGCATCACCATGAATCTGGCTGATGTGCCGATTGATGTCCTCAGCCACCTGATGCTGCTCTTCCGCCGCCGTAGCAATCTGCGTGTTCATATCGCGAATCACATCCACCGACTCACGAATCTGACCAAAGCTCTCCCGCGCTTCGCCGATGCGTGCCACCGATTGCTGCGACACATCGAGGCTGGCGCGCATTTGCTGGGTCACCGCGCTGGTGCGCTTGGCCAGGTTGCCCAGCAGCCCGTCGATTTCCGCCGTCGAATCCGCCGTGCGTTTGGCCAGTGCGCGAACCTCGTCGGCCACTACCGCAAAACCACGCCCCTGCTCACCGGCCCGCGCTGCTTCGATGGCCGCGTTGAGCGCCAGCAGGTTGGTCTGTTCGGCGATGGAGCGGATGGTGCCGAGGATCGACTGGATGTCGTTGCTGTCGCGCTCGAGTTGCTGCATCGACTGCGCCGATTGCTCCAGCTCCTGGCTCAGTTGATCGACGCTGTGCACCGCCGCATCGATCTGCTGCTGACCTTCGCGGGCCTGGCGCTGGCCGCTGTCGGCCGACTCCGCCGCCTGGCTGCACGAGCGGGCGACTTCGTTGGCGGTGGCGACCATTTCGTGGAACGCGGTCGAGACCATGTCCACCGCTTCGCGCTGGCGCCCGGCCGCTTCGGCCATGTCGCCGGAGACCCGGGTCGAGCTCTGCGAAGTGGCGAGGATTTTTCCCGCTGCGCCGCCGATGTGCTGGATCAGACTGCGGATCGCGGTAAGGAACTGGTTGAACCAGTTGGCCAGTTGCGCGGTTTCGTCGCTGCCACGGATGTCGAGGTTCTTGGTCAGGTCGCCTTCGCCCTGGGCGATGCCTTCCAGACCGCTGGCCACGCTGCGGATCGGCCGCACGATCAGGCTGGCGAAACTGGCGCCGACCACCGCGAAGATCACCGCCAGCACGGCAGCAATGATTGCGATCAGCCAGGTCAGTTGAGTGGCCGAGCTCATCACGTCGTTCTGTTTGATCAGGCCGATGAAGGTCCAGCCCAGTTGTTCCGACGGCCAGACGTTGGCCATGTAGCGTTCGCCGTTGAGCTCGACTTCCACCAGCCCTTTGCCGGCCTTGGCCAGTTGCGCGTAGCCGTCGCCGAGGCTGTCGAGTCGTTTGAAGTTGTGCTCCGGTTGCTTCGGATCGACCAGCACCGTGCCGGTGTTTTCCATCAGCATCAGATAACCGCTTTCGCCGAGCTTGATCTGTTTGACGATCTCGGTCAGCTGCTTGAGCGACACGTCAATGTTGACCACGCCACCTTGGGCACCCAACTGGTTGGCGACCGCGCGCACGGTGCTGACCAGTACCGCGTCATCGCCGGCCCAGTAGTAGGCTTCGGTGCGCAGGGTCTTGCCCGGGTTGGCCATGGCGGTCTTGTACCAGGGGCGGGTGCGCGGGTCGTAGTTGGCCATCTTCGGATCGCCCGGCCAGAAGGCATAGCCGCCGCTGTTCAATCCATAGGACACGTAGGAGTAGGCCGGGTGGGATTTGGCCAGCCCCTCGAACAGTGCAAACAGTTGTTTGTCGATCTCGCCATCCGAGGTGTCGGAAGCGTTGGCGCTCATGCGGCTGCGCACGCTGCCGTCGGCGTTTTTGACCAATGGTTGCGCCGCCAGGTAATCGACGTTCTGGCTGATGCCGTCGAAAAACAGCTGCATGGCATTGCTGACCTGACGGATCTCGCGCCCGCTGCTGTCGACAAAATCGTCCCGGGCATCGCTGCGCAGGTTCAGTACCACCAGCGTGGCGACCAGCACCACGGGCAAGCAGGCGATGATTGCAAACGCCCAGGTCAACTTCTGTTTGATGTTCATCCGCGCTCCAGATTTTCTTGTAGGCCCACGCAGTGCAGATGACTCGCGGTTATTGGCAGCCGAAAAACCTATTTCTCACCCGTTTCCTTGGGTGCGACATCGACATTTTTTTTGGGAACGATTGTCGGACAAATTCCTCTGTCACAGAGGAATTCGGCCGCACGAGAGGGAAATTGAGGCCGGCAGAGAAAATTCTTACGAGCTGTGTGCAGCGGGATGTCAGATTCTGTCGCAAATGCCCTCAAGTCCTGTCGCCAACAACTTCGGCAGCCTCGGCTATGATTCGCAGCGGTCGATAAAGAGGCGGATCGGCCCGGTTTATCCGGCACAGTGTGTGCATCTTCAGGTTCACAGGTCGGCAACCCCTCCCCGCGATGCGAGGATTGCCGTATAACGAGTGACATTCGCGTGTTTGGTAATAAAGGACCCACAATAAAAGCTGATGAAGACTCCAAAACGCATTGAACCCCTGATCGAGGACGGTCTGGTCGACGAAGTGCTGCGTCCACTCATGAGTGGCAAAGAAGCAGCTGTTTATGTGGTGCGCTGCGGCAATCAGTTACGTTGCGCAAAGGTCTACAAGGAGGCGAACAAACGCAGTTTCCGCCAGGCGGCCGAGTATCAGGAAGGCCGCAAGGTTCGCAACAGCCGACAGGCCCGGGCCATGGCCAAGGGTTCCAAGTTCGGGCGCAAGGAAGCCGAAGACGCCTGGCAGAACGCCGAAGTCGCGGCGCTGTTCCGCCTCGCCAACGCCGGAGTGCGTGTGCCCAAGCCGTACGACTTCCTCGAAGGCGTGCTGCTGATGGAGCTGGTGGCCGACGAATACGGCGATGCCGCGCCGCGTCTGAACGACGTGGTGCTGGAGCCGGATCAGGCCCGCGAATATCACGCGTTCCTGATTTCGCAGATCGTGCTGATGTTGTGTACCGGTCTGGTGCACGGTGACCTCTCGGAGTTCAACGTGCTGCTGACACCGACCGGCCCGGTCATCATCGACCTGCCGCAAGCGGTGGACGCCGCCGGCAACAACCACGCGTTCAGCATGCTCGAGCGTGACGTCGGCAACATGGCTTCGTACTTCGGTCGCTTCGCCCCGGAGTTGAAGAAGACCAAATACGCCAAGGAAATGTGGGCGTTGTACGAAGCGGGTACGTTGCACCCGGCCAGCGTGCTGACCGGCGAGTTCGACGATCCCGAGGACCTGGCCGATGTCGGCGGGGTGCTGCGCGAGATCGAAGCGGCGCGTCTGGATGAGGAGCGCAAGCAAGCCATTCGCGCGGCGGACGACGAGCCCAAGGGCAAGTCCGACGAACCGCCTCCGCCACCGTGGATGCAGTGAGCATCTGAAAAAGAAAACCCGGCTTCGGCCGGGTTTTACACATTCAAGGATTGATTGTGACCACCACCTCCCGCAATGCCCGGCTGATCATCACGGCCCGGCTGATTTCCGATTTCGGCGCGTTCCTGAACATGGTTGCGCTGGCCACTTATGTCTACCTGCTGAGCAACAGCGCGATGAGCGTGGGGATTTTTCTCGCCAGTCGCGTGGGCGGCGGAATCTTTGCGAGTCTGATCGGCACCGCGTTCTATCGTCGATGCAGTGGCCGTCTGCCGTTGATGGCCTTCGATCTGCTGCGCGCCGCTGTGCTCGGGCTGTTGCTCATCGTGCCGGTCAGTCAGCAGGCGTTGTTGCTGCCGCTGATCGCGTTCGGCCTGGGCTTTGGCAATTCGATGTTCGCCATCGGCCTCAACAGCCAGTTGCCGCGCTTGATCGAGCCGGCGCAGTTGCTCAAGACCAATGCCTGGATCACGTCCGCCTCGTCCATGGCGATGGTCGGCGGCAGTCTGGTGTCCGGGTTGTTGGTTGCGGGGTTTGGTTTTGAAACCGTGTTCGCGCTGAACGCGGTGACCTATCTGCTGGCGGCAGTGTTGATTGCGCCGCTGCGGTTCAGTGCACCGGAGCCGGTGGCCGAATCCAGCGCTAGACAGGGTGAATGGTCGGCATTGTTGCAAGGCCTGCGCAGCG
This sequence comes from Pseudomonas sp. FG35, assembly GCF_057809295.1. Taxonomy (NCBI): domain Bacteria; kingdom Pseudomonadati; phylum Pseudomonadota; class Gammaproteobacteria; order Pseudomonadales; family Pseudomonadaceae; genus Pseudomonas; species Pseudomonas sp. FG35. Next base: position 28,353 of record NZ_JBMDJR010000023.1, on the reverse strand, counting down.
CTCCGGTGGTGGCGGCGATGCTGGCGGTGACCATGGCCGACACCCTTGGCAGCGCTGCGCACAACGTCGGTTTTCCGATCATCTCCAAACTGCTGACGCCGGACTCGGCCAGCACCACGCTGGGCCTGATGCTCGCGGTGTGGGCCGCCGGCAAGCTGCTCGGCGCGCGGATCGCCAGTCGTTTGAACGGCTCGGAAAACGTTCATCTCGAGCGCCGCTATTTCGGTGGCGTGCTGCTGATGTCCTGCGGCTTCATCCTGATGTTCCAGCAGCACAGCGTTGTCGGTCTGTTGCTGTTTTCGCTGCCGGCCGGATTGGGTGACGGATTCTCGGAGGTCGGCCTGATGTCACGCCTGCAACGGGAGCCGGAGCCCTTGCGCCTGCCGATCTTCAGTTTCCTGACGCTGTTGCAGATGACCGGGTTCGGCGTCGGCATGCTGATCGCCGCACCGTTCTATGAGTGGTGGGCGCCGGGTGCCGTGGTGCTGCTGTTCCACGGCATTCCCCTCGCCACAGTGCTGTCGATGAAAATCCTGCTGCTCAGGCGCGCGCGGGTTGCGCGCAGCAGCCCGACGCCAGTTCCTTGAGGATCGGACAGTCCGGGCGATGGTCGCCGTGGCAGTGCTCGACCAGATCCTGCAGGGTGTCGCGCAGTTCGCCGAGTTCGCGGATCTTCTGATTCAGCTCGTCGATGTGCTGGCGGGCCAGGGCCTTCACATCGGCGCTGGCGCGCTGGCGATCCTGCCAGAGGGTCAGCAGCTTGCCGACTTCCTCCAGCGAAAAGCCCAGGTCCCGCGAACGCTTGATGAATGCCAGCGTATGCAGGTCGTCATCGCCGTAGATGCGATAGCCGCTGTCGGTGCGATGGGCAGCCTTGAGCAGACCGATCGACTCGTAATAACGGATCATCTTCGCGCTCAGGCCACTGTGGCGGGCCGCTTGGCCGATGTTCATCGGTTGTCCTCCAGATCCTCGGGTTTCCAGGTTTTCAACAGTAGCGCATTGCTCACCACGCTGACGCTCGACAAGGCCATCGCCGCACCGGCCAGCACCGGATTGAGGAAGCCGAACGCCGCCAGCGGAATGCCGATCAGGTTGTAGACGAAGGCCCAGAACAGGTTCTGGCGGATCTTCGCATAGGTCTTGCGGCTGATCTCCAGCGCGGCCGGCACCAGCCGCGGATCGCCGCGCATCAGGGTGATGCCGGCGGCGTGCATCGCCACGTCGGTGCCGCCGCCCATGGCGATGCCGATGTCGGCAGCGGCCAGTGCCGGGGCGTCGTTGATGCCGTCGCCGACCATGGCCACGACGCCGGTTTTTTTCAGCTCGGCGACGGTGGCGGCTTTCTCCGCTGGCAGCACTTCGGCATGGACGTTTTCGATGCCCAGCGCTTCGGCGACCACCCTGGCGCTGCCGCGGTTGTCGCCGGTCAGCAGGTGGCTGTGGATGTGCTGGGCGGCCAGTTGTTGCACCGCGTGCAGCGCGCCTGGCTTGAGGGTGTCGCCGAAGGCGAACAGGCCGAGTACGCGGGGCGCCGGACTTTGCTCGATCAGCCAGGACAGCGTTCGACCCTCGGTTTCCCAAGCCTTTGCGGACTCGCTCAGGTCTCCGGCATTCAGACCGCTTTCTTCCAGCAAGCGCCGGTTGCCCAGGGCCAGGCGCCGACCATCGAGGCTGCCGGCGATGCCGCGCCCGGGCAGGGACTGGCTGTCGCTGACATCGGGCACCGTCAGATTGCGCTCGCTACAGGCATCCAGTACAGCTTTGGCCAGCGGATGTTCGCTGCCGCGTTGCAGCGCGCCGGCGGCTGTCAGCAGGGCGTTTTCGTCACCGTCGACTACACTGAAATGTGCGATGCGTGGCGTGCCGGAGGTCAGGGTGCCGGTCTTGTCGAACACCACGGCGCTGACTTCATGGGCACGTTCCAGTGCTTCGGCGTCCTTGATCAGAATTCCGTGCCGCGCGGCCACGCCAGTGCCGGCCATGATCGCGGTGGGTGTCGCCAGACCGAGGGCACAAGGGCAGGCGATCACCAGCACCGCGACGGCGTTGATCAGCGCGGTTTCCAGCGGCGCGCCGTACAGCCACCAGCCGATCAGCGTGGCCAGGGCCAGCAGCAGAACCGTCGGCACGAACACCTGACTGACTTTATCCACCAGTTTCTGGATCGGTGCTTTCGCGGCCTGGGCGTCCTCCACCAGACGGATGATCCGCGCCAGCACGCTTTCCGCGCCGAGCGCCGTGGTGCTCACCAGCAAGCGGCCTTCGCCGTTGATCGCCCCGCCGGTGACCTTGTCGCCCGGTTGTTTGGGCACCGGCAGGCTTTCGCCGCTGATCAACGCTTCGTCGGCATGGCTCTGGCCTTCCAGCACTTCGCCGTCCACCGGGAAACGTTCGCCGGGTTTGACCAGTACGAGGTCACCGAGGCGCAGGGCGCTGATAGCGACGTCCTGTTCGCGGCCATCGATGACTTGAATTGCCCGCTCTGGCCGCAACGCTTCCAGAGCACGGATGGCGCTGGCGGTCTGGCGTTTGGCACGGCTTTCCAGGTATTTGCCAAGCAGCACCAGCGCGATGACCACTGCCGAGGCCTCGAAATACAGGTGCGGCATGCGCCCGGCGGCGGTGGCCCACTCATAGAGACTCAGGCCGTATCCGGCGCTGGTTCCCAGCGCTACCAGCAAGTCCATGTTGCCGGCCCCGGCGCGTACGGCTTTCCAAGCGGCGACGTAGAAGCGTGCGCCGAAGATGAATTGCACCGGGGTGGCGAGGGCGAACTGCACCCAGGCCGGGAGCATCCAGTGAATGCCGAACGGTTGCAGCAGCATCGGCAGCACCAACGGCAAGGCGAGGGCGATGGCGCAGATCAACGCCCAGCGCTCATGGTTCAGGCGTTGCTGGCGATTGTCTGTTTGCGGGTGTTCGAGTTCGAAGAGACTGGCCGAATAGCCGGCCTTGCTCACGGCGGCGATCAGGGTTTGCGGGTCGACCGCGCCGAGCAATTCGAGGTGGGCGCGTTCATTGGCGAGATTGACGCTGACGCTTTTCACCCCCGCAACCTTGTTCAGGGCGCGTTCGACGCGACCGACGCAGGAGGCGCAGGTCATGCCGTCGATGTTCAATTCCACGGTTTGCTGCGGCACGCTGTAACCGGCGCGTTCGACCGCCTCCATCAACGCCGGCAGGCTGTCGCCGGGGGCCTGCACCCGGGCCTGTTCGGTGGCGAGGTTGACGCTGACGGCACTGGCGCCGCTGACTTTGCTCAACGCCCGCTCGACACGGCCGGCGCAACTGGCGCAGGTCATGCCGCTGATGGGCAGATCGAACGTGATGGAATCGGACATCGGTCTTACTCCCTGTAGAAGAGGTCTACAGGATCAACCTTGCCATGCTGGCAAGGTCAAGCGCCAATCCGAAAGTGTCAGTAACCGAGGCCGGTCGGCTTGAGGTACATGCCTTCCTGGTTCATCGCGATGCGGAATTTCAGGATGTCACCGGCATGCAGTTTTATCTCCTGCGAGCCCGGCGCGAGCATGCCCGGGTTGCAGCCCGGCATTTGCCCCGGCAGCAGCTTCAGGCGCAGCGACACATTGCCCGGCGGCAGGTTGAACGAGGTGCTTTGCTCCTGGAACAGGCGCGCCGACAGTTGATCCTGAATGTAAACGCCGATTTCGCAGGAAGTCGCGACTTCCAGGCGCTCGCGGGAAATGATCAGCACCCCGTAATCTTCCCCGGCGGCCTGCACCGAAGGGATTGCGGCAAAAAGGCTGAGTACGCCAAACAGGCTGAAAGCTGACCAGCGCATGGCTGAATCTCCTGAATTCAAGTCATTGATGCACGCAGCTTGGCCGAGCGCGGCGCCGATTGCCAGCCCGGCAGTTTTTTGCAGAACTTGACCTTGCCATCGTGGCAAGCCCGAAACTGCCGGCAACCTCACTCAAAGGAGTCATTCCATGCAAGTGTTCACTGTTGAAGGCATGTCCTGCGGTCACTGTGTCAAAGCCGTCACTCAGGCGGTGCAGAGCAAGGATCCGGCCGCCAGCGTGCGGGTCGATCTGGCGGGGAAGGAGGTCGGCGTCGAAAGTGCGCTGAGTGCCGAGCAGGTGATCGAGGCGATCAGCGAAGAAGGCTACGCCATCAAACTCGCCTGATCTTTTTAATAGTTAGCGAGCTACCGGAATGTTCAAGGCGTCCTCGCGCGGCTAGACTGTCGGGCTGCATAGTCAGTCCGACTGCCCAACCAACCGCCGCCCGAACTGGACGCCTGATGAACTTCCGTACCCTTCTGATTCTCGGTGCCCTGACCGCTTTTGGTCCGTTGGCGATCGACTTCTATCTACCCGCCTTTCCCACCATGGCGCTGGCGTTCGGCACCGATGAGAAAGACGTTCAGCTGACGCTGTCGGCTTACTTCTTTGGTCTGTCCATTGGTCAACTGGCTTACGGGCCGGTGGCGGATCGTTTCGGACGGCGGATTCCGTTGCTGATCGGTCTGACGCTGTTCACGCTGGCGTCAGTGGCCTGCGCCTACGCGCCGAACCTGGAGTGGCTGATCGGAGCGCGGCTTGTGCAGGCGCTGGGCGGTTGCGCGGGGATGGTGATTGCCCGGGCGGTGGTCAGCGACAAGTGCGATGCGGTGGGTTCGGCAAAAGTCTTCTCGCAACTGATGCTGGTGATGGGGCTGGCACCGATTCTGGCGCCGATGCTCGGCGGTCTGCTGGTCAACACCACGGGCTGGCAGTCGATCTTCCTGGTGCTGACAGCGTTCAGTGCCCTCGCCGGGCTGGCGGTGGCCCTCGGCCTGCCGGAAAGTCTGCCGGCGCATGTTCCGCGTCAGCCGTTGTCTGGTGCCCTGCGTCAGTACGGCCGGCTGCTGGCCGATCCGGTCTACATGGGGCATGCCCTGACCGGCGGCATCGCCATTGCCGGGATGTTTGCCTACATCGCCGGCTCCCCGTTCATTTTCATCAAGCTGTATGGCGTACCGGCCGAGCATTTCGGCTGGCTGTTCGGCACCAACGCGGCCGGGTTCATTCTGGTCGCACAGGTCAATGCGCGCCTGCTGGCCAAGCGCGGTCCGGCCTTTCTGCTGTCACGGGCGGTCTGGGTTTACCTGGCCGCCGGGCTGACGCTGCTCGCGGTCAGCGCCTTGCACACCGAGGCCCTGTGGCCACTGCTGATTCCGCTGTTCATCTGCGTGGCCAGCCTTGGCTGCATCAGCCCCAATGCGGCGGCGTGTGCGATGAACGGGCAGGGCGGTCGCGCCGGCAGTGCTTCAGCGTTGCTCGGCAGCATGCAATTCAGCGTCGCCGCCGGGGCTTCGGCGCTGGTGGGCATCCTGCACGATGGCAGCGCCGTGCCGATGGCCATGGTCATCAGCCTGTGCGGTCTGTTGGTCGTCTGCGCGGCGACACTCACCCGGCGCATGCAGAATGCCCGGGCGCTGGCAAAGGCGCAGGCCGAAATCCAGTAACGAAAGCCTCAGCCGACAGCGCGTTGCTGGCCGAGGTCGGGAATCTGATGGGGCGCGCAAATACGCGCTTCGAGGGTGCGAGTGAAGGCGCGGGCCTCGGCCTCACTGCGGAAGGTCACGGCGTGCTGGTCGAGACGAACTTGCCATTGGGACTTTGCCACTTCTTTTATCAGGATCTTCATTGCTGACCTCCCGGACGTAAAAGATTGCATCGCAGAGGACTCGATTGTAGTCCTGAATACGATCGCAATTGTGACAAGGGTCAAGCATCTGACTGACGGCAAAACGCGACCGCAGCCCCCGAGCCAGCCACATCGGAGGCTGGAGAAGGCTGCGGTCTCGCGAGTTTTAGAAACCTTCTAAAACAATTTTCCCCTTGGCCTTGCCGCTTTCCAGCAATTCATGGGCACGGCGCAGGTTGCTTGCGTTGATTGTGCCGAAGTGTTCGCCGACTGTGGTTTTCAACGTTCCGCTGTCGATCAGCCCGGCCACCCGGTTGAGCAGTTTGTGCTGCTCGATCATGTCCGGCGTTTCGAACAGCGAGCGGGTGTACATGAACTCCCAGTGCAGCGACAGGCTCTTGCGCTTGAGCTTGGTCACGTCCAGCGCCTTCGGATCGTCGATCAGCGCCAGTTTGCCTTGCGGCGCCAGGGCCTCGACCAGTTGATCCAGATGTTGTTCGGTCTGGGTCAGGCTGGCGACATGGGTCACGTGAGTGACACCGGTGCGTTTCAGTTCCTCGCTCAGCGGCTGACTGTGATCGATCACCAGATCAGCGCCCAGCTCCGTCACCCAGTCACGGGTCTCCGGGCGGGAGGCGGTGCCGATCACCTTGAGTCCGGTCAACTGGCTGGCCAGTTGGGTGAGGATCGAACCGACGCCGCCGGCCGCGCCGACGATCAGCAGGCTCTGGTCTTCATCGGTGTTGCCTTCGCGAATCTGTAGCCGTTCAAACAACAGCTCCCAGGCCGTGATCGCAGTCAGCGGCAGGGCGGCGGCTTCGGCGAAGCCGAGGGTTTTCGGCATGTGGCCGACAATCCGCTCATCCACCACGTGCAATTCGCTGTTGCCACCGGCCCGGGCGATGGAGCCGGCGTAGAACACCTTGTCGCCGGCCTTGAACAGGGTCACTTCACTGCCGACCGACTTGACCACACCAGCCACGTCCCAACCCAGCACCTTGGCGGCGCCGCCTTCCGGCGCGACGTTCTGGCGAACCTTGGTGTCGACCGGGTTGACCGAAATCGCTTTGACTTCGACGAGCAAGTCGCGCGGGCCGGCAACCGGCTCCGGCAGTTCGATGTCTTGCAGGGATTTTTCGTCGCTGATCGGGAGCGAGGCGTAATAGGCGATAGCTTTCATGGAGAACTCCGAAAGTGAATAAAGGAAGGCTTCAGGCGATGACGCGCAGACGCTTGAGTTCGAAGTGTTCGAGGAACGCCTCGGCCTGGCTGCGGAAATGCTGGATATGGGCGCTGGCATCGTGGGCTTGCAGGGCTTCGTCGCTGGCCCACTGCTCAATCATGTAGAAGGCCAGCGGATTGGCCAGATCCTGGTGCAGTTCGTACTGACCGCAACCGGCTTCGGCGCGGGTCGGTTCGATCAGGGCACGCAGGTGCTGTTCGAGGGCGTCTTGCTGGCCAGGTCGGGCAATCAGGGTGGCGATGGCGGTGAAAGGCTGGGACATGTTCGACTCCGGGACGGGATGAATTCGATGGATGGCATGATTGGCTATTTCTGCCGGAGATAAAACCGGCTAAAAGAGCAGTCTCTTTCAATATTTTTTTGATAATCGGGGCTAGGAATGCTGCGTTTCGATGACTTGCAGTTGTTTGTCCGGGCGGCGGATCTGGGCAGTCTGTCGGCGGCGGCGCGGGTGATGGACATGTCCGCCGCCGTGGCCAGTGCCGCGCTCAAACGTATAGAACAGCAACTGGGCGCGCGGCTGTTGGCACGCTCCACTCGCAGTTTGCGGCTGACGGCCGAAGGCGAGGGGTTTCTCGAGTACGCCCGGGCGGCGCTGAGCAACCTTGATGAGGGTCGGCGTCTGCTGGCCAGCGGGCAGGATCAGGTCAGCGGGATTCTGCAGCTGTCGGCGCCTTCGGATTTCGGTCGCAACCTGCTGTTGCCGTGGCTCGATGATTTTCAGCACGAACACCCGAAGCTGACGGTACGTCTGCTGCTGGGTGACCGCATCGCTGATCTGTTTCGCCAGCCGGTAGACATCGCCTTGCGCTACGGCGAGCCGGAGGATTCGAGCCTGGTGGCGTTGCCGATTGCCCCGCACAACCGACGGGTACTGTGCGCATCCCCCGCCTACCTGGCCAGGCACGGCGAGCCGCTGCATCTGGAACAACTCGCGCAGCACAACTGCCTGCTGTACATGCTCGGCGGCCGGGTACATGACCATTGGAGTTTTCATGACGGCAGGCGCGAGGTCGGCCTGACCGTCAGTGGCGACCGCTTCAGTGACGACGCCGATGTGGTTCGCCTGTGGGCGGTGGCGGGAGCCGGCATCGCTTACAAGTCCTGGCTCGATGTGGCCGGTGATGTGCTGGCGGGACGGCTGAAAGTGCTGTTGCCGGAGTTGCTCTGCGAACGCGCTCCGCTGAATCTGCTGTGCGCCCATCGCGCACAATTGAGTAAGCCGGTGAACCTTCTGAGGGAAATGCTCGCCAGTCGTTGCGCCGAATTGAGTAGCCGATTTCCCGTTTTCACGGAGACTGATCATTAGTCGCAGGTAAATAGCGAAATTTCTCTCAGGAACAATCACCAGCCACGGGCGCTCCGGCAGAGGACGCAGCGAGCAACCCGCTTATACTAGCGGCCGCCTGATGCCCGTACCAAAAGGCCGATGCGAGAACGATCAGACCGCAACCGTCCGGGTAGGGACGAGGGTTGCGACATTGCTGCGGTTTTCTCGCTGCGGCGCGCTGCCTCGCTTCGGCTCAAGGTCTTTTGCGCGCCTTGGCCGACGACTGATTACTGGTCAAGATGTCTATGAGCTGTAGACGATACGATTCAACAGGGAGTGAATAGATGGAACATGCACCTTGCATCAGCCAGATCGCCACGTTGCTGGCCGATCCCAAACGCAGCGCAATGATGTGGGCGCTCATGGATGGCTCGGCGCGGCAGACCGAGGAACTGGCGTTGCTGGCGGGGCTTTCTCCGTCGTCAGCCAGTGCGCATCTGGGGCGCTTGTCCGCTGGCGGTCTGTTGAAGGTCGAGGCGCGCGGCCGCAAACGCTTCTTCCGCCTGGCGGCGCCCGAAATCGGTGCGGCCATCGAAGCCCTGGCCAGCGCCACTCTGGCCAGCGCTCCGCGAGAAATCCCTGCCGTGTTCAAGCGTGCCTCGCCGGCCGTCAGACCCCAGGCCGCCCCCTCGTCACTGCTGCGCGCCCGGTTTTGCGACGACCATCTGGGGGGAACGCTGGCCGCCGACCTGTACCAGCGACTGCTCGACGCCGGCTGGATCGAGCAGCTTGAAAACCGGGTGGTCGTGACGCACAAAGGCTCGACACAATTGGCTGGGCGCGGTGTGTACATCCAGGCGCTGGCCCATCGCAACGTCCAGGTGGCGTGTGCCTGCCCGGACTGGAGCGAGCGTCGCCCGCACATGGGCGGATCACTGGGGGCGGCATTGCTGCAGTTGTTCATGCAGTCGGGGTGGCTGGTGCTGCCCAACGATTCCCGTGCCCTGCAATTGACGGCGGCGGGCCAGCGGGAAATTCATCGATTTGCCTGTGAAACCGAGCTGGAAATGGCGTTGTAGAGCGTTCTCTTCCACTGATGTGCTACTGGCGTCGCCAACGGCTGCGAACACGTCGCATCTGGCACAGGCGCGCAACCGCTATCGCGCACACTCGATCCGGGGACTTTTCGGATTGAGGAGGTGGTATGGACACGGGAAACTTCAGCGCGGCAGATCGACTGGAGCGCCTGCCAGTCAGCGGTTATCACCGGATCATCTTCATCATCATCGCCCTGGCGTTTTTCTTCGACTCCATGGATCTGGCGATGATGACTTTCCTGCTCGGCTCGATCAAAGCCGAGTTCGGCCTGAGCAGTGCGCAGGCCGGCCTGCTGGCCAGTTCGAGTTTTTTCGGCATGGTGCTGGGGGCGTCGCTGTCCGGTCTGTTGGCTGATCGGTTCGGTCGCAAACCGGTGTTCCAGTGGAGCATCGTCCTGTGGGGGCTGGCCAGTTACCTGTGTTCCACGGCGCAGACGGTCGAGAGCCTGACGCTGTTTCGCATTCTGCTGGGAATCGGCATGGGCATGGAGTTTCCGATTGCCCAGTCGATGCTGTCGGAGTTGATCCCCGCCCAGCGTCGGGGTCGTTATATCGCGTTGATGGACGGTTTCTGGCCGCTGGGTTTTGTGGCTGCCGGGGTGCTGTCGTATTTCCTGCTGCCATTGATTGGCTGGCGCGACATCTTTCTGGTGCTGGCGGTGCCGGCGGTGTTCGTCCTGGCGATCCGCTTTTTCATTCCCGAGTCGCCGCGCTGGCTGGAACAGGCCGGCAAGCATGACGAGGCGGACAAGGTTTTACGCGGCATCGAGGCGCGGGTACAGGCCTCACTCGGTGGTGCCGCATTGCCGGAGCCGGTTCGCCTGCCGCGAAGCGTGACACCTCCGGGCCATTTCCTTTCGGCGCTCAAACAGATCTGGTCGCCGCTGTATCGCCAGCGCACGACGATGATCTGGAGCCTGTGGTTCTTCGCGTTGCTCGGTTTTTACGGCCTGACCTCGTGGCTCAGCGCGTTGCTGCAACAATCGGGTTTTGCCGTGACTCAGTCGGTGTATTACACCGTGCTGATTTCCCTCGGCGGGATTCCCGGCTTCCTGATGGCGGCCTGGCTGGTGGAGCGTTGGGGCCGCAAGCCGGTGTGCATCGTCACGTTGCTTGGCGGCGGGGTGATGGCGTTTCTGTACGGACAAAGCGCTGTGTTTGGCGGCAACGTGGCGCTGCTGATCGGTACTGGGCTGTTGATGCAGTTTTTCCTGTTCGGCATGTGGGCGGTGCTCTACACCTATACGCCGGAGCTGTATCCGACCTCGGCGCGAGCGACGGGCTCGGGGTTCGCCTCGGCCATTGGACGCGTAGGTTCTCTGCTCGGGCCATTGGTCACCGGGCTGGTGTTCCCGATCACCGGGCAGGGCGGGGTTTTTGCGCTGGGGGCATTGTGCTTTGCGATTGCGGCGGGGGTGGTGTGGCTGTTCGGGATGGAGACCCGGGGCAAGACGCTGGAAGAGTTGACTGAAGCGGTTGTGCGCTGAGAACTGAAAAGCCGTTCGAACACGGGTGTGTTCGAACGGCCTTGTGCTGTTACGGTTTCACCAACTGCGCATCCAGGCTGTTCTGCGCCAGGCGTTTGGCCTGATCCTGGGTCATGCCCAGATGTTCGTGCAGCGCATGGAAGTTCTCGGTGACATAACCGCCGAAGTACGCCGGGTCATCGGAGTTCACCGTGACCTTCACGCCACGCTCGAGCATGTCGAGGATATTGTGCTGGGACATGTGATCGAACACGCAGAGCTTGGTATTCGACAGCGGGCACACGGTCAGCGGGATCTGCTCGTCGATGATCCGCTGCATCAGACGCTCGTCTTCGATGGCGCGTACGCCATGGTCGATGCGCTGGATTTTCAGCAGGTCGATGGCTTCCCAGATGTACTCCGGCGGACCTTCTTCGCCAGCGTGAGCCACGGTCAGGAAACCTTCATGACGGGCACGGTCGAACACGCGCTGGAACTTGCTCGGCGGGTGGCCCATTTCGGAACTGTCCAGACCTACCGCAACAAACGCATCACGGAACGGCAGCGCCTGGTCGAGGGTTTTCTGTGCTTCTTCCTCGCTCAGATGGCGCAGGAAGCTCAGGATCAAACCGCTGGTGATGCCCAGTTGCTGCTCGCCATCCTTCAGCGCGGCGGCGATGCCGTTGAGCACCACTTCAAACGGGATGCCACGGTCGGTGTGGGTCTGCGGATCGAAGAACGGCTCGGTGTGAATCACGTTCTGTTCTTTGCAGCGCAGCAGATAGGCCCAGGTCAGGTCGTAGAAATCCTGGGAGGTGCGCAGCACGTCGGCGCCCTGGTAATACAGGTCGAGGAATTCCTGCAGGTTGTTGAAGGCGTAAGCCTTGCGCAGGGTTTCGACGTCGCTCCACGGCAGGGCGATCTTGTTGCGTTCGGCCAGGGCGAACAGCAGCTCGGGCTCCAGCGAGCCTTCGAGGTGCAGGTGCAGTTCGGCCTTGGGCAGGGCGTTGAGCCAGTCGTACATATTCTTTTCTCATCAGGTGCAATGGCGAGCATTCTACAGATGCCCGCCGAAACAATTGGCAAAACCTGACCAACCGATCCATCACACCGCTTCCTGCTCCCGTCGATAGGCGTAGGTATCGGCGAAGCGCGACAGCAGGAATTCGGCGCAGGTGGTGGTCGGATATTTCGCCGGATGCTGTGCGTCCTGGCAACCGGGCAGGCACTCGATACGGGTGTCCGGGTGCGGTTCGGCGAAGAACGGCATCGAGTAGCGATCCACCCCGAGCGGGCTGATCACCCGGTGCGGGGTCGAGCGATAACGGTCGTTGCTCCAGCGCGCCATCATGTCGCCGAGGTTGACCACGAAGGTGCCGTCGATGGGCGGTGCGTCGATCCACTGGCCTTTGACGTTTTTCACCTGCAAGCCGCCGGCCGCGTCCTGATACAGCAGCGTGATGCAGCCGTAATCGGTGTGCGCGCCCGCACCTTGCTGTTCGGCGGAACTGGCGGTGTGGCGCGGCGGGTAGTGGATCATCCGCAGCACGCTGACCGGCTCGTTGAAGCGCGTGTCGAAGAAGTCGCGTTCGATGCCCAGCGCTAACGTCATGGCGCGCAGCAGGGTTTGCGCGAGCGCTTGCATGTCGAGGTAGTGCTGTTCCATCAACGTTTCCCAGCCGGGAATGGCAGGATGACGGTTGGGGCCACGCAAGGGTTTTGCTGCCAGCACCTCGGGATGATCGGCCGGCAGATGCAGGCCCATGTCGAAGGTTTCCTTGAGGTCGCTGGGTTTGTCCGGGTCGAGCTGTTCGGTGGCGATGGCCCCGTAGCCGCGGTGATGACGGGTCTGGGTGATGTCGATCCTGAGCTTTTCTGCTTCCGGCAGCGCGAAGAAGCGTTGCGCGTGATCGAGCAGGGATGCAATGCGCTGCGCAGAAATCGGATGCCCCTTGATGTAGAAGAAGCCCCATTCGCGGCAGGCGTGGTCGATCTGTTCGGCGACGGCCGGCCAGGCGTTCTGGTCGTCGGAGTAGAGCGGCGAGATGTCGATGATCGGAAGTTGGTTCATTTCGAATGCTCGTTAGCGACCGCTCCGATGCAGAGGGAGCGGTCAGGGGCAGGTGGATTACTTCGGCATCTCGGCCTTCATGCCTTCGACGTAGTAATTCATCGACGCCAGTTCGGCGTTGGTGGCGCTGACCCCCGCCGGGATTTTCTCGGCCCCGGCCTGATCCTTGATCGGCCCGGTGAACGGTTGCAGGGTGCCGCTCTTGATGTCAGCGATGATCTGCTCGGCTTCGGCCTTCACCGGTGCCGGCACCAGATCGCTGATCGGCAGTTCGACTGTGCCTTCCTTCAACCCGCCCCAGTAGTCCTGGGATTTCCAGTTGTGGTCGATCACGCTCTGGGTCGCCTGAATGTAGTGCGGCGCCCAGTCGTTGACGATCGAAGTCAGCACCGCTTTCGGGCCGAAGTGCGCCATGTCCGAAGCGTAGCCCACGGCATACACACCGCGTCGCTCGGCAGCCTGGATCGGCGCCGGGCTGTCGGTGTGCTGGAACACCACGTCCACGCCCTGATCAATCAGCGCGTTGGCCGCGTCGGCCTCTTTGCCCGGGTCGAACCACGAGTTGACCCACACCACTTTGATTTCGGTGCCGGGGTTGTACTTGTTCAAGGCCAGTTGAATGGCGTTGATGTCACGGATCACTTCCGGGATCGGGAACGAGGCGACGTAGCCGATTTTTTTGCTCTTGGTCATCTTCGCCGCGAGGAAACCACCGACGTAACGGCCCTCGTAGGTACGCGCGAGATAGGTGCCGAGGTTCTTGTCCTGCTTGTAGCCGGTGGCGTGTTCGAAGGTCACCTTGGGAAACTGTTTGGCGACTTTCACCGTCGGGTTCATGTAGCCGAACGAGGTGGTGAAGATCAGGTCGTAATTGTCCTTGGCCATGTTGCGGATCACCCGCTCGGCGTCGGCGCCTTCGGCGACGTTTTCCACGTAGTTGGTGGTGATCTGCGTGCCGAGTTTTTCCGCCAGCGCCTTGCGCCCCTGTTCATGCTGATACGTCCAGCCGTGGTCGCCGATGGGGCCGATGTAGACGAAGCCGACTTTCAGTGGATCGGCGGCACTGGCGCTCAGGCTGAGGCCAAGGCCCATGGCGATGCACAGCAGTGTTTGCAGTGGACGGTTTTGCATGAACGCGAACTCCCTTTTGTTGTGTGTGGGGAGGGCAATGCAAAAGGCTGACCAAGCGGACAACAATCTGGCTTGAAACCGAGGCGCGCCCATCGCGGGCAAGCCCGCTCCCACAAAAGCACCGCGATCCCTGTGGGAGCGGGCTTGCTCGCGAAGAGGCCGTAAAGTCCAATAAAAGTGCAGGCGTAGATAAAGCTGCCATCCACTGGTGCGCTAAGGTGTAACGAAACGTTAGCGCCACCCCGCAGTCAGTAGCTCATTCGCACTCTTCGGCAAAAAGGCCCGTCATGTTCACCATCCTCAAGCAAGAAAGCTTTCTGCTGTTGGCCGTCATCGCCACCTGTGTTGCGTATCCGCTGGAGCACTGGCTGCTGCACAGTGGCCAGTTTGTCGCGCTGACGGCCGGGCTGGTGCTGATCGCCTTCATCGTCGCCGCCTCGATGCGCGTTGCCCATCAGGCTGAACTGCTCGCGGAAAAAGTCGGCGATCCGTACGGCACGATGATCCTGACCCTCGCCGCCGTGCTGGTGGAAGTGGTGATCCTGGCGATCATGATGAGCAACGAAGCTTCGGCCACACTGGTGCGCGACACGATCTATTCGGCGGTGATGCTCGACATCAATGGCATCCTCGGCCTCGCCGCGCTGATGGGCGGGATCAAGCATGGCGAGCAGTCCTACAACGACGATTCGGCCCGCAGTTACAGCGTGATGATTCTCACCGCCATGGGCGTGTCGATGGTGGTGCCGGAGTTCATTCCCGAGGCCAACTGGAAAATCTATTCGGCCTTCACCATCGGCGCGATGGTGGTGCTTTATGCGTTGTTCCTGCGCATGCAGGTCGGGCCGCACAGCTACTTTTTCAGCTACAGCTACCCGGACAAACGCCGCAAGAAAGAGCCGGTGGAACAAGAGCCGAAACCGGTCAGCCTGGCGCTGTCGATCGGCATTCTGGTGTTCGGTGTGGTGGTGATCGGCGCACTGGCCGAGGTGATGTCCAAGACCCTCGATCTGGGCCTGGAAGGGACGGGCGCACCACCGGTGATCACGGCGATTCTGGTGGCAGCGATTTCCGCGGCGCCGGAGATTCTGACCGCGTTGCGCGCGGCGTTGGCCAACCGTATGCAGTCGGTGGTCAACATTGCGATGGGGGCTTCGTTGTCGACGGTGATCCTGACGGTGCCGGTGATGGAGGCGATGGCGCTCTACACCGGGCAGCCGTTTCAGATGGCGATGACGCCGGTGCAGACGGTGATGATCTTCATCACGCTGATCGTCAGCGCGATCAACCTCAATGACGGGGAGACCAATGCCATCGAGGGCATGACCCACTTTGTGCTGTTTGCGACGTTCATCATGTTGTCGCTGCTTGGGTTGTAATTGATCGTTGACCGATCGTTCCCACGCTCCGCGTGGGAATGCATACCGGGACGCTCTGCGTCCCAACGTCGGACGCAGAGCGTCCATGGCTGCATTCCCACGCAGAGCGTGGGAACGATCAGAGACTTCCGCTTGGATCAGGTACCGGCAATCAACTGCCGAGCCGCCTGGCTGTGATCGGCAATCAGGCCTTTGAGATCCAGACCTTCAACCTGCCCGTCAACCACACGCCACTTGCCGCCGACCATCACCCGATCCGCCCGGTCCGCGCCGCACAACAGCAGCGCCGAAATCGGGTCATGGCTGCCGGAGAAGCGCAGTTCATCGAGCTTGAACAACGCCAGATCCGCCTGCTTGCCGACCGCCAGTTCACCGATGTCGGTGCGACCCAGCAGGCTCGCCGAACCCTTGGTCGCCCAGCCCAGCACACGTTCCGGAGTGATCTTCTCGGCGCCGTAACGCAAGCGCTGGATGTACAGGGCCTGACGCGCTTCGAGGATCATGTTCGACGCATCGTTGGACGCCGAGCCATCCACACCGAGACCGAACAACGCGCCGGCATCGGTCAGTTCGATGCTCGGGCAGATGCCGGACGCCAGACGCATGTTCGAGCTCGGGCAATGACAGATACCGGTGCCCGCCGCGCCGAGACGGGCGATTTCGTCGGGGTTGAAATGGATGCCGTGGGCCAGCCACGTGCGCGGGCCGAGCCAGCCGACGCTGTCCAGATAATCCACCGTGCGCAGGCCGAAGCGTTGCAGGCAGAAGTCTTCTTCGTCGAGGGTTTCGGCGAGGTGAGTGTGCAGGCGCACATCGAGTTTGTTCGCCAGTTCGGCGCTGGCGGACATGATTTCCGGGGTCACCGAGAACGGCGAGCACGGCGCCAGAGCGATCTGGATCTGCGCGCCGTCGCCACGTTCGTGGTACTCGTGAATCAGACGCTGACTGTCGTCGAGAATTACTTGGCCTTCCTGCACGGTCTGTTGTGGCGGCAGACCGCCGTCCTTCTCGCCGAGGCTCATCGAACCACGGGTGAGCATGGCGCGCATGCCCAGTTCACGCACGGTTTCGACTTGCACGTCGATGGCGTTTTCCAGGCCATCCGGGAACAGGTAATGGTGATCGGCAGCGGTGGTGCACCCCGACAACAGCAACTCGGCCAGTGCGACTTTGCTGGCGAGGGCAAGTTTTTCAGGCGTCAGGCGCGCCCAAACCGGATACAGGGTTTTCAGCCACGGGAACAACGGCTGATTGACCACCGGCGCCCAGGCGCGGGTCAGGGTCTGATAGAAGTGGTGATGGGTATTGATCAGGCCCGGAAGGATCACGTGCTCACGGGCATCGAACACTTGATTGCATGGGGTCGATGGCTGCTGACCGGCGCCGAGCACTTCGGTGATCACACCGTCTTGCAGCACCAGACCGCCACGGGCATCGAGACCGTTGGCCGTGAAAATGGCGAGGGGATTTTTTAACCAGGTACGGGTCGCAGGCATTGTGGCCGGCTCCTCTGAAAGTGGGGTTCAGGGTTGCCAGCTCAGTGTTGCCCTGTCTGCTGATCCAGGGTCGCCGCGAGGGGCGAGGTGCGGAGTTTCGAACAAAATGTTGCGACGGGCAAGCCCAACCCGACCAGACACCGGCATAACCCTGCGGAGGCAAGCCCCCCACAGGGTCCAGTGATTACCAGGGAATGGTTTCACCCTTGTAGTTCACGAAGTGATGGCCGCCCTTGCCGGCGAACGCATCCACCTGATCCACCAGGCCACGGGTGCTGGTCTCCACGTCGATGTCGGCACCTTCACCGCCCATGTCGGTTTTCACCCAGCCCGGATGCAGCGACAGCACCGTAAGTTTCTGCTCGCCCAACTGCGTGACGAAGCTGTTGGTCATCGAGTTCAGCGCCGCTTTGCTTGCCTTGTACAGCGCCAGTTCCGGCGCGTCGGGCATGGTCACGCTGCCGAGCACCGAACTCATGAACGCCAGCACGCCACTGCCGTCGCGGATCTGCCCGACAAAGCGCTGGGCCAGATTGATCGGTGCCACCGCGTTGGTGAAGAACAACTGACCGACTTCCGCCAGCGTCGCGCCGCCCGGGGTCTGCACTTCGGGGCCTTTGACCCCGGCGTTGACGAACAGCAGGTCGAAGGTCTGGCCCTTGAGCTTCTGGCTCAGGGCGATCACCGCTTGCTGGTCGTCCATGTCGAGTTTTTCGATCTGCACGTTGCCCAGAGCTTCGAGAGCCTCGGCATTGGAAGGATTGCGAACCGTGGCGGTGACTTGCCAGCCGTCGGCCAGCAGGGTTTTCACCAGTCCCAGGCCCAGGCCCCGGGAGGCGCCGATGATCAGTGCGTGCTTGGCAGGATTAAGTGCGGACATGACGGGCTTTCCTTGAAAGTTGAAAGATCACGGGTTCAATGGACAGCGTTGACCGAGCCGATGCTGCAATTCGAGGCGCAGCTCGCCGAGTTCGGCCATGCGGGTTTCGACCAGCTTGAGTTTGTCTTGCAGCAGTTGCGTGACGGTGGTGTCAGGATTTGGCGATTGCCACAGCGCGCCAACGCTGCTGCCGATCTCGCCGAGAGTAAAGCCCAGACGCTGCGCCGTTTTGATGTAGAGCACCAATTGCACCATCTCCGGCGGATAGTCGCGATAACCGTTGGCGCTGCGTTGCGCCGCGATCAATCCGCGCTCCTCGTAAAAACGCAGCGTGTCACGGCTGACATCGCAGGCCTGGGCCAACTCACCGATGCGCATCTTGCAGGTCTCGAAAGTGTTTGACCCTGGAGCATACTCCAGGCTTTACCGTGGTTGCTCCCTGAATTTTCGGAGCAAGGATGATGTGGACTTCAACGCAGTATCGGCAGGTGGTGCGCGGCAGCGCCTGGTATGACTTGATCGTGACGGCGGCGTTTGTCACACCGTGGAGTTTTGCTGTGTTGCACGGGTTGCTGACGGCGCTGAGTCAGGCGCTGGAGCTGCCCGGCGAGCTGCCGCCGTTCGAACCTGCGCATCTGTTGATCGCCAATTTGTTCGGTTCGGTGGTGTGCATGTGGGCGGTGCTGCGGATTCGTGATCCGCAGCCGGTTTATGGGCGCTATGACGCGGTGACGCGATTTCTGTTCGCCGCGTGGATGACGTATGCCGTGGCCCACGGCGCCAGTTTGTTGGTGGTGGGATTCCTGGTTCTCGAAGTGGCATGGGGCATTGCTCAGGCGTTGCCGGTTCGGTCGCTGTCGCGAGCCGTAACGGCTTAGTGCCCGGCCTGCCACGGCTGCCCCAGTGATACCGGCGCATACAGCCGTGTACGCACTGCATCGCGCGACAACAGCACCAGCACCAGAATGGTCGCGACGTACGGCAACATCGCCAGCAGACTCGAAGGAATCGCCAGCCCCAACCCCTGCGCCACCAGGTGCAGGATGCTGGCGAGTCCGAACAGATACGCGCCGAGCAGCAACCTCCATACCCGCCAACTGGCGAACACCACCAGCGCCAGGGCAATCCAGCCGCGTCCGGCGGTCATGTTCTCGGCCCACATCGGCGTGTAAGCCAGCGACAGATATGCCCCGGCCAAACCGGCCATCGCCCCGCCGAACAATACCGC
The DNA here is from genome assembly GCF_057809295.1 of Pseudomonas sp. FG35. Lineage (NCBI taxonomy): Bacteria > Pseudomonadati > Pseudomonadota > Gammaproteobacteria > Pseudomonadales > Pseudomonadaceae > Pseudomonas > Pseudomonas sp. FG35. Next base: position 9,437 of record NZ_JBMDJR010000023.1, on the reverse strand, counting down.
CAGTGTGCGCACGGTCAGCACCGGCAAACCCATGGCACTCGCCGCATCCGGGTTCTCGCCGACCGCTTGAATGATCAGCCCGACACGGCTTTTCACGATCACCCACGCCACCAGCGCAAACAGCGCGAATGACAGGTAAACCAGCAGGTCCTGGGCAAACAGCATGCGGCCGATCAGCGGGATTTCACTCAAGAATGGAATCGCCAACGGCTCGAATCCCGCCAGCGGTTTGCCGACCCACGCCGCGCCGACAAAGGTCGACAGGCCGACGCCGAAAATCGTCAGCGCCAGCCCGGTCGCCACCTGATTGGCGTTGAACACCAGCGCCACCAGAGCAAACAGCGACGACAACAGCATCCCGGCGAGCATCGCCAGCGCCACACCGAGCCACAGGTTGCCACTGTTGAACGCGACGATGAAACCGATCACCGCGCCAAACAGCATCATCCCTTCCTGGCCTAGGTTGAGTACGCCGCTCTTCTCGCAAATCAATTCACCCAGCGCCACCAATAGCAGTGGCGTACCGCAGCGCACCATGGCGTAGAAAATATTGCTCAACAGATCGATATCCATCACAGCGCTCCGGCGGTTACGGCGGTGGTAGAAGTGCGCCGCACCCAGCGCAGGTTAAGACGTGGCCGATAGAGGATCAGCACGTCACAGGCCAGCAGGAAAAACAGCATCATTCCCTGGAACAACTGAGTGATTGCCTGCGGCAGATTCAGCGTCATCTGCGCACTCTCGCCACCGATGTACAGCAGCGCCATCAACAGGCTGGAAAACAGAATGCCGATCGGATTGAGCCGCCCGAGAAACGCCACGGTGATCGCCGCGTAGCCGTAGCCCGGCGAGACCTGTGGCACCAGTTGACCGATCGGCCCGGTGACTTCGCAGACACCGGCAAGCCCGGCCAATCCACCGCTGATCAACAGTGCGAGCCAGATCAGCCGCTTCTCGCGAAACCCGACAAACCCTGCGGCTCGCTTGTCCAGGCCCAGCACCTTGATCTGGAAACCGACGAAGCTTTTCTGCAACAACACCCACACCGCGACCAGCGCGAGCAAGGCGAAATACACGCCGATGTGTGCCCGACCGTCCTCCATCAACAGTGGCAGGCGGCTGGCGTCGCTGAACATTGCCGACTCGGGAAAGTTGAATCCGGCCGGATCCTTCAGCGGCCCGTGTACGCAGAACAGCAACAGGTTCAGCGCGATGTAATTGAGCATGATGCTGGTAAGGATTTCGTTGGCGTTGAAGCATGTGCGCAACCAGGCGGTGAGCCCGGCCCACGCGGCGCCGGCGAAGGTACCGGTAAGCAGGATCAGCACCAGCGCCCAACGGCTTTGCAGATCGATGATGTTCACCGCCAGCGCACTGCCGGCCAACGCACCGAGCAGCAACTGGCCTTCGGCGCCGATGTTCCAGATCCGCGCCTGATAAGCCACTGCGAGGCCCAACGCACACAAGAGGATCGGCAGGGTTTTGACCAGCAGTTCGGAGACGCCATACAGGTCGCTGACCGGGGCGATCAACAACGTGTGCAGGGTTTTCAGCGGGTCGTGACCGAGGGCGACGAACAGCAAAGATCCGCAGACCAGCGTCAGCGCCGCCGCCAGCACCGGCGAGCACCAGAGCATCAGGCGCGATTGCCGGCCACGGGGTTCGAGGGAAAGCAACATGGAAAAACTCCGTTAAGCCGTGGCCGGTTGTGATTGAGGGGTGTCGAACTGGCCGGCCATCCAGCCGCCGACGTCGCTGAGGCGGGTTTGCGCCGTGTCCTGCAACGCCGACAGGCGCCCGCCGCACAGCGCGCCGAGGCGGTCGCTGATCTGGAACAGTTCGTCGAGGTCTTCAGAGATCACCAGAATCGCCGCCCCGGCATCGCGCAGGGCAATCAGCGCGCGGTGAATGGTGGCCGCCGCGCCGACATCCACGCCCCAGGTCGGGTGCGCGGCGATCAGCAGTTTCGGTTGTTGGAGGATTTCCCGGCCGAGGATGAATTTCTGCAGGTTGCCGCCGGACAGGCTGCGGGCGGCGGTCTGGGTGTCCGGGGTTTTCACGCCGAAGCGCTGGATGATCGTTTGTGCCAGGGCTTCGACCTTGCCGCGCTCGATCAAGCCGTGGCTGACCAGGCCTTGTTGAAAGGCGGTGAGCAGGGCGTTGTCCGCCAGGCTCATGTCCGGCACCGCGCCATGCCCGAGGCGTTCGGCGGGGACGAAGGCCAGGCCGAGTTTGCGTCGCGCATCCGGGCGCTGATCGGCGACGGCGTGTTCTCGGAAGCGGATGGTTTTCGCTGTGTCGCGATGCAGTGTCTGTTCGCCGCTGAGCAAAGCCAGTAATTCGTCCTGACCGTTGCCCGCCACGCCGGCAATGCCGACGATTTCACCGCTGCGCACCTGTAGATCGATGTCGCTCAGGGAGCAGCCGAAGGGGTCCGGGTTGTGCCAGTTCAGACCGTTGACCTGCAGAAACGCCGCGCCACCGGTGACCTTTGTAAAGTCGCCGATCAAGGTCGCGGCGTCACCCACCATCAATTGCGCCAGTTGCCGATCAGTGCAGTCGGCCGGTACGCAATGCCCGGCCACTCGCCCACCACGCAGCACCGTGGCGCTGTGGCACAAGGCGCGCACCTCGCCGAGTTTGTGGCTGATGAACAGAATGCTGCAGCCCTCGGCCGCGAGTCGGCGCAGGGTGATGAACAACTCGTCGGCTTCCTGCGGCGTGAGCACCGAGGTCGGCTCATCGAGAATCAGCAGGCGAATGTCCTGCATCAGGCAACGCACGATCTCGACCCGTTGCCGCTCGCCGATCGACAGGCTGTGGACAAGTCGCTGGGGTTCCAGCGCCATGCCATATCGGCGCGACACTTCACGGATTTTCGCCTCAAGCTGTTTCGGCGAACCGGCCGCTGCACCCATCGCCAATGCAATGTTCTGCGCCACGCTCAAGGTCTCGAACAGCGAGAAATGCTGGAACACCATGCCGATGCCCAACTGCCGCGCCTGGGCCGGGTTGCGCATGATCACCGGTTGACCCTGCCACAGCATCTCACCCGAATCGGCCTGGGTGACGCCGTAGATGATCTTCATCAACGTGCTTTTTCCTGCACCGTTTTCACCGAGCAGCGCGTGGATTTCACCGCGGCCGATGCTCAGGTCGATGGCGTCATTGGCAAGGCAACCGGGATAACGTTTGCTGATTTGGCGCAGTTGCAGCTGCGGTGTGGACGTGGGGTTTGGCATGACAGGCTCGGGTCGCTTGGAGTTGTGCCTGTGGATAAAGCAATTTCCTGGCCATTGAGTCAGGAACGCAGGTGGCTGCTGTTTGCCAGCCTGTGGCGTAGAGCCTGTGAATCGAATTCGGTTGCCTGCACGGCACCACTTGAGGGCAAAGCCTTTGATCAGGCTCCAGTTTTGCCCGCAACTGGCTGATCAAAAAACGAGCAACCGCGCCGAAGCCATGCAGAACCTGCGACTGCGCCAGCCATGAACGGCTTATCCACAGGTTGCTCCACAGTATTTGTGCGCAAGAAAAAATCCCGGGCATAAGCACTGGCGGGCTTTCTTCTAAAGGCGATAAACAACGCTAAGCGATTGTTTTTACGTGAAATTGTTCATTGTGATGGGCGATTGGACGAAAAGTGAGCAAATCCCGCAAAGCCACGTGACAGAAGGGTTACAGCCTCCTGTGCTCAGGTTATCCACAGCCGGGTGCACAGCGGATGTGGGCAAGTCTCGGGTATAAGCAAATCGGCTTGTGCCCTAAAACATGGCGGGGCTTCAACGCTGCAGCAGGATTCGCCCACGGCTCAGATCGGCCAACTGAGTTTGCAACAACTCGATGTGCGCTTCGCCCACGGCCAGTTGCAATTCGACGCCGTTGGCGGTGAAGTTTTCTTCCACCACCAGTCCGCCCAGGTCCGCGACCCGCAGCTTTACCAGCGCCAGTTCGCCAAAGGCGCAGGCGCAATGCACGGGCACGCGGCTGATCAACTCGATCTTCGGCGCGGCTTGCAGGCACTTGTTGGCGCCGCCGCCATAGGCCCGGGCCAGGCCGCCGGTGCCCAGCTGAATGCCGCCGTACCAGCGGATCACCAGCACCGCGACCTGATCGCAGTCCTGCGCTTCGATGGCTGCGAGGATCGGCCGCCCGGCACTGCCACCGGGTTCGCCGTCGTCGTTGCTGCGGTACTGATCGCCGAGTTTCCACGCCCAGCAATTGTGCGAAGCGTTCAAGTCGCTGTGCTGCTCGATGAAGGCTTGCGCCTCAGCGGGGCTGGTGATCGGCGCGGCGAAGGTGATGAAGCGGCTTTTGCGAATCTCTTCGCGGAATTCGCAAAAGCCGCTGAGGGTGAATGGCATAAAACGACTTATATAGAAGAAGTGAGGCCGCAGCCTTTGAGGATGATGCGGATCAGGTTGTTGCCGGCGTCTTCCATATCCTGTTTGGTCAACTTGCTGCGACCGGTCACCCGGCAGATCTGGGTGGCGAAGTCGGCGTAATGCTGGGTGCTGCCCCACAACAGGAAGATCAGGTGCACCGGGTCGACCGGGTCCATCTTGCCCGCGTCGATCCAGGCCTGGAACACGCCGGCGCGGCCCTGGAACCAGGCGCGGTAATCCTGATTGAAATATTCGGTCAGGCATTCGCCGCCGCTGATCACTTCCATCGCGAAGATCCGCGACGCTTGCGGCTGGCGACGGGAGAATTCCATTTTCGCGCGGATGTAGCGGGTCAGCGCTTCGGCCGGATCGTCCTCGGCCGTCAGGGTATTGAAGGTGCTGTCCCACAATTGAAGGATGTTGCTCAGCACCGCCACGTACAACCCGAGCTTGTTGGTGAAGTAGTAATGCAGGTTCGCCTTGGGCAGTCCGGCCTTGGTGGCGATGGTGTTCATGCTTGTGCCTTTGTACCCGTGACGGGCGAACTCGTCTTCGGCGGCTTTGATGATGGTCTCTTCGTTCTTCTGACGAATGCGGCTGGCGGGTTTGCCGCCGTGGGCTGGGACTTCAAAGGTCATAGGCACTTCCGGGTTTGTCTGTGGGGTGCAACCAGTTGCGTTGATAGCGCAACCACCGGCGCGGGACAAGCCCCGGGCGAATAAAACCCCGGTCGTCAGCGGGTGGCGGCGAGGCTTTCGAGAAAACTTTCCAGTACCAGATGAGGGCGACGGCCCTTGCGGGTAACCGAGGCAAGGCTCAAATCATAGAAGCGGGTACTGGCCTTGAGCGCGCGCAAGCGACCTTGTTGAACCCAGAGACTGGCATAGTGATCCGGCAAATAGCCGATGTAACGCCCGGTCAGAATCAGGAACGCCATGCCTTCACGGTCGGATGCGCTGGCGGTGCAATTGAGCGCCTGATAGTGCGCCTGGATCTCCGCTGGCAAACGGAAGGTCGGGGCGATGGCGTCCTGGCTGTTGAGGCGCTCGTCATCCAACTGTTTATCGTCAACGTAAAACAACGGATGACCAACTGCGCAGTAGAGCAACGAGCGCTCGCTGTACAACGGCTGATATTCCAGTCCCGACAATGCGCTGGCCTGCGGCACCACGCCGACATGCAGGCGGCCGTCGAGCACACCTTGTTCGACTTCGTTGGGGGCGATCATGCGGATCTGGATTTGCACGTCTGGCCCGCGTTCCTTCAATTGGGCCAATGCGTGGGTGATGCGCATGTGGGGCAGGGTGACGAGGTTGTCAGTCAGGCCGATGATCAACTCGCCGCGCAAGTGCTGGTGCAGGCCATTGACCTCGGTGCGGAAACTTTCCAGTGCACTTAGTAGCTGCAACGCCGATTGATAGACCTCGCGGCCTTCTTCGGTCAGGGAGAAACCGGCGCGCCCGCGTTGGCACAGACGCAGGCCGAGACGTTGTTCCAGATCACTCATCTGCTGGCTGATCGCCGAGCGACCGATGCCGAGTACGGTTTCCGCCGCCGAGAAGCCACCGCACTCCACCACGCTGCGAAAAATCCGCAGCAGGCGAATGTCAAAGTCACTGACCTGGGCCAGCGGATCGGGGCGGCGGCTGCTCATACTGTTGTTCTCATTGTTTAGCAGAGTTCTAACTGAAGGTTAGAAGAGTTGAATTTCAACGACTTTATCCCCGTGGCAATTTAGCTGCAACAACGCTTTCTATCGCTCTGAAGCTTATTGCCCTGCGAGGTTTTGCCCGATGAACATGCCTGAAAACGCGCCGTCGCCACTGGCCAGCCAACTGAAGCTGGACGCGCACTGGATGCCGTACACCGCCAACCGCAACTTCCAGCGCGACCCGCGTCTGATCGTCGGTGCCGAAGGCAGCTGGCTGATCGACGACAAGGGCCGCAAGGTGTACGACTCGCTGTCCGGTCTGTGGACCTGCGGCGCCGGGCATACCCGCAAGGAAATCCAGGAAGCGGTGGCCAAACAGTTGGGCACCCTCGATTACTCGCCGGGCTTCCAGTACGGCCACCCGCTGTCGTTCCAGCTGGCGGAGAAAATCACCGACCTGACGCCGGGCAACCTGAATCACGTGTTCTTCACCGACTCCGGTTCCGAGTGCGCCGATACCGCGGTGAAAATGGTCCGTGCTTACTGGCGCCTGAAAGGCCAGTCGACCAAGACCAAGATGATCGGCCGCGCCCGTGGCTATCACGGTGTGAACATCGCCGGCACCAGCCTTGGCGGCGTCAACGGCAACCGCAAGCTGTTCGGTCAGGCGATGATGGATGTCGATCACCTGCCGCACACTTTGCTGGCGAGCAATGCTTTCTCCCGTGGCATGCCGGAGCAGGGTGGTATCGCCCTGGCCGATGAGCTGCTGAAGCTGATCGAACTGCACGATGCGTCGAACATCGCAGCGGTGTTCGTTGAGCCTATGGCGGGTTCCGCTGGCGTGCTGGTTCCACCACAGGGCTACCTCAAGCGTCTGCGTGAAATCTGCGATCAACACAACATCCTGCTGGTGTTCGACGAAGTGATCACCGGCTTCGGCCGTACCGGCACCATGTTCGGCGCCACCACCTTCGGCGTGACCCCGGACCTGATGTGCATCGCCAAGCAAGTCACCAACGGCGCGATCCCTATGGGCGCGGTGATTGCCAGCTCCGAGATCTACCAGACCTTCATGAACCAGCCGACCCCGGAATACGCCGTTGAATTCCCGCACGGCTACACCTACTCGGCACACCCGGTGGCTTGCGCCGCGGGCCTGGCGGCACTCGACCTGCTGCAAAAGGAAAACCTGGTGCAGAGCGTGGCCGAAGTCGCACCGCATTTCGAAAATGCCCTGCATGGTCTGAAAGGCGCGAAGAACGTCATCGACATTCGTAACTTCGGCCTGGCCGGTGCGATCCAGATTGCGGGCCGTGACGGCGACGCCATCGTGCGTCCGTTCGAAGCCGGTATGGCGCTGTGGAAAGCCGGGTTCTACGTGCGCTTCGGTGGCGACACCCTGCAGTTCGGCCCAACCTTCAACAGCAAGCCGCAGGACCTTGATCGTCTGTTCGACGCGGTCGGCGAAGTGCTGAACAAGCTCGACTGATTTTCCTTCTATATAGATAAGCCAATGGCAGGCGCCCCTTGCGGGCGTCTGCGCACAAGAATTCAGGAGTTCCCCGATGAGCGTTATCCCGCATTTGATCAATGGCGAACTGGTGACCGAGAACGGTCGCGCGGTCGATGTGTTCAACCCGTCCACCGGTCAGGCTATCCACAAGCTGCCGCTGGCCAGCCGCGAAACCATCCAGCACGCCATCGATGCCGCCAAGGCTGCGTTCCCGGCCTGGCGCAATACGCCACCGGCCAAACGTGCCCAGGTGATGTTCCGTTTCAAGCAACTGCTGGAGCAGAACGAAGCACGCATCGCGCAGTTGATCAGCGAAGAACACGGCAAGACCCTGGAAGATGCTGCCGGTGAACTGAAGCGCGGTATCGAGAACGTCGAGTTCGCCTGCGCAGCGCCGGAAATCCTCAAGGGCGAGTACAGCCGCAACGTCGGCCCGAACATCGATGCGTGGTCGGACTTCCAGCCGCTGGGCGTGGTGGCCGGCATTACGCCGTTCAACTTCCCGGCGATGGTGCCGCTGTGGATGTATCCGTTGGCGATCGTCTGCGGCAACTGCTTCATCCTCAAACCCTCCGAGCGTGATCCGAGCTCGACCCTGCTGATCGCACAACTGTTGCTGGAAGCCGGTCTGCCGAAAGGCGTGCTGAGCGTCGTGCACGGTGACAAGACTGCGGTAGACGCGCTGATCGAAGCGCCGGAAGTCAAAGCGCTGAGCTTTGTGGGTTCGACACCGATTGCCGAGTACATCTATGCGGAAGGCACCAAACGCGGCAAGCGCGTGCAGGCCTTGGGCGGCGCGAAGAACCACGCGGTGCTGATGCCGGATGCGGATCTGGACAACGCAGTCAGCGCGCTGATGGGCGCGGCTTACGGTTCCTGCGGCGAACGCTGCATGGCGATTTCGGTGGCCGTGTGTGTGGGCGATCAGGTGGCGGACGCACTGGTGGCCAAACTGGTTCCTCAGATCAAGGCGCTGAAAATCGGTGCCGGCACTTCGTGTGGTCTGGACATGGGGCCTCTGGTGACCGGTCAGGCGCGCGACAAGGTCAGCGGTTATGTGGAGGACGGCGTGGCGGCGGGTGCGACCTTGGTGGTCGACGGTCGTGGTCTGAGCGTTGCCGGTCATGAAGAAGGTTTCTTCCTGGGTGGCTGCCTGTTCGACAACGTCACTCCTGAAATGCGCATCTATAAAGAAGAGATCTTCGGGCCGGTGCTGTGCGTCGTCCGGGTGAACAGCCTGGAAGAGGCGATGCAGCTGATCAACGATCACGAATACGGCAACGGCACCTGCATCTTTACCCGTGACGGTGAAGCGGCGCGTCTGTTCTGCGACGAGATCGAAGTCGGCATGGTCGGGGTCAACGTTCCATTGCCGGTGCCGGTGGCTTACCACAGCTTCGGCGGCTGGAAGCGTTCGTTGTTCGGCGACTTGCATGCCTACGGTCCGGATGGCGTGCGCTTTTACACCCGTCGCAAGGCGATCACCCAGCGCTGGCCGCAGCGTGCGAGCCATGAGGCTTCGCAGTTTGCATTCCCTAGCTTGTAAGTAGAAAGGCAGTGCAAAGAAGGCCGACCTTTCAAGGTCGGCCTTCGCGTTTCAGGGCTTTTTTGACCGATATGACAGAATTGTGAAAATAAGGGTTGACGGCAGATTCTGAGTCTCTATAATTCGCCCCACTTCCGGCGCAGTCGAAACGGAAAACTTCTTGAGATTCAATAAGTTAAGTAGGTTTCGAGCGTGGGTCGCTTCAGTTCATCGAAGCCTGGAAGGAGTTGGAAGTTCCGGTTTGTTGGGTGCTTTCAACGGTTCGATCTTCTCGGTCGAAAGCGGAGAAAAGAGGTGTTGACAGCAGCGTGTAACGCTGTAGAATTCGCCTCCCGCTAACGA